>JANRKM010000153.1:0-30531 GCA_033763475.1 Kofleriaceae bacterium
TTGAGCCGGAGCGCGAGGTTCTTGAACTCCGGCACGAACTGCGTCTCCGCCTCGACCTTGTAGGGCTCTCCACCCTTCATGCCCGGATCTTCGCCGTGCTGCTCGATCAGGGCGTCGATCGCCTTGGGATCGGCCTTGAGCTTGTCGAGGACCTCGAGGGCGAGCTTGCTCGCGTCGGCCTGGCTGCGGCTCTTGGCGCGGGGATCCATCTGCCCGCGGTAGGCGGCCTCCAGATCCTTCCATCCGATGAGGACGTGCTTCGCGTAGACGAGAGGGGTGGTGTCCTTGCGCGCGAGGATGTCCTTGCTCTCGATGTCGCCGACTGCAGCGGAGCCACCGACGCAGTCACCGACGGCGCCGCCGCCACCCTTCGGGGCGCGCACCATGACGACGTTGTCGAGCTTCGACGGAGCCTGCTCGCAGCCAGCGGCGGAGGCGAGGAACGAGACCAGCGCGAGCTGGCCTACACGAGAGCGAAGGATGCGAGACATAGGGCGCGCATCCTAGCCTAAATCCCCGACGCGTAAGGCCCTGCCCTGCCCCTAGGCTCGCCCCACGCGGCACGGTGTGGCGCCGGCGACCACCGACGATGACGGTAACGCTGGCCGGTGAATAGACGAACCAGGAAACGTCTTGGTGGCACGCGTCATGTAACAGCGGCTTGCATGCAGCCCTCGCAGACCGGCCTCGTCGTTGCCTCGCCGTCCGCGGTGGCAGCGCCAACCCACGGGACCACGTCGCTGACGTACGTCCGCGGAGCGATCGCCAGTCCCGTGTGCGTCGCACTCGCGGTGTTCGCTGCGTGTGTGGGACTCGGGCACGCAGGAGCACTCGGCGCTCTGATCGCGATGTTCAGTGTCATCATCGCGGGTGGCCTGTCGGCGCGGAGCAAGGTGGTGCAACGCCACCTCGATCGTCAGTCGCAGCTGCGCATCCGCGCACGCCGTGAAAGTGCGCGCCTCAAGCAGCTTCGCCCCGCGGGGCCCGTGCGCCAGACGCAGTACCTCGAGCTCCGCGAGCTGGTCGAGGAGGTCGAGCGCCTCGATCCCAACGAGGCGAAGCGGTTCGATCTGCAGGATCTTCTCGACCACTTCGTGCGCATTTCGGTGGGCCACCAGAAATGTCTCGACGCGCTCCGGCTGGCGGGCGGAAATGACTTGCCAATCGCGATCCCGATCAGCGACCCGAACCGCATGCGTCGCCGGCGGGAGATCCAGGCACGCCGTATCCGCCACCGGGACGAGTGCCTGCGCCGCGTCGAGCGCCTTACCGACGAGCTCGAGGCCATCGACGAGATGATCCGGCTCGTCGCCCAGCGCACCGCCTGCCCGTGCCTCACGACGGAGTTCGACCGCGAGCTCGATCGCCGCCTGTGGGAGCTCGACGAGGTGGACGCCGCCCTCGATCAGCTGTCGGCCTGAGCTCGACACGCACCCCACCCGACCCGCGCGCTATTGACCAAAACTCAATAGCGCGTTAGCGTCTCCCGCGATGCACGGGCTGGCCACGGTGATCGTGGGCGCGGCTTTTCCGGGCTGTGTGCCGGCATCGAGCTTCGGCGCGCGGGCATCCACTCGTTTGTCATCCTGGAGAAGGCCGATCGCGTCGGGGGAACGTGGCGTGACAACACGTATCCGGGCGCAGCCTGTGTGGACCTCGGGTTGTCACAGCTGGTACCAGGCCCCCGACGGCGAGGTGCTGCTGTGGCCGAATCTGACCTTCTCCTACTGGTTGCGAACGCGCACGGTCCGGCTCGCGGACTACGTACTCGCTCGCGATTAGCGATATCGTCAGCAGATGGGGCGCTTCACCACGTCGGTGATTCTGTTGGCTCTTGGTTGCGGCGGCGGTGGTGGTGGTGATGGCGGCGAAGACGACGACGGGCCGCCGATCGATCTGCCGCAGCCCGCGTGTATGGCTGCCGCGTCGGGCACGACGACGGTTGCCGCACCGAGCTTGAAGTACACGCTGAAAGATCGCTGGCAAGAAGCCTGGCTCGCCTCCCCCGCCGTGCTCGATCTCGACGGCGACGGCACCGTCGAGATCGTCGCGCCGCGCCACGAGCTCCTGCTCGTGTGGAGGATCGGCGCTGGCGGCGAGGTCAGCGAGGCGTGGCGCGCGACCCTGCCCGCGCGCATCTGGGCATCGCCCGTGATCGGCGACTTCGACGCTGCGCCGGGCCTCGAGGTCGCGGTCGCGTCGGAGAACCAAATCGCCATGTTCACGGCGACGGGCACGGCGGTCACTGGGTTCCCGTTCGCATGGCGGCGCGAGCTGCGCTCCCTCGCGGCCGGTGACGTCGACGGCAATGGCCAGCTCGATCTCGTCGCCGTCACGACGACCCCACTCGATGCGAACAACCAGCGCGACATCGTGATCGCGGTCGACGGCAACGGAGAACCGCTCCCCGGCTTTCCCGCGAACACGACAGGCGCGGCCGGTTGCGACGACCAGTGCTACGTGACCGGCGGCTATGACGAGAACCTCGCGCTCGGCGATGTCGATGGTGACGGCACGCAGGACATCTTCGCGACGCAAGACAACGCGTACATGTCGCTCCACGACGGCTCCGGCCGGGCGTTCGACGCTGCGCCGATCTTCGATCGCGCAAAGTTCTCCGGCATCCGCTGGATGCTCGACTACGCGCTCGCCCAACAGGGGTACTCCGACAACAGCAGCGATCTCCAGGCGCACTTCACCAACAGCGCACCCGCGATCGCCGACCTCGACGGTGACCGCACGGGCGAGCTGATCTCGCTCGGGTCGGTGCAGAACGTGGCGCAGAACGAGCGCGAGCAAGGGGTCGTCTTGTTCGTCGCGCGCCACGACGGCACGCGGCCGCCCAGCTGGGAGACGCCGGTGCATGAACCCGCCTTCCTCTCCGGACTGTGGGACTACGGCGAGAACCTCGTCGGCATCACCAACCAGGTCTCGGTCGCCGACATCGATCCCGCGAAGCCGGGCCCGGAGATCGTGTTCGCTGGCTTCGACGGCAAGCTCCACGCGGTCAGCGCCGCCGGGGAGCGCTTGTGGAGTCGCACGTACACGACGAGCGCGGAGGAGTGGACCGCGGGTGTCGCGATCGCCGACCTCTCGGGTGATGGCATTCCCGAGCTGGTGATGAACACGTACGGGACAGGCGGCGGCGACCTCATCATCCTGAATGCGGCCGGTGAGATCCTGCATCGCGTCCCACTCGGTGGCCGCGGCGCGATGCCCGTCCCGACGATCGCCGACGCCGACAACGACGGCGACCTCGACATCACGGTCTCGCTCAAGGACGCCGTCGATCGCGAGCAGGCAGTGCTCATTTACGAGGTACCCGGCTCGGCCACGAATTGTTTGTTGTGGGCTACCGGTCGCGGGAACTACCGCCGGGACGGCTACCTGCCGATCGACTAAGCTGCCTGTCATGAACACTCCTGATCCGAAGAAGGTCAACACCGACGCGGCCTGGCTCGACGCGCACTGGATGCCGTTTACCGGCAACCGGCAGTTCAAGGCGAATCCGCGCATCTTCGTCGCGGCCGAAGGCGCGTACTACATCGACACCGAGGGCAAAAAGGTGTTCGACGGCCTCTCGGGTCTGTGGTGCACCGGCCTCGGCCACGGCCGTCGCGAGATCACCGAAGCGGTTGCCAAGCAGGTGCAGACGCTCGACTACTCGCCCGCGTTCCAGTTCGGCCACCCCCAGTCATTCGCGCTCGCCAACAAGATCAAAGAGCTCACCCCCGCCGGGCTCGACTACGTGTTCTTTGCCGGCTCGGGCTCCGAGGCCGCGGACACGTCGCTGAAGATGGCCCGCGCGTACTGGCGCGCGAAGGGCCAGGGCACCAAGACGCTCCTCATCGGCCGCGAAAAGGGCTACCACGGCGTCAACTTCGGCGGCATCTCCGTCGGTGGCATCGTCGGCAACCGCAAGGCCTACGGTCCGGCGGTCCAAGCCGACCACATCGCACACACCCAGCTCGCACTCACCGACACGACCAAGGCGTTCACCCGCGGCCAGTCGCAGACCGGCGCCGAGCTTGCCGATGACCTGCTGCGCCTGATCGCGCTGCATGACGCGTCCAACATCGCCGCCGTCATCGTCGAGCCGTTTTCGGGCTCGGCCGGCGTTGTCATCCCGCCGGTCGGCTATCTGAACCGGCTCCGCGAGATCTGCACGGCGAACAATATCCTACTCATCTTCGACGAGGTCATCACCGGGTTCGGCCGCGCGGGCGCGTTCACGGGCGCCGAGGCGTTCGGCGTCACGCCCGACATCCTCAACGTCGCCAAGCAGGTGACCAACGGCGTTCAGCCGCTCGGTGCCGTGGTGGCCAAGAAGGAGATCTACGAGACGTTCATGGCCGCGGGTGGCCCCGAGTACATGCTCGAGTTCGCGCACGGCTACACGTACTCGGCCCACCCGGTCGCGTGTGCGGCCGGCATCGCCGCGCTCGACCTGCTCGTCTCTTCGAACGCGGTCCACCGCGTGAAGGAGCTCGCGCCCTACTTCGAGAACGCGGTCCACAGTCTCAAGGGAACGAAGCACATCACCGACATCCGCAACTTCGGCCTCGCCGCCGGCCTGACGATCGAGGCCGTCCCGGGCGAGCCGGCCAAGCGCCCGTTCGAGATCGCGATGAAGTGTCTGGAGAAGGGCGTGTACGTCCGCTACGGCGGCGACACGATCCAGCTCGCGCCGCCGTTCATCGTCGAGAAGCCCGAGATCGATCGCCTGATCTCCGTGGTCGCCGACGCGCTCGCGGCCGTGGCGTGAGCGCTAAGGACAGCTGACGAACGTCGTCTCGTACATGGTTGCCGGATCGGGCGAGTGGCTGAACGAGTAGTTGAATCGCTTCGCGTACTCACCAAGGCGCTCCACCAGGAGCACAGACACACACACTGTCGTCGAACATCTTGATGCCGGTACAGCTCGGCTCGCAGGTTCCGACCGGATCTGCGCCGGAGCCAGCACCCGATCCGGTACCATCATCGCTGCAGCCTGCGCCGACGACGCCGCCAGCCAGAGCACTGAACTTCATGTGGTTCGCGACCATCTCAGCTCCCCGATCACTACCCCATCCCATCGACATTGCTCGGGTCAGCTGAACCTAGTGGGGACTGTGTGCCTAGGTAACGCCAAACCTCGGTGCTCACAGAGGTGGGCGGTCTTCGGGTACTTGGATGTCGCAAAACATCGGCACAGGAGTCGCAGTGGCTGTCTTCAACGGGAGAAATGACAATGACTGCTCTCATCAAGCGCCTGGGTCGTGACGAAGAAGCCGGAACCGCCGTCGAGTACGGCCTCATCACCGCGGTGATCGCCATCGCCCTCATCGTCGCGCTGGTGGCTTTCCGCGACGAGATCGCCGGCATGTTCGGTCGCGCCGGCAACAAGATCCGCACCTCGTCGTAAGTCGCCATGGTCGCAGCCGCCATCTTCACCACGCTCGCCGCGGCTGCCGCGTGGAGCGATATCCGCAGCCGGCGGATCTCGAATGCCCTCGTGCTCGTGATCTTCGTCGGCGGGATGGCGTTCCAAGCCCAAACGCTGTCGGCGAGCGCGGTCGGCATGGGGCTGATGGGTACGGTGGTTGGTCTCGCGATGCTGCTCCCCGCCTTCGCTGCCCGTTGGGTTGGCGGGGGGGACGCTAAACTTCTTGCCGCATTCGGCGCCTGGCTCGGGCCGTGGGGCGTCTTCGTCGGCGGTCTCTACGGAATCGCGCTCGGCGGCCTGCTCTCGATCGCGATGGCGGTCGCGGGTGGCGTCGGTCGTGAGATGGCGCGCAATGTAGGTGTCGCTGTCCTCACCAAGACGGCCCCCATCGCCCCGCTGCGTGGCCGTTCGCTGGTCGTTCCGCTAGGTGTCCCGCTCGCGATCGGTGGGGTGATCGCCATGCTGGGAGGTGTGCCGTGATCCGACGCCGCAACCGACGGGCCCGCAACCAACGGGGCGCCGTTTCGGTCGAGCTCGCGGTCGGGATTCCTCTGCTGGTGATGGTGATTCTCGGCGGAGTACACTTCGGGCTCGTGCTCACCACGCGCCATCAGCTCGGGGACGCCACGAACTTTGCGACGCGGCGTGCCGCGATCGCGCGCAACGCGAACCCCAACCAGATTCGCTCCGCGATCCAGGACCGCCTGGGCGCCGACACGCGCTGCTCCGGTCTCGACGTCACGTCATCCACCAGCACCGACGCTCTCGGCGTCCGCCGCGTCGATGTCACCGCACGTTGCACCGCCACCACCGGCATCGGTGGCTCGCTGCTGCCATTCCTCGGAAGCTCTGAAATCTCTGTGCGCGCCAGCATGCCGTACTGAAAGGACACGCCGTGCCCCGATCTTCGGTGAAGACGAACGCCTCACGCTACGGAGCGCTGGGGTTTCTGGCCGTCGCGCTCGGTTGTGCGGCCCTCGCCGCGTTTGCCATCGGCAACACGATGAAGTCGAGCTACTCGGGCACCCGCGTCGCCGCGGTCGTCGTCGCGAAAGCCGAGCTTCGCGCCGGCCAGCCGATCGACAAGTCCATGCTCGAGGTCCGCGAGTGGCCCGAGGACGCGGTGCCGGCAGGCTCGTTCGCGACCGTCGAGGAGCTGATCGAGACCACCAAGGGTGCGGCGCCGACCGTCGGCATCCTCCCCGGTGAGCCGGTTGTCTCGGGCCGGTTGTCGTCGAGCAAGTCGGGTACCGGCGTCGCCGCCCTTGTCGCCCCGAAGATGCGCGCGATCGCCATCTCGGTCGACGCAGCCGCGGGCTACACCGGCCTCCTCTACCCCGGCGCATTCGTCGATGTGGTCGCCACCATGCGCGACCCGGGCGGCCGTGGCCCCTCGGCGCGTATCGCCGTGCAGCACGCGCGCGTGCTGTCCGTCGGACTCGACACGGACGTCGCGACGCGCCGTATCGCCCGCAACGAAGACGGCCTGGACAAGACCGCCGACCGCGGCACGTTCGTCACCCTCGAGGTTTCGCCCGAGGACGCCGAGATCCTGTCCGTCGCGCGTACCGAGGGCCGCATCGATGTCGTCCTCCGCAACGCCACCGACGACGCGATCATCGAGACGCAGGGCGCGCGCCCCGAGCAGTTCTCCGCGTTCGTGCCGGAGCCGACCGACGCCTCCGCGGTCGAGCCGACGGCCACCGGGCCGTCGAATATTCCGACGGTGAAGCGCGACAAGCGTCGCATCCAGGTCGTCGCGTCGGATCGCGCCGACGCCGCCACCCCCACCGCACCGGCCAAGTCGGGCGGCTCGATCGAGGTCCTCAATGCGAAGTGATCGCCGTTTCCACCGCCTCGGACTGCTCGCTGCCTCGCTCGCCGTCGCTGTCCCGTCACAGGTCGCCTTCGCGGAGGAAGCTTCCGACTCCGCCAAGGTCGACAAGACCGTCGACGTCACCGTCGGCAGCTCGAACTACGTGCGGATGGGCAAGGCCATCTCGCGCGTGGCCGTCGCCGACGCGCAGATCGCTCAGGTCACCGCGTTCGATCCCGATCAGCTGCTGATCTCCGGTCTGCGCCCCGGTCGCACCACCGCCACCGTGTGGACAGGTGGCGACGCCAAGGTGGTCGCGATCGACGTGAAGTGGCCGATCGACGAAATGCGCACGGCGCTCCGCCGCGCGCTCCCCGACGCCGAAGGCCTCGACGTCACCAACGCGGGCCGCGCCCTCATTTTGTCGGGCCACGTTGCCCGCGCCGAGGACGTCGAGCGCGTCGAGCGCATCGTCGGCGGCATTGCTGCGGGCGTGTTCGACGACGCCGAGCCCACGCTGGTCAACGCGCTCACCGTCGCCGGCGCGCAGCAGGTGCAGCTCGAGGTCTCGTTCGCCGAGGTCTCACGCTCGAGCCTGCGCGAGATCGGGTTCAACTTCTGGAGCAAGAATCGCTACGCGAGCACGGGCACCGGGTACTCCGGCGGCGTGCTCTCGCCCGGCACCGACCTCGGTGGCATCTCGCCGCAGACGAGCGTTCCCGCGGTCGGCGATCTCAACCACGGCTCCTCCGGGTTCGACTCCGCGGGGGCACCGCTCGGCAACGCGGTCCCACTCGTGGGCGGCGCCGTCGGCGGTGCGTTCGGCTTCGTGTTCTCGTCGACGCTCGGTGGGTTCCCGTTCTCCGCCACGCTGTCACTGCTGTCGTCGAAGGGCTACTCGCGCACGCTCGCCGAGCCGACGCTGGTGACGATGAGTGGCAAGCCCGCATCGTTCCTCGCCGGCGGCGAGTTCCCGGTGCCGCTGCCGCAGTCTCTTGGCCAGATCGGCGTCGAGTACCGCAAGTTCGGCATCCAGCTCATGTTCACACCCACCGTCTCGGGCGACGACATCTCGCTCGATCTGGGCGTCACGGTCTCCGACATCGACCCATCCCTCGGCGTGCGCCTCGCGTCGACGCAGGTGCCCGGCCTTCGCGAGCGCCACTCGCAGACGTCGGTGCGGCTCGTCGACGGCCAGTCCTTCGTGATCGCCGGTCTGATCTCCGACGAGGTCCGCTCGACGGTAGACAAGGTTCCACTCCTCGGGTCGATTCCCGTCCTCGGCACGCTGTTCCGCTCGAGCTCCTACCAGCGTCGCGAGACCGAGCTCCTCGTCGTCGTCACGGCACACCTCGTGCAGCCGCTTGACAAGAAGCCGATGTTGCCGGGCGAGAAGACGACCACGGACCCCGGCGACCTCGAGCTGTTCCTGCTCGGGCGCGGTGAGAGCCTCGCCACCGAGGAACCAGCGGAGGCGCCGAAGAAGTCGCGCAAGAAGGCCAAGCCCGCCGGCGCCATCGGTTTCAAGCGCTAACCAACGAGGAGACCGTCATGGCCCGCCAGCCTCAGCCGACGTTTGATAGCGAACAGGAGCGCACGTCGATAGACGATCGTCAGCCCGACGGTCGACGCCCGCGCTCTGCCTCGAAGGCGCCCGCGTTCGTTCCGGCGGAGACGGTGCTGCCGACGGTCTCGTACCGCGGTGCTGGGGCCCCAACGGCGCCCGCCGGCCCAGGCCAGCGCCCGCCCACGGTCCCGCCGCCTCTCGGACATCAACCGGTCGCTGCGCCGGTCATGCCCGTGTCGAACGATCGTCCATCGGAGATCGACTTCCTGCCCAGCCAGCGGCCGGCCACGGTCCCGCCTCCGGTGATGCCGGACGCCTACGCGCAGCAACGCGGCCAGCTGACGGTCGTGTTCGGCTGCCGCGGTGGCGCCGGCGCGACCGCGCTCGCCGTCAACACGGCCGCGGCGCTACTCCGCGGCGGACAATTGGTATGTCTGGTCGACCTCGAGCTCCAGCTCGGTGACGTGTGCGTTGCACTCGACGTCGCGCCGCAGACCTCGCTCGCCTCGGTCGCTCGCGAAGCCCACGCGCTCGACGCGGCGTCGCTGCGCCGCCGTCTCGCGCAGCACGGCTCGGGGCTGTGCGCGCTAAGCCAGACCGACCACGTGGAGGACATCGACCCGGGGCTGCCGTCGCGCCTGCCCGGGTTGTTCGACACGCTGCGCACGCACTTCGCCCATGTCGTGGTCGACGGCGTGCGTGACCTCGGCGATGTGGCGCTGCCTGCGCTCGAAGCCGCGACCCGCATCCTCCTCGTCGTCACCCAGGACGTGCCCTCGGTCCGCCGCGCTGCGCGCGTGTTGACGCTTCTCGCCCGCCTGGGGATCGACAGCTCGCGCATTCACATCGTCCTCAATCGCACGGTCCGCCGCGCCGCGATCGACGATGCCGCGATCGAGCGCGCGCTCGCCAAGCGCATCACCGCGCGTGTTCGCGAGGACAACGTGGTGAGCGAGGCACTCGACGCAGGCGCGCTCCTCCTCGACATCGCCCGCACGCGTGGCATCGTCGACGACATCGAAGGCATCGCTGCGCTGTGCCGCGGTCAGACAGCGGCGCCGCCCAAGCGTGGGTGGTTCTCGCGGAAGGCGGGTGGCTGATGTCCAGCAAGCTTGCAGGGCGCCTGCGCCGTGACGGCGGTGGCGGTAACGACGCGGGTTATGGCGATGCGCGCGAAGACCTCGCGTCGATCTCCGCGCGTCTCCACCACAAGATCCTCGATCGCCTCGATCTTGCGGCGGTCTCGCAGCTGCAGCCCGAGGAGCTTCGCGCCCGCCTCCGCAGCATCGTCGAGCAGCTCGTGCTCGCCGAAGGCGTCGCGGTGTCGTCGGGCGAGCTCGGCATGCTCGTCGACCAGACCCTCGACGAGCTCACGGGCCTCGGCCCGCTCGAGGTCTTGCTCGCGGATCCGACGGTCACCGACGTGCTCGTCAACGGCCCCGATCGCGTGTTCGTCGAGCGCGAAGGCAAGCTGATGCTGACCGACGTGCGGTTCCGGGATGACCGCCACCTGCTCCACACGATCCAGCGCATGGTCGCGCGCATCGGCCGCCGCATCGATGAGAGCTCGCCGATGGTCGACGCCCGCCTGCCGGATGGCAGCCGTATCAATGCCGTCATCCCGCCCCTCGCCATCGACGGCTCCGCGCTGTCGATTCGCCGGTTCTCCTCACGTCCGCTCCTCGGCGAAGACCTCGTGCGCTCGGGCGCGATGTCCGCCGACATGCTGTCGTACCTGCACGCCGCCGTGCGCGCGCGCTGCTCGATCCTCGTGTCGGGCGGTACCGGCGCTGGCAAGACCACGATGCTCAACTTGCTCTCGGGCTTCATCAGCAAGCGCGAGCGCATCATCACCGTCGAGGACGCCGCCGAGCTTCGCCTCCAGCAGCCGCACGTGGTTCGCCTCGAGGCGCGCCCAGCGAACCTCGAGGGCAAGGGTGCGATCTCGATCCGCGAGCTCGTGAAGAACTCGCTGCGCATGCGTCCCGACCGCATCATCGTCGGCGAGGTCCGCGGCGCCGAGGTGCTCGACATGCTGCAGGCGATGAACACGGGCCACGATGGCTCGATGGCGACCATCCACGCCAACAGCTGCGACGACGCCGCCGCCCGCCTCATGACCATGCTCGGCATGACGGGGACGCCGCTGGCCGAGAACACGATGGCCTCGATGATCGCGCGCAGCGTGCACGTCATCGTGCAGGTCGCCCGCATGCAGGACGGCAAGCGCCGCGTCACCGCGATCGCCGAGGTCGCCGGTCAGGATGGCGCCACGATCCCGATGCACACGGTGTTCGCGTTCGAGCGCACCGGAACCACGTCCGACGGCACGGTGATCGGTCGCCATGTCGCCAAGGCGGGGACCCTGCTCACGGAGCGATTCCGCACCATGGGCATGATGCGCGGACACGCCAGCGGCGAGGTTGGCTAGTGGGTCCAGAGGCGATTGCCCCCCTCGCGTTCGTCGGCGTCCTCTCGCTGGCGCTCGCCGTGTTCCTCGCGTGGAACGCACGTCGCACGCGCGCGCATGAAGCGCTGGTGCGTCGCCTCGGCGAGCGCACGGCAGAAGATGCACGCGATGGGCTGATGCGCGAAGAGGCTGACGGTATCGCGCGGTTTCTCGCGGAGAGCGGGCTCGGCTGGACCCCCAGCGAGCTCATCTCGCGCGTCGGGGCCGCCGCCGTGGTGGGCCTGTTGTTTGGCGTCGCGCTCGGGTCGGGCGCGCTCGCATTCATCTTTGGCCTCGGTGGTTGCCTCACCATGTGGATCCTGGTGCGCCGCACGCGCGCGCGTCGCCTCGCGCAATGCGACGACCAGATGCCGCAGGCGCTCGAGATCATGGCCCTCGCGCTGCGTGCGGGTCACGCCCTCCCCGGCGCGCTGCAGCTCGCCGCGGCGGAGACGCCGGCACCGCTGTGCCACGAGCTCGCGCGCGCCCACGAGGAGCACCAGCTCGGCCGCCCGATCGCCGACGTGCTCGCCGCGATGAGCGCGCGCCTCCCCGGCTGCACGTCGATCGACACCTTCGTGGTCGCCGTCGCCGTCCTTCAGGACACGGGCGGCAACTTGATCGCCGTCATCGACCGCATCGTCGAGAGCGCGCGTGCACGCGCAGGTTACCAGACGCGCCTGCGCGCGCTCACCGCCGAGGGTCGCCAGTCCGCGCGCATGCTCGGCGCGTTGCCTGTCGGGTTCTTCTTCCTCGCGTTGCTCAGCGCACCGTCGCACACCGCCATGCTGATCAACGACTCGGGCGGTCGCGTGATCCTGTTCGTCTGTATTGCCCTGTGGCTCACCGGCCTCACGTGGACCCGCCGGCTGGTGCGCCCCCTGTCCTAGGAGCTCCCATGGATGCCGCCGTGCTGAACAGTGTCTCTGCGGGCTGCGCCGTCCTCGGCTCGCTCGCAGCCTTCGCTGCCTACGCTCGCGCCCGCGCCGCCAGCAGGGCGGACGAATCGTCCGACGAGGAAGGCCCGCCCGCGCTGTGGCGTCGCCTGCTGGCGCCCGTCGCTAGCCACCTGCGCCCGACGGTCCCCGACGAGCTGTACCAGCTCGAAACCTCGCTCCAGATGGCCGGCCGCCGCTCGCGCGACGCGATCGACCGGTTCTGCGAGGAGCGGTTCGCCGCCGTCATCCTCGGTGTGGTGTTCGCCCTGTTCGCGGCCGCCGCGGTCGGTGGCCTCAGCGGCATGATGATCGCGATGGGGTCGCTCGTCCTCGGGCTTATTGGCCCCCGGAAGTTCCTCGATCTCAAGGCCGGCGAACGCCGCGATGCCGTCGCCACCGGCCTGCCCGGTGCGATCGACCTGTTGACCACCTGTATCGACGCAGGGTTGTCGCTCGAGCACGCGCTCGCGCGCGTCGCGAAGGAGATCGCGCCGACGTCGCCCGTGCTCTCCGACGAATTCAGCGTCATCGCCCGCGAGCTCGAAGCCGGCGTCCCGCTCCCCGACGGCCTGCGCCGCCTGTCGCGCCGCGTGGGGCTCGACGATTTGTCGGCGCTGTGCGGCGTGCTCGCGCAAGCCCACGGCCTCGGCGCCCCGATCGCCAATACGCTCCGCGACTTCGCGATGTCGTCGCGCCGCGCGCGCATGAGCATGCTCGAGGAGCGGGCTGGGAAGCTCGCCGCCTCGATGACCATTCCCCTCGCGACCTGCCTGTTGCCAGCCGCGATCCTCATCATCATCGGGCCGGCTGTGCTGCAGCTGGTCCGCGCGTTGCACGGATGAGCACCATGCGTCGACGGTTGGGTACTATCCTCCCCATCGCGTTCGCGACATTGGTCGCGGTCGGATGTGGCGGTGCCCAGAAGCAACACGCGGCGATCCAGGCGCAGGGCGAGGCGCTGCGCGGTGAGCTCGCCGAGCTGTACGTCAGCAAGGGCGCGCGCGAAGCCGCCGTCCCGCTGCTCCAGCGCATGATCGCGCAGAACCCCAGCGACGTTCGTGCCCGCGTGCTCTACGGCAGCGTCCTGCGCGACCTCGGGCTGTATCCGCAGGCCGAGGCCGAGCTGCGCCGCGCCCTCAAGCTCGATGAAAAGCGCGCGGACGGCCACGCCGCGCTCGCCATTCTCCTCGACCTCACCAGCCGCCACCCCGAGGCGCTCGACCATCACCGCCGCGCGACCCAGCTCGCGCCCGGCAACGCCGACTATCGCAATAACCTCGGCTTCTCGCTCCTCGCGGCCGGCGAGCACACTGCCGCGATCGCGCCGCTCGAGACCGCGCTGGCGCTCGACCCGGGGATGGCCCCTGCGTACGCCAACCTCGGCTACGCGTACGGCCGCAGCGGCCGCTTCGAGGACGCGGAGCGCACGTTCCGCGCCGGCATGAACGAAGCTTCCGCGCTGCTCAACCTGTCTCTCCTCGAAGAGGAGCGCGGCGACCACGTTCGCGCCAACGAGCTTCGCGAGCGTGCCTACACCCTCTCCCCCGACCTTCGCCCCACGGAGCAGCCATGATTCCATCTACCCTCGCGTCGCATCCGCTCCGCTGCGCGGTCCAGCAACGCCGGACCTTGCGTACGATCCTGTTCGCGAGTGTCGCACTCCTCTCCGCCTGCCGCACCCGCCACCTCTCGCCCGACACCAACGTGGCGTCGCGTGAAGCGTGGGCGGCACAGCGTCAGAGCGACCCCGAGAAGACGCCGACGTTTGGCGCCGACGATGCCAAGCGGACCAACGCCGTGCGCCGCGGCGACCCGAAGCAAGGCGGCGGCACCACGGTCACGTCCGGCGCCGCGCTCCTCCCCGGCGCGATCATGAGCACCACCAACGGCGGCGGCGCGGGCCAGTGGCCGGGCGCGAAGGGGAACATCACGCTGGAGGCCAAGTGACGCCGGCGGTAGTCGGTGGTGCGCTGATGCTTTCAATGGTCTCGCTGGGCGGGATCACGCTGGGCCGCATCGCGGTCGTGAAGTCCGACGTGCAGCGCGCCGCCGATGCGGGCACGCTCGCCGCCCTCCAGGTCATTCGCGAGCGCGGCCTGCCCTTCGACGCGACGTCACGGCTCGCGGCAGAGTCGATCGCGGTCGCCAACTCCCCGACCGGCATCGCCCTCACGTGGGATGTCCGCGAGTCCGCGACCTCCGTCGATATCACCGCGATCGCGTCGACCCAGATCGACACGCCGGTGCTCGTGTGGACCGGCGGTACGACGGAGATTCGCGCGAAGTCGACCTCGTCGCTGCCGCAGATCCGGTTCGACAGCGTCGAGCGCCGCCTCCCCAAGCTCACGCTCGTGCTCGACTACTCCGGCTCGATGAACCTGCCGTTCTCGGGTGGCAATACCCGCGCGATCGACGTGCTCGAGGACAGCGTCGACCTCCTGCTCAATGCGGGCCTCGAGATCGACTACGGCGCGGCCTTCTATTCGGACAACGTGTTCAAGACCGTGCCGATCGGCAACGGCGCGCCCAACGGCATCGTCAGCGCGATGAACCAGTACGACGCGGGGGGCAGTACCAACACCGCGGCGGGGCTGTCGTCCGCGCAGAATCTGTTGTCCGCGGTGCCCGACACCGGGCGCTACGTGCTCCTCGTCTCCGACGGTGAGCCGAACTCCTTCGACCAGGGCAAGGCTGCGGCCAACGCCCTGTGGGACGCCGGCATGACGATCTTCTCGCTCGAGATCCGGCGCTCCGGCTCCGGTCCCGCGCTCGACCAGTTCATGACCGACGTCGCCGGCACGCCGTCGAGCCGCCGCGACCGCAACTATCACTTCGTCGCGACCACGGCCTCCGACCTCGTGAACGAGTTCCGCCGGATCGTCTCGACGATCGTGTGCAAGGTCGGCCCGCTCAACCCCGCGCCCGCGGATCCGGCGCTGCTGCGCGTGTTCCTGCGCCAGGGCGGCGTCGAACGTACGCTGCCCCTCACCGACGACCTCGGCCGCGACACGACGCTCGAGCGCTACCTGTACGACACGGGAGATCAGTCGATCAAGCTGACCGCCACCGCCTGTGACGCCGTGATGAACGGGGCGACGTTGGTCACGCGCGCGGTTCCGCCGTCGATGGTCGACTAGAGCGCGACAGCAATCCAGCGCGCGGTGAACGTCGGAGGCGTTTAGGATACGTGCGTGCTCGCTGACCCCATCGACGACCTGCTCGCCTACCTCCACGCCTCACCGACGCCGTTCCATGCGGTCGGCGAGGCCCGCCGCCGCCTCGAAGCGGCGGGCTTTCGTACACTCGCCGAGGCCGATGATTGGTCGAGCTTGGCGCCGGGGCGCTACGTCGTCACGACGACCGAGACCAACCTGATCGCGTTCGTGCTGCCGGAGCCCGCGCACCGCACGAGCTTCCGGATCGTCGGCGCGCACACCGACAGCCCCAACCTCCGTCTCAAGCCGCACCCGGAATACGCCGTCGAGGGCTACGCCCAGCTCGGCGTGGAGGTGTACGGCGGCGTACTGCTCAACTCGTGGCTCGATCGCGACCTCGGCATCGCCGGCCGCGTGCTCGTGCGCGAGGGCGGCGGGCTCACCAGCAAGCTCGTGCGCATCGATCGCCCGCTGCTGCGCATCCCTCAGCTCGCGATCCACCTCGATCGCGAGGTCAACGACAAGGGCCTCGTGCTCAACCGCCAGGAGCACCTCGCGCCGATCTACGGCCTCGCCGGCGATGCGCGCGGTGCCCTCGCGCTGGTCGCCGAAACCGCGGGGACCACACTCGACGCGATCGCCGGCAGCGAGCTCATGCTCTACGACCTCACCGCACCCACGCGCGGCGGCGCCAACGGCGAGTTCATCTTCTCTGCGCGCCTCGACAATCTCGCCAGCTGCCACGCGGCACTGACCGCGCTCGTGCATGCGAAGGCGCCCATCGCGATCTCGGTGATCGCCCTCTTCGACCACGAGGAGGTCGGCAGCGCGACCCACGGCGGCGCCGGCAGCGCCGTGCTGCCGCGCCTCCTCGAGCGCCTCGTCCCCGATCGCGAGGCGTTCCATCGCGCGTGCGCGCGCTCGACGTGCATCTCGGCGGACATGGCGCACGCGGTTCACCCCAACTACGCGGGCCGCCACGAGCCGCGCCACAAGCCGCACCTCAACGCGGGTCCGGTCATCAAGATCAACGCCCAGCAGCGCTACGCCACCACGGCCGCCACCGCCGCGATGTTCACCGAGCTGTGCCGCGCCGAGGACGTGCCCGTGCAGCAGTATGTCGTGCGCACCGACCTGCCCTGCGGCTCGACGATCGGCCCGATCACGTCGACGCTGCTCGGCATCCCCACCGTCGACGTCGGCAACCCGATGCTGTCGATGCACTCGGTGCGTGAGATGGCAGGTAGTCGCGATCCGGCGCACATGACGCGCGTCCTGGCGCGTTACCTCGCGGGCTGAGGTGTTACTGTGCGCAGTTGATGAACATTCGTTGTTTGTGGTTAGCCGCCGCACTCTCCTTGGTTGCCTGCGGTGACAACGTGAAGTCGACCCCTGACGCCGCGGCGGACGCCTTCCCCGACGCCGCGCCGGTTCCAGGCAGCCTACAGGTCACGATCGCGGCCGATGCCGAGACCACCGAAGCCGGCGGCATGGCGACGTTCACGGTGCGGCTGTCGCGCGCGCCGTCGGCGAACGTCACGGTTCCGTTGACGAGCTCCGATGTCGGCGAAGGCACCGTGTCGCCGGCCTCGCTGACGTTCACGCCCACCACGTGGGATCAGCCGCAGACGGTCACGGTGGTGGGCGCAGACGACGCCGAGCGCGATGGCCTCGTGAGCTACAACGTCACGCTCGGTAACACGACCTCGACCGATGCGGGCTTCACGGGCCTCACCGCGACCGCAGCGCTGCGCAACGTGGATAACGAGATTCCGGGCGTCACCGTCAGCGCAGCCTCCGGCATGACCGCCGAAGACGGCACCACGGCGACGTTCACCGTCGTGCTCGATGTACCTCCGCTCGCCGACGTCACCATCCCGGTCTCGAGCCCCGATACCGGCGAGATCGCGGCCGACGTCGCGCAGCTCGTGTTCACGACCACCAACTGGTCGACGCCGCAGACCGTCACGCTCACGGGCATCGACGATCTCGTCGACGACGGCAACCAGACGGTTGGCATCGACCTCGGGACGATCGCATCGACCGACACGGGCTACACCGCGCTCACGCTGGCGGATGTCGCCGTCGTCAACGTCGACGACGATCAGCTCGGCGTGATCGTCACCTCGGCGGCCGGCCCGACGGCCGAGAGCGGCACCACCACGACCTTCACCGTGGTCCTCACGTCCGAGCCCGTCGCGGGGGTGACCGTGACCCCGACGAGCTCCGATACGACCGAAGGTACCGTCGGCGCGGCGCTCGAGTTCACCGCGGGCAACTGGAACACCCCGCAGACGGTGACGGTCACGGGCCAGAACGATGACATCGACGACGGTGACATCACGTTCCCGATCAACTTCCCGATCACCAGCACGGATACCGGCTACGCCGCCTACGCGGTCACGCCGATCCAGGTGACCAACACCGACGACGACACCGCGGGCCTCAGCGTGACGCCGCTCTCCAGTGGGACCACCGAACAAGGTGGCGTTGCCACGTTCACGGTCGCCCTGACCTCCGAGCCCACCGCGCCGGTCACCATCCCGATCGCCAGTAGCCTCACCACCGAAGGCACGCTCAACAAGGCCGAGCTCGTGTTCGATGCCAGCGACTGGAACACCCAGCAAACGGTGACGGTCACCGGCCAGAACGACAACGTCATCGACGGCCACGCGGCGTATCAGATCCTGTCTTCCGCGCCGACGACGACCGATGCCGTCTACGAGCTCGTCGCGCCGTTCGCGCTCGATGCGATCAACTACGAGATCGCCGACCTCACGTTCGACTTCACGGGCGCCGTGCAGACGTTCGTCGTGCCGCCGAATGTCACGACCGTGACCCTGAACGTGCTCGGTGCACAGGGAGGCGCGAACTGGGTCAACAACACGAACTTCGGTGGGCGCACCGCCGGCACGATCACCGTGACGCCGGGCGAGACCCTGTCGATCTACGTGGGTGGCCAGCCGACGGTGGGCATCGAGGCGGGATGGAACGGTGGCGGCGCAGGTGATGGCGCGGGCAAGGGCGGCGGCGGTGGGTCCGACGTTCGCCAGGGCGGCACCGCGCTCGAGCATCGCGTCCTCGTCGCGGGGGGTGGTGGCGGCGCCGGGTACTGGAGCAACCTGCACGTCATCGGTGGACAGGGCGGCGGCCTCGTCGGAGGCGACGGCTCTCGCGACGGCATATACCCAGGCGGGCGCGGAGCCACGCAGACCGGCGGCGGCGCCGACGGCACCTGCATCAACCTGTTCGTGGTCGCGATGGCGGGCTCTCTGGGCCAGGGCGGCACGCCGCTCGGCTCCAACTGTGGCTGCGAGGGTTATGGCGGTGGTGGCGGCTACTACGGTGGTGCAGGCAGCGGCAACTGCCGCGGCGGCGGTGGCGGCAGCGGCTTCGCGAGCCCGACCGCGACCGACGTGCAGTCGGAGTCTGGCGTCCGCGTCGGCCACGGCCAGGTGACGCTGCACTACGGCCCGTAAGGTCAGCTTCGCCAGCTCTCGGTGCGCGTCGCCTCGATGATGCGACGCAGCCGGCCGATCGAGCACGGCTTGATGATCACGGCGTCGGCGTCGAGCTGCTCCTTGCCGACGTCGGCCCCGGTGAGCACGATGCGCAGCGCCTGCGGCTGCACCGAACGCGCCGCGTCCAGGATCGCGCGCCCTCCGACAATCGGCATGTCGAGGTCGGTGACGACCACGTCGTACGGCGCGCGCTCGAGAGCCTCGAGGCCCTCCTCGCCTCCCAGCGCGAGCTCGATCTGCCAGTCCCGGCTCGACCGCAGCGCCGTGCCGAGCGCGTTCAACAGCGAGGCGTCGTCGTCGATGAACAGAATCCGTAAGCCTCCCGCCATCCCGCACTCCCTTCACTGCTCTCAGATGGTACTCATTACTTATCGTAGAGCCATCGGCGTGTACAGGGGCTTGCAGCGGCACCCTACGATGCCTCGCCGATGGTCAGGAACACCGCACGCACGGCACAAGCTCGGCTTGGCGCGCGCATTCATGACCTCCGCCGGGAACGCGCGTTGACCCAGGAAGCCCTCGCCCTGCGCTGCGGCATCTCGCAAAAGTACCTGAGCGAGCTCGAGCGCGGCGAGAAGACGCCGAGCTGGGAGACCCTGGTCGCTCTTGCCCACCGCGGCTTCGGGATCCGCATGGCCACGCTGCTGTTCGGCATCGACGAGGACCCCGACAACGAGCTGCGCTCCCTCGACGAGCTGCTGGCCGGCCGCCCGCAAGAAGTGCGCTATGACGTCCTGCGCGCGGTGCGCTTGATCCTGCGCGCCGGCGAGGGCTCCAAGCCCGGCCGGTGAGCGGTGGGCACGAGCAAGGTCGCAGTCGAGCTACTCGGCTGCTGCGGCATGGATCAGGTCTTCTTCAGTGTCAGCTGGAGCTTGATCTCGATCTCCTTCGCGACCGTCTCCTCGGGACCGGGCTCTTTGCCGAGGTTGAAGTCCGCGCGCGCGAACTTCTGCGTGCCGCGCACCTTCACGCTATCGGCGGTCGTCTCGACGACCTCGAACTCGACCGGGTACGTCTTGTCGACGCCGTGGAAGCTGACCTTTGCGTCGGCGGCGTAGTGCGTGTCGTCCTTCTTCTTCACGTTGGCGATGTCGATGGTCGCGGTCGTGAACTTCGCGATGTCGATGTAGCCCTCACTCTTGAGGTGCCCGTCGCGCTTTTCGGACCCGCTCGACAGCGAGCTCAGATCGATCTCGATCGTTGCGGTACCGCCTTCCAGGTTCTTCGGATCGAAGCTCGCCTTGGTGACCTTGAACTTCGAGAACTTCACCTCGACGGGATCGTTGGGCTTGGGCTCGTGGTGCGAGGCGAGCACGGTGACATAGTCCGCATTGGCGTCGGCCGTGGGCGCGGGCGCCGGGGTGGGCTCGGGCTTGGGCGCCGGTGCGGCCGAGCCCGCGGGCTCCTTGGTCAGCGGGGCAGGCGCGGTTTCGTCCTTCTTCTTGCAAGCAGGAGTGACGGCGACGGTGATCGCGAGAACGAGAGTAGACAGCAATTTCATGATTCGAGCTCTCCTGTGTGACGCAGAACTAGCGAGACCTGGATGGGAATGCGGTCGCCGTCGAAATCGCCGGCGTCTGGGGCAAGAGCGGTGTCTCGGATGACGAGCGAGAACTGAGCGGTGACGAGCAGCACCTCGCCAGAGAGGCCGAGGCGGGCGAGCGCGGCGGCATCGGGTTTACCGAGCGTGCCGGTGACCTCGACGTCATGCGTCTTGCCGATCAACGTCACGCGACCACGCGCGCGGAACGCCACCACCGACGGCGTTTCCTGCCGCGCCGCGACGACCTGGTCGAGCGTGAACGCGAGTTGTGGGTATTTGTGCGCGAGCAAGTAGCCCTCCCGAGCATGCTTGCTGCGCTCGCCGATCCCGGTGTCGACCGATGCCGTAGGAACGCTGACCTCGGCGTGGACGGCCTTGGTGAGGTCGTGCGGATCGAGCCGCAGCGTCCCGGCGATCCCGCGTGCGAAACGAGCATCGAAGGCCTCCCCGCCCGCACTGACCCGCGCGGTGATCGTGTTGCCCGTGTGCTCTGCGAGGTCATAGCGCCCGGCGGGCGATGCGAGCGCGCCAGCGATGCCGGTCTCGAGCTTCACCGCCTGCGCGGCCGGCAACATGTCGCGCGCCCCGGCGGGCGCACCGCCCGTCACGAACGCCGCGACGGGGATCACCAGGGGGACCGCCGCGACCACCCAGGCTGCCACACGCAGTATGCGCACCGGACGTTCGCGGCGTTCTTCGAGCTTGGTGAGCACGTAGCCTCCGATGGCGAGGCCGAACGCGATGGCGGCGATGATCGCGCACGCATCGAGGCCGAGCCAGATCGGATGTTCCGGCGCGATCCTCCAGCCGAGGTCGGGATCGGGGACGTAGAACCGCTTTTCGAGCGCGGTGTACACGTTCCACGAGCCCTGCAGCGCCCAGCGCACGAGGGCAGCGAGCAGAGCTGCGAGGGGCAGCAGCACGGGCGCGTACACCGAGCGCATTCGAAAGCTCTACCGGTCGAACGCGCTTCGAGCATCCCGCTGGCAGCGAACACAGTGTTGCGCCCGTGCGGCGCGCAGCACGTGAGCTGGCAAACGTGTTCATGGCGGGTGGTACTCGTGACCGCCGCGTTGACTCGGCTCCGCGTCCTCCCTAGCGTGCCCCCTATGCCTCGCCTTGCCTCTCTTGTCGTGACTCTCGCTTCGGGCTGTGGGACCTATTCGTTTGTTCGGCCGGCGCACACCTTGCCCGCGGGCAAGGTCGAAGTCGCCCTTGGTGTCGCCGCCTCCTCGGTCGAGGCCAATACCGTAGCGCACCTCGCCGTCGGCCTCGGGGGCGGTTTCGAGGTGCTCGCGCAGAACGAGGTCTGGAACACGTTCGGCGAGCTGCGCTACCAGGTCCTGAAGGGCGGGGACGTGGACCTGACGGTGGGTGCCGGCCTCGGGTATGCCGTGACCCTGGTCTCGGCGATCGACACCTCCACCGACGACGAGTACGACTCCAACGAGGGCGGCGCGGGCATGGTGAGCATCTCGGCCGGCCACCGCTGGGACAAGGTCTCGCTCACGGTCGGCCACCGCAGCATGTTCCTCGACGGTGGCTACCTCGCCGCCTCCACGCGACTCAGCTTCCGCGCCCTGCTCGCCGGCTCGCTAGGCATCCTGCTCGAGGGCGGCGCCACCCTCCACGCGCCCCTCGATACCCTGGACGCCGCGATCACCATGCCCGAGGGCACGCTCGGATTTTTCGTCGGATTCTAAAGATTTCGTGCCCACGATCGGCTGATCGCGCGTCTGGTCGGCATGTTGCGCGCCCTCCTCGCCCTCGCCCTCGTTGCGTGTGCCTCTGCGGGCCCCACACATACGATCGGCGACGCGCAAGTCGCCTTTCACACCGGCGGCCGCGGCCCGGCGCGCTTCGTCGGGTTCGTGAACCGTTCGCCGAACCGGATCGCACACGCCGACGTCCACGTCACCTTCGGCATGCCGCTGCCCGGCGGCGATTGGCTCGTGATGCTCGACGGGAGCCTCGTCCGGTTCTCGCCGGACGGTGAACGTGTACGGTGGTCGTCCAAGGTCGTCAGCGTCGCCAGGGCCGTCACCGCAGGCACCGACGCCGTCATCGCCATCGGCACGATCGCCGACCCGACGGCCCTCAACGGCCAGCGCCACGCGATGTTCCGCATCGACGCCACGACCGGCGCGCTCGGCTGGCATGCCCAGTCCACCGCCATCGGCGGAGGTTCGGGCGTCGAGCTCGTGCGCGTCGGTACGACCACGATCGCCGCCAGCTTCGCGGGCGCGACCGGCGTCGACGATACCGGCACGATCCAGTGGGACGAAACCATCCCGGGCGGCACCAACGATCCACGCCTCGTCGCGGTGGGCGCGAACGTGGTCATCGTGCGCTCGCCGACGCGCATGGCGAACGACTTCGGCGAGACGCCGCTGCGCCATCCGCTCTCGATCCGCGTCCTCGATGCGGCGACCGGCGTCGAGCGCGGCAGGACGGAGCTGGTCCCCACCGAGGACTACTACGGCTACAACCAGGCCGGTGTCGCCGGCGACGGGCGGCTCGTGATCGATGGCAGCGAGGTCCGCGTGCACACCGAGCGCACCGAGGTCCAGGGCAAGCCCGGGATCCGCCAGACCTCGACGTCGACAAACAAGCTGATCGTGATCGATCTGCGCGATCCGTCCCGTCCGACCGCGGAAGCGCGCGCGATGCCGGCTATCACCGACGTCGACCTACCGCGCGGCCTTCCTGTCGGCAGCATCACGTTCCTCGATCGCTACGCGGCGCACGGCCAGAATCTCGGCCTCCGCGTCCTCGACCTCGCAGCGAACAAGATCCAGCGCGCGAAGCTGTTCGTGCCCACGCGCGTGCACGACGTCGATGCCTTCGTGCAGGTCACGCACATCGCGCGTCACGGCGCACGGCTCGTGTTTGCCGGCATCTTTGCCGGTGACATCGGCGCGCTCCGCGGCCGCATCGCGCGCGTCGACCAGTGCGCGGCGCAAGACTACATCGAGTGCAGCGAAGGCCGCGGTGAGGTCACGCTGTCGCCATTCGCAGGCTTCATCGGCGTGATCGAGTAGGGGCCTGATCGAGGAGGCGGCTCCGTCGGCCCGGCGCTATGGTTGCGCGATGGCCAGGAAGAACGCAGATCTGCACGGCGCCGCGCCGCACAGCTCCCGCGTCGCCCTCGTCCTGATCGACGTCATCAATGCGATGAGGTTTCCGACGGGTGACCTGCTCGCCCGCCAGGCCCTCCCCGCCGCGCGCGCGATCGTGGCGATGAAGAAGCGCGCGGCAGCTGCGGGCGTGCCCGTCATCTACGCGAACGATAACTACGGCCGCTGGCGCTCGGACTTTCGCGCCACGCTCGCGCATGCGCGTGCCCCGGACGCACCGGGCCGGAAGGTCGCCGCGCTGCTCGCGCCCGCGAACGAGGACTACTTCGTCCTCAAGCCCAAGCACTCGGCGTTCTACGCTTCGTCGCTCGAGCTGCTCCTCTCGTACGTCGGTGCCGAGTGCATCGTGCTCGCCGGCTTCGCGGGAGACATCTGCGTGCGGTTCACCGCGCAGGATGCGTTTCTCCGTGACTACGAGCTCGTCGTCGCCAGCGACGGCACGGCCTCGGAGGATCCGCGCTCCAACAAGGCAGCGCTCGCGTACATGCGCGACACCCTCGGCGCGACGATCAAGCCGGCGAAACGGATCGACTTCCGCCGGCTGAGCCGACGCTAGTCGAGCGAGCGAGGCGAAAACGATACACACGTCCTGTCGATTTGCCGCCCACCCTGCGCATCCGTCGCGGCGCGGGTCTACACTCTCACGATGGTCCTGGCGCGGGCGTTTGCTGTTGCGATGCTGATCAGCTGCGGTGGCTCGTCCGAGCTCACGACCGACGCCGCCCGCCTGGTCGATGCGGGCGAGCTCTATCTGCCCTCCGGCACGACGCTCACGCCATACCTCTCGACCGAAGCGCAGCACTCATTTTCAGCCGCGGGCACCGCGACGGAAGCCGGAAAGGACTACCTGGCGGTCATCGAGACGCCGGTCGGCCGCATCGTCGTCGATCTCTACGAGGAGCAGACGCCGATCACGGTCAATTCTTTCGTGTGGTTGGCGCTCCACCACTTCTACGACGGCATCGCGTTCCATCGCGTGATCAGCGGGTTTGTCGCGCAGGGCGGTGACCCGAACACGCTCGAGGCAGACCGCAGCACCTGGGGCGAAGGCGGCCCTGGGTACGAGTTCGGGCTCGAGATCGTTCCCGAGCTCACCTACGACGGTGCCGGCGTGGTCGCGATGGCACGTGCGGCGGCCCCCAACACCAACGGTTCGCAGTTCTTCATCACCTTCGCGCCGCAGCACAGCCTCGACGGCGACTACACGATCTTCGGTCGCGTCACCGAGGGCCTCGACGTGTTGCCGCTGCTCGTTCGCGGCGAGCCGCCCGCGAACCCCACGCGCATGCAGCGCGTGCACATCGTCGAGCGCGCGCGCTAGCGAGTCAGCTTTTCCGCCGTCCTCGCGATCGCCGAAACGGTCGCTTCACCTCCGAGTCCGCGAGCCACGCCTCCGCGGTCGCACGATCACGCAGGTCGATGCGCGTGCGCACGTCATCCTCATCGAAGTAGGGGTCGTGGGCCATCAAGTCTCGCTAGTCGAGCAGCGCGCCGGCGCGGTCGAGCAGCGTAGCGGGCAACGCGTCGACGGCGGCAGTCGGCTTCATCAGAGGCCGAAGGTAGCGCGGCGGATGTATTGGCCGCGCCCCTGGACCTTCTTCGCGACCCACGTGTCGTTCTGCACGACGAGCTCGCCACGCGAGAACACGTGCGATGGGCTGCCGGGGACGACGTGCCCCTCGAACGGCGAGTAGTCGACGTTCATATGGAGGTTCGCGTGGTCGAGGCGGAACGACTTGTGCGGGTCCCACACGACAACGTCGGCATCGGCGCCGACCGCGAGGGTGCCCTTCTTGCCGTACATGCCGAAGATCTTCGCCGGTGCCGTCGACGTGATCTCGACGAAGCGGTTCATCGAGATCTTCTTCTGCGTCACGCCTTCGTAGAGGAGGTGCAGACGCGTCTCGACGCCCGGCATGCCGTTCGGGATCTTCGAGAAGTCGCCGCGGCCGAGCTCTTTCTGGTCTTTCATGCAGAACGGGCAGTGATCGGTGGCGACGGTCTGGAGGTCGTAGTCGCGGAGGCCGCGCCACAGATGCTCGTGATGGTGCTTGGGACGCAGCGGCGGCGTGCACACGTAGCCCGCGCCCTTCCACTCGTTCCCCGGCTCGCCGCGCAGATCGTCCTCGGAGCAAAACAGATATTGCGGACACGTCTCGGCGTACGCGGGGAGGCCCCGATCGCGCGCTTCCATCACCCGCTCGAGCGCGCGCTGCGCCGACAGGTGCACCATGTAGACGGGGACCTTGGCCATCTCGGCGAGGGCGATGGCGCGCTCGGTGCCCGTGGCCTCGGCGACCTCGGGACGCGTGAGTGCGTGATAGACGGGCGCGGTGTGGCCCTCGCTGAGGGCGCGCTGCACGAGGACATCGATCGGGAGGCCGATCTCGGCGTGCATCGTGATGAGGGTGCCGAGCTCGCCGGCGCGCAGCATCGAGCGGAAGATCTGCTGATCGTCGACGAGGAACACGCCCGGGTAGGCCATGAACATCTTGAACGACGTGACGCCCTCGCGAACCATGTCCGCCATCTCGGCGAGCGTCTGCGGGTTGGCCTCCGTCATGATCATGTGGAAGCCGTAGTCGATCGCGGCCTTGCCCTCGGCCTTGGCGTGCCACGCGTCGAGGCCCGCGCGCATCGAGGAGCCCTTCGACTGGATCGCGAAGTCGATGATGGTGGTGGTGCCGCCATGTGCCGCCGCGACGGTGCCGGTGTGGAAGTCGTCGGACGCCGTGGTGCCGCCGAACGGCAAGGACATGTGCGTGTGCGCGTCGATGCCGCCCGGGATGACGTACTGCCCGGTGGCATCGACGGTGGTATCCGCGCTGCCCGGAACGGTGCCAGGCACGGCCAACGCGACGATCTTGTCGTTCTCGATCCAGACATCTGCCGCGAAGGTGTCGGAGGCGGTGACGACCGTACCGTTCTTGATGAGCGTCCTCATGGAGTGTGCATCGTCTCACACCGGCCGCTCGTCCGAAATTCGTGCGCGACCTGGACGGGCCTCCCGAGCTATGAATCGGGCCATGCACAGACTCGTGCTCCTCGCCTTGTTCGCGTCGGCCTGCGCCACCGAGGCGTCGCCCCAGCTGCGATTCGCGATGTTCGAGACCAACGACCTGCGGCCGTTTACCGACGCATGGTCCACCGCCGCGGCGAACCCCGGCGAGAGCGTGCACTACACGTTCCCGGTCGTCTCCGAGGGCCTCGACGAGCGCGTCGAGATCCGGCTTGTCGTCGGTCGGTCGACGAATCAAGACGCACCGGTGGTCGTCGGGGACGACGTGATGCTCGCCGATGAGCATGCACTCGCGATGGCGAACCCCGACGCCGATGGACGCGCCGAGTTCTCGACTCTCGCGGTCGAATTCGGTGACGTCGCCCCGGGAACCGGCACGATCCCCTGGGACTACATGTGCGGCTACACCGTCGTGGCCGCGCGGGCGTTCCGCGGCAACACGCGCCTGGCGTCGACGTGGGTCGTCGCCAACCCCGACTGCGCCATCTTCTGAATAGGGTCGGACCCTAATCGCTCAACTTGCACGCAACGTGGGCGACAGGGCCGGCCCGCGTTCAAGCGCGACGTGCCCTGTCCGAAGCGATCCATCTCGCAGCGCGTCCGAATCTCGGACACGCGGTCACCTTGCCTCAGCTCCGGTCGCGCGCGGGCAGAAGCCGTGACCGGGGTTTGGAGTCCTTGCCTAGAACGGGTGCTGAGTGATGTGCAAGTTGAGCAATTAGGGTCCGACCCTAGACGGGCGGCGTGGTCAGCGCGAACGCCCCGCCCTGCGGATCCATCAGCTGCACCACGCGCTGGCCACCCGGCACCGGCATGGGGCCGTTGAGGACCTTGGCCCCGCGTGCCTTCGCGCGCTCGAGTGCAGCGTCGAAATCCGCGACAGTGATGTAGTGCATCCACGACGGCGGCACGTCCCGTCCGTCGGGGGTCTTTATCCCTGGTGGCAGCGTCATGATGCCGCCGAGCTGCCTGCCGGCGTGGCCATACAGCACGTACGTGCCCATCGGCGGGATGGGAAGCTCGCCCAGCTTCTCCCAGCCGACGATCGCCTGATAGAAGCGCAGCGCCTCATCCTGGTTCCTGGCGTAGAGCTCGTTCCAGGCGAACTCGCCCGGCTTGGTCGCATCATGCAGCGGCATGTTCGATGCCGGCGAGAACAGCGAGATCACCGCACCCTGCGGATCCTGAATGACCGCGAACTTGCCGACGGTCGGCACGTCCTCGCTGACGAGGATCTTGCCGCCGAGCTCCTTCACCTTCGCGACCGCAGCGTCGACATCAGTGACGACGACGTTGGCTTGCCAGTACGTCGGCGCGCCCATCTTCTTCGCTTGTTCGGGCAGGAGCGAGAGGCCCCCGAGCGGCCCCTGGTCGCCGACCCACATCGTGTAGTCGCTGCCCTCTCCGAACGGCTGGGTCTTCCAACCAACGACGTCGGTGTAGAACGCGATCGCGCCCTGTACGTCGGTGGTCAGCAGCTCGTACCAGACAAAGTCGCCCTTGTTCGCCATGGGGCGAGCTTCGAGGGAGCGGCCCCGTCAGCGCAAGCTGCTCCCGCAGGGTCTACGGCGGCGCGATCTGGAGCCTCACCGCGCGCTTGGCTGGCTTGCGCTCCTTCTTCTTGCCGATCCAGTCCACGCACGGCGCGTGCTGGCGCAGGAGCTTGACGCCGACGACCCTCGCCACACGTCGCCACACGGCCGCGACCTTCGCCGCCACCACCGGATCCTCATCGGCGATCTCGCACAACCGCCTCGGCTGACCGAGCAGGTACTCGAACACGGTCGCTCGATCCTCGAGCTCGTTCGTGGTCGCGTATGTGTTGACGAAGCCGGCCGGGCGCGTGGCTGCCGAGACCGCCGGATCCCGATACTCGAATCCACGCGGGTTCAGTGTGGCCCACTCGCGGTCGCTCTTCGCGCCCGATGTGGCGCGATCGAAGAGGTGGAACACCTCGTGATGCACGACCTGCGAGATCGTGAAGTCCTCGTAGAGCGGAGAGCCATCCACGAAGTACTCGACGCTGATCATGAGCCGGCGTTGATCGCTGATCGCGACACCCGCGGGCGGGCGCTTGTCGCCGTCCTGCCACCGGATCGAGCGGCATAGCGCGACGTGCTCGAGCTTGGCAGCGTCGAGAAACGCGGGGGGATATGCGGCGAACGCGAGCGCCACGCCGTCAATGAGGGAGGGGTCGACCCCACCCGTGTTTTCTCGGGTCGCCACGTCGCACCGCATGCACCGGCTGGCCGGGCCGTGATGATCGCCGGCGCAGGTCTCGAGGACCGGATCGGTGTCGATCGCGATGTCACTACGCGCAAGGGTGGCCCGGAGGCCGGAGATCCGGGTCGCGAACGTTTCGCTGTCCATCAGGTTGGCGGGCTCGCGCGGTGGTTCGGCCGCAGGTGCGGCAGCTGCACACCCGACCGCGAACACGAGCAGCCCCCAGCGCATCACCCCGCGAGGTGCACGCATACCGCGTGCCACGCACGTTCCGACAGGAATCCAGTCGTTAGGGTGCGCTCAAGTGATGCGTGGGTGCCACAGCGTGAAAACCCGCCGCTCGTGCGTAACGCGAGCAGGTGAATGCGTCCGGACACACGCTGAAGACCCGCATGAGGCTTGTGCTCGCATGCCTGCTGCTCGCGGTGGGCGAGCGCCTGTCTGCGGCACCTCATGCCCACCCTTTCACCGCCGATGTCCGAATCTCGGACACGCTGCAGGGTCGGACCCTAATCGCTCAACTTGCACGCAACTCACGACCACGGTCGCTTCTCCGAAGCGCTCATCGACGCTGCTTACCAACGCTGTCCGAATCTCGGACACGTTTACCGAGGCCGAGACCGCCGAGATCGTCAGACCCATCGCATACGAGCACGGCTACGATGCCCCGCCCCATTCGCGTCACTGAATCCGGCAACGTCTATCACGTGATCTCGCGCTTCGTCGGCAGCGAGTGGTTTATCCAAGGCGAGGAGGAGCGCGAGACGTATCTGCGCTTTCTCGCGCACTCGCTCCAGGAGACCGACTGGAAGTGTCTCGCTTACGCGGTGATGAGCAACCATATACACCTGGCGATGCTTGCAGGGCGCACGCCGCTCGCGACGTGGAGCCGTTCGGTCAACTCACCGTTCGCCGACTACATCAATCGTGTCCGCCGACGTATCGGCGCCGTGTTCGTACGAGGCCCCGACGCTCACGGCGTGCTACCGCACAACGTCGACAAGCTCATCGCGTACCTGCACAACAATCCGGTTCGCGCCGGCGTGGTCCGCGGCGCCGCGGACACGGACTGGACCAGCCACCGCGCGTACGTCGGCATCGTGCCACCTCCGGACTGGCTCGCCGTCGATGAGGGCTGGAGGCACTTGCCATTCGAGACGCCTGCCGAATTCAACGCCTGGGTCGAGACGCACCCTGCAGACCGCGAGACGATCGACCTGAAACGGTTGCGTAAGGCGACGCGGTTACGTGGTGCGCTGATGCTCGGAACGCCCACCGTCGCCCCTGGCGTTCGAACCTCCGCACCGCTACTGAAGAAGCCGTCGGGATACCTACGCGTGGCGCCGCGTGACGTTGTCGAAGCGACAGCACTTGCCCTACGCCTGAGGGTCGAGGAGTTGTGCTCGCGCAATCGGTCCGGGGACGTGATCCTGGGGCGACAGGTTGCTGTCAGGGCCGGTGATGCGCTTGGGGTCGCTGGCGTCGATATTGCGGCCGCACTCGCGATCTCGGGACAAGCCGTGACGGCGATCCGGCGGCGCTTTGCCCATCGGCAGGCGCTGGAGTTGGTGGCTCAGGTGACGCGCACGTTGAGCGACTAGTACCCCGCCGCGGAGGATCTGACCGGTTCACGCAGCCACCCTGAGGTGCCGTCGCGTCCCAGCAGTTGGAGTTGGATAGGCACGGCCGAGCTTTTCGCGAGCGCGGTCGACGGTGAAGAGCCAGTTGATGCGGGCAC
>JANRKM010000154.1:0-9596 GCA_033763475.1 Kofleriaceae bacterium
TCGAGCGGGTCGTCGCCATGCTGGCCCGGCTCGCCGGAGCCTGACCGCCCAGATCGGGCACGGGCAAGGGCACGGGCACGGGCACGGGGCAGGTCGCTGCAAACGCGGCTGCGCCGCGTTTGTCAGCGTCCTGCTAGGCGCTCCCTGGCGGCAGCGCACGCTCGGGCCGGCGCCGTCGTGGTATAGCGCCGGCCATGCAGCTCTCGTCGCTCAAGATCATCGTCACCGGCGCAGCCCAAGGTATGGGCGCGCACTTCGCTCGCCGCCTCGCCGAGGCCGGCGCTCAGGTCGCTGCGGGCGACGTCCTCGAAGAGGGCCTCGCGCAGCTCGCCGAGTCGACCAAGGGCCTGCCTGGCAAGGTCCACACGAAGAAGCTCGACGTTTCGAACGAGGCCGAGGTCGGCGCGTTTGTCGAGTGGGCGAACGGCGCGATGGGGGGCCTCAACGGCCTCATCAACAACGCCGGCATCCTGCGCGACGGCCTGCTCGTGAAGAAGGACAAGACCACCGGCGAGGTGACCAAGCTGACCAAGGACAAGTGGGACGCGGTGATCGGCGTCAACCTGACCGGCGCGACGTTCATGGTGCGCGACGTGGTCGCGAAGATGGTCGCGTCCGAGCAGAAGCCGGGCGTGATCGTCAACATGTCGTCGATCGCGCGCCACGGGAACCGCGGCCAGTCGAACTACTCGGCGGCGAAGGCGGCCCTCGCGGCGAACACCGTGACGTGGTCGCGCGAGTTCGGCCAGTACGGCATCCGCGTCGGCGCGGTGGCGCCCGGCATGGTCGAGACCCCGATGACGCAGGGCATGAACCAGAAGGCGCGCGATGCGCTGGTCGCGAACATCCCGGTCGGCCGCATCGGCGTGCCCGAAGATCTGTGGCTCGCGGTGAAGTTCGTCCTCGAGTGCGACTACTTCAACGGCCGCACGATCGACGTCGACGGCGGCCTCTCGATGTAATCACTGTACGGAGAACGCGACGGTGCCGCGCGAGGCGCCGTCGGCGCTCTGCACCTCGACCTCCCAGCTGCCGGCCTTCGGGATCGTGCGGCGGGACTGCGTCGACCACTTCTTGCCACCGACGTTGAGCGTCGCGGTCCACGCGACCTTGCCGTCGCGCTTCCACACGTGCTTGATGCTCGGGGTAGCGTTGGTCACGCTCGACCACACCCACACCGTGGTGCCGGCCGTGAACGTCGCGGCTTCTCCGACGATCGCGCGCTTCTCGACGCCCGTGCCTGCCTTCACCTCGGCGGCCGCATCGCTCACCGGCGCACTCGCCTTGGGAGGCTCCGCCTTCTCCTCTGCCGCGGCCATGCCACCGAGCCCGAACATCAACGCAGACGCAATTAGCCAAGTCGATTTCATCATCTCGCTCCTCCGTCCAATCCAACGTCGAGCTTCGCGCGCTCATTCCTTGGCGACAAGGCGGGCCAACGTCTTGATGCCGTCCGCGATCCGCTCCGACCACGGCGTCCCTGCAGAAATGCGAATAAAGTTCGCGAACCGTTGCCGCGCTGAAAACAACGGCCCCGGCGCCACCACGATGCGCTTGCGCAGCGCCTGCTCGTGCAACGCCAACGAATCGACGCCCGGCGGCAGCTCGACCCACAAAACGAAGCCGCCGCGCGGTGACGATACGCGGGTCCCCTCGGGGAACTGCGTCGCAATCGCCTCGCGATAGCGCTCGACGTTGCCGGCGACCGCGGTGCGCAGCCGGCGCAGGTGGCGATCGTAACCACCCGACGCGAGAAACTCCGCGACCGCCATACCTGGCAAGCTCGGGCACGCGAGCGACTGCGAGTACTTGATGCGCACGATCTGGTCGTGCCAGCGACCGCCGGCGATCCAGCCGACGCGATAGCCGGGCGCGAGCGTCTTGCTCACCGAGCTCACGAGCAGCACGTGGCTGTCGTCGGAAGCGCCGGCGAACGAGCGCAACAAGCGCGGGCGGGAACCGTCAAACACGAGCTCGCCATAGACGTCGTCTTCGATCACCGGGATGTCGAGGCGGCGCGTGAGCCTCACGAGTCGTTCGCGCTCGTCGTCGGGCATGATCGAGCCGGTCGGGTTCGAGACCGTCGGCGCCACCATCAGCGCGCGCACGGGTTGCGAGCGAATGATGTCTTCGAACGCGGAGACGTCGAGGCCGTGGCGCGGGTGTGCCGGGATCTCGAGAGCGCGCATGCCGAGGCCTTCGATCGCCTGCAACACGCCGAAGTACGCGGGCGACTCGACGGCGATCACGTCGCCGGGCTTCGCGACGGCCCGCAGCGCGAGTGACAGGCCTTCCGTCGCACCGATCGTGGTGCACAGGTCGTTCTCGGTGAGTGCCACGCCGGCTTCGACCGCACGCCGGGCGATCTGGCGGCGCAACGTGAGCAGCCCCGGGGCGCCTTCGTAGCGCGCGCCCACCGTGGTCATCTCGCGCGTGACCTGGGTGACGATGCGGTTCAGCGCCGCGATCGGGAGGTACGACGGATCGATGGTCGCGCAGCCAAAGGGCAACAGCTCGGGATCGCGCATCGACGACAAGATCTTCGTGTAGGCGTCCGAGACTGTGACCCGCGATGGTGTCGTGCACGGACGCGGTGAACGCGGCTCCGCGGTCAGCAGGCCGCGCCGTCGAACGAAGTGTCCCGATTTCGGGCGTACCTCGATAAGCCCGGCGTTCTCGAGACGGAGATACGCTTCGAGCACCGTGGCGACGCTCACACTTCGTTCCTGGGCGAGTCGTCGCACCGAAGGCAATCTGTCACCGGCGCGCAAGGCGCCACGGTCGATCGCCTGGCCTAGCTCGTCGGCCAGGTGCTCGTACAAGAAGCCACTGGTCGTTGCCACCACGTCTGTGAGTGTACTCCTCGACGCTTCGAGCGACCAGTACAGATCCGGGAGGTGCGACCGGCACAGAGGCTCTGTACTGGTCAGCGTCTCGAATTCGTGTATCTGTACTGTTCGGCGTTTTGAATCAGCATGAAGTCCATGCTTGCCTCGACGACGGAGCCGCTGGATCCATTCGCGTCCACAGCGAAGCAAGGATGCGCGTCTGCTTACGGCGAAGGAGTCCCCGTGGGGACTAGCGAACCAGCGGCTGGCTCGCCGAGCTTGCCTCGCCCGCGGATCGCCCCGCGGCTGATCGGCAGCCTCGCGGCGGTCTACGTGATCTGGAGCTCGACGTACCTGGCGATGCGCGTGCTCGTGAAGACGATGCCGCCGCTGTTCTCCGCGAGCCTGCGCTTCAACATTGCCGGCTTGGTCCTGCTGATCATCGCGTTTCGTCGCGGCAGCGCGTGGCCTTCGCCGCGCGACTGGCTGCGCGTGCTACCGATCGGTGCGCTGCTCTTTGTCGGTGGCAACGGCTTTGTCTCCATCGCCCAGCTTTCGGTCAGCTCGGGCGGCGCAGCCGTGGTGTGCGCCTCGATGCCGCTGTGGGTTGGCGTGCTCGGCTTCGTCACGGGCGAGCGGCCGAGCAAGCGCGAGTGGACGTCGCTCGTGGTGGGCTTCATCGGAATCATGGTGTTGATGGGTGGGCCGTCGCTCGCGGGTGAGCCCCTGCATCTCGTGCTCATCGTCGCGGCGCCGATCTCCTGGGCGCTGGGCTCGATCCTCGCGCGCCGCCTGCCTGGACCGATCGGCAAGGATGCGTTCCTCCTGCCCGCCATGGAGATGATCACGGGCGGCCTTGCGCTCGGCGTGGTGGCGATGTTCCGCGGCGAGCAGTTTCCGACCCATGCCAGCGTGTCGGCCTGGCTGATCTTCGGCTACCTCCTCATGTTCGGCTCGCTCCTCGCGTTCACGGCCTACAACTGGCTGCTGAGGAATGCCCGGCCCGTCATCGCGACGAGCTACGCTTACGTGAATCCCGTGCTCGCGGTCATTCTCGGTGCGGCGCTCTCCGGGGAGCCACTCGGGACGACCACCGTCGCGGCAAGCGTGCTGATGGTGGGTGCGATCTGGCTGGCGTTGCGTCGTCCGGCGACCACCCCGTAACCCCAGCGCACGTCCCGCGCGCATCCAATCGGCACTTGGCGTGGCACGACGAGTGCTCCGGATCACCGCGTGCAGCGGATCGAACGGCCGACGGCAGCGGACCTCGAGGAGCTCCGCGCGTACGTTCCGCCGAGGCGAAGTGCCCCGCCTGGCCCGCAGACCCGCGCGCTGGAGCCGCGCCGACGGCGCATTTTTGCCTTCGGGCGCCGCCTCCTCCGGCGGTTTCGGAGCTTGCTTCGTCGGAGCTAGGCGAAGTGGCGTCGGCCTGCGGCTTTAGCTACCCTACGCAGGATGTTTCGCCGAATGCTGGGGGCGGCTCTCGCCGGCGCGTTGCTGATCTCTGTACCTGCGGGGTGCGGTGGCAGCAACGCGCAGGTCACGCAGTCCAAGGCGAAGAGGAAGAAGACCGAGCGGAGCAATCTGCTCTCCGAGGCTCGTGCAGAGGCCAAGGCCGGCGAGGTCGACTCGGCCGACAAGGCGTACGCCGCGGCCTACGAGATCGACAAAGAGTTCGAGGTCCTCGAGGAGCGCGTCGACTTCTTGATCCGCGCCGGCCGCGCCCAGAAGGCGCAGGACATCTCGAAGATCTATTACGACGAGCACGCCACCGAACCTCGCGCCTACGGCCTGTACGCCGAGGCCCTGCTCGGCAACAACCGCGGCCAGGAAGCGCTCGAGGTCGCCGACCAGCTGCTCGGTCTCAACGCCGACGATCCGGCGGGGCACGAGAAGAAAGGTCGCGCGCTGATCCTGCTCGAGAAGAACCAGGAAGGCATCGACGAGCTGCGCACGGCCGTGAAGCTCGAGCCGAAGAACGCGCTGTTCCACATGTCGCTCGGGACCGCGCTGCACAAGCTCAAGGAGATCAACGAGGCGGCGCTCGAGTTCCGCGCGGCACTCAAATACGCGCCCGACGACTCGATGGCGAACGCGTTGCTCGGCATGGCGCTGCGCGACCAGAACGAGCTCGACGAGTCGCGCCAGTACCTCGACAAGGCGCTCGAGCTCGACCCCGATAACGGCCGCGCGTTCTTCGAGCTTGGCCTTCTGCTCAACGTGCAGGGCAAGCAGGCCGATGCCGAGGTCGCACTCTCCAAGGCGGTGCAGAAGTCGCCGAACGACTCGCGCTTCTGGTACGCGTACGGTGAGATCTATCGCCTGCAGGAGCGCTTCGACGAGGCGCTCAACGCCTACACCAAGGCCGTCGACCTCGAGCCGCCGCATCCCAAGGCGATCGCGAAGCTCGGCATCCTCCTCACCGACCGCAAGGACTGGAAGGAAGCCGAAGCCGTGCTGACCAAGGCGGCTCGCCGCGATCCGAAGAACGCGGTGATCTATCTACACCTCGGCGTCGTCTACTCGGCGACCCGGCGCAACAAGGTCGCGATCGAGACCTTCGAGAAGTTCCTCGAGCTCGCGCCCAAGAACGATCCTGATCGCGAGCGCGCGCAAGAAGCGATCAAAGAGCTCAAGCGGCGGAAGTAGGGCTCAGCCCCACCACGGCCGGATGCGGGCCGACCACTCGTTAGGTGTGAAGCCCCGGATCACGAGTCATTCAGCTCGCCTTGTGCCAGCCTAGCGCGAGGTCTTCACCGTCGGGCGCGTGGCGTTGAACACATACCCGAACAGCCCCGCCGCCGCGAGCACCGCACCTGCGACGAGCGCGCCGGTGAGAGGGGCTTCGTACGCGCAGGGCGTGTTGGGTGTGACCGGCATACACGGCCCGGACTCGCGCGTGGCGAGGTCGCCCGCAATGATGCCGCCCCCACCCAGGAAGAGCACGGTGTCACCGACGTATGCCCACCGCTTCGCCGACTTGTTGTAGCCGAAGCATCCGGTGAGGAGCGCCGCCATCACGAGCGCAGCAGTCGCGGCCTTGGTGGTCGCCATCCTTCCCGAGGGTAACTCAGGTGGCCGCCGAAAGGGTCTTTGCGGGATTCCCGATCGCACGGGATTTGGCCATCCTTGCGCCGTAGTGCCTCCGCAGCGGTCGCCCCTGTTGCCGATGTTCCTGATCGTCTTCGTGGACGTGCTGGGGTTCACGATCGTCATCCCGCTGCTCGCGCTGTACGCCGAGAAATTCGGAGCCAGCCCACTGGTCGCGACGTTGATCGTGTCCTGCTACGCGATCGCGTCGTTGATCTCGACGCCGATCATTGGCCGGCTGTCCGACCAGCACGGCCGGCGCCCGCTGCTCCTGATCAGCCAGGCCGGCACCTGCCTTGGCTTCATCGTGCTCGGGCTATCGACGTCGCTATGGATGGTGTTCGTCGGGCGCATCCTCGATGGCCTCACCGCCGGCAACCTGTCCCTCGCGCAGGCCTATATCTCGGATCACACCAAGCCCGAGAATCGCGCCAAGGCGTTTGGCGTGATCGGCATCGCGTTCGGCATCGGCTTCATGTTCGGGCCTGCGCTGGGCGGCTGGCTCGGTGACTACGGGATGCACTACCCGTTCCTCGCGGCGGCGTGCCTGTCGGCGCTGTCGATCGTCTGCACCGCGACGCTGTTGCCCAGGGAGAGCCCGCAAGCGCCACTCTCCGACGGCAGCGGGCCCGGGGGGCGACGTCCCGGCGCGTTCGACTTCGCGGTGTACGCGGAGTACTTCAAACGTCCCGCGCTGCGCTCGCTGTACATCCAGTTCTTCCTCTATACGTTCGCGTTCTCGGCGTTCATCAGCGGCTTCGCGCTGTTCGCAGAGCGCCGCTTCGTCCATGACGGTGCGCCGTGGTCGTCGCGCGAGGTAGGCTACCTGTTCGCCTATTCGGGCTTCCTCGGCATCCTCTGGCAGGGCGGCTTGATCGGACGGCTGGTGAAGCGCTACGGCGAGCTCAAGCTGACGCTCGTCGGGTTCCTCGCGATCGTCATTTCGAACACGTTGATCATGTGGGTGCCGCGCGACGGCTGGCTCATGCTCGCCGTGATCACCATCGGCAGCTCGTTCGGCAACAGCATCGTGCGCCCCGTGCTCACGGCCCGGATCACGCACGCTGTCGGCCCGCACGAGCAAGGCACCGCGATCGGCATCTCCGGCTCGCTCAGCTCCGTCGCGATGATGCTTGCTCCACCGGCGGGCGGCTTGTTGTTGTCCCGCGGCCTGCTCGACGAATGGCCGATGGTGTCAGTGACGATGGCGCTGTTCGGGCTGCTCGTCGGACTCGCGGCGACGCGCGACCGTCCGCCCCCTAACGCGGCTTGACTTCGAACTTCCAGGCCCCGCTCTCGGCTCCGAGCCCGGCTGCACCCGTCGGATCCTGGTAGCCGAAGCGCAGCTCACCACGCGCCTCGTACGCGCCGCGCGGCGCGGTGCACGCCACCGTGGCCGTGAGGATCTGACCGTCGACCTTGACCTGGTCGCCCCTGAGCTCCTTCGTATCGCACTTGAAGTCGGGGGGCGCGGTGAGCTTGAACTCCGTCGGCGTCTTCATCGACGGCTTCATCCAGGGCGCCAGCGTCACTTCGAGCGAGAGCGTGAACTTGTCACCCGGCTTCGCGGCCTTCGGCGCATCCGACACCAACGCCGTGTAGTCCTTGATCGCGGAGGCCATCTCGGTGGCCTTGGCATCACGTGCGTCGAGCGCCGTGGGGTCACTGCTCGTCGTGGTCAGCGCGACCTTGCCGTCGACACCGACGATGATCGAGGCCGGGCCGGTGATCCCCATCTGCTTCATGATCTTCGTCGGGCCGCGGCCAAACGCGAGCGTGCCTCTGCCGACCCCCTCGCTCTCGCGGATCGGATCGAGCTTCTTCGCCTGTGCTTTGCTGCCGTCGATGTTTGCGACGATGTACACGCGCGGCGCGTTCTCCTTCAGCGTGACGAGCCGCGCGAGATCGTCTACACACGCCTTCACCCTGGCGCCGCAGAACCAGTGGATGACCACCTTGCCAGCCGCGTCGTTCGTCGAGGGCACGTCGTAGAGCCAGTCGCGCTTCACCCAGGTCGGGTTGCCGCCGACCGCGAGGAAGTCCCCGATCGCCGGCATGGTGGCCGGAGGGAGCGCTTGCTTCTTGGGCTGCGCGGACGCAACCGAGGCACCTAGGATCGCCGCAGAAAAGACAAGGCGGTTCATCGAGATCACCATAGCGCGAGGGTAACGTTGGGACGGTGCGGACGGCGACGCTATTCATCGCCCTGATAGCCTGCTCGGGTGGCGGAGCTGCGAGTCCTCCGCCGCCGTTCGTGTGGCCCCAGCTGCCTGCCATCGACGCTGCCCCCGTCGATGCGCCACCCGCGCCCATCCCCCGCGGTGGTGCGTGTGGGCCGGCTAACAGCTGTGCGGCGGGACTCTCGTGTTTTGCAACGCCCGGTGGATATTGCGCGTCCCCGTGCGGCGTTCTCGGAGCCGCGTGCGATGGCGTGTGTGCGGCCACCGTGCGGGACGGCGAGGTGTGTTTTGCAAAATGTGAAGGCGACGCGGACTGCCGCACCCACGAGGGATACATCTGCGACGCGCAGTGGGGGGCGTGCGTCATCCCCCACACACTCGCGATCGTGCCGCGCACGTGCCCGGGGACGTCGACGCGTGACGCGGCGTTCGGTCCCGCAGAGCAGCTGACCACTGCGTCGACCGCGGGCGCGTACCAGGTAGATCCGGCCGCCGTGCTGACGAGTGACGGGTCGGTGTTCGTGGTCGCGGCTGCACCAGATACCGAAGGCACGCAGCTCGTCGATACCAGCACGCGCTCGCGCACCGACAAGCTGTTCGTCGAGACCCAAGCGTTGGCGCCACATGTCTCCCTCGCACGGGATCGCAAAGGTGTTCTCTACGCGGTGTGGCTCGACACGCGCCGCGGCCCGCAGGTGCTGTTCGTGCGCTCGCGTGACGACGGCACGACCTGGTCGGTCCCTGCTGCGGTGAACGACAGCGCCGACTGTGCGGCCGGCGAGCCATGTCTCGAGCAGGCGTTCGTCGTCGCCAGCGACACCGTCTACGTAGGTTATGTCGCGGGCGGCGCCGTGCGCGTGCGGACCTCGTTCGACGAAGGTGCGTCGTTCCGGGCTCCCGTCACCGTCCTCTCCGCGATCCGCGCGAGCGCCACCATCGATGCGAAGCGGCGCCTCCACGTGATCGGCGTCCAGGGCGGCCCGGTCACGGGTGCGTACGGCTCGGCGAGCCACGCCATCACCTACGTGACATCGAGTGACGGTGGCCGCACGTTCACGCGCCCCGCGGTGCTCAGCAAGCGCGACGAGCGCCTGCCGTTCTACGGCGCGGTGCCGCAGCTCGTCGTCGACGACAAGCGCGGGTGGATGTATGCGGTCTACATCCGCGGGGGCCGCGACGCGGTGTGGGATCTCGCGATGCTCGCGTCGAAGGACAACGGCAAGACGTGGAAGCGCGCGCGCATCGGCGACGACTGCGCGATCCACATGTCGCCCAAGGCCGCGCTCGATCCGACGACGGGGACGCTACATCTCGCCTGGTACGACTCGCGCGGAGCGGCCGGCCGGCTTGCCCACGCGACGTGCACACCGGGCCTCGCGAAATGCACGGTACCGCTCGCGATCAGCGATCGGCCGTTCGCCGGGCTGTCGACCGCGCGCAGGGCGGCGAGCGCCGTCGGCGACAGTGTGGGCCTCGCCGTCGATGACAAGCGCCGCAG
>JANRKM010000155.1:0-1771 GCA_033763475.1 Kofleriaceae bacterium
CAGCACGAGGCGTAGCATCCGCGCGTAGTCGATGTCCACTTCCTCGCCGTCGTCACGGAAGTCGTGGCTCTTGGCGCTCACCGCCGCCGCCATCGGCATCATCTCCTCGACGCCGCGATAGGCATCGTACCGCTCGGTGGAGGAGACCGTGAAGTTCCCGAAGTCAGGCAACGTGCCGAGCAGCGGATGATCCGCGCGCTGGAGCACGTCCACCAGCCACGACGCGCGCGACGAATAGCCGCCGTGGTTCTCGACCACCACCCGGAGCTTGAACTCTTCCGCCCGCTCGGCTAGCCGCCGCAGCCCGTCGGCTGCGAGCTTCGCCTGCTCCTCCGGCGTGCCGCGACTCTGCGCGTTTACGCGGATCATCGCGCAGCCAAGTCGTGACGCACAGCGCAGCCACCGGACATGGTTCTCGATCGCCCTGGCGCGCGCCGCCTCGTCGGGATCGCCGAGCGCCCCCTCGAGATCGCACATGATGAGGTGGTGATGCACCCCCTCGCCCTTCGCGCGCCGGTCCAGCTCGCCAAGCCACTTCGCGTCGTCGGCCTTGCCGTACATCATCGTGTTGACGTACTCGACCGCCTCGAGCCCGTACTCGCGTCGCGCGATCACGGGGAAGTCAACCGGCAGCGCCGTCCCCTGCCAGAGCCGGTCGGGGTCGGTCCTGAAGAGCGCCTCGCGCTCGCTCCACGGCAGCGCCAGCGCCTTCCCGAAGAAGGTGCGATGGAGCGACCACTGCGCGAGCGAGATGCGGAACAGCGGCGCTTCCCGCGCGACGAGGCGCTGCGGCAGGGCGGCCGCCGCAGCCGCCGCGGCCACGAACTCACGACGTGACACGAGCATCATCCCCCCTTGAGGACAGGCCGGACGGGCACGCCGGCACGATCGGCGGTGCGCTCGCCCTGCTCGAGCGCCAGCACGCCGTTGACCGCGACGGCGGCGATACCGACCGGGTACTGGAACGGGTCGTCGTAGGTCGCGCGATCGTTGACGGTCGCGGCATCGAAGACGACGAGGTCGGCCGGCACACCCACCGCAATCCGTCCGCGATCGAGCCGGAGTCGCGACGCGGGGAGCCCGGTCATCTTGTGGATCGCCGAGGCGAGCGAGAGGGTGCCGCGCTCGCGCACGTAGCGGCCGAGGACGCGCGGGAACGAGCCGATGCCGCGCGGATGCGGCGCACCGCGCCGGGTCGGGCCGTCAACCGCGAATGCACCGCCGTCGCTGCAGACCATCCCGAGCCGGTGCGCGAGGATGCGCTCGAGGTTCGCCTCGCTCATCGCGAAGCCCACCATCCCGACGCTGCCGCGATTCCGCGTGATGAGCCCGACGGCCGCCTCGTACGGGTCCTCGTTGCGTGCCGCGGCCCAGGTGCCGAGGCGTTTCCCCTCGACGTCGCTGTCCTGCGCCTCGCGCACCGAGGTGACCTGCACGTTGTCCCAGCCGCCGATCAGCTCGACCTTGGCGAGGGTGGCCTCGCGGATCCGCACGGCGGTGGCCGGATCCTCGAGCCGCGCGAGGAACGCATCGGTGCCGCCGTCGCGGCTCCACACCGGGAAGAGGTTGGTGAGGCCGGTCTGGTACGCCAGGTACGGATAGCGATCGAACGCGATGTTCACGCCGCGCCCCTCGGCCGCCTCGATCGTCCTGAAGACCTCGTCGAGCACGCCCCAATTGCGCGGTCCCTGCGTCTTGAGGTGCGAGATCTGCACGCCGCAGCCGGCGCGCTCGCCGACGGCGATCGTCTCGCGGATCGCGTCGAGGAGGC
>JANRKM010000156.1:0-1563 GCA_033763475.1 Kofleriaceae bacterium
TCCACCAGCCACGACGCGCGCGACGAGTAGCCGCCGTGGTTCTCGACCACCACCCGGAGCTTGAACTCTTCCGCCCGCTCGGCCAGCCGCCGCAGCCCGTCGGCCGCGAGCTTCGCCTGCTCCTCCGGCGTGCCGCGACTCTGGGCGTTGACGCGGATCATCGCGCAGCCAAGTCGTGACGCACAACGCAGCCACCGGACGTGGTTCTCGATCGCTCTGGCGCGCGCGGCCTCGTCGGGATCGCCGAGCGCCCCCTCGAGGTCGCACATGATGAGGTGGTGGTAGACCCCCTCGCCCTTGGCACGGCGGTCGAGCTCGGCGAGCCACGCCGCATCATCGGCCTTGCCGTACATCATCGTGTTGACGTACTCGACCGCCTCGAGCCCGTACTCGCGCCGCGCGATGACGGGGAAGTCGATCGGCAGCGCCGTCCCCTGCCAGAGCCGGTCGGGGTCGCTCTTGAACAGCGCCTCGCGCTCGTTCCACGGCAGCGCCAGCGCCTTCCCGAAGAAGGTGCGATGCAGCGACCACTGCGCCAGCGAGATGCGGAAGAGCGGCGCCTCGCGCGCGACCAGGCGATGCGGCAGTGCGGCGGCGGCGGCAGCGGCGGCCACGAACCCGCGACGTGACATCGACATCATCCCCCCTTGAAGACAGGTCGCACCGGGACGCCGGCGCGCTCGGCGGTGCGCTCGCCCTCGGCGAGGGCCAGCACGCCGTTGACCGCGACGGCCACGATGCCGACCGGGTACTGGAACGGATCGTCATACGTCGCGCGATCGTTGACGGTGGCGGCGTCGAAGACGACGAGATCGGCCGGCGCACCCACCGCGATCCGTCCGCGATCGAGCCGGAGCCGCGACGCGGGGAGCCCGCTCATCTTGTGGATCGCCGAGGCGAGCGAGAGGGTGCCGCGCTCGCGCACGTAGCGGCCGAGGACGCGCGGGAATGAGCCGATGCCGCGCGGATGCGGCGAGCCGCGCCGGGTCGGGCCGTCCACCGCGAAGGCGCCGCCGTCGCTGCACACCATCCCGAGCCGATGCGCGAGGATGCGCTCGAGGTTCGCCTCGCTCATCGCGAAGCCGACCATCCCGACGCTGCCGCGGTTGCGCGTGATGAGCCCGACCGCCGCCTCGTACGGATCCTCGTTGCGCGCGGCGGCCCAGGTGCCGAGGCGCTTCCCCTCGACATCGCTGTCCTGCGCCTCGCGCACCGAGGTGACCTGCACGTTGTCCCAGCCGCCGATCAGCTCGACCTTGGCGAGCGTCGCCTCGCGGATCCGCGCAGCGGTGGCCGGATCCTCGAGCCGCGCGAGGAACGCATCGGTGCCGCCGTCGCGGCTCCACACCGGGAAGAGGTTGGTGAGGCCAGTCTGGTACGCCAGGTACGGATAGCGATCGAAGGCGATGTTCACGCCGCGCGCCTCGGCCGCCTCGATCGTCCTGAAGACCTCGTCGAGCACGCCCCAATTGCGCGGTCCCTGCGTCTTGAGGTGCGAGATCTGCACGCCGCAGCCGGCGCGCTCGCCGACGGCGATCGTCTCGCGGATCGCGTCGAGGAGGC
>JANRKM010000157.1:0-7295 GCA_033763475.1 Kofleriaceae bacterium
CCCGCCGCGGCGGGCGAGGGCACCGTGCGCGAACAAATCGCGCGCGAGGTGAAGGCACGGCTCGAGCTAGCAGAGAGGACCCGGCAGGTCGAAGCCGAGGCCAAGGCCGCGAAGAAGAAGCACGAGAGCAAGGCGGCGAAGGCCGGCGACAACGACGCAACCAACGAGGCCGAGGCCGCCGCGAAGCTGCAGAACGACGCATTCGCGTCCGCGCCGGCCGACGAACCCGATACCACCGGCGCGAGCGAGTCGATCGCCCAGCAGGTCGCCAACGAATCGACGGACAAGTCCGAGGGAGCGACATCGTGATGCGAAGCCTGCGACGGATGGCGTTTACCTGCGTGGCGACGCTCGCCATCGCCACTGCAACCGTGCACGGCCAACCCGCCGGTGCGATCGGCCACCCGCTTCCCGAGTCGAGCCTCGCGGTCGGCACGGTCACCGTGCGCGTCGTCGATGGCACGCCGAGCAAGCCGGTCGTGGGTACCGACGTCACGCTGCTCGTCAACGGCCAGCCGCGCCAGGCGCGCACCGATGCGGCGGGACGCGCCACGTTCTCCGATCTCCCGCCCGGCGCCAGCGTGCAGGCGAAGATCATCGACGCGGACAAGAAGGAGCAGGCCTCCGAGACGTTCCCGGTGCCCGCGCAGGGCGGCACACGCCTGATGCTCTCGGTCTCGCCGTTCCAGGGCATGGGCGGCGCACCGCCGATGGCGGGCGGCGGGATGGGCATGCCGTCGGGGCGCCAGATGAGCGGCCAGCCGCGCCCCGATCGCGGCGACCCGCCGGGCATGTACGTCGCGCGGCTCACCTACGACAACCTGTCGATGAACAACGGGCAGATCACCGACACGGCGCCGCCCGTCGGCACGCCGGTGTTCCTCGTCGGCTACGCGGCGAATGACTCGGTGAAGATCTACACGACGCCCGTCGACAAGGACGGCCTCGCGATCTTCCCCGACCTCGACATGACGGGCGCCACCGCCTACTACGCGCTCGCGGCGCTGCCGCGCACGGGGACCGTGGATCGCCTGATCGCGGTCGGCACGATCCTCGACGGAAAGACCGGTCAGCGCGTCGTGCTGTCGGGCGAGAAGCGCGAGTCCACGGCGCCCGGCGTCGACGACTACGACAAGCTCATCCCGCGCGGTGGTCCCGTGGTCCCCGCCGGGCAGGTGCGCGTCTCGCTCGATGGCGTGGCGCCCCCGGACAGCCCGATCTCGCTGATCGATGCGCGCACGGGCGTGAAGCTGGGCACGCAAGCCGCGAAGCCCGGTGCGGCCGACAGCACGCAGGTCGTGGGCGGCGCCGAATTCGACGCGGCGCCCGATCTGCCGAACGGCACGCTCGAGGTCGTGATCAAGGGTGGGCAGGGCAAGGCCCAGGACCCGATGCCCGGCATCGTGATCAAGCTCATCGATGACAAGGACCAGGAGATCCCGGGCGCTGTCGCGAGTACGGGCGCCGATGGCATTGCGCGGCTGATGGTGCCGGCGGGAACGCAGGCGCGCGCGGTGCTGACCATCAACACCAAGCCGATGGTCAGCCAGCCGATCGATCTGTCGAGCGGTGGTGGCGCACGGATGTCGGTCACGGCGAACTGGCCCGACGCAGGTGACCCCGAGGCCGTGTTCACCGTGACCCCCGAGCCGGGGCAGGTGCTGTACGCCGAGGCGACGATGGCGGGCCAGAAGTTCCGCTCGCTGCCGTTCCTGAACCTACCCGAGGCGGGCATGCACGTGAACGTCTACGTGTTCCCGCGGACGCTGTTCCGCTTCGACTCGCACTCGTACGTCGAGGATCAGCTGCTCGCATTCCAGGGCGAGATGCAGGTGACCAACTACTCGTGGGCGCCCTACAAGGCCGGCGACGATGGCCTCACGATCAAGCTCCCGGCGGGGTTCAAGGGCGCGATCGTCGGCCCGCAAGATGCCGACGAGGTCGCGGTCACCGAGCACGTCGGGTTCCGCATCCTGCGGCCCATTCCGCCGGGTGGGCGCACGTTCCGCATGGGCTACTCGATGCCGATCGTCGACGGCCGCGTCAAGTGGAGCTTCCCGTTGCCGATGGGCACGTTCAAGAGCGAGATGAAGATCCGGCAGACGCCGGGGATGACGGTGAAGCTCCCCGACGGCATTCGCGGCGAAACGCAGCGCGCGACCACCGGCGAGCCGTGGTTCGTGATCACCGACATCATGCTCGACCGCGAGAAGTCGCTCGACATCGAGCTCGCCGGCTTCCCGGCGCCGCCGTCGTGGAAGAAGTGGGCGAAGAACAGCGCGGGCGTGCTCGTACTGCTCACGGTGCTCGGCGGCATCGCGTTCGCGTTCATGCGCAAGCGTGACCCGCAGGCCGAGCGCCAGACGCGCCGCGCGCAGCTCCTCGACGAGCTGGTCGAGCTCGAGCGCAAGGGTGAGGGCGGCAAGCGCAAGGAGCAGCTGCTCGCCGAGCTCGAGCAGCTCTGGATGAAGTAGCGACGTGGGAATCGACGGCGTTCAGATCGAGAAGCTCACCAAGCGCTACGGACGCGAGCGCGCCCTCGGCGGTGTGAACCTCGAGCTGGCCGCCGGCAAGATGACAGCGCTGCTCGGCCACAACGGCGCGGGCAAGACCACGCTGCTCGGCATCGTCTCGACGCTGGTGCGCGCGACCGACGGGCACGTGCGGTATCGCAGCAGCGGCGAGGAGCTGCACGGCGAGGCGGTGCGCAAGGAGATCGGGATGCTCGCGCACGCGTCGATGTGTTACGGCGAGCTGTCGGCGCTCGAGAACCTCGAGCTGGTCGCGGGCCTGTACGGCGTCGACGGCAGCGCCAAGGCGCTGAACGCGATGCTCGATCGTGTCGGGCTCGACCCCAAGGCGCGCGAACGTGCGGCGCGCACCTATTCGCGCGGCATGTTGCAGCGGCTCGCCCTCGCGCGCGCGCTGCTCACGCGCCCATCGCTCGTGCTCCTCGACGAGCCGTTCACCGGCCTCGATCGCGGCGGCGCGCTCGCGCTGGGCGAACAGCTCGGGCAGCTGCGCGAGGGCGGGGCGATCGTCGTCGTCGTCACCCACGACCTCGAGGCGATCGCGGGACGCACCGATCACGTGGCGATCCTGCGCCGCGGGCAGCTCGCATTCGAGGAGCGTGGCTCGTATAGCTACGAGCAGCTCAAAGACCTCTACCATCGGTTCGCGAGCTAGGATCGCCGCCGTGTCCGTGCTCCATCACGCCGCGCGTATCGCAGGGAAGGATCTGCGGATCGAGATGCGCAGCAAGGAGATCGTCTACACGATGGCGTTCTTCGGCGGCCTCATCGTCGTCATCTACGCGATGGCGTTTCCGGTGAAACCCGACCTCGTGCGCGCGGCGACCCCCGGCATGTTGTGGGTCGCGCTCGCGTTCGCGGGCACCATCGGCCTTGGCCGCGCGTTCGACCGCGAGCGCGAGAACGACACCATGCGCGCGCTGCTGCTCGCGCCGATCCCGCGGCTCAGCGTGTTTCTCGGAAAGGCGATCGCGATCGCGGTGCTCGTGCTCGCCGTCGCTGCCGTGTGTGCGCCGCTGCTCGCGCTCTTCCTGCAGGCGAAGTTGTTCGCCCAGCCGCTGCCGCTCGTCCTCGTGCTCGTGCTCGGCGCGGTCGGGTTCGCGAACGTCGGGTCGGTCTTCGCGGCGACCCTGCTCAAGGTCCGCTCGCGCGACGTGCTCCTACCCGTCATCCTGTATCCGATCCTCATTCCGCTTTTCGTGGCCGGCACTCACGCCACGGAAGCGCTCCTCCTCACCACCCCAGATATGGACAAGGCTTGGTACTGGATCGGGTTCCTTGGAATCTACGATGCGGCGGGTCTGGTAATGTCCCTCTGGATTTTCGAATCCTTGGTGATCGAATGACCAATCGAGCCATTCCCGTGCTCGCCGTGCTGTCGGCGATCGGCTTCGTCGTGACGCTCTACATGGTGTTCATGTACGCGCCGTTCGAGCCGGTGCTGCTGTTCAACCAGAAGATCTTCTACTACCACGTGCCTCACGCCTTCATGCTGTTCCTCGCGACGGCGGTGTGCGGCGTGTCCTCGCTCGTGTTCTTGAAGAAGCGCACGGCGAAGTGGGACGATCTCGCGCTCGCGTCCGCCGAGATCGCGGTGCTGTTCGGCGCGGCCGTGCTGATCAGCGGCTCGATCTGGGCGAAGGCCGCATGGGACCTGTGGTGGACGTGGGAGAAGCGCCTGACCATGTCGCTCCTCTTGTGGCTCGTGCTCGTCGGCTACGTCCTCGTGCGCCGCTTCGCGGGCGCGAGCGCCGACCGGCTCGCCGCGGGTCTCGCCGTGTTCGGCACGCTGGGGATCCCGTTCATCTACACGATGGTCGATAAGAGCGATCACCATCCGCAGGCCGGCTCGGGCGGCAACGTGATGACGCTGACCGGCGAGATGAAGATCGTGTTCTGGACCTCGGTGCTGACCTTCTTCATCTGGTTCTTGACGCTCGTGGCGATGCGCGTGCAGAGCGCGCGTGCAGAGCGCGAGCTGCGCGAGCTGCGCGAACAAGGCCTCGACGCGGGGCTGCTGACGTGAGGACTCCCATGCGCATCCTGATCGCTTGTTTGATGGTGCTTGCTCCGCTCGTCGCGAGCGCGCAGCCCGCCGCGGGTTCTGCCGACGGCGCGGCCGCCCCCGCCGCAACGGGTTCGGCCGCTGCGGGTTCCGCTACCGCCGGATCAGCGGCCGGTTCTGCCGACCCCGCGCCGGCTCTGCCGACCGCCGCCGCCGCGGCGCCGCCAGCGCCGAGTCCGGAGCAGCTACGCGCGACCTGCGCGGCTGCGATGAATGCTGATCCCACATTCGCCGAGGACATCGTCAAGTCCATCAACGAGGACACGTACAAGCAACACGCGCGCGCGGCCGACGCGATCGAGAAGAACGAGAAGCACGTCGTCTACGCCTATGCCGGTTTCTGGGTGCTCGCGGCGCTGTTCGTGGTCTTCTTGTGGCGTCGCCAGCAGGGCCTCAAGGCCGAGATCGCGCAGCTCCGGCGCGACCTCGACGCGGCAGCCAAATGACCTCCAGCCACATCCTCTTCATCCCCGGCGTGCTGATGGTGGGCCTGTTCCTGGGCTTCATCCTCGGGGCACGTGCCGCCCGCAATCAGCTGGAGCTCCAGCAGCGCCGCGAGGCGGAGCGGGAGGCGGCACGCGCGGCACGCGCCGCCAAGCGCGCCGAGAAGGCTGCGGCCGAATAGCTCGCGTCAGAGCAGCTCGCCCCACCGTCCACCGAAGCATTGGAACGTCCGCCGGCTGTCCTGGTAGAACGCCGAACATTCCGGAACGTGCGCGCTGCACATATCTGGGTACGACAGCTGCGTGTCGTCCTGGCGGACGCCGTCGTTGTTGTACGGCGTCCAGCGCGGACCACCGGCACAGGTTCCTTGCCCCGCGGGAACCGGCTCGCAGCTATAGATCGTCTGGTCGGGTTCGGTGCAGTGGTCCGGCGCCTGGTCGCAGGCAGCGAGCATCGCGAGCAAACCCACCAACATCCGTGCACTCGACATGTCGTCGAGCGTGCCGCGAACGCGGCCATGCCCGCCACTAAAGGCCGCTGGCGTTCATGAGGTGATCAGGTCGCTCAGGCGGGCCGCGAGCTCGCGCGCCGAGCTGAGACGCTGCGCGGGGTCCTTGTGCAGCGCGGCCTGCGCGATCGCGTCGAGCTCGCGATCATCGAGCGGCGGGACCGGTGCTTCGACCACGGCCGCGAGCGAGAGCCACGACGGGCCGCGATGAAACAGCCGCACCCCGCTCGCGAGCTCCCACAGCACGACGCCGAGCGCGAACACGTCGGTCGCGGTGGTCCACGTTTCGCCGCGCACCTGTTCGGGAGCCATGTACGCGTGGGTGCCGCGGACGGCGCCCGGGGCGCTATCGAGACGGCGCGCCACGCCGAGATCGACGAGGGTGACGTGGTCGGAGGCTTCGTCGAGAACGAGGTTGCCCGGATTGATGTCGCCGTGAGCGTACCCGTGCGCATGGAGGTGCGCGACCGCGTCGCAGGCCTGGGCGACGATGCGGATCGTGCGGGTGCGAGCTAGGGCGGTCGGGCGCTTGGCCTCGGCGGCCTTGGCGAGGATGCGGCGTAGATCCTCGCCCGGGGCGAGCTGCATCGCGAGGAACAGGCGGCCGTCGACGTCGCCGGCCGCGTACGCCCCGATGACGTTGGGGTGGCGGGGCAGGGCGGTCACGAGCTGCTGCTCGAGGGCGAACTGGCCGAGGATCTCCTCGTTTCGCGCGAGGTGGGTATGGATGCGCTTGAGCGCCGCGGCAGGCGTGCCGGGTATGTTCGCACGCCAGACCTCCCCGAGCCCGCCGACGGCGATCAGCGACTCGAGTGTCCAGGCGCCGAAGGCTTCCATCGAGCCCAGGGTACCAGTGCTAGAGTGCGCACGTCATGGACCTGAGCCTCACCGAAGAACAAGAAGCCCTCGTCGCCACTGCCCGCGAGTTCACGCGCAAGGAGATCATCCCGCGCGCTGGTCATTACGATGAAACCGGGGAGTTCCCGACGGAGATCTTCAAGAAGGCCTGGGAGACCGGGCTGATGAACATCGAGATCCCGGAGGAGTACGGCGGGCTCGGTGGCAGCTGCCTCGACAACTGCCTCGTGCAGGAGGAAGTCGCGTTCGGGTGTGCGGGCATCAACACGTCGATGGCGGCCAACTCGCTCGGCGCGACGCCGCTCCTGGTGGCGGGCACCGACGAGCAGAAGAAGAAGTACCTGTCGCGCCTGACCAGCGAGTTCGGGTTCTGCGCGTACGCGTGCTCGGAGCCGGATGCCGGGTCGGACGTCGCGGGCATGCGCACGCGCGTCACCAAGCACGGTGACGACTACGTGCTGAACGGCCAGAAGCGCTGGATCACGAACGGCGGCGTCGCCGGCTTCTACACGGTGTTCGCGACGTTCGATCCGGCGATGAAGCACAAGGGCATCGCGTGTTTCGTCGTCGATGCGAACACGCCGGGCGTGAAGGCGGGGCGCAAGGAAGACAAGATGGGCCACCGCGCCTCGAACACGACCGACGTGATCTTCGAGGACTGCAAGATCCCGAAGAGCGCGCTCGTCGGTACGGAGGACGGCGGCTTCAAGGTCGCGATGAAGACGTTCGATCGCAGCCGCCCGTGGATCGCGGCGGCGGCGGCGGGCATCATCCGGCGCTCCCTCGAGGAGAGCCGCAACTACGCGCTCGAGCGGAAGACGTTCGGCACGCCGATCGCGCAGCACCAGGCGGTGCAGTTCATGCTCGCCGAGATGGCGATCGCGTACGA
>JANRKM010000158.1:0-18240 GCA_033763475.1 Kofleriaceae bacterium
CCACCCGCACCACCAGGGCTGTGCGCGGCATGGCTTCCGCCACCAACTCAACGAACCTTGGCTGCGCCGTCAACGCCAGGGGCAGCTCCGCGCGCGCCGCACTACGCACCCAGTTGTACGCCGTCGACTTCGGCACCCAAAGTCGCCGCGCGGCCTCCGCCACCGACTCTCCGCGCTTCACCGCTGCAAGCAGCTCTGCGCGATCGCTCTGCTGTTGGTTCTTCTTCATCCGCCCAACGTCGACGAGCTCTCCCCAACCCGCCATGTGGGGTTCGCACAGCGCTTACCACGCAAGGGGCTGCCGATGTCGACGTGTGGCAGGGCAAGGTCGATCCGACGAGGGCGGTTGCCGACGCCACGAAGGTGAGCCCATCCGCGCCGCTCGACGCTGCGCATGCAGATCGCTCCGAGGGCGCGGGTAGCTATGAAGGCACGCTCGAGGCCGGCCTCGACTCGTCAGGTGCGGCGAACGTGAACCAAGCTATGGCGAACGTCCGCACGGGACGCGACAACGATCCTCGTCGCATTGCCGCGCGCGGCATCGAGGGCACCGGCGCGCGATTGCCGTTCTTCGACCGGATCCAGGCGAGCTTCGGCCGTCACGACATCTCCGGTGTCCGTGCGCACGTGGGCGGAGCGGCGGGCCGGGCGGCGCGTCAGCTCGGCGCGCGTGCGTTCGCGTTCGGAAATCATATCGCGTTCGATGGAACACCCGATCTGCACACGGCTGCCCACGAAGCGGCGCACCACGTGCAGCAGCGCGCAGGCATCGCGCTCAAGGGCGGCATCGACGAAGGAACCGACGAGTACGAGCAGCACGCTGACGAGGTCGCGGACGCGGTCGTGCATGGAGAATCCGCGGAGGCGTTGCTCGATCGAATGGCAGGGCGGGGGGCCTCGTTGGCACCGGCAGCGCCGAGCGTGGTGCAGCGCAAGGCGGAGCACGCGCCCGCGCCTCCTACTTCCAGCCCCAAGGCCACGTCGCCGGACCCTGCGCTGATCCACGATCGCGGGCAATCCTGGCCGCTCTTTGCGAGGACGGGCAAGCCCTACATCATCGAGGAGCGCGACGGGCTCCCGGGGTTCTGGGTCGTGCGCGACTGGATCACGTCCGCTCCGGACAAGCAGAAGCAGCCCGGCAGTAGCGCCATCCTTGCTCCATCGCGCGCGCGCGAATTGCTCACTGCGATGGGATGGCGATCCACGAACCTGGAGTACGCCGCGCGCACGCTATCGTTCAAGTTCTCCCGCGCGCTGGAGTACTTCGCGATCGGGGCCGTGGGTGCATTCAGCACCGGGTTGCCGCAGGGGCGCGATGCCCTCGTCGCGCGAGCTGCGCATAGTGCTCTGCTCGTCACGCTCGCACTCGACGACGCGACGCTGCCGCCGGACCAGCGTCACGAGATGACCTCGAGCGAGAAGCATCGCGCGCTGAGGGCTGCCGCAACCTTCACGGGCCTTGCCGTTGTCCCCGAGGGGAACGATTACCTGCTGACCCGGTGGGTGCCGGCGGCCCGGCGTACCGGCAACGGGGTCATCGCGATCGAGCTGGAGCGCGCGGTGTGCCAAACCTTGTTCGGCCTCGCCGCGTACAACGCGTGGGCGGGCGTGGCGAAAGAGAAGCACCAGCGCGCGCCCGCGCGCGAAGCGAAGGCGCCCAAGCTCAAGGTCGAGAACTACTACAAGCGTCCGATTCCCGGACAGCTTCGGCACTACGGCGACCTCGTCGAGGCCGGCGAGGCGCTGAGGCTGGATGTCCAGGTCGACTGGCCCCGCGATGCTCCGAATCCAGAGTTCTACGACGCCCCACCGATGATGGCGGGCAGCAAGTTCGGCACCGTTGCCTTGCTCCGCTGTCGCTGGCGGTTCGAACGCATCGACGGCGCCGCGCAGGGCCCGGTCCCCAAGGGCAGCGTCGAAACAAGAGACACCACCGTCGGCGAGGCCGTGCATCGGTTCCGCCTCGCACCCGGCGAGGACCGCGGTGTCTACCGTGTCACCTGCGACGCCCGGTTCGATGCGTACTTCGAGCCAGCGACGTTCACGCGCGAGGTGGTCGTGTTGTCGAGCGCGGGCGCGATGGCCAAGCTGCAGACCGAGGCGTTCGCGGGCCTCGGCGCGGCCACCACGGATCGCAGGAAGGGCGCCTGGAAAGGTGACGCGCGGCCGGGCTTCAAGGCGAGCCCTGCCGCTGGCACGCAGGGCGACATCGAAGATCCGCTGGCCCGCGACCGCGCGGCGCAGCGCGACCGCCTGCGCGCCGTCGCTGACTATCTGCGACCCAGCGCGGCGAGCGGTGAAGCCGTCGAGGCGCTGGATCGCGAGCTCGCGCGTCAGCAACACAGCGAGAAGCTGCTCGCCGCCGACCGGGCGCGGGGATGGCAGCCGTTTCAGGTGCGCGGCGCGTACCTGTCGCGAACGGAAGGCCTGGCCAGCGGGCCTCTCGATCTGCACGGCACCGTCCACATCGAGCTTCACTACGATCGCTACGCGGGCGACGGACCTTCGACGACGCTTCGCGTTCGCAACGACAAGGTCGTCGTGCGGCTGCGCGATCTGTCGCGCCGCTTCGAGCAGGAAGACTTCGAGTTCGAAGGTCGGGCGGACACGTTCGAGGACGCGCTGCGATCCGCCTTCGAGGACCTCGCGGTCGCGTATCCCCGAGGACGCGTGTCGCTCGAGGCGGAGGAGATCCGTAGTCTCGCGCTGCGCGCGGGGGACGGCGCGCCGGGGCCGCAGGCGGCGCTCGGGCCCGGCACGGGCAAGGTCATCGGGTTCCAGCGCAGCACCGAGACCACGTGGAAGAAGGTCAAGGAGAAGGTCTGGGATCCGGTCGCGTCGGTCGTGGTCAACCTCGGGGCGATCGCGCTCATGACCTTCGTCCCCGGCAGCGCGGTCATCGTCGCGCCGGCGGTGGTCGCCTACAACACGGTGCCGTCGATCGAACGCATCAGGACCGAGGCCGAGCGCGGCACGCTGACGTTCGGCACGTTCGCCATGTCCACCGGCGAGATCGCACTCAACGTGTTGCCGCTGGTCTCGCGCGCGAAGCCGCTCACGCGCGGGTGGTTCCTCGTCGAGACGGCCAACTGGGGTGGGCAGGTCGCGCTGATGGGCGCGAGCGCCGTCGAAGCTGCACGGCAACTCCAAGCGGTGCACGTCGCCGCGCTCGCACAGGAGTATCAGCAGTTCCTCGAGCTGCAGAAGCACAGCCTGCCGAGCGACCCCGGGCTCGCCGATGCCGAGAAGGCCATCCGCGAGAAGGCGGCCGCGGTGAGCGACGAGATCGGTCGCCAGTTCCTGGAGCAGGTGAAGCTCAACGGCCTTCAGATGGTCGCCGGCTCGGTGGTCCACCAGGCGTCTGCCGCGGGCCACACGGCGCTCCTCGAGCACCTCGCGCGCGCCGGTCACAAGGCCCCCACGGGCGATGGCGCTTCGGTGCAGCAGGAGGCGGGAGCTCCGCAGGCTCGAGCCAACGAGACCGTTGGGCAGGGGGCACCGAGCGGTGATCTTGCAACGGCGACGCACGGGCACGAGCCCGGCGTCCCGCACGACCGCGGCGAAGCTCCAGGTGCCCCGGCCGTCGCGGAGCGAGCGTCGGGCGAAGCGCGTGAGGGCGCGAAGCCCCGGGCCCGCGCGCACGAACACACTGCGCCCGCGCTGTCCCCAGCGTCTCCCGGATCGCGCGAGCAGGTGCTCGGCGAGCTCGAACGCGACCGTCCTCGTCGCGAACAGCTGCGCCAGGCGCTCGGAGGAGGACGCGGTCACCCCGGCATCGAGGTGCACAGTCACTTCATGGGGATCGTCGACGCGTCGGTGTTTCGCCAACGCGCTGCCGCGGCGGCTGGCGACGCAAGCTCGACATCGTGGATCCCGTTGCTCGACAAGATCGTCGAGCTGCCGAAGATCGAGGCCCAGCACAACGCGAAGCAGGGCAAGGTGAACGAGCCCTCGCAGTTCGAACACAAGCGCGATCACAGGAAAGCGATCTCTCATCGCGCGAAGGCGGGCGACGCCATCGACATCGCGCGTGAGGCACAAGACCAGGTGCAGGCCCTGGTAGAGCGCGCGGCCGACGCGCGCATCTCAGCGGAGGATCGTGCAGCGTACGTCCGCGCAGCAGAGATCGTCGCGGAGGAGGCCTCGCGCACGGCACTCTCGGCGACGCCGGAGACACCGTTCGACGGGGCCTACGTTATCGTCGATGGGTTGGTCCAGACGACGTTCGGCGGCCTGCCACGTCCCGGCGAGCCAAAGGAAGCTGCGACGCAGCGTGCGTTTGACGACTACATTCGCGAAGCCATCCTCCGGCTTGCGGAGACCGGGACCGCCTACTCCGAGCAGTCCACGGGCTACAAGAAGCTATCGACGCACGTCCATCCCGATCGAATTCGCGCGATCATGGGGCAGCTCGTCGACGAGGGGCGTATCTATCCCGGCCAGGTCGAGATCAAGCTGCTCGGAATGCTCAAGACGGGGCATTACGGCGAGCGCGATACGTGGTTGCCGCCGGTCGAGGGGGCTACGCCCGCCCCGCGCGATCCGCACGAGGCCGAGACGCGCAAGCGCGAGCGCGACCAAGCCCACGGCAAGGACGCGAAGGCCGCGCTCGAGCAGACCGAACACCCCGACGTGATCGGGCGCGACATCGGAGCGCCCGAGCTGATGACGTTCGACGAGGCCGGGATGGAGCGCTACAAGACCGAGTACCGCGCGATGCTCGAGCGTGCGCGCGCGACCGGCCAGGTGCTCGTGAATCGCCCCCACGTGGGGGAAGGCGCGATGGACACCGAGACCGGCCAGCCGTACCACACCGACAAGAATCGAGCGATCCATGGGGACGAGCCCTCGCATTATCAGCGCGCGCGCCAACCTGGACAAAATGCTCGACGCGGCCGAGGCCTTGAAGCGCGAGAACGCGTGGGATCCCACGCGCGTGATCACGCGCTTCGGTCACGCGGCTCACGCCACGGCCACCCAGGCCAAGCGCATGCGAGATCTCGGCATCATCGTGGAGGCGAACACGGGATCGAATGTGGCGACCGGTTCGATCAGCCAAACCGACGGCGTACGAGGCGAACGGGCGCGGGCGCCCCGTTACGACGACCACGCGCTGCCGACGCTGATCTACTACGACGTGTCGATCTTGCTCAGCACGGATGGGCCCGGCGTGATGAGCACGACGCTCGCCACCGAGTACGCACGTGCCTACGACATCATCGAGACGGTGCTGTCGGGGCGACGCGCGGTGCGGGTCTCAGGGGAGGCTGCGGCGCAGGGTGGACAGCTGCGCGGCACCGAGGTCCCCGGACGGCCGCACGAGCGCGAGCTGTACATCTGGGAGATGAACGACACGGAACGCGGGCGCTACCTGAACGCCTACGCGAAGCTCTTCGAGGACGCGGAGCGCTACTACCGGAGTCGTCCCAAGCCGGGGATGCGCTCGCCGCACGCACCGTTCGGCGGGCGACATCACACATCGATCGCAGAAGAGAGCGGGCTGCGAGGTCGGCATGGCCGCGCGATCTACGAGGGGCCGAGGTCGGCCGTCGACGCGGCGATCGCCGCCTACCGCGCGGCGGGGTACAAGATCACCGGTGCAGACGCAAAGGATCGGACGGCGATGGTCGTTGTCACGTCGGGTGACGAGACGTTCACGACGACGTTGACGGTCACGCCAGAGGGTGCTCCGGTAGACTCCCCGACGGGCGGAGAAGCGAACCATCCATGACAATCCCGAACATCGGCTTCGCGCGCAGCACCTTGGAGGTGCGGTTCTGGCTCTATCTGCACCCGTGTCCCGAGTGTGGTGAGCGCGACATCGGCGAGCCCAAAACGACCTGGGGACAAATTGGCTCCGGCGGGACCTTCCGCAGCGGGGGCTTCTACGATGTCACCTGCCCACGCTGCGCGACGAAGCGCAGCATCGCGTTCTATACACTCGAAGACTTTTGGAAGCGTTCTCCCCCGGGGCACCTAGGATTCGACGACCCTTCCCAGATCATCGGGCCCCACGAGTTCGCGGCCGAGCTGGCGCGGTGTCTCCCCGGCTTGGTGTCGGAGTTCGACGGGATGACCAAGGAAGAGCTGTCGATTCAGGGCGGGTACTACGACGACGGTCGACGCGCAGCGATCGAGCTCCTGAAGTTCATCCCCAAGGGGGAACCGGAGGTGCCGGCGTCGGCGTTCAAGGATGCCGACGCGGTTGCGTACCGCGCCGCGCACCCGGAGCAGTTTCAGCGCGCGTTCCTCGAAGCAACGCTGGAGCGCCTCGAGCCGCTCCGCGACAAGATCGAAGCGCGCTGGACCGAGTTGTCGCAAGAGGCGGCGCCGGCGGAGAAGCGCCGGCTGCCTCTGCCTCCGTTCTCGCTCGCGGCGCTCAAGCTGCACGAGCAATGGGTCGATCAGGGTGACGTCGGCGAGAACCAGCCGATCGTGGCCAAAGGCGCCGACGCGCGCGAGGCCCGGCTGGCGGGGCGCACGCTGGCGGAGATCGTGTTCGAGAAGGTCACGCTCGACCGCGCGGACCTGTCGGCCACGCTGCTCGATGGCGCGTCATGGACGGATGTCTCCGCGCTGGACGCGGGCTTGCGCGATGCGCAGCTGCGGCACGCTCAGCTCGTGCGCGTGCAACTGACAGGCAGCGACCTGAGGTCGAGCAAGCTCACGGGCGCGACGCTCGTGGACTGCGACCTCTCCGAGGCGCGGCTCGCAGGCTCGTTCTGGTTTCGCGCCACGCTCGAGCGCTGCCGGCTGCTCGGGGCCGACCTGACGGACGCACTGCTTGCGGAGGCGACGTTCGTCGACTGCGACCTGCGCGGGGCCAACCTCGCGTTCATCGGGCCGGGGGATAACACCTTGGCCGAGGCGAGGTTCGTGCGCTGCGATCTGCGCGACACGCGCTGGGCGGGCCGCGACCTTCGTGGCGTGCGCTTCGTCGACTGCAAGCTCGCGAATGTGCGAGGTCCCGCGATGACGGAGGGATTGATCGTCGAGCGCGCCGATCTGTCCGCAGCGGGCGAGGGTGCGCAGATCGGCACGGCCGCGGAGGTCGTGCAGCAGTTCCACGCCGAGCCGCGAGCGTAAGCGGCCAGCGCACGTCTGCGTGGCGTGCCGATTCGCCCGAACGGTGCGCGCGCGGTTTGCCTGCGGTTGCTTCAGCGCGGCGCGCAGTCGCGGGCGACGGCCCCCGCGGGGTTGTGGGCTCAGCGTGACGTGAAGTCGTGCGGACCCGTGATGCCGCGCGCCGCGAAGAACCGGCGGGCCGCCTGCACGTGGAGCGGGAACGCGAACACATCTTCGAGGCCGTCGGGGCCGAAGACCAGGCCACGCTCGGAGGTCTCGTGGCTGGGGGCGAACGGTGGCATCGAGCTTGCCTCGATCGGCGCGGCGACCGAGAACAAGAGGACGCGGTTGGGCCTGGGCTCGCTCGACGCGAACCACATCGTCTCGATCGTCGTCGGATCGATGCTGACGTTGGCCTCTTCGCGGATCTCGCGGGCGCCGCCTTGCTGCCACGACTCGTGGTCCTCGAGGAAGCCGCCGACGATGCCGAGCTTGCCGAGCCTGGGCTCGATCGCGCGGCGCACCACGAGGAGGCCGGTGCGGTCGCCGTCCACGACAGGGACGAGCACCACGGAGACGGGAATGGGATTGGACCAGACCTGGGTTCCGCAGTGCGCGCAGGTGCGCGGGTACGTAAGCGGCGCATCGTATCTGGTGCCGCAGAACGAGCAGAATGTGTCGCGCACGAGTGGAGTCGTCATGGTCACCTCGGGATGAGCGAGTCTTGGCCGCGCGCGCGCATCTGCAGGCGCCAGGCGTCGATGAGGCGCACGAACGCCTCGGCGAGCTCGGGATCGAACTGCGTGCCCGCGCAGCGCTCGATCTCACCAATCGCAACGTCGTGGGGCAGCGCCCGGCGATAGGCGCGGTCGGAGGTCATCGCGTCATAAGCATCCGCGATGGCGACGACGCGGCCGACGAGCGGGATGTTGTGACCCGCGAGCCCGCGCGGGTAACCGCCGCCGTCGAACCATTCGTGGTGGCACCAGCAGCCGTCGATGAGCGGATGCAGGCACGGTACCGGCTCGAGGATGCGCTTGCCCTTCGCCGGGTGCTGGCGGAAGACGGCGACCTCTTCCGGCGTGAGCTTGCCCGGCTTGTTGAGCATGTCGTAGCGAACCCCGATCTTGCCGACGTCATGCATCACGCCGGCCTGGACGATGCGGCGCACCTCGGCGTCGGGAAGCGTGAGGCCGCGGGCGATGATCTCCGAGTACACCGCGACTCGCTCCGAGTGGCCGCGCGTGTACATGTCGCTCTCTTCGAGTGCCTGCGCGAAGCCGGCGACCGTCTGCTGGAACATCTCCTCGAGCGAGGTGTTCGCGCGGACGAGGTCGTCGTTGGTGGAGCGCAGCTCGCTGTACAGGCGCGCGTTGTCGATCGCGCTGGCCGCGCGCGACGCGAGCACGGCGAGCATCTTGCGGTGTCCCTCGTCGAACTTCTTGCCGTGCGTGAACGAGAACACGTTGAGCACGCCGACCATGTTCGCGCGCACTTGCAGCGGGACGGCGACAAAGGACGACAGGTCGACGGAGGTGGTGCTCTCGGTAAAGAACCGGCTCGCCTTCCCGCCGTGGGCGAGGATCGGGACGCCCTGCGCGAACTGCTCGGTCAGGATGGGGAACGCCGGCGACGGGATGCCGGGGATCGAGGCCTCCGTGGCCGCGATGACCTTCACGCGCTCCTCGTAGGTGCCGGAGCGCGGGTCGCGAAGATGCAGGGTCGCGACGTCGGCCTTCACCTCGTCGAGCGCCGCGCGGAGCACGACGTCGAGGATGTGGTCGATGTCGTGCGAGAGCGCGATCGCCTCGCTGACCTTATAGATGGTGAGCGCCTCGCGCAGGCGGATGTTCTCCGTCTGCAGGCGCTGGCGGTAGAGTGCGCGCTCGACGACGTGGATGACCTCCTCGACCTTGAACGGCTTGAGGAGGTAGTCGTACGCGCCCTTCTTCATCGCCTCGATCGCGGTCTCGACGGTGCCGAACCCAGTCATGAGGACCGTGAGCACCCCGAGGCGCTCGGCCTCGATGCGCTCGAGCAGCTGCAGGCCCGACAGCCGCGGCATCTTCAGGTCCGTGATCAACAGATCGTACGGACGCAGACGCAGCTCGGTCAGCGCCTTCTCGCCGTCCTCCACGGTGTGGACGGAGAACCCCTCGAGTGAGAGGAATTCTGCGAGGATCTCGCGAATCACCCGCTCGTCATCGACGACAAGGATTCGCGCGCTCTCGGTCGGCTCGACCGACATCGACGACAAGGGCGTTCGTTCTTAGGGCGTGGTCGACGGAGCGGTGGGCGCAGTGGCAGGGGCAGGGGCAGGGGCAGGGGCAGGGGCGGGCGCCGGAGCCGGAGCCGGCATCGGCGCGGGCTGGGTGTTCACCGGCGGCGACTGGACCGGCAGGACGGCCGTGTTGTTCGGCGCGATCGTCGGGCCCGCGCCGGCCTTGGGGGCCATCGGATCGGGAAGGTTGCTGGTCTTGCCCGACTCCTTGTCGGCGACCGTCTGGGCCTTGAGCCAGCCGTCGCGCGCCGCGGTAACCTTGGTCTTCTCGTTGTCCGCCTTGGTCTTGGCCGAAATGACGCGCTTGCCGCGCTCCTGCTCCTGCTTGGGGAACCAGTTGTAGTCGACCCCCTTGGGCGCCTTGTTGTTGCGCTGCGCGAGCGTGCTCTTGGTGAGCTCGTACTGTGCCTCGCGCCAGTACATGTTCTCCTGCGTGTAGCGCCAGTGCTTCTTCAGCCAGCCGCGGTACGCCTCGTAGTACTTCACGCGCGCCGCGGCGGCCTTCTCCGCGGACTCGGCCGCGTGCAGCTCCTTGGTCGCCTGATTGATGCGGTTGGTATCGGCCGATTGCTCGGCGGCCTTCTTATTCGCGATCGCGGTGTCGATCGCGAGGCGCGTGCCCTTATGCTCGTTCTTGACGGCGGTCAGCTGTGTGCTGGCCTCGTTCCAGTCGGCCTCGGCGTTCGCGTTCTCGGCCTTTGCCTTGGACCACTCGCGCTGCGAGTCGAACACGCCCTGCTGCAACGAGGTGTCGACGTCCGCGATAAACATGTCGTCGAAGTGACGAGCGAGCGGGCCCGGCGGTGAGTCTTCGGGGCCGCCACAAGCAGAAAGCAGTGTGGCCGACGCAAACACACCAATCGCGAACAGGTTGCGAAGTGCACGCATAAGTGAGCCCGAGCCTACTACGGCCGCCGACGGCCAGCTACCATCAGCCGAGGGATCCATGAGCGTCTTACTCGCCGTCGATGTCGGCAATACGAACACGGTCCTCGGGGTGTTCCGCGATGACGTGCTTGCTGCGAGCTGGCGGATCCAGACCGTCGCCGAGCGGACTTCCGACGAATACGCCGTGCTGGTGAAGACCCTCCTCGATATGGAGGGATTTCCGTGGCAGTCGATCGATGCCGGGATCATCTCCTCGGTGGTTCCGCCGGTCGTGTTCGGTGTGCAGCGCTTCTTCAAGCACTATTGCGGTGGGCCGGCGTTGGTGGTCGGGCCCGGCATCAAGACCGGGATGCCGATCCTCTACGAGAATCCGCGCGAGGTCGGCGCCGATCGCATCGTGAACGCGGTCGCCGCGTACGAGGAGCTCGGGGACGACAAGGGCAAGGTCGGCTGCATCGTCGTCGACTTCGGCACCGCGACGACGTGGGATGTCGTGAACCCCAAGGGCGAGTACCTGGGCGGCGTCATCGCGCCGGGCATCAGCATCAGCGCCGAGGCCCTGTACGAACATGCCGCCAAGCTGCCGCGCGTCGAGCTGGCGCGTCCCGGCAAGGTCGTGGCGCGCAACACCGTCGCCTCGATGCAGGCGGGGCTCGTCTACGGCTATGCGGGCATGGTCGACGCGCTGGTCAACCGCATCAAGGCCGAGGTCGACTGGCCGGCGCGCTGCACCGCCACCGGGGGGCTCGCGCCCCTGATCGCGACCGAGACCAAGACGATCGAGGCCACCGACGATCTCCTTACCCTCAAGGGGCTCAAGATCCTGTATCACCGCAACGCATGACCGACCTGACGCCCCTCGATCCGAGCACGCTCTCGGCCGCCGCGCAGCGCGCGCTTGGCCCCGGGCCCGGCCGCATGATGGCGTCCAAGGGCATGCTGCCGCTACCGCCGGCCGATCAGGTCGCGGTGCTCTATCAGCTCGCCCTCGACGCGGACGTCTCGATCGCAGGTGCTGCACGCGCCACCGCGATGGGCCTGCCCGAGAAGCTCCTCTCCGGCACCCTCGCGGATCCGGCGCTCGATCCGCGCATCCTCCATTACTTCGGCCAGCAGGTCGGCAACAAGCCGGCGGTGTTCGATGCGATCGCGCTCAACCCCTCGGTCGCGGACTCGACGCTGGCGATGCTCGCGGCGCGCGGTGGGGCGCGCGAGGTCGACCAGATCGCGCAGAACGAGCAGCGGCTGCTGCGTCATCCCGAGATCATCGCGGCGATGTACATGAACCGCAACGCGCGCATGTCGACGATCGATCGCGTCGTCGAGCTCGCGGTGCGCAACAACGTTCGCGTGCCGGGCCTCGCATGCTGGGACGAGGTCGCGCGCGCGCTCTCCGGTGCGCCCGCACAGTACGAGCAGGATATCGACGGCGACGTCGTGTTCGCGCACGCCGCAGACTCGCTCTCGGGAGACGACCGCGAGCTGACGATGGGGGATGCGGAGCAGGCCGAGGAGGGCGAGGACGCGGAGAACAAGCACGTGGCGCGTTCCGAGCAGGTGGCGAAGGAGAAGAATGTTCCGATCAACGAGCTGTCCGTGCCTGCGAAGATCCGGCTCGCGACGGTCGGCAACGCCTACGCCCGCTCGCTCCTCGTCCGCGATCCGATCAAAATCGTCGCGATGGCGGCCATCAAGTCGCCCGGAGTAACCGACATCGAGGCGGCGCGCTACGCTGCGAACCAGAGCCTCGGCGAGGACGTCATCCGCTACATCTCGATGAAGCGCGAGTGGACGAGGCTCTACGGAATCAAGGTGTCGCTGTGTCGCAACCCGAAGACCCCGATCTCAGAGACCGCAAAGCTATTGCCGTTCCTTCGCGAGAAGGATCTGGTCAACCTCATGAAGAGCAAGGGCGTGCCGTCGGCGCTGGTGGCGCAAGCGCGCAAGCTGCAGATGCAACGCAAGGGCGGCCCGGCGAAGTGACGCCGAGCGTCGGGTTCGTCGCCCGGCTCGGCCTCGCGATCACCCAACCCCGCTGGGCGCTCGCCCTCGCGACCGAGCGCAAGCACGCCGGGCGCTCGGGCTCGGATCTGATGCTCCTGCTCGTCGTGATCCTCGCGGCGACGCAGCTGCGCGGCATCTTCGGCGGTCTGTGGCTCGGCAGCGCGATCGACATGAACCTCGGCGTGCAGGCGATTCTGCGCGTGCTCACCGGCGCGCTCACGCTCGACCTCGCGTTCCTCGTGGTCGCCGCGCTCCTCTTGTTCGGCCTCGGCGGTCCACGGCGCGACCTCGGGCGCGCGTTCGACCTCGCGTGCGTGACGGTGCTGCCGCTGTTGTATGTCGAGCTCGTCGCGACGGTCGTCGTGCACGCCGCTGGGGCCGAGGCGCCGGCGATAGCCAGCATTGTGGTCGCGGGCATCGCGTACGCGTGGGCGGGGTGCCTGGTCGCTCTCGCCGTCATGCCCGCGCGGACCGCCACGCGACGGGAGATCGTCCTGCCGCCAGCCGTGGCGACGCCCGCCGTGCGTGCGGGCTGGGTGGTCCTCGTGCTCGCGGTCGCTGGCATCGCGCTGCAGGTGCGCTGGATCGCGGGCCACCGTGACGAGCTGCGTCCGATGCGTAAAGGCGATCCAGCGCCAGCGTTCGCGCTGCCGTCGATCGAGCCCGCGGGCAAGCTCGGGGCGCCGGTCGCGCTCGCGGCGAGCCGCGGCAAGGTCACCGTCATCGAGTTCTGGGCGACGTGGTGCCAGCCGTGCCTGAAGGCGCTGCCCAAGCTCGACGCGCTGATCCAGACCCACAAGGACGTGACCGTGCTCGCCGTCAACCTCGACGATCCGCTCGAGGCGAGCGTGCTGTGGGAAGCGCAGCGCTACCGGATGACGTTGCTCGCAGATGACGGTTCAGTGTCGAGCCGCTACGGTGTGCGGGAAGTGCCTCACGTGGTCGTGCTCGATCGCGAGGGCATGGTGCGCCTGGTCGCACGAGGGGGGAGGGCGGATGTCGAGACGGTGGTCGAGAAGATTCTGGCCGAGCAGATCCGGAACTAGTTAAAGAAGTCGGGCTCGTGTTAGGACGTGGGCATGGCCAGTCTAGTTTGCGCCACGTGCCGCAAGCTGATTCCACTGGGCGCTTCGGCGATCCGGTGCACGGTGGCCTCCTGCAACACGGGGCGCCTGAAGCTGCGCTTTTGCACGGTCGGGTGCTGGGAGAAGCACGTTCCGACCGCGCGGCATCGCAAGGCAGCTTACGTCGTTGAAGACCGGGCGTCGGAATAGCGACCCTTCGGGTGCACGGTTTTGCGAGGTGAAACGCCCGCATGATATTTTTCGGGTATGCGTCTCGGGACCTGCGTCGCGCTCGAGCTCTGCGTCGCCGTAGGTGCGACCGGCGCGGTGTATGTGGGCGTTGGCCGGGCGACCGAGCTCGCCGGGAGGTACCTCGAAGCACGCCCCGCAGCGGCCGCCACGGTCGGCACGACGCGCCCGATGCAGTTGCCGCACGCGCACCTCGACGTTCGCACCGAGGTGCCCAGGGTGGACTCCGTGTTCGGCGCCACGGACGCCGAGCTGCTCGCCCCGCTCGGTGATGCCAAGGTCACCGCGCTCAAGCTCAACCGCGGCGGCACCTCGCTGTCCCTGCGGCTCGATTTCGCGAACGGCGCGCGCGCGGCGTTCAAGCCCGAGCAGACGCACCCGCAATCGGATCCGCGACGCGAGATCGCCGCGTATCGCATCGATCGCCTGCTCGGCCTCGGCCGCGTGCCGCCGGCGAAGGCCACGTCGATCGCGGTGGCCGACCTCCTCGAAGCGACGCAGCCGAGCCACCGCACGTTCGTGGCCGAGCGGCTGGCAGAGGAGGCGATCGCGCGCGGCGGGATGCTCCGCGGTGAGCTGTCGTGGTGGGTGCCCGACATCAAGCTCGCCACGCTGGGTAAGCACCGCATCGACGAGGACGAGGGCAGGCTGCTGTGGCGCAACTATCTCAAGCAAGGTGCGACAATTCCCGAGGACGAACGCGCCATGGTCGCCCAGATCTCGGCGATCATCTTGTACGACGTGCTGATCGACAACCCGGATCGGTGGACTGGCTCCAACACGGTGATGTCGCCGGACGGCGCGATCCTGTATTTCATGGACAACACGATGTCGTTCTCGCGGTTCGCGTTCGGGCACGAGCGTAATGTGCTCAACCTCCGCCGGATGGAGCGGTTCCCCCGCGGCCTCGTCGACAAGCTGCGCGCGCTGACGCTCGAGCAGGTCGAGAAGGCGCTCGTCGTCGAGGACGATCACGGGCTCGGTCCGCTGCTCCAGCCCGACGAAGTGGCCGCGATCCTCGCGCGCCGCGACAACCTCCTGAAGCACGTCGACAAGATGGTCGAAGAGTACGGAGAGGCTGCGGTCTACGCCTTCCCATGAGCCAGACGTGCCCAGTTTGTAGTCGTTCCGTCGACCCTTTGCGTGCTCGCGCCGTCGGCGTGCGTGATGGAAAGGTCGTTGCGTATTGCAGCACCGAGTGCGCGCGCGCGGCAGAGACCAAGCCCACCGTGATGCCGGCCGCCATCGCGCCTGCCGCCGACAAGCAGCCGGAGCCCGCGGCGACGCCCGAGGTCAAAGCCGACGGCAAAGGCGATGCGAAGAGCAAGGGCGAGGGGAAGCGCGAGGCGAAGGTCGACGCGAAGGTCGACGCGAAAGCCGAGCCGAAGGCGGCGACAAACGCCGACGCGAAGAGTTCGGCAAAGAGCGAGCCGGCCGACGCGACGTCCACGCCGTCTCAGACCCCGTCTGTTCAGGCAAGGGCGAAGTCGGAAGGCGAGCCTGCGAGGACAGAGAAGGCTGCGGGCGTCGCGAGTGCGCCAGCAGCGGCGCGTATCGCGGACGTCGACGACACCAGCGACGAGAGCCCGCGCAAGAGTCGGTTGCCGGTGGTGCTCGCCACGGTCGTAGTGCTCGGCGGCGCTGGCGCCTTCCTCGTGTACAAGTACCTGATCGCGCCGAAGCCGAGCGCGGTGACGCGGGCGCCGAAACAGGTGACCGCGCCACCGCCCGCCGTCGATGCTGCGCCGCCCGCCGTGGCCGTGCCAAGCGCGGCCGATGCGGTCACGCGCGCTCGCGAGGTGCTTACCCAGGGCCTAACCGCGGGCACACCGCGCATCCAGCGCGAAGCGGCCGCGGCCCTCGCGCGCACCGGTGATGCCGCGGCGATCGAGGTGCTCGCGACCGCGCTCGCCACCGAGACCACCGACGCCGCCAAGCTCGAGCTCGCGTACGCACTCGCGCGTGGTGGGGATAAGCGCGGCTTCGAAGCGCTAGGCCAGGGGCTCACCTCGCCGCGGCGTGATACCAAGCTCGAGGCGGGCCGGCTGCTCGCGCAGCTCGGGGACAAGCGGGCGGTCCACACGCTCGAGAACTACCTCGCCGTCACGCAACTCCGCCTCGGGACCGCCGAAGTGCTGGCTAACTTCGCGGAGCCACGTGCGGTGGACATCCTCGAGAAGGTGCGGGCGGATGAGAAAACGTCTCCCGACGACCGGGCTCGTGCGACGATCGCTCTCGGCATCGCAGGGCGAACGGACGTGACACCGGATCTACACGCGCTCCTCAAGGTCGAGGGCTTCAATGCCTTCGCCGCGTCGGCGCTCGCCCGCTTGCGCGACCCCGCGGCGCGCCCCGTGCTCGTCGGCCTGCTCGCGTTCCCGTCCTTGCGCGTGGAGGCCGCGCGTTCGCTCCGCGTGCTCGATCCGACGGCAGATCTGACGGCCGAGCGCGCGACGCTCCTCGCCGCCCTCGCCAGCGAGAAGGACACCGTGCAGCTGCAGGTCGCGGAGGCACTCCTCCTGCTCGCGGGCGATGCCGCGTGGTCGGAGCGTCCTTGAGCGAGCAGGGCGAGCGCCGCATCACGCGCCGTCTGCGCACGTTCTACGTGTTCCGTCTGCTCGCGACGTCGTACCTGTACGGCGCGATCTTCATGATGTTCCAGGCCTCGCGGGGCCTGTCGTTCTTCGAATCGCTCGCGCTCGGTGGCGTGTTCTCGGCGGTGGTCGTTCTCGTCGAGGTGCCCACGGGGGTGTTCGCGGATCAGGTCGGCCGGCGCCGCTCGATGCTGGCCGGCTCGCTCGCGATGGTGGTGTCGTGCCTGGTCGCGGTGCAGGCGCACAGCTTCGCGACGTTCGCGATCGCGGAGGCCCTGGCGGCGCTCTCGATCGCGCTGTGCTCGGGCGCCGACTCCGCCTACCTCTATGACTTCCTGCGCGCGCACGGCCGCGAGCACGAGTACGGCGAGCGCGAAGCCACGGCGAGCGCGGCGCACCTGCTCGGCAGCGCCCTCGCGTTTGCAGGCGGCGGTCTCCTCGCCAGCGTCGACCTGACGCTGCCGTACTACGTCACCGCGGGCGTCGCGGCGCTGACGGCTGTCATCGCCGGCTTCCTCGCCGACGACCGTCCAATGCTCGCCGCACGCGCGGTCCACCGCCGCACGCTGCGCTCGTGGGGCGGCGAGGTCACCTCGGCGCTCGCCGACGTTGGCAAGAGCTCGCGCCTCCTATGGCTCGTCGGCTATTCCGCCGTCGTGTTCGTGCTGCTGCGCGCGACCATCTATCTCTACCAGCCGTATCTCGAGGAGCGCGGCCTCGGCACCGTCGGGAAGGGGCTGATGTTTGCGGGCGTGTCGGTCGTCGCCGCGTTCGCCGCGTATCGCACCTACGCGCTGCGCCGCCGGGTCGGCGACGAGATGTTGCAGTGGACGCTGCTCGCCGCGCTCGCGATCAGCTTCGTCGGTCTCGCGGGCGTGGGGAGCGGCCCGTGGATGCTCGCCCTCCTCGTCGTGCAGGCGGTCGCCAACGGCATGTATTCGCCACTGACCAAGCCGCTGCTCAATCGCGAGATCGTGGACTCGGGCCGCCGCGCCGCGATCCTCTCGGTCGAGTCGATGGTGCGTCGCGCCGCGATGGGGTTGTTCGCAATGCTCGCCGGCATCTTCGGTAGCAACGATGTGATGCTCCTGTGCGGCGGGGTGGGGCTCGCGGGCCTCGTGCTGCTCGCGATCGCGCGCGTGCGCGTTGGCATGCGCGAGGTGCGGCCCGATGCGCGCGTCGCGATCTCGATCCACACGGACGGCACCGGCGGGACCTAGCGCATGGCGCGCGATCGGTGGCGGGAGGAGATCGAGGCGGCGTTCGTGTTCGAGCGAGAGGGCTGGGCGTACGAACGCGCGACCCGCGTGACCGAAGCGCTCCAGCGCGGCGCGTTGCCCGAAAATCGCCTCGAGACGCTCGTGATCTGGAGTGACGATCATGGCGCCTTCACGATGCCCGGCCGCACGATCTATTTCTCCCGCCGGCTGTTCGAGCTGATGCCCGACGACGATGCGGCCGCGTTCGTCATCGCGCACGAGCTCGCGCATCACCGGCTCGGGCACGTCCCCGAGCGGACGTGGTCGGCGCTCAAGCTGAACGTCGCGATCCGGATCTTCCACCGCGTGATCGCGCGGCAGGAGTACGAGCGCCACGCGGACCTCCTCGCGATCGAGATGTGCGTCGATGCGGGCTATGACCCGGAGCGCTGCGTGCGCGCCCTCGAGCTCGGCGACAAGGTCGCGCTCGATTACGGCGACGTCGAAGCGTCGCTCGGGCCCGAGAGCGAACTGCCCGAAATCCTGCGCCCCGCACATCCGCCGTTCCAGGAGCGAATCGCCGCGGTGCGCGCGCACGTCGAGGCGATGCGTTCGGGGCACCGCCTCGCCGCCGAGCGCGAAGCGAACAAGGCACGTCGACAGCGCAAGGCGATCGCGATCGCGGCCACCCTTGTTGGTGTGGTCGCTGTCGCCGTGCTGTTCCGCCGCCGCCCGCGCTGGCCGGGCTAGCGGGGGGCTCTCACGATCCTACACATGTCAGAGGGCCGTGATCCCGTTGCGCCATGGCTCGCAATCAAGCCGCCGCGCCTTCGCGGATGTCGTCGGAATTCGATGCCGCGGACCTCGGCGACGCGCGGCTGACGCAGCGGCTCGGG
>JANRKM010000159.1:0-77002 GCA_033763475.1 Kofleriaceae bacterium
CGGCGACGCTGGCGCGGATGCTGGGGCACTACGAGCGGGTGCTCGGGGTGCTGGCGGCGGAGCCGGGGCGTGCGATCGATGCGGGGTCGCTGCTGACGGCGGAGGAAGCGACGCAGCTGGCGCAGTGGAACGCGACGGCGACAGCGTACCCGACAGACGCGTGCCTGCACGAGCTGTTCGAAGCGCAGGTGGATCGCACGCCGGACGCAGTGGCGGTGGAGTTCGCGGGCGCGACGCTGACGTATCGCGAGCTGGACGAACGCGCGAACCAGCTGGCGCATCACCTACGCGGGCTGGGACTTGGGCCAGATCGGCTGGCGGCAATCTTCATGGAGCGGTCGCTCGACATGGTGGTCGGGATGCTGGCGGTGCACAAGGCGGGCGGGGCGTACGTGCCGCTGGATCCGAACTATCCCGAGGAGCGGCTCCGGTTCATACAGGAGGACGCGGCGAGTGCAGTGGTGTTGACGCAGGCGTCGCTGGCGCCGCGGCTGCCATTCGAGGGAGGGGTGGCGGTGGTGGAGGTGGATCGCGCGTGGGTGGAGATCCGCCGCGCGCCGCGTATGCGGGTGGGGCGGACGGCGACGTCCGGGCACCTGTCGCACGTCATCTACACGTCGGGCTCGACGGGCCGGCCGAAGGGGGTCGCGATCGAGCACCGCAGCGTGGTGAGCTTCTGCTACTGGGCGGGGGAGGCGTTCACGGCCGAACAGCGTGACGGAGTCTTGTTCGCGACGTCGATCTGCTTTGACCTGTCGGTGTTCGAGTTGTTTGCGACGCTGGCCTGGGGCGGGCGCGTCGTGCTGGTGGAGAACGCGCTGGCACTCGCGGAGCTGCCGGCGACTGCGAACGTGCGGCTGGTGAACACGGTGCCGTCGGTGCTGGCGTCGGTGCTCAAGACGACGAAGCTGCCGGCGAGCGTGCGCACGGTGAACCTGGCGGGTGAGCCGCTCAAGGATGATCTGGTCGCGCAGCTGTACGCGATTCCGACGGTGCAAGACGTCTACGATCTGTATGGGCCGTCGGAGACCACGACGTACTCGACGTACACGCGACGCGTGGCGGGGGCGCGTGCGTCGATCGGGCGGCCGATAGCGAATACGCAGGTGTTCGTGCTGGATGCGCACCGCCAGCCGGTGCCGCTCGGCGTGGCCGGGGAGCTGTACATCGGCGGCGTGGGCGTCGCGCGTGGCTATCTCGCACGACCGGAGCTGACGGCGGAGCGCTTCGTGGCGGATCCGTTCGCCGATGCGGCGGGCACGGCGGGTGCGCGGATCTACAAGACGGGCGACCTTGTGCGGTGGCTCGCGAACGGGACGCTCGAATATGTGGGGCGGATCGACCACCAGGTGAAGATCCGCGGGTTCCGGATCGAGCTCGGGGAGATCGAGGCGGCGCTGAGTGCGCACGCGACGGTGCGCGAGGTGGTGGTGGTGGTGCGCGAGGACGTGCCGGGTGACAAGCGGCTGGTGGCGTACGTGGTGGGGCGTGATGGGGCGGTGGCGGTCGAGGCGCTGCGAGCACATCTCGCCGCGTTGTTGCCCGGGTACATGGTGCCGGCGGCATTCGTGGTGCTCGCCGCGCTGCCGTTGACGCCGAACGGCAAGGTGGATCGCAAGGCGCTGTCGGCGCCAGAGCAGGGCGCGCTGGTGGAGCGCGAGTACGTGGCGCCGCGGACGGAGGCGGAGGAGCTGTTGGCGGGGATCTGGAGCCAGCAGCTCGGCGTCGAGCGGGTGGGCCTCCACGACGACTTTTTCGCGCTGGGTGGGCACTCGCTGCTCGTGATGCAGCTCGTGGCACGGGTCCGGCAGGTGCTGGCGGCCGAGCTCACGGTGCGCGCGGTGTTCGAGGCGCCGACGCTGGCGGGAATGGCGGAGGCGATCGGTCGCGCGACGGGGGCGGTGGCGCCCGCGCTGGTGCCGGTAGCGCGCGACGGCACGCTCGTGGCGTCGTTCGGCCAGCAGCGGTTCTGGGTGCTCGCGCAAGTCTCGGACCGCGACGTCTACGATATGACGAGCGTCGTGCGGTTGCGCGGCACGCTCGACGAGGCGGCGCTGGTGCGCGCGGTGGACGCGCTGGTGGCGCGGCACGAGGCGCTGCGGACGACACTGGCCGAGGTCGACGACGTCGTCGTGCAGCGGATCGCGCCAGCGCGGGCGGGCCTCTTGCGGATCGTCGAGGCGAGCTCGTACGAGGCCGCGATCCGGTACTGCAACGAGCTGAAGCAGCGCGCGTATGATCTGACCGCGGGGCCGTTGTTCGCGCCGGAGCTGGTGCGGATCGCGGAGGACGATCACGTGCTGGCGCTGCGGATGCACCACGCAGTCGCCGACGAGTGGTCGCTGAAGATCGTGTGGCGCGAGCTCGCGGCCCTCTATCACGGGCAGACGCTCCCAGCGCTGTCCGTGCAGTACGCGGACTTCTCGGCGTGGCAGCGGTCGTGGGTGTCGGGCGACGTACTCGAGCAGCAGCTCGAGTACTGGCGGACGCTGCTGGTTGGCGCGGAGCCGCTGGAGCTGCCGACGGATCGACCGCGCCCCGCGGTGCAAGGAACGCGGGGCGCGATGACATCGCGCGTGTTGCCGCTCGCAGTGGGCCGCGCGGTCGATGCTCTGGGACGTTTGCACGGTACGACGCCGTTCATGACGTACCTGGCGGCGTTCTACGTGCTGCTACACCGGTACAGCCACCAGACGGATCTCTCCGTCGGCACGCCCGTGGCCAACCGCGGGCGATCGGAGACCGAAGCGCTCGTCGGCTACATGCTGAACACGGTGGTCCTGCGGGCGAACGTCGACGGCAATCCGCGGTTCACCGAGCTGTTGGCCCAGGTCCGCGAGCTCGCGCTCGGGGCGTCCGCGCATCAAGACGCGCCGTTCGAGCGTGTTGTCGAGGCGCTGCGCCTACCGCGCGATCCAGCGCGCAGTCCGTTGTTCCAGGCGATGTTCGTGTTCCAGCCCGGTGGCGCCGGGCAACTGTTCCCCGGGTTCGAGATCGAGCACCCCGACGTCGTGCACGACGTGTCCTCTTTCGACCTGACGCTGTTTGTCGAGCACGGGCCGCACGGGCCCGCGTGCAACGTCGAATACAGCACCGATCTGTTCGATGCATCGACGATCGACCGCATGCTGGCGCACTACCAGCAGCTGCTCGAGGCCATCTCGGCGGAGCCGGCGAGTCGGATCGGGTCGCTGTCGATGCTGGAGCCGGGCGAACGAGAGCAGCTGCTCGTCGCGTGGAACGCGACGGCGCGTGACTATCCGCGCTCCTCGTGCCTGCACGAGCTGGTCGAGGCGCAGGTCGCTCGTGACCCTGGCGCGATCGCGCTGTCGTTCGAGGGTGACGACGTCACGTACGGCGAGCTCGAGCGGCGCGCGAACCAGCTCGCGCGCCACCTGATCGCATTGGGCGCGGGGCCCGAGGTCCGGATCGGCGTGTTCGTGGAGCGGTCGATCGAGATGGTGGTGGGGATCCTCGGGATCTTGAAGGCGGGCGCGGCGTACGTGCCGCTGGAAACCAAGGCGCCGGCGGATCGGCTCGCCTTCATCCTCGAGGACGCGCGTGCGCCAATCGTGATCACGCAGGAGCGGCTGGCCGGCCAGCTACCGGCGGTCGCTGCGCGTGTGGTGCTGCTCGATGGCCATGCTGCGGCGATCGCGCAGGAACCTGCGACGCCACCGTCCTCGGGTGTACGCGCGGACAACCTCGCGTACGTGATCTACACGTCGGGGACGACGGGGCGGCCCAAGGGCGTGCAGGTCGAGCACCGGCAGATCGTCAATCTCGTGACGGCGTCTGGGGCGGTCGAGGGCATCGTGGCGACCGACCGCGTGTTGCAGTTCTCATCGATCGCGTTCGACTCGAGCGTGGAGGAGCTGTTCACGCCACTGACCCACGGCGCGACAATGGTGCTGCGCGGGGAGGATGTGCCGACGGCGTTGGACCTGTTCGGGCCGCGGTTCGCGGGCGTAACGGTGATGAACATGGCGACGGCGTACTGGCACGCGATCGCGATGGCGATCAATGGTCAGGAACTGCGCCCGCCGGCGGCCCTGCGCATGATCAACATTGGTGGCGAGCGCGCACTGCCGGAGTACCTGCGGCAATGGCACGACCTGGCACCGAACTGCGGGCTCAACAACCAGTATGGACCGACGGAGACGACCGTCATGGCCACCGCGTGGCGGCTCGACCGTGCACAGCTCCTCGAGGGCCGTGAGGCACCGATCGGGAAGCCGCTGCCGAACTACACGGTGTACGTGCTGGATGCACGCCGCGAGCTGGTTCCCGTGGGCGTGGATGGCGAGCTGTACATCGGCGGCGAGAGCGTCGCGCGCGGGTATCTCGATCGGCCGGAGCTGACGTCGGAAAAGTTCGTGACGAATCCGTTCGGGGCAGGGCGGCTCTACCGTACGGGTGACGTCGTCCGGTGGCGCCCCGACGGGAACCTCGAGTTCGTCGGGCGCGTGGACGATCAGGTAAAGATCCGTGGGTTCCGGATCGAGCTCGGCGAGATCGAGACGGTTTTCGCGGAGCACCCGGCAGTGCAAGGAGTGAAGGTGATCGCCCGGCAAGCGGCAGGGGGCGAGAAGCAGCTCGTAGCGTACGCGGTCCTTGCCGCGGAAGCGACGGCGAGCGAGCTCGGCGCATTCGTGCGCGGACGCTTGCCGGGTTACATGGTCCCGGCGCGGCTGATCGCACTCGACGCGTTGCCGATCACAGCGACGGGCAAGGTGAACAAGGCAGCATTGCCGGATGTAGAGGGTGAACCACTCACCGAGCCGCGCACGTACGAAGCGCCCGAAGGCGAGAGCGAAGTGATGCTCGCCGGAATCTGGCGCGAGCTGCTCGGGCTCGCCGAGATCGGGCGGAACGAGAACTTCTTCGAGCTGGGCGGGCATTCGCTGTTGGCGATGCGCATGTTGGCGCAGCTCCGCCGGCTCGGCTGGACCGTCGATGTGCGCTCGCTGTTCGCGACGCCCACCCTCGGCGCGCTCGCGGGCTCCATGCGCAGGCACCAGGAGGCGAGCGTACCGGCCAACGTGATCGTCCCGGGAAGTACGACGATCACGCCGGAGCAGCTGCCGCTGATCCAGCTCACGCAAGCGGACATCGATCAGATCGGTGCGGTGGTGCCCGGCGGGCTCGCCAATGTCCAAGACATCTACGCGCTCGCGCCGCTACAGGAAGGCATCCTGTTCCACCACCAGATGACGGAAGGGGATGATCCATACGTCGTCGTGGTGCGGCTCGCGTTCCCGGATCGCGCGCTCCTCGATCGATACCTGACGGCCATGCAGACGGTGATCGATCGGCATGACAGTCTGCGGACGGCCTTCGTGTGGGAAGGCCTCAGCGCTCCCGCGCAGGTGGTGCTGCGCAGCGCGAAATTGCGGGTGACGGAGGTCGATCATCTGGAGACGTTCGCGCCGCGTCTCTGCCTCGCGGAGGCCCCGCTGCTCCAGTACGTGATCGCCCCCGAGCCCGGGACGTCGCGCTGGTTGGTGCTGGACGTGTCGCATCACCTGATCGGAGATCACGAGTCGCTCGAGCTGATGCGGGCGGAGGTCGCTCACATCATGAGGAACGGCGCCGAGCTGCCGACGCCCTATCCATTCCGGAATGTCGTCGCGGCGGCGATGCAAGGAATGCGCTCCGGGGCGCATCAGCAGTATTTTCGCTCCCTCCTGGGTGACATCGACGAGCCTTCGACGCCGTTCGGACTCACCGGGGTGCACCTCGATGGCACGGGGATCGTCGAAGCTTCGCTGGCGCTATCTCCGGCGCTCGCGTTGCAATTGCGCACGCTGGCCCGCCAGCTCGGCGTGAGTGTGGCGAGTCTGTGTCACGTCGCGTGGGGACATGTGGTGGCGCGGACGAGTGGGCGCACGCAGGCTGTATTCGGGACGGTGCTGTTCGGGCGCACGCAAGTGAACTCCACGAGTGCGCTGGGCCTGTACATGAACACGCTACCGATGCGTCTCGATCTGGGTGAGATCAGCGTCGTCGAGGCAACGCGCCGTGCCCACACCGTGCTTGCTGAGTTGATGGAGCACGAGTACGCCCCCCTCGCGCTCGCACAGCGATGCAGCGGCGTGGCACCGCCGGCCCCCCTGTTTACCTCGCTCCTCAACTATCGCCACAACGTGGCGGCCTCTGACGAGGCAGCAGCCAGTGCCTTCGCAGGAATCGAGTGGCTCGGCGGTGACGAGCGGACCAACTATCCATTGACCGTCTCGGTCGATGACGACGGCGCCCAGCTTGGTGTGAACGTCAAGGTCTCGACCTCGGTCTCGGCGACCCGAGTCTGCGCCATGTTCGAGCGTGCTCTCGATCAGCTCGGGCGGCTGCTCGAGCAGGCGCCTGACACGCCGATCCACGAGATCGACATCCTGCCGGCACACGAGCGAGCGGAGCTGGCGCGATGGAACGCGACGGAGACGGCGTTCCCTGCGGAGGCGTGCCTGCACGAGCTGTTCGAAGCGCAGGTAGATCGAACGCCGGATGCGGTGGCGGTGGAGCTCGCGGGAGCGACGCTGACGTATCGGGAGCTGGATGCGAGGGCGAACCAGCTGGCGCGGCATCTCCAGGTGCTCGGCGTAGGCCCTGACGTGCGCGTGGGCGTGTTCGCGGAACGGTCGCTGGAGCTTGTCGTGGCCCTCTACGGAGTGGTGAAGGCGGGTGGCGCGTACGTGCCGCTGGATCCGAGCTATCCGAGGGAGCGGCTGGCGTTCATGGTGGAGGACGCGGAGGTGCCGGTGCTGCTGACGCAGGCGGCGCTCGTGGCGCGGTTGCCCGCGCACCAGGCGCGGGTGGTGCGGCTCGACGCGGACTGGGATGAGGTCGCGCACGCGAGCGCGGCACGGCTGGGGCGGACGGCTGGGCCCACGGATCTGGCGTATGTGATCTTCACGTCGGGCTCGACGGGGCGACCGAAGGGGGCGATGAACGAGCACCGTGCCGTCGTGAACCGTCTGCATTGGATGCAGACGGCGTACAGGCTGGACGCGACGGACGTGGTGCTGCAGAAGACGCCGTTCTCGTTCGATGTGTCGGTGTGGGAGTTGTTCTGGCCGTTGCAGGTCGGCGCACGGCTGGTGCTTGCACGGCCCGAGGGCCACAAAGATCCAGCGTACCTCGTCGACGTGATCCGCGCGACAGGCGTGACGACGCTGCACTTCGTGCCTTCGATGCTGGCGGTGTTCCTCGAGGCCGACGGCGTCGAGGCGTGTACGAGCGTGACTCGCGTCGTGACCAGCGGTGAAGCGCTGGCGCCGGCGCACGTGGATCGGTGCCTTGCGCGGCTCGCGGGGGCGCAGCTCTATAACCTCTACGGGCCGACAGAAGCCGCCATCGACGTGACGCACTGGACCGCGCGCGCGGGCGTGCGCGTGGTGCCGATCGGGCAGCCGATCGCGAACACGCAGCTCTACATCGTCGATGGGAACCGGCAGCAGGTGCCGGTGGGCGTGGCCGGCGAGCTGTGGATCGGCGGCGTGGGCGTGGGCCGCGGCTACTTGAATCGGCCGGAGCTGACGACGGAGAAGTTCCTCGCGAACCCGTTCGGCCCGGGGCGCGTGTATCGAACGGGGGATCTGGCGCGGTGGGCCAGCGACGGGACCATCGAGTACCTCGGGCGCATGGATCACCAGGTGAAGCTGCGCGGGTTCCGCATCGAGCTCGGCGAGATCGAGGCGGTGGTGGCGGCGCACGCGTGCGCGCGCGAGGTGGTGGTCGTGGTGCGCGAGGAGGTACCGGGCGACAAGCGGCTGGTGGCGTACGTGGTGGGGCGCGACGCGGCGGTCGACACCGACGCGCTCCGCGCGCACGCCGCGGCGGCGCTGCCCGAGTACATGGTGCCGTCGGCGTTCGTGGTGCTCGACGCGCTGCCGCTGACGCCGAACGGCAAGCTTGATCGGAAGGCGTTGCCGGCGCCGGACGTGACGTCGTCGCAGCGCGCGTACGTGGCGCCGCGGACGGAGGTGGAAACGCTGCTCGCGCAGCTGTGGAGCGAGCAGCTCGGTGTCGAGCGAGTGGGCCTCCACGACAACTTCTTCGAGCTGGGTGGGCATTCGCTGCTGGTGATGCGGTTGGTCGCGCGGATCCAAAAGGCGCTGAACGCGGAGTTACCGGTGCGCGCGGTGTTCGATGCGCCGACGCTGGCGGCGATGGCGGAGGCAATCGGGCGCTCGACGGGCCAGGTGGCTCCACCGCTGGTACGTGTGCAGCGCGACGGCGAGCTGCAGGCGTCTTTCGGGCAGCAGCGGTTCTGGGTGCTCGCCCAGATCGCCGAGCGCGAGGCGTACAACATGTCGAAGGTTGTCCGACTCGTCGGCACTCTCGACGAGGCGGCGCTGGTGCGCGCGGTGGACGCGGTCGTCGCGCGCCACGAGGTGCTGCGGACGACGCTGACCGAGGTCGATGGTCGGGTGATGCAGCGCATCGCGCCTGCCCGCGCGGGCACCCTAGCGATCGTGGAGGTGGCGTCGTACGAGGCGGGGCAGGCGTACTGCCGCGAGGTGGTCGAGCAGCCGTTCGATCTGACAACGGGGCCGCTGTTCGCGCCGGTGCTGGTGCGAATCAGCGCGACGGAACACCTGCTGGTGTTGCGGATGCATCACGCGGCGGCGGACGAGTGGTCGATGGAGGTGCTGTATCGGGAGCTGTCCGCGTTGTACGAGGAACGCGAGCTAGCGCCACTCGTGGTGCAGTACGCCGACGTCGCGGAGTGGCAGCGGTCGTGGCTGGTGGGGGATGTGCTCGAGCGGCAATTGGGGTACTGGCGCGAGCAGTTGCGCGGTGCCGTGCCGCTCGAGCTACCGACGGACCGGGCACGCCCGGCGGTGCTCGGGAACCGGGGAGCGACGGTGAGCCGCGCGTTGCCAGCCGCGCTGGGCCGTGCCGTGGCGGCGCTCGGTCGCGGGCATGGTGCGACGCCGTTCATGACGTACCTGGCGGCGTTCTACGTGCTGTTGCACCGCTACAGTCATCAGGACGATCTGTCGGTCGGGACGCCGGTCGCTAACCGTGGGCGCGCCGAGGTCGACGTGCTCATCGGCTACTTCCTCAATACGCTGGTGCTGCGTGCGGACGTATCGAGCAACCCCAGCTTCGTGGAGCTGTTGGCGCAGGTGCGCACGCTCGCGCTCGGGGCGTACGCGCACCAGGACGTGCCGTTCGAGCGCGTGGTGGAGGCGGTGCGTGAACCTCGTGACCTGGCGCGGAGCCCGCTATTCCAGGTGATGTTCGTGCACCAGCGGGCGGGCGAGAACGGGACGTTCCTGGGGCTCGGTGTCGAGGACATGGAGCTCGGCGGCAACGACACGTCGAAGTTCGAGCTAACGCTTTATGTCACCGAAGGCGCGGATCGCGTCACGTGCGAAATCGTGCTGAATACGGAGCTGTTCGACGTCGCGACCATCGAGCGGATGCTGGGGCACTACCAGACGCTGCTCGAAGGGATCGTCTCGGAGCCCGCCCGACGGATCGGCGAGCTGCCGCTGCTCACGGACGCAGAGCGGCAGCAGCTGATCGGCTGGAATACGACGGCGCAGGACTACGCGCGGGACCTCTGCGTGCACGAGCTGTTCGAGCAGCAGGTCCGTCGGACGCCGGACGCCGTCGCGGTGGTCTGCGAGGGCGAGCAGCGGACATTCCGCGAGCTCGACGAGCAGGCGTCGCGCGTGGCGCAACGCCTCGTCGAGCTCGGCGTCGGCGCGGACGTGGTGGTTGCGATCTATCTGGAGCGCTCGGTGGAGGTGGTGGTCGCGCTGCTCGCGGCGCTCAAGGCCGGCGGCGCCTATCTTCCGCTCGATCCCGACCTGCCGGTCGAGCGCCTGCAGTACATGGCGCGCGACGCGCGCGCCAAAGTCTTGGTCACGCGCGACGCCGTGCTCGAGGGCCCGTGGGCCACGTTGCGGATCGACGAGGCTCAGGGCGAAGGGACCGTGACGTCGCCGCGCGGGCGCGCCCAGCCGCACAACCTCGTGTATGTGTTGTACACGTCCGGGTCGACAGGCGAGCCCAAGGGAGTTCAGGTCGAGCATCGCAACCTGACCAACTACGTCTATGGCGTTACCGAGCGGTTCGGGCTGACCCCGGGCACGAGCTACGCGACCGTCACGACGTTTGCTGCCGATCTCGGGAACACGGCCGTGTTCCCAGCCCTGTGTGGCGGCGGCACGCTGCACGTCATCACGCGCGATCGCATCATGTCGGCTGCGCGGCTGGGCGCGTACCTCGCGCAGCACCGTGTCGACGTGCTCAAGGCGGTCCCCTCGCTCGTGCTGGCGCTGCTCGACTCGGAGGATCCGGCGAGCGTGTTGCCGCGGCGGCTACTCGTGTCGGGCGGCGAGCCGCTGCCGTGGAACCTCGTCGATCGAGTGCGGGCGCTCGCCCCCGCATGTACGGTAGTCAATCACTACGGCCCGACGGAGACGACGGTCGGATCGCTGACCAACACGACGGATGGCGTGCGCGTTGGGCCAATCGTGCCGATCGGCTACCCGCTACGCAACCAATACGCCTACGTGCTCGACCCCGCGCGGGGGCTGTGTCCGATCGGCGTGGTGGGCGAGCTGTACATCGGCGGCGCGGGCGTGACGCGTGGGTACGGAGGTCGGCCCGAGCTCACGGCGGAGCGGTTCATCGCCGATCCGTTCGGCGAGGGACGGATGTACCGGACGGGCGATCGGGTGCGGCGCCTGCGCGATGGGGCCATCGAGTTCCTGGGGCGTGTGGATGCGCAGGTCAAGATCCGCGGATACCGTGTCGAGCTCGGGGAGATCGAAGCGGTGCTCGCGGCGCACGGGGCGGTGGGCGAGGTCGTGGTGACACTGCGCGAGGACCAGCCGGGCGACAAGCGGCTGGTGGCGTACGTGGTGGGGCGCGACGATACGCCGAAGATCGAAGCACTGCGGGCGCACGTCGCGGAGAAGCTGCCTGACTACATGGTGCCGTCGGCATTCGTGGTGCTTGACGCGATGCCGCTGACCTTGAACGGCAAGCTCGACCGCAAGGCGCTGCCAGCGCCCGATCTCGGCGCGCTCACGCAGCGTGAGTACGTCGCGCCGCGGACAAGGACGGAGCACGTGGTGGCGGAAATCTGGCGTCACCTGCTGCGCGTCGAGCGGGTGGGCGTGCACGACGACTTTTTCGAGCTCGGCGGGCACTCGCTGCTGGTCATGCGAGTCGTGGCGAAGGTGCGCGAGCGGCTGGGCGTGAACGTTACGCTGGTGTCGCTGTTCCAGGCGCGAACGCTCGAGGCCTTCGCCCGGGTGGTGGCCGCGCTCGCCCCCACGGCATCAAAGCGCCACCTGGTACCGTTGCGACCAGCGATGGGTGAGACGCCTTCGGTTGTCTGTGTCCACCCGATCGGAGGCGGGGTGGACGACTACCTCGCACTGGCCGAGGCGGCGGGGCACGTGCGAGGCGTCGACGCGTTCGAGGCGCGTGGGATCTTCGGAGAGCCGGCCTCGAGGTCGATTCCCGAGATGGCGGCGGCGTATGCGCGCGAGCTGATCTCGACGCGGGGTAAGCGGCCGGTGCATTTGCTCGGTTGGTCGTTTGGTGGGCTGGTCGCGTACGAGCTGCGTCAGCAGCTCGAGGCCGCGGGGGTCGAGGTGAGGTCGACGACGATGCTCGATACCACGCCTCCAACCTCGTCCTGGATCGACGGGCGCGATCCGGCCATCGCGGCGGTCGACTTGCTTGCAGCTGGGCTCGGCATCGAGCTGGAAGAGGACGAGCTCGCGCGGCCGCGTCGCGAAGTCCTCGCGGTCGTTGCCGAGCGAGAGCGCGCAGGCGGACGGGCTTCGGTCGACGTCGGTTCGCTGGAGACGTATGCGCGGGTGCTCGAAGCGCACCTCGAGGCAAGGGACCGCTATGTCGTAGCGCCGGCCGTTAACCAGCGGATCATCCTCGTGAACGCCGAGGCGGGAGAACGTCTCGCGGCCCGCGAAGATGCATGGCGCCAGCTGGTGCCGGACATCGAGCTGCGCCGGTCACCGGGCACGCATGAAACGATGCTCGCGCCTGCCAACGTCGGTGCGCTCTACGCTGTGCTCGCCCAAATCTGGGACACGACACCCTGACGGGGGCCCGGGCCACGGGCAAACGACCGTCCCGAGGGCGCGGCTTACGACATGACGAATGTCGCTGCGTACGCGCGCGCTCCGCCTTGCGACCCGATCGAAGCTATCCCCGAACGGAGGGCGCAGCGGACGCTGCGCTCAATGCCACAGGTATGTGGCCTTGACCAGAAAGACGTCGGTCGCCGGCCCATTCGAGAACCGATCGAAGCGGAGCCGGCCCGGTCCCTCCTCCATCGGGTCGTAGGCCCGCTGGCGCTGGTCACGCGTGTACACGATCCAGATCGCGGACATCGGCTGATACTCGTAACGCAGAAACAGATTCACATTGATCGCGCCGGCGCGGAAATCAAAGTCAGAGACCTCATATCCGAGCGTGGAGGCCGTCGACGTCGGTACAAACCCATCGAGGTACAGCGTCGGTCGGCTGCCGGAGACGGTGTTCTCTGTGGGCTTGGACCAATTGCCGGCCGCGAGGAAGGCCTGCACGTACCCCTGGAGCGTGAGCTTCTTGCTGAACGTGTAAGTCCCGCGCAAGGTGATGTCGACCACGCGCGAATCTAGCTCGGAGAAGACGTAGGTCCTTGTATCGTCGTCGATGCGGATCGTGTCGAACCAACGGGGGCTGTTCAAGGTCACACTGCCGGCACCGATGATGTCGAGCTCGAGCGTGGGCGTCGGCCGCATCGAGAGTGTCGCGCGGCTGGAGATATCGAGTGCGCCACCGTAGTTGTGGATTACACCGCCTCCGCCAGACAGCGTCACTGCCTTGTTCGGGTTCGAGTTAAAGAAGCCCTGATACGCGAAGCCGTGATTTCGCTGCGTGCGTGCGCCATCCAACGTCTCTCTGATCTCGAACCACCGAGGATAGTAAGGCTCGAAAGTCACGCCCACGGTCCACAGGTTCTTGAACGTGGTCATCACGTCCACGTAGGGATCCGTGCTGACGAACACACCCGAGAACGTGTGGAAGTGCCTTGCACTAGCGGTCACGTTGATCGCCTGGAACGGGCCGCGTGGCTCGGTGGTGCGCCACGTGAGCGACGGCTTGATCTCGTGCATGTTCGCCGCCCCCAGGTAGCCGGCATCATTCAGTTGCAGTCGGGGACTGAGATGGCGGGTCTGGACCTCGAAGAGCCAGCGCTTGCCACCATAGCGACCGAACGCTGTGGTTGCGCCGAATCCCGCATCACCTGAGCCCAGCAGCGTGCCGTCGGGGATGGTCAACGTGGGGCCATGCCGAATGTAGCTCCCCACGACTTGAGCCGTCGCGCGCCACTTGCCGTCGGAGGTGCGCAGGACCGTATCGACACCGCCCGTGTAGGCGTCATTGGTGCAACGCCCTTTCTGTGGCATCGGAGGCGCGAAGACCGCGAAGTCCGTTGCGTCCGGCACAGGGCAGCCATCGCCTTCGAGAGGCGCCGCCTCGTTGCGCGGCTCCATTCGGTTGACCGCCGTTGCGAAAAGTCCAATGAACGAGTTTGTTCCGAACTCCTGCTTGAGGCGGAGCACGGCAAAGTTGGTCATCGGGTCGATCAGCACTTCGTCGGCCGTGCCGTCGGCGCGCTCGATCTTCGCGTCCTGCCGCGCTGTGACTGCCTCGAGGAGGGCGATCGAGAGCCGGCCGGCCAGCACACCCGTCAGTTTGGCAGCACCCCAGATCCGCCCATTGGGGAGCTGCTCTCGGAGCGCGCCGATGCTCTGGTCCGGCGGATTCGCGCCGAGGCGACGACTATAGAACATCTGCAGCGGCGTCTGGAACAACTCCGAGCCTTCGATGAAGAACCTCCGCTTCTCGGGGAAGTAGGCCTCGACGGTGGTGAGATTCAGAATCACCTGGTCGGCTTCGACGTTGCCGAAGTCCGGATTGACCGTGGCGTCGAGCGTGAGCGCGGGCGTGACGCCGAGCCGCATGTCAGCGCCGAACCGATCGGTGAGCGTCGTGCCGGCGAAGGCCTGGTTCGTCCGTCGGATGACACTGCGCGAATCGTAGAGGAGGACCTCGAGCAGGCGCTTCGCCTTGAGGCCGTTCAGATCAGCGAGCGTGCCGTAGTAGGAGACCTCGCCTTGCTCGGTGCTCGGCGTGTAGGACCACTCGTCGATCTCACCGCGACGGCCGAGGTAGCGCCGGAGCTGAAAGCCGAATGAGCCCACGTCGCCGTTGTAGCGAAGCGTCTCGAGCGGAATCTGGATCTCGGCCGACCAGCCTTGCTCGTCGATCGTGGTCGCCGAGTACCAGAGCCCATCCCAGTCATTGTTGTACGAGGTGTCGTTGAACCAGAGGCCGTCGACCTGCACGCCGGCTGCGCTGACCTGGAAGTGAAACGCGGTCGCACGATCATTGCGGGAGCTGATGTCGACCGAGATCCGGTCGCCTGGGATGTCACGATCGCGTCGCGTGAGCTGGGCGACGATCTTCTTCGGCTCCTTGTCGAAGCACCGCACGCCAATGTAGAGGGTCTCGTTGTTGTAGAGCACGCGCGCCTCGGTGCGTTGCGTCGGCTCCTTGGTCTCGTCGGGAAACTTCTGCACGAAGTTCGTCTCGAGCCACGCCTTGCTCCAGGCTTCATCATCGAGCTTGCCGTCGAGGTTGATCTTCTGGGTCGTGCGGACCGCCGGAAGCGAGGGCCGCGGCGTCGCCACCGGGGCCCCGCCCTTGCCGTCCTCTTTACCGGGAGGCGGAACGGTCGTCGTCGACCGGAGCGCCAGCGAGACATCCTCGACGCGATCGGCGGTGACGTTGACCGTCGCCGTGGCCTTGTCGTAGTTGTCTTTCGAGAGCTCGATCGTGTGCTCGCCGGGCATCACCACGATCGACTGCTGATCGGATTCGAACACACACGGTTTGCCGTCGAGCAGGCATGTCGTGCCCGTGATGTTGCTACGGATCCGCAGCTTGGCGTTCGCGAGGATCTTGACCGCGGCGCTGCGCCAGCTGCTCTCGCCATCCTTGCCTGCGTTGGGCGTGGCCTCGAATGTGACCTCTTTGATGATCTTGTGATCTGTGATCTTGAAAGTGGTCAGGTGAACGCGAAAGCCAGTCTCGGTAACTGTGTAGTCGCCTGTGATGGCCGTGTCGTAGCCAGACTTCAAGAGGGGCTGGATGATCTGGCTGATGCATGCGACGTCGTCTGCACACTTGAACCAAGCCACGAGATACTTCGGCCCGATGACGGCGGCGAGTTGTTCGTGTCCGAGCACGGGTCCGCCAAGGACGTCCTGAAGCACGGCCTGAAACACGGTGCGCAGGCCCTGAGCTTCGACCAAGCGTCCGAGGTCTCCCGCGCCGTTCGCGCCGACCGGCCGGAGCCCCACCAGCACGAATTTCTCCTTGTCCTTCGCCTGCGCGTGGGCAGGCGCGGCGGGCAGGGCCGCGAGCACGATCGCGGCTGCTACCCACAGACGGACGACGAGATACATGACGCGTAATTCTCGGGGGGGGGGCACACGATGTCAATTGAGGGTCGCTCGGGATTCCGACGGTGCGTGATCGAATCGCGCAGATGGCAACGAAGCTGATCCTGGAACCGATCTTGGAAACCACGTGCTCGATGCAGACATCCGCGACTTCTTCGGCAGCCTCGAGCCGGGGTGATGGCGCGGATGCGATCACGACGCGCGCGATCGCGCGGGGGCCGACACAGCAAGCGCGGCGCCAGCGCGCGCGCCGATGGCGTCGCGCTCGCCGAACATCCGATGTCCTCCGAGCATGTCGACGAGCTGTTCGCGGACGAGGCGTTGACCGCACGCTCGCTCGCAGCGTGGTGACGCCATTCGTCGATCGGCTCGAGACGCACGCGCTCGGCAAGATGCGGAGCGCGTCCACCGCACCGGCGCCGCAACGCGAGGCGCGGCGAGACACGCTCGCCGACGCCGAGTTCCCGTTCCCCTGTTCGATGCGCCGCATACCGACGCGCGCGTCGACGAAGCCGGCCCGTGCAAGGTGTGTGGCGTACAGGTCGAGCTGTCGACGTGGCAAGGCGAGTCGTGGCTGTTCTGCTGCAAGCGTCCGATGGTGTTCGAGGGCAGCGTGAGCGAGGCGGACCTCGCGTCGTGTGGGTAGCTGGCGCGCATGCTCGCCGAGATGCTGGGCGTGGCCATCGGCGACGTCGTGATCCAACGCGTGCTCGAGGGACGGGCAAGCGCATACGGATTCCTTGTCAGGTCTGCGCGAAGCGGCGCGCCCACTGGGACCGGAGCTGACACGCGTGATGTCCACCGTCCGGCGGGTTCGCGGCTCCTACCACTTCATGACCCACGTCTTGGCCTTCGCTGCGCTCGCGCTCGTTGCGTGCGCGGCCCATACGTCGACGCAGCGCCCCGCTCCCGCCTCTCACCCGTCTGGGGCCCCGCCCGGCGAGACCGTCGCGGGAACCGCATGTGCCGGCGGCAGCTCGTGTGCGTGGGAGTGCCCTGAGGGCGGTTGCGCGTTCGTCTGCCAGGGGGGCAGCGTGTGTAACATCGATTGTCAGGGCGGTGGCTGCCAGATCGACTGCCAGGGCGGCGCGACTTGCAACATGGATTGCGAGGGCGGCGGCTGTTCGACCGGGTGCGCGAGCGGCGCGACGTGCAACACCGACTGCGACGGTGGTGGCTGCCGGCAGGGATGCGCCGAGGCGTCGACCTGCAACATGGACTGCGACGGCGGCGGCTGCTCTTGAAGCGATTCGCGCTAGCGCTCGGCGCGACCACCAGCGTGTCGACGCTCGTCGAGTCGATCGACATAGCGCGGTTCGGCAGTAGGACCGGGACCGGGCGTCAAGGAGCTCGCACAACAGCGGTCCGTCGCTTTGAACACCCGCGCCTCTGCCGCTTGCATGAGCTTCCACTTCCGATGCCTGAATGTACCGAGGCCGGGCAGGTAGTAGACCCACTAAGGTCCTGGATGTGTTGGTCAAATGCTGTTGGGTCGACCCCCATGGCGGCGTAACGCTAGGGATGCGGCGCAAGACCGCATCCCTACCGCCCGAGAATGCTGCATCACATGGTTATGCCCCGAGGGCCTGGCGCCAGCGACTTTGTCCCCTACCGTTCGGAAGAAGAGCGCGCGACGGCTCCTGTCGAAGAGCCGGACAAGGTCGCAAGCAAGGGCGCGACCAAGGCGGTCTACATCGTGATGTTCATCGTGTTGCTCGCCCTCTTCCTGATCACGGCGATCGGCCCGCACATCCCCGCGGGTGAATAACTAGAGCGACGCCAGGAAGCGATCCGACTCCGCGAGGAGGCGTGGGATCGACGCGACGAGCTGGTGATCGTCGGGCAGCTCGAGCAGCTGCACGTTCGCGCGGCTCGCGGCGAATCTGCGTGAGTGCTCGATCGGCACCGTGTCGTCGTCGATGCCGTGCAGGATCAGCGTCGGCACGCGCAGGTCGGGGAAGTCGACGTCGATGGCGGCCGCATCCTCGACGAAGCCGAAGTCGACGCGCGCTGGCTGCCCGGTCGTGTAGTCATGGACCTCGCGCCAGCCCGTGCGCTGCCAGTCGTCGAAGCCGGGGAGCTCGCGCCAGCGCGCGATCAGCTGGAATGCGGGTGCGAGGAGCACGAGCGCGGTCACGCGTGGATCGCGCTCGGCGACGCGCGCAGCGGTGAGCCCGCCGAGCGAGCTGCCGAACACGACCGCGCGATCGTCAGGACCGCCGATCGCCGCGCGCACCGTGTCGATCATGGCCGATAGCCGCAGGTGCTCGAACGAGGGCACGCGCAGGTCGAGGCAATCGATCGCGATGCCGCGCTCGGCATAGTGCTTCGCGAACGCGACGCCCTTGGCGGAGCGCGGGCCCGAGGCAAAGCCATGCAGATACAGGTGGCGAAGGGCCATGTGGAACCATAGCGGTTGCCGCGCCCGACCAATAGTGTTACTGCTACACTATGAGTGCGATCGAGCGAGCGCTGCTTTCTCTCGAGGGGCTTTCCGTCGCAGACGCGTTCGGCGAGCAGCTGCTGCACGCGGGGCCGCATGGACGAGCGCTTGCACTCGGCGTGCGCACGGCGCCGGTCGGGCGTACGTGGATGTGGACCGACGACACGGCGATGGCGCTGTCGATCGTGGAGGTGCTGCGTGCGAAGCAGGGGATCGATCCCACCCTACTCGCGCAGAGGTTCGCGCATCGCTACGATCTGGATTCAGGCCGGGGCTATGGGCGTGGCGCGCACCAGATCCTCGAAGCCCTTGTTGCTGGTCTGCCGTACGCGACCGCGGCACGGTTGGTCTTCAACGGCGAAGGCTCGTGTGGCAATGGCGGTGGTATGCGCTCGGCGCCGATCGGCGCGTACTTCGCCGACGATCTCGACGCGGTGGTCACACACGCCACGCGCTCAGCGGCACCGACGCACGCACATCCCGACGGTGTGGCCGGAGCGATCGCGATCGCGGTGGCCGCGGCGGTGGTGTTCGCGGGCGCGCGCGATCCTCGCGCGATCCTCGAGACCGTCGTCGCGCGCACGCCCGTGGGCCCGACGCGCACAGGGCTCATCCGTGCCTTGTCGCTGCTCGGCGTCGACGTGATGACCGCCGCCGTCGAGCTCGGCAATGGCAGTCAGGTGCGCGCGGCGGACACCATTCCATTCGCGGTGTGGTGTGCGGCGACCTATCTGAACGACTACGCCGGGGCGCTATGGGCGTGTGGTGATGCTGGCGGTGACATCGACACGACGTGCGCGATGGTGGGCGGCATCATCGTCGGGGCGGGGGGGCTCGCGGCCATTCCAGCGGACTGGCGAGCATCGCGCGAGCACTTGCCCGTGGTGTGATGCATGCTCGATCGAGGATCAGCGCGCGCGTGCGGTCCGCGTGCCGGCGGACGGAGCCTTGCCCGACGCATGCAACATGTACGCGGAGGCGGTCGAGCGGCTGCTAGGTCGTGTCATGATCGCGGGATGCGCACCTGGCGGATCTCGCTGGCCCTCGTAGCGGCATGTGGTGGTTCGGCGAAGCAAGCCTCGGCGCCGGTGACGGCAGCGCCGACGTGCAAGTCGGCCGCGGAGCACATGATCGACGAGCTCGCGTCGACCAAAGATCCGCGACCGTCCGATGACATCATCAACAAGCAGATCGCGCTGATCCGCACCCGGTGCGAGCAGGATGCTTGGAGCCCCGAGGCGGTGCAGTGCCTCGCGGCGATGCAGGGCACCGCGGATGCCGACCGCTGCGCGACGATGCTGACCGAGGCCCAGCAGGGGGCGCTGGTGCGCGATCAGGAGGAAGCGGCGGGCCACAAGGCCGAGCCGTCGGGCGAGGAGGAGGGCGCGATGGGCCGGGCCGCGGCGCCACCACCACCGCCCGCGCCGGCCGCGGCCGCGGCCACCCCCCCGCCCGTGCCGATGCCCGCGACCCGTGGCCCCAAGCCCAAAGGGGCGGGGCGGGCAGAGGACCCGGATCAGGGTGGCGAGTAGGGACCTCTCGGAATTCTCGATGATCTGGGGCCTGGCGTGCTAACCGTTGCTTCGTGGTAACCGCTGCCAAGCCGCTGTTTTCGTACCGTCCGTACTGGGCGAAGCGGTTTGGTGTGGCGCCCTTCCTGCCGACCTCCCGCGCCGAGATGGATGCACTCGGCTGGGATAGCTGCGACGTCGTCCTCGTCACCGGCGATGCGTATGTCGATCACCCGAGCTTCGGGATGGCACTGATCGGGCGCCTGCTCGAGGCCAACGGGTTCCGCGTCGGCATTCTCGATCAGCCCGACTGGCACAGCGCCGACGCGTTTCGTGCGCTCGGCCGCCCGAACCTCATGTGGGGCGTCACCGCCGGCAACATGGACTCGATGGTCAATCGCTACACGAGCGACCGGAAGGTCCGCCACGACGACGCGTACTCGCCGAACGGTGCGGAGGGTCTGCGCCCCGATCGCTCGGTGATCGTCTACGCGCAGCGCTGCCGCGAAGCATTCTCCGACGTACCTCTCGTGATCGGCGGCATCGAGGCGAGCCTGCGGCGCATCGCGCACTACGACTACTGGTCCGATAAGGTTCGCCGCTCGGTGCTCGTCGATTCGCACGCGGATCTGCTGGTGTACGGCAACGGCGAGCGTGCCGTCGTCGAGATCGCGCATCGGCTCGCGGCGCGCCAGACCATCGATCAGATCCGCGATCTGCGCGGCACCGCCTTCCTCCAGGCGAAGACGCCCGAGGGCTGGAGCGAGATCGACTCGACGACGCTCGATCGTCCGGGCCGCATCGATCCGAAGCCGGATCCGTACGCGATGGAAGAAGAGCGCGCGGCCGCACCCTGCAACACCGACGCGGCGCCGGTGACGGAGAAGCTCGTGCAGCTGAAGCCGCGCAAGGTGGATCGCACGAGGCAGGTGATCCGCTTGCCGAGCTACGAGGCGGTCTCCTCGGACCCAGTGCTGTATGCCCATGCCTCGCGCATCCTCCACCTCGAGTCGAACCCCGGCAACGCGCGCGCGCTCGTGCAGCGCCACGGCACAGGCCCGAAAGCGCCCGCGAGCGGCGAAGCCGCGACCAGGAAGACACGCGAGGCCGAAGGCCGAGACGTGTGGATCAACCCACCGCCGCTGCCGCTGACCACGGCGGAGATGGATCAGCTGTACGAGCTGCCGTACTCGCGGCTGCCGCATCCGCGCCACCAGCCGACGAAGCTGCCGGCGTACGAGATGATCAAGTTCTCGGTGACGATCCTCCGCGGCTGCTTCGGCGGTTGCAGCTTCTGCTCGATCACCGAGCACGAGGGCCGGATCATCCAGAGCCGCTCGGAGAAGTCGATCCTCGGCGAGATCGAGCGCATCCGCGATGTCACGCCGGGGTTCACCGGCAACATCAGCGACCTCGGCGGGCCCACGGCGAACATGTATCGCCTCGCGTGCAAGAGCCGCGAGATCGAGAGCGCGTGCCGCAAGCCGTCGTGCGTGTACCCCGATATCTGCGACAACCTCGGCACCGATCACGGCCCGCTGGTCTCGCTGTATCGCAAGGCACGCGCGCTGCCCGGCATCAAGCGCATCTTCATCGCGTCGGGCGTGCGCTACGACCTCGAGGTGCGTTCGCCCGAGTGGATCAAGGAGCTCGCCCAGCATCACACGGGCGGCTACTTGAAGATCGCGCCCGAGCACACCGAGGACGGCCCGCTCAAGCACATGATGAAGCCGGGCATCGGTACCTACGATCGGTTCAAGGAGCTGTTCGACCGCTACACGAAGGAAGCGGGCAAGGAGCAGTACCTGATCCCGTACTTCATCGCCGCGCATCCCGGCACCACCGACGAGGACATGCTGAACCTCGCCCTGTGGCTGAAGCGCAATGGCTTCCGCCCGGATCAGGTGCAGGCCTTCCTCCCATCACCCATGGCGAGTGCGACCGCGATGTATCACACCGGCCTCAATCCGCTGCGCTCGCTCAAGGTCGGCGAGCGCGTGCACATCGTGAAGGACATGGAGCGCCGTCGCCTGCACAAGGCGTTCTTGCGCTACCACGACGCGAACAACTGGCCGATCCTGCGCGAAGCGTTGCGCAAGATGGGCCGCGCGGATCTGATCGGCGGCGGGAAGCATCACCTCGTGCCGTCGTGGCAACCGGCGGGCACCGGCGATCAGCGCGAAGGCCGCCGCGGGCGGGTGCAGCCCGGTGTCGCGCTCACCCAGCATACGGGCCTACCGCCGCGTGCGGGCGTGCGTCCGTTCCGTCCCAAGAAGCGCCCGTAGCCACCGGGACGTCGAAGAAGTCGACCTTCCCCGTCTCGAGCGCGTACTCGGCGCCGACCACCTGCAGCGTTCCATCACGCAGGCGCTGCTCGAGCAGCTTGCTGCCACGGCGGAGCTGGTTCGCCGACGCGCGCACGTTGGCCCGGATCGCCGCTGGCAGGAGCTGGTCGTGGCGGCCGCCCGCGCGCACCAGCTCGGTGACCGCGGGCTGGATGCGCGTGACGATATCGCGGACGTTCTCCGACGGGACGGCCGCATCCTGCGCGATGACGTCGAGCGTCGTGGCGACGGCGCCGCACCTCGAGTGTCCCATCACGACGACGAGACCGGTGCCGAACGTCGCCGTCGCGAACTCCACGCTGCCGACGATCGACGGTGCGACGACGTTGCCCGCGACCCGTACGACGAACAGGTCACCGAGACCGCAGTCGAACACGAGCTCGGCCGGTACGCGCGAGTCGGAGCAGGACAAGATGATCGCGAACGGGTGCTGGCCGGCGACGAGCGCCTCGCGGTGACCCTGGCTGGCGAGCGCTTCGATGCTGCGCACGTTCTGCGCGAAGCGCGCGTTGCCGGAACGAAGGCGGTCGAGTGCCGCACGAGGGGAGAGTGGAGAGATGGTGGTGGTCATCGGTCAGGACCTTTCTGCCTGCGGGGAGGCGACAAGGATGGGTGAGGACGAGAGGTGAGGGAGATACGAGCGGACGGTCGCGGCCACGACGAGGAGCGCGGGGACTGCGAACGCGGCGAAGCCGAGCGTGCGCGCGACGGGGATCATCATCGCGGCCCCGCACGCGAACGCCGCGATCTTGCCGCCGCGTAGGAGCGCGAGCGCGAGCGTTCGGCGCCGCTCGTCGCCGAGGGCGAACCCCGCCGTCGCGAGCAGTACCCCGAAGTCCGTCGCCGGGCCGGTCATGTGCGTCGTGCGGACGGCGACCGCAGTCGTGCTGCCGACGCTGGCATTGAGCAGCCCCATCGAGAACGCGACGATGGCGAGGAACGCGAAGTCGCGACTCTCCTCGATCGTGTTCCCGAGTGGGCCGAACACGCCGAACTGACCAGCGACGGCGACGCCCAAGAGGATCGCGGAGACGGTCCAGAGCGGAGCAGCGTGGCGAGGAGGTTTGCCTCGCAGCGCGCGCCCCTGGAGGGGAATCACCGAGGCCATCGCACCGACGATGAATGCCGCCAGTACGAGGATGTACTCGGTCATCAACCACCAGAGCCCGGCGTCGATGCCGACCATGGTGACGATGCCGGTCATGTGCGTGATGAAGCGTTCGCAGATGACGAAGGCGGCGGCATTCACCGAGCCGGCGGCGAACGCGAGGAGCAGCCATGTCGGAAATTCACGGCGCGACAGGACGGCGTCGGCGGTGTGCAGGATATGGGCGGAGGAAGAAGTCTTCATGGTTCACGGGCGTCGAAACAGGTGCTTCGACGCCGGCCACCATGTGTCCCGACGAGCCCATCGTCATTTACGAAGTATGATCGCTACGTGTAGGGATTCTGAACATGACGAGCCGCCAGGCGCTTCACCGGCTCAACTACCACCACCTTCAGTACTACTGGCTGGTCGTGCGTGAAGGCGGCCTCGTGCCGGCGGCCAAGCTGCTGCGCCTCTCGCATCCCACGCTGAGCACCCAGATCCACGCGCTCGAGGACCAGCTCGGGGAGAAGCTGCTCGAGAAGGTGGGCAGGAAGCTGGTGCCCACCGAGATGGGGAAGATCGTGTATCGCTACGCCGAGGACATCTTCGCGCTCGGCCACGAGATGATCGAGACCGTGTATGGGCGCAGCAGCGGCCAACCGCTGCGCCTCAACATCGGGATCGTGGACGTGCTCCCCAAGCTGGTCGTTCGGCGGCTCCTCGAGCCAGCTCTCCGACTCGCGCAATCGATCCGGCTCGCCTGCTACGAGGACCGCTACGAGCGGCTCCTGGGCGACCTCGCCGCGCACACGCTCGATCTCGTGATCTCCGATGCGCCCGTCCCTCCGGGGAGCAACATTCGCGCGTTCAACCACGTGCTCGGCGAGACCGAGCTCGGCCTGTTCGGTACGCCTGATGTGGTCCGGAAGCTGCGCCGCGACTTTCCCCGGTCGCTCGAGGGAGCGCGCATGTTGTTGCCGCTCGAGCGTTCACCGCAACGGCGCGCACTGAACCAATGGTTCGATCGACATGACGTACGCCCGAACATCATCGCGGAGTTCGAGGACAGCGCACTGCTCAAGGTGTTCGGCGCCGGCGGGTTCGGCGTCTTCCCCGCGCAGAGCGTCGTTACACGCGAGATCATCGCGCAATACCGCGTCGCCTGGCTCGGCCGGCTCGAGGGCGTGCGCGAGCGGTTCTATGCCATCTCGATCGAGCGCAAGCTGAAGCACCCTGGCGTGGTGGCGATCTCGAACAGCGCGCGCGAGGACCTGTTCGGCCGGGCAGAGCAGCGGTGAAGCAGATATCGGCGTAACGGCGCGCAGGGCGTAGTCCCGGGTCCGCGCGGCACCGCGTTCCTCGTCGAGGCGCTCCGTCGCCGTCAACCGGCCCTGCGGCCACCGTGAACGTGTTTCGGGGGAAGCCTGGGGTAGCGGGAGCGAACGCACACGGTGCCCTATTGTGCCCTCGGCGGGCGCGGTACTCTCAGGGCCCTGGCCATGGGGGCTTCGCCGTCACCTTCTCCGGAGGCCGAGATCGCGATCGGTAGTGTTCTCGATGGGCGCTACCGGATCGACGCGATCCTCGGTGCCGGCGGTATGGGCCGGGTGTATCGCGGCGAGCACACGGGCATCGGGCGCGCCGTCGCGATCAAGGTGCTGCACGCCGACCTGAGCCGCAACCGCGAAGCCGCGCAGCGGTTCCAGCGCGAGGCGCTCGCGTCCGGGCGGCTCGATCATCCGAACATCGTCGGCGTCAGCGACTTCGGCATCGTCGACGATGGCCCGTGTTACCTGGTGATGGAGGCGCTCGAGGGCGAGTCCCTCGGCGCGCGCCTCGAGCGCGAGAAGCGGCTGCCCTGGCGCGAGGCGCTCGAGATCCTGCGTGGCGTGTTGTTGGGGCTTCGCCACGCGCACGATCGCGGCGTCGTCCACCGCGACATCAAGCCAGACAACGTGTTCCTCGCCAAGAAGGACGGCGCCACCGTCGTCAAGATCCTGGACTTCGGCATCGCGAAGCTCTACGCCGGCAGCCCCGACGATCCTGCGTCGACGCGCGCGGGGCTTACCGTCGGCACGCCGGCGTACCTCTCGCCCGAGCAGGCGGTGGGTGGCGAGATCAAGCCCGCCTCCGACCTGTACTCGACGACGATCGTGCTGTTCGAGATGATCACCGGGCGGCCGCCGTTCGAGGACAAAGATCCGCTCGCGATGCTCGGCGCCCACGTCAGTCGCCCGCCGCCTACGATCGCGGAAGTCGTGCCGGGGCTCTCCGTGCCCCCGGAGCTCGAGGATCTGATCCAGCGTGGCTTGATCAAGACGTCGACGGATCGCATCAACGCGGCCGCCGATTACCTGAGCTACGTCGACGGCCTCCTCGCGCTCGGTGCGCGCGCGTCGCAGACATTCAACACCGAGAACACACCCTTCCCCGCGCCTCCGCCTCCGCCGGGGCCAGGCATCGGTTTTGCTCCGACGGCCTCGCTCACGCCCGTGCCGGCGACCGGCTATCACGCGTCGATGCAAGGGAGCATGGGGCCACCGGTGAGCGCACATACGTCGGTGCTGCCGAGCTCGACGCGGCCCATCTCGCTCGCCGATGCTCCGCCGATTCCGCGCAGCTGGATCAAGGTGGGCGTGCTCGTGATCGTGGCACTCGCCGTCATGGTGGCCCTCGTCGCGATCGTGGGCGGTGGCGGCGGTACGGCTGCGACGAAACAGCCAGGGCCTGCACCCACACCGACCGCGCCCAAAGCCCAGCCGCAAGCAACCAAGCCTTCGCCCGAGCCGCCGGCGCCCACGAAGACCGCGCCACCGCCCGAGCCCGTGAAGACGATCGGCGACGCGATCCAGGACGCCGTGACGCCCACCGAGGAACGGCGCAAGGAGCTCGTCACCAAGCTCCAGACGGGCAAGACCTGTCCTGACCGCAAGGCAGCGGCGATCGCGCTCGGCGAGCTCGGGGACCCCGAAGCGATTCCTGCGCTCAAGAAGGCCCGCGTGCGCCTCGCCGGTGGCGTCCTCGGCATCGGCCGGAAGAACGCGAACTACTGCCTCAAGGCCGCCGCCGAGGCCGCGATCAAGAAGCTCGGCGGCACGCTCAAGTAGCTTTGGCTTTCCAGTCCTTCTGCGTGAACACGTCGAAGTCGAGGACGAGGCACACGGGCTTGTCGTTGGCGTCGACTCCCCAGTACGCAGCGTAGTCGCCGGTGCCGCTCGCGAATCCGAGGGCACGCCGTCCGTCGGTGAGCGGCACCTCGATGGGCTGCACGCCTGCGGGTGGCGTCATCGCGACCACACCCGGCACGCCGGTTCCCGCATCGAGCAGCGCGACCAGGCCCGTCGTCGCCGGCACGCGCGGCAGCTGGTCGGCATCCTTGGGCTTCTTCTGACCCTTGTAGTGCGCGACCGTCCAGCGCGCGATCGGCGGCCGCCCGACGTGGATCACGACGGCAGCGAGCCGCTCCTTCGTGCCCGTCTTGTCAGGGGTGCGCGCGACGCTGAGCATCACGCGGAACTGTCCGTCCCCTGTGGGGCGGTCGAACACGCGCCAGCTCTTCGGAACGCCAGGGTCGAAAACGGCCAGCGCGCCCGACGATACCGGTAGCTGGAGCGGCAGCATGCGCGCATCGATCCTGTGTGGCCCGAACGGTTCGCCGTAGCGCAGCAGCCGTGCGATGTCGCGCGGTGCGGCAAGCTCGTCGCGTACAGGTGGGGGCGGAGGCGGCGGGGGCGGCAGCGGGAGCGAGGGAGCCGTCGGCTTCTTGGGCTTCACGACGACGGCCGGGAGCTTCGGCGGAGCCTTGGCGGGCGCTGGAACAGCCTTCGCAGCTTTCGTCGCCTTCGCAGGCTTCGTCGCCTTCGCAGCCTCTACATGCTTCGTCGCCTTGGCGGCCGATTTTTTCACTACGCGCGCAGCAGGCTTCTTCGCAGCACCCTTACTCTTCGCCACGGTCGGCAAGGTAACATCGGGTTGTGCGGCGCGTATGCACCGAGTGCAAAACGATCAACCGGATCCCGGCGCGCTACCTAGCAGATCGCGGCAAGTGCGGCCGATGCCTCGCGGCGCTGCCTCCACAGGCGATGCCGATCGAGGTGACGTCCGAGATGCACTTCGACGAGATCGTCGGCGCGGCGCGAGTCCCGATCCTCGTCGAATTCTGGGCGGGCTGGTGCGCTCCATGCCGGACGGTCGTGCCCGAGGTCAAGAAGGCCGCGCACAACCTCGCGGGCAAGGCGCTCGTGGTCAAGGTCGATACTGACTCGCTGCCCGAAATCGCACATCGCTATCAGATCTCGAACGTCCCCAACTTCGCCGTGTTCTCCGGCGGGCGGATGGTGCGGCAGCGCGCTGGGGCGATCGATCATCGACAGCTCGAGCGCTGGGCCGTTCCGCCGCAGTGATGATTCGCAGCTCGTGCCGACAACAGGCAACCTGATCACTCGGCGGCCAGGCCGGTCCACGTGGCGCTACGGTTCCACAGCGTCTTCGCCAGCTCTGCGTCCTCGGCGAGAGGATTCGGGCGCTTCACGCGCCCCTTCGCGTCGTAGTAGAGGCCCGTCTGGGTGGCGACATCCGGGCTGGTCGCCGCGTGCAGCGTCGACACCGCGCCCTTCTCGGGCGTGATCATCTTGAGCTTGAAGAGATAGCGAAACGGCTGCGGAATGCGGCGCCACGCATCGGTCGCGACCTGGCCGGGATGCACCGCGTACGTCGTCACCCCCGAGCCTTCGAGGCGGCGCGCGAGCTCCTTGGTGAACAGCACGTTTGCGAGCTTGGACTCCTCGTATTCGTGCAGGCCGACCATCGTGCGCGTGGGCTTCTCGACCGCCGCGAAGTCGATGCGCTTCGCCTTGTAGTGCGAGTGGCTCGAGACGTTGACGATGCGCGCCCCCGGCGTCGAGCGCAGGCGATCGAGCAGGAGACGCGTGAACAGGTAGTGCCCGATGTGGTTGGTGCCGAAGATCAGCTCGAAGCCGTCCTTCGTGGTGCCGCGCGCGACCAGGCCGGCGTTGTTGATCAGGCCGTGGATCGGGATGTTCTTCGCGAGCAACGCTTCCGCACACGCGCGGATCGACGCGAAGTCGCCGAGGTCGAGCAGGGCGAGCTCGACGTTCTGGTTGCCGGTCTCGCGCTTGATCTCTTCGATCACCGGATCGGTCTTGGCCTTGCTCCGGCACGCGAGGATCACGTGTGCTCCCCGGCGCGCGAGCTCGAGCGCGGTCACCTTGCCGATGCCGGTGTTCGCTCCGGTCACGACGAAGGTCTTGGTCGCGAGGTCCTTACTCATGCGCGACACCATTGGCTCGCCGAGCCCACGACGCAAGGCATGTTCCGGACATATCGCCGAATAAACGTGGGCTGGCTTGCCTCGTTAACGGAGAGTCGCGCGGACGAAGCGCCAGCTCCTGGCGCGGCGGGAACGACCAGGCCGTGCACGTTGACCGCTCGGGTCCGCCTGCGTTACGGGGAGTACTCCATGCGCATGCGTGCAGGTCTGATCGCGTTGCTTGCGGTGCTGGGCGTGGTGTTTGGCGCCGGAAGATCTCGAGCCGAAGAGGACGAGCCGGCTGGTGGTGCTGAGCCCCCCGCGGAGTCTGCGCCCGCGGCCGCCAGCGACGATGACGGTAAGCCCGACGAGCCCGCGCCTGCGGCGGCTGCCGATGACAGCATGCCCGACGCACCGGCGCCCGCAGCGGCTCCCGAAGACAACAAGGCCGATGACGATCATCCCGTGGCGAAGCCGGGGGATGCCGACGGCGACGGTACCCCCGATGCCGCCGAAGATGCCGACGGCGACGGCACGCCCGATGGCAAGGAAGACACCGACGGCGACGGTGTGTCCGATGCCGAGGAAGCGGCCGCGATCGCCGACGTCGACCCCGATGCCAAGGACACCGACGGCGATGGCACCCCCGACGCGCAGGAGGACGGGGACATCGACAACGACGGTGTGCTCGACGCCGAGGAAGACGATCCGCCGACCGACCCGTTCGATGCCGACGGCGATGGCGTGATCGAACCGGACGAGATCGAGGACCGCAAGGAGTTCGCCGAATTCTTCGACGACATTCCGAACGAGCCCGACGACAAGGCCCTCGACGCGCGCCCGGAGACCGAAGAGCTCAAGCCCTCGATCACGATCGAGCAGTTCCGCCAGGGCGTGCGCCTAGTGAAGAAGATCGTGCTCGGCAAGATGGCCAAGAAGATCGCGATGAAGTCCGACAAGAAGATGCGGACGTTCTCGCTGATCGTGGTCGGCGTCTCCGGGCTCGGCTTGCTACTGCTGCTCTTACCGCTCGTCGTGGGCAAGAAGTACCCGGGCCAGGGCAAGACGCTGTTCAAGTACTCGGCGCTCGCCGCGGTGACGTTCATCGTGACCGTCAACCTGTTCGGCGGTGTGCTGTTCGGCCTGCGCACGGTGCAGGGCGCACTGTCCAACTACACCAACCCGAGCATCGCGATCGCGAGCGGTACGTTCGACACCCTCGACGAGGACGCCGAGGAATACCTCGTGATGGGCAAGGAGCTGTTCCTGCCCACGATCGAGCAGATGCGCAACAACCCCGACGAGCAGCCGGCCGTGCAGTTGCTCGAGAACGGGCTCAAGGTCGTCGAGGACGCGAAAGTGTTCCTCTCGATCGCGAAGATGTTCAAGAAGGTCGACTTCATCTTCGGGCTCCTCCCCATCGTGCTCACGCTGGTGACGCTGATCCTGTTCGTGCTCGCGATCCGGCCGACGCTGACGGAGATCGTGAAGCTGCCGATGCGCGCCGCAGCCGGCGAGGGCGGCGTGGGCCGCGAGGTGGTCGCCTCGAGCATGAAGCGCGTCAAGGGTGAGCTGCTCGCCACGCTCTGCACCGTCGGTGTGCTCACCGTCCTCACGATCATCTCCGCGCTCGTGCTCGGCCAGATCGTGAAGCCGGCGCTCGCGTCGCTGCTCTCCTACTTCAGCCTGACCATCACGTACCTCCAATTCGCCGAGGGCGCCTCGTCGGGCCTCGTGTTCGTGACCCTGTTCGCGGTGGTGCTGTTCCTCGTGCTCAACCTGGCGACGCTGATCCTCTCCATGTCGTTCTTCCTCGGGAAGAGCCAGAAGATCTTCCAGCAGAAGTTCAACGACAACGTGCCCGTCTCGTCGCACGTCCACTTCTTCAAGTGGGGTACGCCGTCGGTGCTGCTCGTCCAGGCGTTCCCGTGGGTGTTCGTACTCTTCGCGCGCCGGATGCTCGACCTGATCAACGAGAAGGTGCTCGAGGGTGCGACGTCGGCGGAGTCGATCTCGTGGGCGAAGATCCTGCTCGCCGGGCCGCTGTTCCTCGTCGTCGCGTACGGGATCCTGTTCTGGGCGGTGCGCGGCCTCAAGGCAATCGCGTTCCTCCAGAAGTACAAGGTCAAGAAGAAGTAACGTAGTGTCACTACATGCGCATTACCTCGACTCTCATGGCAGTGGCCCTCGCGCTCGGCGCGTGCGGCGGTACGTCCAAGGCACCGGAGCCGGCGAAGCCCGCCGACACGCGGCCCCTTTACGATCGCATCGGCGGCAAGGACGGCATCACTGGCGTCGTCGACGACTTCCTCGCGAACGTCGCTGCCGACACGCGGATCAACGCGATGTTCGCGAACGCCGACCTCGCAGCACTGAAGACCAAGCTGATCGAACAGATCTGCGAGGCGAGCGGCGGGCCGTGCAAGTACAGCGGCAAGAGCATGAAGGAAGCGCACACCGGCATGGGCGTGACCGAGGCGCACTTCACGGCCATGGTCGAGGACCTCGTGAAGTCGCTCGACAAGATCGGCGTTAAGGATCCCGAGAAGAGCGAGCTCTTGAACGCGCTCGGCGGGATGCAGGGCGATATCGTCGAGAAGAAGTAGGTACGGGCATCGAGGCGAAGATGGGCGCGGTCAACACTGTTGACTCGCCGCGCTCGGGCGGAGTACCACCCGCATAGGCGAGACCGCCGTACCAACCGACCTACAGCACCGATGGAAGCAGGGAAGCCAGTGAGACGCTGGCACAGCCCCCGCTACTGTATCCGGGGACGAAGCAGCACGACGCCACTGGGCAACTGGGAAGGCGCTGCCAAGGAAGATCCGGGAGTCAGGACACCTCTCCGTCGAGAACTTCGGGTGTGAAGAACGCGGTCGATCTTCGTCAAGGTCGCGTCCGTCACCCCCGTGTCACGTGGGGTGACCTTGAAAAGCCTCTTCATCTACCTCCGCACCGCCCTTCGGCGGCGCTGCGCACCTCGGCAAAGCCGAGGTGTGCGGACTCCATGCGCGCTTGCCGTGCTGGCGGTTGCCGGCGCGGGTGACGTGCACGCGGAGCCCGAGCGCGAGGCCGCGGTCGGTGACGAGACGATCATCATCGTGGACCAAGCGCCGCAGGAAGGCGCGCGAGATCGCCGCCGCGCGCTCGGCGATGCGCCGTTCGTGACGATCCTCCACCCCGACGATCATCCGGCGACCGCATCGGTGGCGGACGCGCTCGCGACGTCGGCAGGTGCACAGACGCGCAGTCTCGGTGGCCTCGGCGCGTATCAATCGGTGAGCGTGCGCGGCGCTGCACCCGGCCACACCTCGGTGCTGATCGATGGCGTGCCGCTCGCACGCATCGCCGCGGTGACCACCGACCTCGGTCGGTTCTCGCTCGATAGCTTCGGCGAGGTCGAGCTGTACCGCGGCGCGGTTCCCGTCGAGCTCGGCGGTGCGGGCGTCGGCGGCGCGGTGAACCTCGTGACGCGCCTCGGGCGCGGCGAGCATGGCGAGCGCGTACGTGCCTCGCTGGGCGTGGGTTCGTTCGGTGCGCGGCACCTGCGCGCGCACTACGGCGATGACCACGAGCACGTGAAGTCGTCGACCACCCTCGGATACCAGGGCGCGGACGGCGACTACACGTACTTCGACGACAACGGTACGTTACTGAACCAGCGCGACGATGGCTATCGCACGCGCGGGAACAACGGGTTCGCGCAGCTCGACGCCGCCACCCGCGTCGGCGCCCACGACGGCAGCGCGGCGGGTGGTCTCCGTCTCGCATACAAGGATCAGGGCCTGCCGGGGAGCACCGCCCAACCGGCGCTCGCCACGAGCATGGCAACGCTCAACGCGATCGCCGACGGCAACCTCGTCGTGGACGTGGGCCGCGCGACCGCCAAGCAGCTCGCGTACGTGCTCGTCGAGCGCCAGCACCTCGACGATCCGATGGGCGAGCTCGGCCTCGGCCCCGCGGATCGCACGTACGTCACACTGTCGGGGGGCGCGACGTCGACGTGGTCGGTGCCCGTCGCAGCGCATCGGCTCGTCGGTGGTGTAGAGCTGCGCGGCGATCGCTTCGTCGATCGCGACGAGCGCGGTCAGCAGCCCGAGCTCACCGGCACGCGCGCGGGCGGTGCGGCGACCCTTGCTGTCGACGTCAACCTCGCACCCCAGCTTGTCGCCACGCCGGCACTGCGTCTCGACGTCCTGCGCTCGGCGCCGACGCCGATGACCGCGGGTCCAAGCGCGCTCGTGATGGTCGACCCGCGGTGGGACGTGGTGCCGAGCCCCCGGTTCACGACCCGGCTCGCCGTCTCCGACGAGGTGTCGATCAAGAGCAGCGCCGGCTATTACGTGCGCCTGCCGACGCTGCTCGAGGTGTTCGGCAACCGCGGCTACATCGTCGGCTCGCCGGAGCTGCGTCCCGAACGGGGCCCGTCGGGTGACCTCGGGATGGTGTGGGCACCGGCACGGGCGCGCGGCGCTGTCGATCGCATCCTCGTCCAGACCGACGTGTTCGCGGCGCGCGCGCGCGACACGATCGCGTTGATCACCACGGCGGGGTTCGTCGCACGTGCGGTCAACATCGGCAACACGCAGTCGTACGGAGCCGAGCTCATGGCCTCCGCGCGGTTCGCGCGCACGCTGACCGCCACCGCGAGCTACACGCGCCTCGTCACCGAGCAGATGACCATCGACACGACGCTCGATGGCAAGCGCATCCCGCGCAAGCCGCCGCACGCGCTGTACGGCCGTCTCGACGCCGTGTGCACGTTCGCCGGGCGTACCGCCGCCGTGTGGGTGGACGGCGCGTGGCAGGCCGAGAGCTACCTCGACGCCGCCAACCTCGCGCGCGTGCCGGCACGCCTTCTCCTCGGCAGCGGCGTGCGTGCCGAGATCGGGGCGGGCTTCGCGCTGTCGGCCTCCGTCGCCAACCTCACCGACGAGCGCATCTCGCTTCGCACGCTCGATCCTCCGCCGTCGCCGACGCTCACGCAGACGCCGACGCCTCTCACCGATGTCGCCGGGTTTCCCCTGCCCGGTCGCAGCTTCTACCTGTCACTCGATTGGACCTACTAGCTCACCGAGGTACTCATGAAGATCTCCAGGCTGTTCGTGCTCGCTTTGTTCGCCGCTTGTGGCGGTGGCTCCGATAACCCCGATCCCGACGCGGCGGTGACCGATGCGCCGAGCGGAGATGCAGCGCCGGATCCCGAGCGCGCGGTGGTCGTCGCCGGTGACTTCAACCCGGGCAGCCCGGGGACGCTCGTCATGGTCGACGTCGCGACCAAGGCGGTGCTGCCGTTGACGGCGCCGGCAGGGGCGATCGCGGAGGATCCGATCGTGCGCTACGAGGCGGGCGAGTTGCTCGTCGTCAACCGCAACGCGGGCAACAACGTCACCATCCTCGACGCGAAGACGCTCGACCTCGTCGAGCAGCTCGGCACGGGCGCGAGCTCGAATCCGCAGGACGTGGTCGCACTCGGCAACAAGCTCTTCGTCGCCACGCTCGGCAACAAGGGTGCGGTCGTGCTCACGCGCGGTAGTCAGAGCATCCAGGAGATCGATCTTTCGGCCGACGATCCGGACGCGAAGCCGAACTGCAGCTCCGTGTTCAAGGTCGCGAACAAGCTGTTCGTCGCGTGTGGTCTGCTCGACGACACGATGCTGTACCTCCCACCGCGGGGGCCTGGCAAGGTCTACGTCCTCGATGCGCAGACGTTCGAGAAGTCGGCGACGTTGACGCTGTCGACGAAGAACCCGATCTCGCTGTTCGAGCAGATCCCGGAGAATGCGCCCAACGCCGGCGATCTCCTGCTGCCCACCGTCGAGTTCGCGACCGGCAACGGCTGCGTCGAGCGCATCACCACCAGCGGCACTCCCACGGCTGCCGGCTGCCTGGTCGACAACTCGGTGCTCGGCGGTTATGGCTCGCGCGTCGGCGTCCTGCCTGCCTCCTCGCCGATGCTGTACGCCGCTGTTCCGGCCTCGGACTTCTCGGGTTCCGCGCTCCGCGCGTACGACCTGGGAACCAACATGTTGAAGACGGAGCAGAGCCCCGCCGCGCAGACGATCGGCGATCTCGCGGTGTGCCCGACTTCGAAGACGATCGTCGTCGCCGACACCAAGATGGGTTCCTCGGGCGTGCGCCTCTACCAGGGCACCACCGAGCTCACCACTGCACCGCTGCCGATCGCGCTCCGGCCGCAGTCGACGCATGGCGTGATCTGCTACTGAGTGCGCGCGAACGCGGCGAGGAGCGCGTCGGTCGCCACGCTCGCCACCACCACCTCAGGTGCCGAGGATCAGCGGCTCGAGGTACGAGGTCGTCACCGTGCGGTCCTCGAAGTTCGTGTAGTCGCGCGCGATGTCGAAGCTGTTCGGGTCATGCGGCCGGCTCGTGATCACGACATCGTGGAGGCACCACCCCGCACCCGACGCGCAGCCCGTGTTCGGCACCACGACCTCGAACAACGTCGCGTCCGCTGCGAACCGTGCGGCGTTCTCGATCATCGAGCCATGGTTCTGCGACAGGCCGGACGCGAGGGTCGGATCTCTCGCATACACGAACGACGTCGCGCCAAGGTTCGCGACGATGTTGGCGGTCAAGCCTGCGCCGCCACCGTCGAGGTTCGCATAGGCTGTCCGCCATAAGAGGGCGCTGTCGCCGGTCGCATACTCCTGCGCGAGCAGCTCGTGCGCGACAAACGATCCGCTCGAATGCGCGACGATATAAAGCGGCGCGTCGTCGCTCGTGATCGTCAACACGTGCGCGCGGAGCCGGGTGTTCGCGATCTCCCGCGCCGCATAGGCGGGGTCCGCTGGTCCCTGGACGGCGTAGATGTGGCCGACGCCCGCGGCGCCGAGCCGCGCGTCGACCAGCGCGGTCGCCCACGCCGCGCTGTGTTCGAGACGCGCCGAATAGCCTCCATATGCGATCAGCACGCCGGACCCCGTGTTGACGTGTTGATACGCGACGCCGAGGCCCACGTCCGTCCAGACGCCAAGCGGACCCGCGCGATCGCCGTCGAAGAGCGCGTCGAGCGCGCCCACCTCGTCCGCCGGGTTGATGGCATCGTGCTCCGCGGCACACGCGGCGACGGCGAGCAGCGCCACCCTGCTGCCGAGAAGCTTCATCTTTGCGGCCAAGACACACGCCGTGGTGATCGCTTCACGCCGTCGAGCCCAGCGGCACGCGGATGTCGAGCTCGCACACGTCGCGCTGGTGCTTCCCGTGTTGACCATCCGTGGCTCCCGAGCGGGGGGAAACGTAACATTGGCCGAGCGCAGCTACGGTGACATTCGTACATCACGTGGGCTGCGTCGCACGCACACCCAGGTTACGAGGTTACGTGTGGTGCGCGAACGCGGCGAGGAGCGCGTCGGCCGCCGCGCTCGAGGTGGTGTCGCCGGCCTCGACCGCCCGCTCGAGCTGTGGCAGCGCGGCCGCCACGGCCGGATGCTGGCGAAACGTCGTCTCGAGGCGCTCGCGGATCAGCGTCCACATCCACGTCTTCTGTTGCGATGCGCGCAGCGCGGTCAGCTCTCCGGTCGACGCGAGGAGCTGGCGATGTTCGTCGATCGCGGCCCACAGCTCGTCGAGCCCGAGCCCTGTAAGGCCGGAGGCGGCGAGCGCACGCGGCTGCCAGCTCGCGCGCTTGCGCGGCAGGTAGCGCAGGGCGCTGCGTAGCTCCGAGAGTGCGACCTTCGCGCGGCGCTCGCCATCACCATCGGCCTTGTTGACGACCAGCGCATCGGCGAGCTCGAACACGCCCTTCTTGATGCCCTGCAGCTCGTCGCCGCTGCCCGGCAGCACGAGGACGAGGAAGAAGTCGACCATGTCGGCGACGGCGGTCTCGCCCTGGCCGACGCCGACGGTCTCGACGAGCACGACGTTGAAGCCGGCGGCCTCGCACAGCAGCATGGTCTCGCGCGTGCGGCGGGCGACGCCACCCGGCGTGAGGCCGCTGGGCGACGGGCGCACGAAGGCGCGTGGATCGAGTGCCAGCCGCTGCATGCGCGTCTTGTCGCCGAGGATCGAGCCGCCGGTGAGCTGACTCGTCGGGTCGATCGCGAGCACCGCGACGCGATGGCCCTGCTCGACGAGGCGCATGCCCAGCTCGTCGATGAAGGTGCTCTTGCCCACGCCCGGCACGCCCGTGATGCCGATGCGATGGGCGCCGCCGGTGCGCGGCAACAGGCGCTGCAGGAGCTCGCGCGCGAGCTTGGCATCCGCGTCAGCGCGGCTCTCGACGAGCGTGACCGCGCGCGCGAGCGTGCCACGATCGCCTTCGATGACACCGCGCTCGTAGGCATCGACCGAGAGGCGTGGAGCGCGGAATGTCATGGCGCTTGTTCGAGGCGGTCCAGCAAGGCCACGGCCGCATCGGCGATCACGGTGCCCGGGCCGAAGATCTCGGCCGCGCCCGCGTCACGCAGGGCCGGATAGTCGTCGGGCGGAATCACGCCACCGACGACGACGAGGATGTCCGGCCGCCCGAGCTCTGCGAGCGCGGCACGCAAGGCGGGCACCAGCGTGAGGTGTCCGGCGGCGAGCGAGCTCGCGCCGATGATATGGACGTCGTTCTCGACGGCGGCGCGCGCCGTCTCCTCGGGCGTCTGGAACAGCGGCCCGATGTCGACGTCGAAGCCGAGATCCGCGAACGCCGACGCGATCACCTTCTGCCCGCGATCGTGGCCGTCCTGGCCCATCTTCGCGATCAGGATACGCGGACGGCGACCCTCGCGATCGAGGAACGCGTGCGTGCGCCCGCGCACCCGCGTGACGGCCTCGGAGGTCTCGCCCACCTCGCCACTGTACACGCCGGAGATGGCGTGAATCTCGGCGCGGTGGCGGCCCCACACCTTCTCGAGCGCCCACGAGATCTCGCCGACGGAGGCGCGCGCGCGCGCCGCGTCGATCGCGAGCGCCAGGAGATTTCCCTCGCCCGACTCGGCGCACTTCGTGAGTGCCTCGAGCGTGCGTTGCGTCGCCGCCTCGTCGCGCTCGGCGCGGAGCTTGTGCAGGCGCTCGATCTGCGTCTTGCGCACGGCCGCGTTGTCGACCTTGAGCACCGGGATCGCTTCTTCCTGCGCGGGGCGGAAGCAGTTCACGCCGATGATCTTCTGGCGACCGCTGTCGATGCGCGCCTGTGTCCGCGCGGCGGCCTCCTCGATGCGGAGCTTCGGCACGCCCGCCTCGATCGCCTTCACCATGCCGCCCAGGCCCTCGACCTCGGCGATGTGGGCGCGTGCGCGCTTGGCGAGCTGATCCGTCAACCACTCGACGTAATAGCTACCGCCCCACGGATCGACCGGGCGCGTGGTGTTCGACTCGAGCTGTAGCTGCAGCTGCGTGTTGCGGGCGATGCGCGCGGAGAAGTCCGTGGGCAGCGCGAGCGCCTCGTCGAGCGAGTTGGTGTGCAAGCTCTGCGTGTGGCCCTGCGTCGCCGCCATCGCCTCGATGCAGGTGCGGATCACGTTGTTGTAGACGTCCTGCGCGGTCAGCGACCAGCCCGAGGTCTGGCAGTGCGTACGCAGCGCGAGGCTCTTGGTGCTCTTCGGCGCGAACGTCCCGACGAGCTCCGACCACAACAGGCGCGCCGCGCGCAGCTTCGCGACCTCCATGAAGAAGTTCATGCCGATCGCGAAGAAGAACGAGAGCCGCGGCGCAAACGCATCGACGCTCATCCCCGCGGCGATGCCGGTGCGGATGTACTCGAGACCGTCGGCGAGCGTGTAGGCGAGCTCGAGGTCGGCGGTCGCACCGGCCTCCTGCATGTGATAGCCGCTGATCGAGATCGAGTTGAACTTGGGCATCTTCTGCGACGTGAACGCGAAGATGTCCGCGATGATCTTCATCGACGGTGCGGGCGGATAGATGTACGTATTCCGCACCATGTACTCTTTGAGGATGTCGTTCTGGATCGTCCCCGAGAGCTTCTCCGGCGGCACGCCCTGCTCCTCCGCCGCGACGACGTAGAGCGCGAGCACCGGCAACACGGCGCCGTTCATCGTCATCGATACGCTCATCTTGTCGAGCGGGATGCCGTCGAACAAGATCCGCATGTCGAGGATCGAATCGATCGCCACGCCGGCCATGCCGACATCACCGACGACGCGTGGATGATCGCTGTCGTAGCCGCGGTGGGTCGCGAGGTCGAATGCGATCGAGAGGCCCATCTGGCCCGCCGCGAGGTTGCGCCGATAGAATGCGTTCGAGTCCTCCGCCGTCGAGAACCCGGCGTACTGCCGGATCGTCCACGGCTTCTGCACGTACATGGTGGGGTAGGGCCCACGCACGAACGGCGGGATGCCGGGCAGCGAATCGAGGTGCGCGAGCCCGTCGAGATCGGCGGCCGTGTAGAGCGCGCGGTGCGGAATGCCCTCGGGTGTCTCCCACGTCGCGTCGGGCTGCGCCGGCGTGCCGTGCGCACCGACCGCGTCGAAGCCGAGTGAGCCGAAATCGGGCAGCGTCATACGAGCAGGTCCTCCAGCGTGCCGAGCACGTCGCAGCCGACGAAGATGAACGCATCCACGCCCGCGGCTTTCAGCTCCGCCTCGAGTGCACCGGGGCGTCCCGCGAGGACGACGCGGTTGGTGCCTGCTGCTTTCAAGGCGCGTGCGGTGTCTGCAGCTTCGGTCGCATAGCGCTCGTCGGCGCCGCAGATGCACGCGACATCGAGCCCAGAGGCGATCTGGCCGGCCTTGGCGGCGATGCCGGCGACCGCGAAGAAGCCCTCGGCGAACCCGACGCGCGCGCGATGCTCCGCGGGCGGGCCGAGCTGGATCAGCGCCACCTCGCGCGGCGCCGCTTCGACGCGCGTGCGCAGCGCCTCGAACGCCTCGCTATCGCGATGCACCCCCGTGCGTGCGCTCGGCGTCCCCGGCAGCGTCTCGCGCAGGTTCGCGAACTCGGTCACGCCGAGCACCGGCTCCTTGCGCTTTGCGATCGCGGCTGCGCGCTGCTTCCACGCCGCGTCGAGTCGCGCCTGCAGCGCGCCTGTGCGCAGCAATTCGACGATGCCGCCCTCGCGCTCGATGGCATTGAACCGCGACCACGCCTCGCGGGCGAGCGCATCGGTGCGCGCCTCGATGTAGTAGCTGCCACCCGCCGCATCGATGACACGCCCGAGCTGACTCTCCTCGCGCAGCACGAGCGCCGTGTTGCGGGCGACGCGCTGGCCGAGCGCCGACGGATTCGCAAACGCGGCGTCGAACGGCAGCGGCGTGATCAGGTGCGCGCCACCGAGCGCGGCGGCGAACACCTGCGTCGTCACGCGCAGCATGTTGACCCACGGGTCGCGCGTGCTCATCGTGCGCTCGGAGCACACGGCGTGGATCGCGTCGAGCTTGCCATCGGTGATGCCCGACGCGGCGAGCACCTTGTGCCACAGCACGCGCAGCGCGCGCAGCTTGCACAGCTCGCCGAACGTGTCGCGCCCCACCGCAATCTGCGCCCACATCAGCCGCGAGGCGCGCGAGAGATCTATCGCGGCGGCGTCGAGCTGGCGCAGCGTCGCGACCAGGCTAGACAGGCCGAGCGCGAGCTCGTCGGCGGCATCAGCGCCGCGCTCGTGGAACGGCAGCGTGGTGACGCGGATGCACCGCCACTCGGGGTCTTCAGCGATCGCATCGCGCACGATCGGGACGAGCGGGTCGCGCTCAGCGGCGTCGTCGAACATCGACGGGTCGCGTACGGCGTCGCCGATCACGTCGAACGAGGACCACAGCTCGGCGACATTCGCGGCGTCCGACGCTTCGTCCTCGTCTGCATCGTCGGGCTCGTCACCGTCGGTGATCGCGTGCTCGTCCAGACCACCTTGATGACCGTCCCCCATGACCACGACGAGCCCGCGATCCAGCGCGGCGTTGATCGCGGCTGGATCGCGCGTCCAGATTGCCTCTGCACCACCTTCGAGCTCGGGGGCGATGTCTCCACCCGGCGCGACGCGCATGCACAGCTTGAACGGCGCGCGCGTCGCATCGCGCACGAACGGGGCCTCCGCAGTTCGCTCCGCATACAACGGCTGAAGCGCAATGCCCTCCGCCGTGCGCTGGACGAGCTTGTCGAATGACGCGCCCGCGAGCTCTTTCTCGACGAGCGCACGCCATGTAGTCAGATCAGCCACGGGTCCTCGCTACATGTTGCGGCGGTACTGACCGCCGACCTCGTACAACGCCTTCGACAGCTGGCCCAGCGTGCACACCTTGCACGCCTCCATCAGCGCCGCGAACACGTTCTGGCCGTCGAGCGCCGCGCGCTTCACGCGGTCGAGCGCCACCGGCGCGGTGGCCTCGTTGCGCTTCCAGAACGCGTTGCGCGCATCGATCGCGTAGTGCTTCTCCTCGCGCGTCGCGCGAATGACCTCGGGCGGCTGCACCGTCGGGCTGCCCTTCGGATCGAGGAACGTGTTGACGCCGATCAGCGGCAGCGTGCCGTCGTGCTTGAGCGTCTCGTAGTAGAGGCTCTCCTCCTGGATCTTCGAGCGCTGGTACATGCGCTCCATCGCGCCGAGCACGCCGCCGCGCTCGCTGATCGAGCGGAACTCGGCGAGCACCGCGGCCTCGACCATGTCGGTGAGCTGCTCGATGATGAACGAGCCCTGGTTCGGGTTCTCGTTCTTCGATAGCCCGAACTCCTTGTTGATCACGAGCTGGATCGCGAGCGCGCGGCGTACGCTCTCCTCGGTCGGCGTCGTGATCGCCTCGTCGTAGGCGTTGGTGTGGAGCGAGTTGCAGTTGTCGTTGAGCGCGAGCAGCGCCTGCAGCGTGGTGCGGATGTCGTTGAACGCGATCTCCTGCGCGTGCAGCGAACGGCCACTCGTCTGGATGTGGTACTTCAGCTTCTGCGAGCGGTCGTTGCCGCCGTACTTGTCGCGGATCGCCTTCGCCCAGATCCGGCGCGCGACGCGGCCGAGCACCGCATACTCCGGGTCCATGCCGTTCGAGAAGAAGAACGACAGGTTCGGCGCGAAGTCGTCGATGTGCATCCCGCGCGACAGGTAGTACTCGACGAACGTGAACCCGTTGGCGAGCGTGAACGCGAGCTGGGATATCGGATTAGCCCCGGCCTCGGCGATGTGGTAGCCGCTGATCGAGACCGAGTAGAAGTTCCGGACCTTCTGCTCGATGAAGTACTGCTGGATGTCGCCCATGAGGCGCAGCGCGAACTCCGTCGAGAAGATGCAGGTGTTCTGCGCCTGGTCCTCCTTGAGGATGTCGGCCTGCACGGTGCCGCGGACTTGCTGCAGCGTCGATGCGCGGATCTTCTCGTAGACCTCGCGCGGCAGCACCTCGTCACCCGACACGCCGAGGAGCGCGAGGCCGAGGCCGTCGTTGCCCTCGGGAATCGCACCCTGATAGCGCGGGCGCGGGACGCCACGCTTCGCATAGAGCTCGTCGATCTTGGCGTCGATCTCGGCCGACTTGCCCTGCTGCTTGATCCACTTCTCGCACTGCTGGTCGACCGCAGCATTGAGGAAGAAGCCGAGCAGCATCGGCGCCGGGCCGTTGATCGTCATCGACACCGACGTCGACGGATCCGCGAGGTCGAAGCCCGAGTAGAGCTTCTTCGCGTCGTCGACGTTGGCGATCGAGACGCCCGAGTTACCGACCTTGCCGTAGATGTCCGGGCGGTGATCCGGATCCTCGCCGTACAGCGTCACCGAGTCGAACGCCGTCGACAGGCGCTTCGCTGCCAGGCCGCGTGACACGTAGTGGAAGCGCTTGTTGGTGCGCTCGGGCCCACCTTCCCCCGCGAACATGCGCGCCGGATCCTCGCCGTCACGCTTGAGCGGGAACACGCCTGCGGTGAACGGGAACTGGCCCGGCGGCGCTTCGCGCAAGAGCCAGGTGAGGATGTCGCCCCAGTCCTCGTAGGCGGGGAGCGTCACCTTGGGGATCTTGAGGTGCGAGAGCGACTCGCTCGTGAGGTCGAGCTCGATCACCTTGTCGCGCACCTGGTACTGGTACTTCGCCGCCGCGTAGCGCTTCTTCATCGCCGGCCAGTCGGCGAGGAGCTGGCGCGACTCGGGCGTGAGCCGGCCCTCGAGCTCGGTGTACAGCGCGACCAGCTCGGCGACGAACGCCGGCTCTCCCTGCACCACCTGCGTGACCTGCACGCTGTCCTCGCTGGAGCGCGGCTCGACGATCTCGAGGCGCGTCTTGCCGACGTTGGCGCGCACCGCCTCGATCGTCCCGTGCAGCTGATACATGCGGCGCGCGATCGCGGCCTGCTGCTTCACGTGCTGATCGTTCTCGATGCAGGTCTCGGAGATCTCGGCGAGATAGCGTGTGCGATCGGGCGGAATGATCCACTTCTTCTCGCTCATCCCGTTCGTGATCTCGTAGTGCGAATGGAGCTTGACACCGGTCTTGGCGACGAGCAGGTCGATCAGCGCGCGATACAGGTTGTTCATCCCCGGATCGTTGAACTGCGACGCCATCGTGCCGTAGACGGGCAGCTCCTCGTCGGGCTTGGTGAACAAGTTGTGGTTGCGCTTGTACTGCTTGCGCACGTCGCGCAGCGCATCGAGCGAGCCGCGCTTGTCGAACTTGTTGATCGCGATCGCGTCGGCGAAGTCGAGCATGTCGATCTTCTCGAGCTGCGTCGCGGCGCCGTACTCCGCCGTCATCACGTACAGCGAGACGTCCGCGTGCTCCGTGATCTCGGTGTCGGACTGGCCGATGCCGCTGGTCTCGACGATCACGAGATCGAACCGCGCCGCGCGACAGATCTCGATCGACTCCCGCACGTGCTTGGACAGCGCGAGGTTCGATTGCCGCGTCGCGAGCGAGCGCATGTACACGCGCGGGTCATCGATCGCGTTCATGCGGATGCGGTCGCCGAGGAGCGCGCCACCGGTCTTACGCTTCGACGGATCGACCGAGATCACGGCGATCGTCTTGTCGGGGAAGTCGGCGAGGAAGCGCCGCACCAGCTCGTCGACGAGGCTCGACTTGCCCGCGCCACCGGTGCCGGTCACGCCGAGCACGGGGACCTTGGGCGACGCCTCGAGGATCGGCGCGAGCGCCGCACGCAGCTCGTCGCCGGCGGCAGGATCGTTCTCCGCCGACGTGATCAACCCGCCGAGCGTGGAGGGCTCGCGCCTGGGCAGCGCGGCGACGGTCTCGGCGGTCACCAACCGCGGCTTCGCGAAGTCGCACTGCCGGAGGAGATCATTGATCATGCCCTGCAGGCCCATCGCGCGACCATCGTCGGGCGAATAGATGCGCGCGACGCCGTACGCGTGCAGCTCGTCGATCTCCGACGGCAGGATCGTTCCGCCGCCGCCGCCGAACACCTTGATCTGCGCGCCGCGCTCGCGGAGCAGATCGATCATGTACTTGAAGTACTCGACGTGACCGCCCTGGTACGACGTGATGGCGATGCCCTGCACGTCTTCCTGGATCGCGCAGTTCACGATCTCGGCGACGGAGCGGTTATGGCCGAGGTGGATCACCTCGGCGCCGGAGGCTTGCATGATCCGCCGCATCACGTTGATCGCGGCATCGTGGCCATCGAACAGCGAGGCTGCCGTGACGATCCGGACGTGCTCTCGGGGTTTGTAGGCGGGCGGTGGGGCGGGTCGGTTCACCACGCAGGGCACCGTAACATCGCGGACATAGCCCGTCATCCCCCGGACCGCCCGACGCCGGCGCGTAGCTACGAGGAGCTCGCTCGCGCTCCCGGTCCGGTAGGCGCCAAGAGGCCGCGGGCCTCGAGCTCTGCGACGCGGCGCTTCAGCGCCTCGATCTCGCGCTCGCAGCGCTCGATGCGCGCGACGAGCTCGGCGTCCTCTCGCCGCTCGGCGTCCAGGTCATCGCGCAACTTGCGGATGCTGCGCCGGTAGCGCGCTTCGACGAAGGCTTCGACAGCCTCGAAGTCTGACTCGTCGGGCCACGGCACATCGATCAGGCTGTCGCTCATCGCGTTCCTCCGGGGACGGGGTGATGGGCGAGGGCCTCGATCGCCTGCTCGCAGCGCTCGATGCGTCGGCGCTGTTCGTCGCGATCACGGAACCGCGCGGCTTGTTGCCGTGCCTCGGATTCGCGGATCTCGGTCAACGTCGCGAACTCGTGCTTCTTGAAGTCGCGCCGCAAGGCCGCGAACCCTGCGTTGGTCGCGTCGATGTGCACATCGAGGCGCGCGTTGGTCGCATCGAGGCGCGCGTTGGTCGCATCGAGCCGATCGTTCGTGCCTCGCACGGCGTCTCGGATCTCCTGCAAGATCCGAATGGTGATGTCGTCGCTCGCCATCATCGTCTCCAGTGTACCGGTGGTGCTCGACGACGAAAGCAGTTTCTGCACCAGCGCCAAGTAGCCGAAAGCTGGGCTCGCGGCGTCCGCTGTCCGGCCGAAACGCGGACGCACGTCCGATGCTCGGACGTCCTACTCGCGCGGACGTACGCAATACGCTTCGGCGACGACTTCGATCGTGGACGTCGGCGAGGTGTTGCGATAGTCGCAGCGCCACGCGGCCGGCGCGATCGAGTCGGTCATCGCGAGCGGGCGCGCGGCGACGAGCTGCGCCATCCACTGAGGATCAGCATAACAACCGCCGGTGACGAGGAGATCGACGCCGCGATCGCACGTAGCCACGGCGGTGGCGACAAGCCCCGCGCCGACGGAGATTCGCGCTTCCTTGCGCACCAGGTCGCTCTTGCTGCCGTAGGCACCGGCGGGACCGGGCGGGCCCTTGGGACCTTGTGGACCCTGCGGCCCCTGCAGGCCTTGGGGCCCTTGCAGGCCCTGCACGCCTTGCGGCCCGTCCGGGCCGGGCGGACCCGGATCGCCCTTTGCGCCACGTGGCCCCTCGGGCCCCGCGGGACCGACGCCAAAGGGACCCGCAGGACCAGGCGGGCCGGGAGGTCCTTCGGGACCACGTGGCCCCTCGGGGCCTGCGAGGCCCGCGGCCTTGCCCTTCGCGAGCAGCTCCGCGGAGACCTTCTGGACGTCGAGCTCGCCCCGCTTCTCGATCGCGCTGACGCGTTGATCGTGATCGTCGACGCGCTTCGCCGTTTTGTCGATGCGCTCTTCCATGTCGCCTGCGCGACACGCTGCTAGGGCGATCAGTACGCCCGCAACGAGTGGATGACGCATGCCGTGATCCTACCGATGTCGGTGTGTTGCGGCTGCCGTTGTGCCGGTTTTTTGCCCCCACCGATCGAGTGGCGTACGACCGAAGGCGATGATGGATCTGGTCGACGTCCAGCTCGACCACCCGCGCGGTGGGGCGCCACTGGTTTCGGGCGCTAACCTCAAGGTGGCCGCGGGCGAGGTAGTGGTGATCGTCGGCGCCGCGGGTGTCGGCACATCGCGCATGGTCGCGGCCGCACTCGGCGAGGTCCCGACCTCGGCGGGCCGCATCGAGGTGATGGGCCGCGACGTCAGCAAGCTGCGGCGCTCGTCGCTGCGCCTGCTGCGCCGCCGCATCGGCATCGTCCCGCAGGACCTGTGCCTGCTCGAAGATCGCAGCGCGCAGCTCAACGTGATGCTACCGCTCGAGATCGACGGGATCCCACGTTCGATCAGCCTCGCGCGCGCGGACGAGTGTCTTGCCCGCATGGGGCTCGAGGCCGAAGCGCAGCTGCCCGTCGATTGCTTGTCGTCGTCGGTGCGTCAGCGCGTTGCCGTCGCGCGTGCCCTGGTGCGCGATCCGCAGCTGGTGCTCGCCGACCACCCGACGTGCGCGCAGGATGCCGAGGGCTGCGAGCGCATCTGCGACACGTTCGCCGAGGTCGCTAGCCGCGGCACCACGGTGGTCGTGTTCGGGCGCGATCCAGCGCTCCGCGCGATCGCCGAGCGCAACCGCTGGCGCCAGCTCGGCATGGTCGACGGCATGTTGCGCCCGCTCGGCGAGATCGAGCTCGACGGCCGAACGATCGAGGAGATCCTCGTCGGCATCGAGTCTGCGCCGACGACGGTGCGCCCGGATCCCGCGATCCCCAACGTCATTCCATTTCCGATCACCGCTCGTACGGCAGGTGCCCGATGAAGATGCGAACCCTCCGCCGCCTTCGCGCGATGGCCCCGCGTACCGTGCGCCGCCGCGACTTCGATCTCAGTGATGCGACCATGGAGCCGGATCCCGGCCCGGCGCCCGAAGCGGTCTTCGATCGCGTGACCGGCCCCTACGATCGCCGCAGCGCGATCGCTGGCCTCGGCGCGTTCGACGAGGAGACGTGATTGCGCAGCGTAGCGGAGCAAAATCTGTGATCTCCCGCTTCGACCCGGATACCTCCGGTCCGCGCCGGTTCGTATCGTCGGTGTGGTCGGTACTGCGCCGCACCGCGCGGGTCGCGCTCGAGCGCCCGCGCGCCGCGCTATGGACGTTGCTCGCGCTGACCTGCGCGCTGGTCGCCGTCGGTGTGGCCGCGATCGCCGCCGACAACGTCGATCGCTGGGCGTCGCATCCCGGTAGTAGCGCGAGCATGGTGGTCTACCTCGGCGAGGGCATCGACGATGCGCGCGCGCAGGGCCTGGTAGCCGAGCTGCGCGAGCTCGCAGGTGTCGAGCATGCCGAGCTCGTTGGCCCCGAGGAGTCGGCGCGCAGGCTCCAGCTGGCCCTCGGCGGCGATGCGACGTTGCTCGAGGGTGTCGACATCGCGACGCTGCCATCCTCCGTCGAGGTCACGCTCGCACCCGGCGTGCGCGACGTGGTCACGATCAGCCCCACGGTGCGTGCGCTGCGCGGCGCGCCCGGGGTCGAAGACGTCATCGTCGAGAGTGGTGGCAACGAGCGCCTCCTCGGCGCGCTGTATGCGATCCGTTACGGTGCGTGGGGCGGGGCGGCGCTGTTCGCCGGGCTCGCGCTGATCATCGTGCTCGCGGCGATCCGCGTGCGCCTCGATCGCTCGCGCGACGAGCTCGCGGTGGCGCACCTGCTCGGCGCCGGTCCGTCCTTCCTCGTGATCCCGACGGCGCTTGCGGGGGCGATGCAGGGCGCCCTCGCGGCGCTGTGTGCCACCGGGGTGTTGTGGGCCGGCATCTCCGCGTACGGCGTGTCGATCGCCGCGCGGCTATCTGCCTCGCTCGGTGCCGTAGCGCTGGCCGTGCCATCCGCGATTCACGTCGTGCTGTTCGTCGCCGTCGGCGCGGGCCTCGGGCTCGTCGGTGGCGCACTCGCGGGAGCCTCGCGTGTCACGCGCTAGCCTGATCGTCTTGGCGCTGTTCGCGACGGTCGCACATGCCGACGACCGCGAGCTTTTGAAGACCCAGCTCGCCGACGAGGCCGCGGTGATCGACAGGACGCTCACCGCGGTCAACGAGAAGGTCCGCGAGGCGGACGTGGTGCGCACCCAGCGCCTGCGCGCCGCCTATCGCGTGCTGCGCGCACCGCTGCCGCATGGTGCGAGCTCGACCGATCGCATGGCCGCTGCGCGCCGGCGTGCAGCCGCGCGCATGCTCGTCGATCGCGATGCGCACGAGCGCGCGCTACTCGTCGACGAAGCCACGCGCCTCCGCACCGCCGCCGAGCGTACCGTCGGCGCGACGGCGAAGCTGCCGACCATCGCGCTCCCCGAACGTGTCCTCCGCCCGGTGCGGGGCTCGATCGCTCGGCGGTTCGGCACGCTCGATCACGAGCGCTCCAAGGCCAAGCTGTCACGCCGCGGTCTCGACTTCGAAGTCTCCGCCCGGGCCACGGTGTCCGCCCCGGCGGACGGCACGGTCCGCTATGCCGGACCGATTCGCGGCCTCGACAACGGCATCGTGCTCGACCACGGCGACTACTTCACGGTGATCGCGAAGCTCGGGGAGCTCTCGGTACCCCTCGGAGCCGAGCTCCACGCCGGCGATCGCCTCGGGCGCGCGGCGCGCGAGCGCGTCTATCTCGAGCTGCGCATCCGGATCGGCCCCGGTGGTATTCCGATCGATCCCGAGCCCCTGCTCGCGTCACCCGAGTAGCTGAGATCGCGCGCGGCGTATGACATCCTCTGCCGATGTCACGCGCCACCCACGCCGCCGCGTTCCTCGCCGGTGCGCTCGTCGCCACCGGCATCACCGCGCGCGCGCTGCCCAAAGATGTGGCGCGGTTCAAGACGATCGACTCGTTCGCGCAGGCGCTGACGATGGTGCAGACGAGCTACGTCGACGCGGTCGACGAGAAGCAGCTCCTGTACGACGCGGCGCGCGGCATGCTGCACAACCTCGATCCGCACTCGTCGTTCCTGCCGCCGAACCGCTACAAGAACCTCCGCCAGGACACCGAGGGCGAGTTCGGCTCGGTCGGCATCGCACTGTTCCCCGGCGAGATCGACGAGGCGCGCCCGCGCGTGCCGCCGTATCCGAGCATCGACGAGGTGCACGAGGGCTCGCCCGCCGAGGTCGCCGGGCTCCTCGTCGATGACAAGGTGACGTCGATCGATGGTGCCCCGACCGCGGAGCCGGGCCGCGAGCTCAAGGATGCGGGGGCGTGGGAGAACAAGCTGCGCGGCGCATCGGGGACGCGCGTCGTGCTCGGCATCCTGCGCGTCGGGTGGAAGGAGCCGAAGACCTACACGCTCGTCCGCGCGCAGGTGAAACAGCCCACGGTGAAGCACAGGGTGCTCGACAAGGGCCTCGGCTACCTCGCCATCACGCGGTTCTCGGAGTCGACCTCCGCCGACGTGGCGCTCGCGCTCGGGCAGCTCCGCCAGCTGTCCGCGCTCGAGTCGCTCGTCCTAGATCTGCGCAACGATCCTGGCGGGCTCGTCGATCAGGCAATCCTGGTCGCCGACCAGTTCCTCGAATCGGGGACCATCGTCTCGATCCGCGGGCGCTCGGGCACCGAAACGCAGAGCGCACATAAAGGAGGGCTCGCGACCTCCGTCCCGGTGACGATCCTCGTCGACCAGGGCACCGCGTCCGCCTCGGAGATCCTGGCCGCCGCTCTGCGCGATCACGGCCGCGCCAAGCTCGTCGGGCTCCCCACCTATGGAAAGGGCACCGTCCAGACGTTCTTCGATCTCGCCGACGGTGCGGGCCTCAAGCTGACCACGGCGCGGTACTACACGCCGAAGGGCAACTCCCTGGAATCCAAGGGCCTCGCGCCCGATGTGAACGTGGAGACGTTCGCCGCCGATGAAATCATCGTGGGCGGCCGCGGAAACAGCAGTGGCACGAGCGGAGGGAGTGGTGCCACAATCGGCGCATCGACTTCGGACGATCCACAGCTCGCCGCCGCTGTAAAGATCGCCCGACAGGGGCTTCGCAGTTCGGGGGGCGGTAGCAAGTAGTCAGGCCGCTGGTTGTCTTGATCGAGCTTGGACTGATACAACCAATGAAGCGCTAGTGTTCGCGCGAACACTCGCGCACCACGAGCGAACCAGGCGGGGTCTTACCGACGATGTTCAAGCTAGTGATCCAGGACGACGAGGGAAAGACAACGGTCGTTCCCTTGATCCGTGACGAGATCACCATCGGCCGCAAGGAAGGCAACACGATCCGACTCACCGAGCGGAACGTGTCTCGCCGCCACGCCCGGATCGTGCGCTCGAACAACGAGGTCCAGATCGAGGACCTTGGCAGCTACAACGGGATCCGCGTCAACAATGCGCGGATCGCCGAGCGGGTCGCGCTGCGGGTCAGCGACCAGGTCCAGATCGGCGACTACAAGCTGTATCTGAAGGCGGAAGGTGTCGAGCAGGGGGACGAAGCCCGCACGATGCCGATCGAGCGGGTCGAGTCGGCGCCTGGTGCGACGACGGAGGTGTTGAACGCGGTCACCCCCGCGACCCAGCCGATCCCCGTCATCGCGCAGGGCACCCAGCCCCCGGCACCGCAGGCCCCCAACCTCGTCGGTTCGCCGAATCGCACGCAGGTCGCGGTGGCCGACACCGATCCGGCGGGCCGCCCGGTCGCGAGCGCCGCCCAGGTCGCGGCGATGTCCGCGCCCACGGGCTACGGCAAGCTGGTCTGCGTCTCGGCCAATTTCGCCGGGCGCGAGTTCGAGCTGTCGCGCCCGCAGATGATCGTCGGCCGCACCGACGAGAATGACATCGTCATCAATCACCGTTCGATCAGCCGGAACCACGCCAAGCTGGTTCGCGAGCCCGAAACCGGTCGTTACACGATCAGTGATCTGCAGTCGTCCAATGGCGTTCGCGTGAACGGCCAGGACTACGGCAAGGTCGAGCTTCGCCGCGGTGACGTCGTCGATCTCGGCCACGTCCGCCTCCGGTTCGTCGAGGCCGGCGAGGACTTCGTGTTCGCGCGCGACGCCGTCATCACCAACGTCCCCGAAGCGGGCGGTGGCAAGAAAGGCCTGCTGGTCGCGGTCATCCTCGGTGTCGTGGTCCTCGGCGGCATCGGCGCCTTCATGGTGATGAAGGGTGGCGACGACAAGCCGAAGGTCGAGGCTGGCAAGGATCCTGGCAGCACCAACGAAACCGGTGGCACGACGGGCGGCAGTAACGCGGTCGTCGCCAACAACAACAACACGACGAACAACAACTCCGGCGGCAGCAACGAGGTGGTGGCACCGCCGGCGCCCGACGCTGCCCCCGCGGTCGCGACCAACAACACGGTCGAGAGCGACGTGAAGCTCGAGTGCCTGCGGTTCAAGGCGGACAAGAACTGGACCGGCCTCGAGGACTGCACGAACCGACTCTCGGCGACGGATGCCGCCACGGCGAAGTCGCTGCGCGCGACGGCGATCAGCGAGAACAAGGCCGAGACGACGCTCCGCAACCTGAAGGACGCCCTCAAGCGCAGCGACATCAAGTCCGCGCGCAACGCGTTCAACGGCATCCCCGACGACTCCGTCTACAAGCAGGAGGCGAAGGAGCTCTTCCTGCCCGCCGAGTCCGAGCTGACACGGATCTACGAGGACAAGGCGAAGACCGCCGCGGCCGAGAAGAACTGCAAGCAGGTCGAGAAGATCGTCGCCGAGGCGCGCAAGCTTGGCGTCGATGCGCAGGCCAAGCTGGTCAAGTGCACCGAGGCGGTGGCCTCGAGCAAGCCAAACGGCACGGGTAGTGGCTCCGGCAACACGACCACCAATGGCGGCTCCACCACGCCTCCGCCCTCGGGTTGCGATGCGGCGGCGCTCCAGGCCAAGGGCGAAGACCTGTTGCAGACCGGTATGGACGCGGCCGCGCTGTCTCAGCTCGAGGCGGCGTACCGCTGCAAGCCGGAAGCGAACCTCTTGCGCCTATCGTTCCTTGCGGCGTGCCGCTCGAAGAACGCGGCCAAAGCGAAGCTCTACTACAGCAAGATCCCGAACGCGCCGACGAGCATCACGCAGATCTGCGTGCGTAACGGCATCCAGATTCCCTGAGAGGGAATCTCTGGGGCCTAGAGATCTCACGCACGGGTGAGTTCTCTAATGGTGCCGCTTGTTTGACCCACAAGGTCGGACGGTGGTAACGAGGGTTTGGCCGAGCGAGTTCCGCTTGGTTGTCCTCGGAGGCGACATGCGATCTGCCCGGTCTGCTTGCGGAGTTCTTCTGGTTGCCACCCTCGGTGCGGCCGTGGTCGGTGGGGCGAAGGCCCATGCGCAGCCGGCCGGCAACATCGATCTGAGTGGCTACCGGCCCGCGATCGATTCGCGCGGCTACCTGACGGTCAACGCATCGCAGGTGCTCGGCAACAAGGAGTTCTCCTTCGGCCTCGGCTCGCTCGACTGGGGCTACAAGCTGCTGTCGTTCGACAACGGGACGAGCTCGTACTCGATCGACAACATCATCACGGCGACGCTCATCGCGGCGTTCGGCGTGAAGATCGGCCCGGCCGAGCTCGAGTTCGCGGCCTCGGCTCCGCTGCGCATCATGAACGGTGATCGCGGTCCCGACGCGAACACCATGGACGGCGACCCGAATAACGACGAGGCGTTCAAGATCGATGGCCAGGGGCTCGGCAACGTCGGCCTTCACCTGAAGACGCGCTTCCTCAAGACCAGCACGGCGCCGATCGGGCTCGGCCTCATTGCGAGCGTGTACCTGCCCACGGTCGACCCGAAGGATCGCTTTCTCGGCGAGGAGAAGCTGACGCCGCAGATCTCGGCGATCATCGACAAGGAGTTCGGGCGCCAGCGCCGCCTGCGCATGGCGCTCAACGCCGGCATCCGCCTCCGCAACACGACGACGTTCACCCAGAGCGACACGACGCACTCGAGCGGCCTGCCCGCCCCGGTGACCGGTGAGACGATCACCGCGGGCATGGACGTCCCGTTCGGGTTTGCCGTCGCGTACGCGATCTCCAAGCAGAAATTCGACGTGATCGGCGAGATCTACGGTGCGCTACCCGTCGGTGACAACGAGAACTACCGCCCGCTCGAGGCGCTCGCCGGCATCAAGCTCTACCTCGCCCGCAACTCGTTCCTCTCGCTCGCGGCGGGTCGCGGCATCGTCGCCAGCGACGGTGGCAGCCCGGATCTCCGCGGCGTGATCGGCATCGTGTTCGAGCCGAACATCGGCGACCGCGACGGCGACGGTCTCAAGGACGACGTGGACAAGTGCCCCGACGAGCCGGAGGACTTCGACGGCTTCGAGGACGAGGATGGCTGCCCCGAGCCGGATAATGACCGCGACGGCATCCTCGACGAGGACGACGAGTGCCCGCTCGTCCCCGAGGACAGGGACGGCTTCCAGGACGAGGATGGGTGCCCCGAAGGCGACAAGAACGATCGCGACGGCGACGGCATCCTCGACAACGTCGACAAGTGCCCGGACGACCCGGAAGACTTCGACAACTTCGAGGACGAGGACGGCTGCCCGGATCCGGACAACGACAAGGACGGCATCCTCGACGTCGACGACCTGTGCCCGAACGACCCCGAGGACAAGGACGGCTTCGAGGACGAGGACGGCTGCCCGGATCCGGACAACGATAAGGACCGTATCCTCGACAAGGACGACAAGTGTCCGAACGAGCCGGAGACTTATAACGGCACCGAGGACGAGGACGGCTGCCCGGATCGCGGTCGCGTCGTCGTGACCGACACGTCGATCGAAATCCTCGACATGGTCTACTTCGAGTACAACAAGGCGGTCATCAAGTCGCAGTCGTTCCCCATCCTCGACGCCGTCGCCGCGACGCTGGTGGGTAACCCCGGCATCCAGCTCGTCGAGGTTCAGGGTCACACCGACGATCGCGGCAACGACGCGTACAACCTCGATCTCTCGGACAAGCGCGCCGCTGCCGTGAAGAAGTATCTGATCGACAAGGGTGTCGAAGCGGACCGCCTCGAGTCGCAGGGCTATGGCGAGACGCAGCCGATCGACCGCCGCAGCAACGAGGCCGCCTGGGCGAAGAACCGCCGCGTGGCGTTCCTCATCCTCAAGCGCGCGTCGGACTAACTGATTCTGGCGCGTCGGGCGGCAGCTGGTAGGCTCACGTCGTGATCAAGCTGCTGATCTACCTGGTGATCGCCGCAGGCCTCGCGTACTGCGGTGCCACCGTGAAGCTCGGCAAACGCACGTTCTTCGGACACGTCCGCGCGATCTGGGCGACGTCGGAAGTCCAGGACCTCAAGGAGGGCGTCCAGGAGAAGGCGGGACCCGCGGTCGAGCGCGTCAAGCGCGGCGTGAAGGCGGGCCTCTCCGAGGAAGGCTCCGGATCGGCGGCGGGTTCGGGGTCTGCTAAACCAGCCCCCGCGACCCCATGAAGTTCCCGCTTACCGAGCAACTGCTCGACGAAGCCCGCCGCTTCGAGCTGCGCTCCGCGTGCCGCGATTGCTTCTTCTGGAGCGAGAAGCGCAACGCGTGCTGGCACGACTGGCCCGACGAGGGGCAGCGCCGGTGGCCGCTCGATGCTCCGGATCCCGTGACGGGTGAGCGGCCGACCCAAGTCGCGTTCTGCAAAGAATTCGAGCTCGCGTGATCGTGGTTCCGGGCTGCGACGTGATGCACCGGGCGCGTTGAACGCTCGGGCCAGCTTGGCTACGATGTGCCTTCCTTGAGTCCTAGCACCGTGGAGTCGACGGCCGCCGAGCTCGATCTGCCGTGGAGCAAAGGCAGGTCGCGTTCAGCGCGCCGCATCCCACATCTCGTGCTTGCGTGGTCTCTCGACGAGCCCGAGCGCATTGGCGAGGCGCTGCCGATCGCACGCGCGACCAGCATCGGACGCGGTGGGCCGCTCGACGACGATCCAGCGCCGCGCACGTCGCTGCACCGGATCCGCCCGGGGAGCATTGTCGAGGGGCCGCCGATCGGCAACGCGCGCATCTCGCGTCGCCAGCTGGTCGCGGAGCCCGTGGGCGAAGACGAAGTCCGCTTGCGCTCGGTGGGCCGCGCTGTGATGCGCATCGGTGGCAAGGCGATGGCCGAGGGCACCGCGCGCGTCGGTGATATCGTCGAGATACACAATGCGGCCGTGTTCCTGGTCGCCAGCCGGCCGCTCGAGCTGCCCGCGAGCGTGTCCACGGAGTTCGCGTTCGGTGGGCCGGATCCGTTCGGCATCGTCGGCGAAAGCGAGATCGCATGGAGCCTGCGCGCGCAGTTCCAGTTCGCGGCGTCGACCGATCGCCACGTGCTCATCCTCGGCGAGAGTGGTGTCGGCAAGGAGCTCGCGGCGCGCGCGATCCATGGCCTCTCCTCGCGGCGCAGCCAGACCTTTGTCGCGCGCAACGCCGCCACGATGCCGGAGTCGCTGATCGACGCCGAGCTGTTCGGCAACGTGAAGAACTATCCGAACCCCGGCATGCCCGAGCGGCCGGGGCTCATCGGTGAGGCCGATGGCTCGACGCTGTTCCTCGACGAGATCGGCGACCTGCCCGAGAAATGTCAGGTCCACCTGCTCCGGGTGCTCGACGACGGTGGCGAATATCAGCGCCTCGGCGAAGCGAAGACCCGCAAGTCGTCGTTCCGTCTCGTCGCGGCGACCAACCGCCCGCTCGAGATGCTGAAGCACGACTTCCTCGCGCGCTTCACGCATCGCATCGCGCTGCCCGGCCTGCCCGATCGCCGTGACGACGTGCCTCTCGTGCTCGCCGAGATCCTGCGCCGCACTGCGCGCAACAACCCGGCGATCGCCTCGCGCTTCTTCGAGCGCCGCAACGGTCAGCTCGCGGAGCCGCGGCTCGCCCCCGAGCTCGTCGTGCGGCTCCTCCGCCACCCGTTCACGCACCACGTGCGCGAGCTCGAGCGCCTCGTGTGGCTCGCGCTCGGCTCCGCAGAGGCGGACTTCATCGGCCTCACGCCCGCCGTCGAGGCCGAGCTGCGCGACTCCGCCGAATCGGCGAACGAGAACGTCGAGCTCGATCGCGACACCCTCGCGCGGGCGCTCGCCGACAACGGCCGCAGCCCCACACGCGCTGCCAAGGCGCTCGGCCTCAAGAATCGCTTTGTTCTGCTACGCCTGCTCAAGAAGCACGGCCTGTCCGTCGACGCGGAGTCCGAGGGATGAGTAACGCCGCAGTCCTTCGCGAAACCCTCGAGATCGTGCTCGCGCAGGACGACACGTTCCCGCGCCGGTTCTACGAAATCTTGTTCCAGCGCCATCCGCAGACCAAGGCGCTGTTCCATCGCAGCAGCGAGGGTGCGCAGAACAAGATGTTCGCCAAGAAGCTCACGTCGCTCGTCGATCACATCGACGATCCCACGTGGCTCGATCGCGAGCTCGCGACGCTGGCCGCCAACCACGTCAGCTACGGCGTTACGCCCGAGATGTATCCGTGGGTTGGCGAGGCCCTGCTCGCTACCCTCCGCGAGGCTTGTGGGGACGCGTGGACCCCGGAGGCCGAGCGCGCGTGGGGGGAGGCCTGGGCCGCGATGACGCGCGCCCTGCTTGCCGCGACCTCGTGAGAGCGAGATAACTCGGGGATGAACCTGGTCATCGCGCCCGAGGTCGAGGCGGCCCGGGGCAAGGGTGAGCCCATCGTCGCGCTCGAATCGACCATCGTCGCGCACGGCTTGCCGTGGCCCGAGAACTTCGAGATCGCCAAGGAGCTCGAGGAGACCGTGCGCAGCTTCGGCGCCATCCCGGCCACCTGCGCCATCATCGAGGGCCAGCCCCGCGTTGGCCTCGACGTGCCCACCCTCGAGCGCCTGGCCCGTGAGGGGGCCCAGATCGCCAAGGCCACCGCCACCGACGTCGCGGTCCACCTGGTCCGCAAGAGCTCGGCGGCCACCACGGTCAGCGCTACCTCCATGCTCGCAGCGCGCGCGCAGATCCGGACGTTTGCCACCGGCGGCATCGGCGGCGTCCACCGCGGCGACCACGGCGACGTTTCGCACGACCTCGTGTCCCTCGCGCGCACGCCCATCGCGGTTGTGTCCGCGGGCGCGAAGGCCATCCTCGATCTCCCCAAGACGCTCGAGACGCTCGAGACGTTTGGCGTCCTCGTCATCGGCTATCAGACCAGCGAGCTGCCTGCCTTCTACACGCGCACCTCGGGGCTCACGCTCGACCACCGCGCCGACTCCATCACCGAGCTAGCCACCATCGCGCGCCAGCACTGGGACCTCGGCGGCGGCGGCATCCTCGTCTGCAATCCGATTCCCGAGGAGCACGAGCTCGATCGCGACATGATCGGCGGTGTCATCGAAGCTGCGATCAAGGAAGCCGAGGCCCGCGACGTCAGCGGCAAGCGCCTCACCCCGTTCCTCCTCGAGCGCCTCGCCATGGCCACCGGCGGCGCCTCGATCCGCGCCAACCGCGCCCTCGCGGTCCACGACGCCCGTGTCGCCGCCGAGCTCGCCGTCGCGCTGGCGGTCGCCGAGCGCGCGAAGCGCTAGGTGCTCTCCGATGGAGCGCCGAGCCGGCGCTAACCTGCGCTAACCTTGGGTTTTGCTGCGCGCGCGCTCCGCGCGCAGCCGCTCCACCTCGGCTTCCAGCGAGCTCGCGCGATGAGCCTCTTCCTGGGCGCGGAGCTCGCTCTCGCGGAGCAGCCCCTCCAGGCGCGCGACGAGCTCTTCACTCTCGAGTAGGACCGCGGTCCCCGCCAGAAAGCGCAGCCGACCGCCTTCGCTCTCGACATCGAGTCCGAGCACGCGCGATGGATAGCGCCCGCGCTCCGCGTCGATGCGCTCGTACACACGCGCATCCGGTGTGGGCAGCCGAAACGCGGACAGCTGTTCTCGCCCAGCGTCGTAGAGGAAATACTCCGGGATGCCGACGCGGGCGTAACGCTCGACGTTGAGCTCCGCGTCCTTCTTGCGATCGCCGCCGACGTGCACCTCGAGCACCCAGTCGAGCCCCTTTCCCTCGGCACTCACGACCCACTTGTCGCGGTCATAATCCTCGACGTCGAACACGACGAGTAGATCAGGCGCGAACCGCGGCTCGGCGGGATAGTAGATCGGCAGCTCGTTGGCGACGTAGACGCGCCGGCCCTGCCGCGCGAAGTACCCCCGCAGCGAGGCCACGGGCCGCGTCTTCGCTTTGAAGTGGCGATCGCCCTCGGGCATAGCGATCTCGGCATCCGTCACCTCGCCGGGGAGGGCCCTGTAGACCTCTTCCCGTTCGGCCGGCGACATCGCATCCCATTCGTCCTGGCTAGGCGCCATGGGATACCCCGCCAGACTCGTGCGAATCGCCGCCATCACCGATCAGCGTGACGGCTTCACACGGAGAGGTCAAGACGGGGCTCGACGGAGGCATGCGCGTGCTGGCTGCATCGCGTGTACCTGACGAACATCGCGAGATCACATCTACGGGAGCGATGTGTCCGGCCGCCGTTCGGACGGCAGCCGAAGGTCGGACGTTGACCCGGACACCGACCTACGCGCGCCCCGAAGCGGTTCGAGGACGGAGCTCCGCTTGAACGAAAGGATCACGGCGCTCGTGGTGCGACGCCGTCGAGCGCGCTCGCGAGCGAACGCAACAGGCTGCCGAGCACAGAGGCCGCTGGTGCCGGCATCTCGAGCGCCACTCGTCCGTCGGCGAGCGGGCGCGCCTCGAGGCCCGCGAACGCGCGCACGAGCTCCGTGATGTCGGCCGAGGCGACGCCCGCGGTCGTCTTCTGCAGAAGACTCGAGGCGCCCGCCGCTCCTGCATCGGCGCGTGCTTCTCCGAGGAAGGCACTGTCCGGGGGAGTGGCATGTCCTGCGGACGCAGCTTCGAAGCCCTGCGCCCGCGCTGGTCGCTCGTCCGCTTCATCTTCGTCCCGCCCGCTTTCGAACAGGACGTCCTGATCAGCGTCGTCATCCGCCTCGTTGCCATGGTCACCATGGATGGAGGCCGCACTGGGCTCGACGAGCTGTTGCACGCGTGCGAGGAAGCTACTCGACGAGTCGAAGGTAACCTCGTCACTCGCGCCGTCGAACAGCCCCGTGAACAACGCGCGCTTGTCGCCCACGAGCTGCGCGATGCGTTCCTCGAGTCCTCCCGTCGCCACGTAGTTGTAGACCTCGATGGGATGCAGCTGTCCAAGGCGATAGATCCGTCCGATCCTCTGCTCGAGCACCGCAGGATTCCACGGCACCTCGAGGTTGATACAGCAGCTCGCCGCGCGCTGGAGGTTGAGCCCCACGCCACCGGCATCGCTGGCGAACAGCACGCGCACCGCGGGATCGTCGTGGAACGCGACGATGTTCTCCGCGCGCCGCCGCTGCGACTCCTCCCCCGTGAAGAACACCGCCTTCACACCTGCACGTGCCAGGACGTCTGCGCATGCCCACTCGGCCAGCTGCAACATCCTCCGCCACTGGCTGAACACCACGACCTTGCGCTGTTGTGTCACCACGAGCTCGACGAGCCGCTCGCGCAGGTCGAGGAGCTTCGGGCTTCCGAGCTCACCCACGTGCCCTTCGCGCTTTCTCCGGCTGTTAGCGAGCTCCGGCCAGACCTCCGCGAACTGCGGCAGCACCAGTGCGTTGCAGATCATGCGCTGCTTCGCGAGCAGCGTCATGAGGCGCAGGAACTCCGGGTGCGTCAACGGGCGCTGGTTCCCCATGCCCGCGAGCCGCGCGATCGCTGGGCTCAGGTCGTCATGGGCTGCCTGTTGCTCGAGTGTCAAGGTCAACGGCAGTGCGGTATCCGTGCGTGCCGGTAGCTGCGCCAGCACCTCCGTCCGCACACGGCGCAACATCGACGGCGCGAGGCGCGCGCGCAGCGTCTCGAGATTCCGTGCACCCACCACCTCGCGCCCACCGTCGGCGCGCACCGCGTGCCAGCTCGGCAGTCTCCAGCGCGGCTCGAGGGCGTGCTCGTCGACCCACTCCATGATCGACGACAGCTCCTCGAGCCGATTCTCCATGGGCGTGCCGGTGAGGACCAACCGCCACGCGGGTGCGAGCTGCTTCACCACCGCGGCGGTCCGCGTCTCCCAGTTCTTGATTCGCTGGGCCTCGTCCAGAACGACAAGCTCGGGGGCGAACGCCTGCACGCTTGGGAGGTCGCGCAGCAGTTGCTCGTAGTTCACCAGCAGTACGCCCTCGCGTCGATGCTTGTAGACCTCCGCCCGTGCGTCTGCCGGCCCCTCGACGAGCGTGATCGCGACATCGGTGAAACCCTTCCATTCCCGCAACCACTGGGCCTTGAGCGACGCCGGGACGACGATCAGCGCCCGCTTCACGCGCCCGCTCGCGAACAAGGCATGGCAACTCGCGATCGCCTGGGCCGTCTTGCCGAGGCCCATGTCGTCCGCGAGCAAGAGTCGCCCTGCCCGCAGGAACGTCTGCACGCCCGTGCGCTGGTACGGATACAACGTGCGCTTGAAACCACGCAGCATCCGGGACAGATCCTTCTCTCCGATCGAACTTCCGCGCTGGGTATCCGCCAGCTCCTCTTCGAGCATCGGCACGATCGCGGGCTCGGCGAGCTGCGGATCCTGGCGGCAGGCCGCGAGCAGTCGCTCGAGCGTCTCCACACGCCGCACCCCCTCCAGCGCTCGTGGGTCGATCGGACGCCCGGCGGGCGTCGTCTGAAACAGCTCTGCGACTCTCCGCGGAAGCCTGCGCTCCACGCGCGGGTCCAACCACAACCGGGCCAGGCGCTCGCCGGGGCCCGTGAACGGCCGCACTGGATTCCACCGCAGCGCGCACGGCATCGCCCGCAGCTTCGTCGCCTTGGCGGCTCGCGCGGCCGCGAACAGATGCTTGCACCATCCCAGCGCTGACTTGCCGAAGTCGCGGCAGCTGCAGCTCCCTTCCAGCGCGCCATCGCCATCGACACCGAGCACCATCTCGTACGGCCTACCGTCGCGCCCGGCTTTCTTGGAGCGGTAGCCGGCGCCGCTGCGCACGACCCGCACATCCTCGGAGGACTCCAGGCGTCGCAGCAGTGCCGCCAGTGCATCGCGCGCGACGGCGAAGTCTGTCCCGACGGTGACCTTCAACGCGCGAACCGCCAGTGCGCGCGCGAGCTCGTCATCGTCACAGGCGCGCTGGGCCAGCGCATACAGCACGACGAACGCCTCGCTTGGCGGCGCACTTGGAGCAGCGGTCGGCGGGATCGCAACAGCGTGCAGCACGCGCGCAGTATCCTTCGCGGGGGTGACAGTCAGACCATTGCAGTAGGTCCCCAGCCTCATGTCGAGCAAGGCTGCTCGCAAGCAACGGCGGCGCGAGCGCGAACGGCTCCTTCGCGAGTCGGCGCGTCCGCACGTCTCCATCCCCGAGCCGGTGTTTTGTGCCGAGGCAGACCTCGAACGGATCGTCGAGCATCTCGTGACGATCTCCGTCGCCCTCGACGAGCTCGAGGTGGCGGCAGAGGACAGCAGGACGCGCTGGGCCGCAGCGGACCACGTCGATGAGCTCCGCCTTGCCCTCGAGGAGATCCACGAGACCGCGCGCAGCTGGCGCGCGCGCTTGTCGGCCCTCGAGGAACGCGTCGCGCGTTTTCGCCAGCTCGGCGACCACTATCACCTCGTGGGCGGTCGCTTGATGCGCCTCGTGCCGGTCGAAGAAGCGTACGCAGACCCTGTCCCAAACGACGACATTCCGTTCTGACGGTTGTCCCCCGGAGTACGCCCCCGACGTCGCCGAAGTAGATGAGTCCGTGAGACCACGTGATACCGTGATCGCGTCGTGTCGAACGTTCACTCCGTCGATGCATTGATCGCCAATCTCCGTGACGGGCGCGCCACCGTCCGCGCTGAAGCGCTACGAGGGCTCGCGGCCACGAAGCACACGGGGCCCGAGCTCGTTCCCTTTCTTCGCGATACAGAGCTCCACGTCGCGCTCGCCGCGGCGGAAGCTCTCGTGGAGCTGGGCGTCGCCCAGAAGGCGAATGTCGTCGCGATCGCCAACGCGCTCGATGGCGCCAAGCGCGCGGTGTGCGACACGGTCGAGCGGTTCCTTTCCGAGCTGGTCGGTCGCGCCGATGCCGAGCTGTTGCAGATCTTCGACGCGGCCGAGAGCGTCGCCTGCAAGGCACTCGTGCGCGCGTGCGGCCGCCTCGGCCCCGGTGGCTTGCATTTCTTGCAGCGCGCAGCGCGGGATGACCGGCCGCGCGTGCGCATCAATGCGGCCTTCGGCGTCGGAGCGATCGGCGAGCTCGAGGCCGTGTCGTCGATGGCGCTGCTGTTCGAGCTCGCCGGTCAAGACGACGTCGCGGACGTGCGCTCGGCTGCGCAACGCGCGGGTGCGTCGCTGGCCCAGCGCCTGAAGTCGCTCGACGCCGAGGGGCGCCGCGCAAAAGGAGCCTCCAGTGCGACCGTACCGGCGTTCGAGCAACGCGAGCTCACGGCCGCCGAGTACGCCGCGACCGCGAAGACCGCTTCGCTCGAAGACCTGCTGCGCGCATTGACCAACTGGCGCTCGCTCGTGCGCATCAACGCGTTGCGGATTCTCGCCCAGCAAGGGCGCGAGGCGATCGCAGCGGCGGGTGCGGTTGCCCCGCTCTTGCGCGATGACGAGACCAACGTGCGGCTCGAGGCCGCGCGTGCGCTCGGCAAGCTGGGAGCGCCCTATGTCGCGGCTGCGCTCGCGCGGGCCCTCGGCGATCCGGAGCCGGACGTGGTCGCGGCCGTCGCCCAGGCGATCGCGGAGCTGGGCACCGAGCCCGCGGTCGTGGACGTGCTCGTCGACAGTCTCGACATCGTGGACGAAGCGCATGGCGCTCGCCTGGCCGCGCTCATCGCGAGCATGCCCGACGGCGTGCGGCGCCTCGCCGATGCGCTCGCGAGCACCACCGTCGAGATCCGGATCAACGCGGCGCTCGGGATCGCGTCGGTAGGTCGCGAGCGCGCTGCACCTGCGCTCTCGGCCCTGGTCGCCGCTGCGGCTCCGACGCCCACGACGCGGAGCAACGTGCGTCTCCACGCCGCGCTCTCGCGCGCGATCGCGGTCATCTCTCCACGCGTGACCGAAGCTCCGTCTCCGCTCACGGATCCTGATCCCGCCGTGCGCGCGCGTGCCGTGGCCTCCGCGGAGTCTGTCGACGTGCTGCGCTCGAGCCTGCGCGACGAGGAGGTGTCCGTGCGCCTTGCGGCGGCGCGTGCGCTCGACAAGCTCGGAACGGACGCCGTCGGTGCCGCGGCGGCGGTGCTCGTCGAGATCTACGATGGCCATCCCGACATCGCGGCGATCCTGACCGCGCACTCCTCTGCCGCGGTGGATCAAGCGCTCGTGCAGGGCCTCGATCGTGACGACCTCCGTGGCGCGGACCGGATCATCGACCTGATCCTGGCGCGCGCGTCCGCGCCCGACGTGCTCGGCGCCGCCTTCCAGCGCATGAGCAGTCGTGCGAACGCCGCCCGCGGCTTGATCAAGCTGGGCAAGGAAAAACTCGGGCAGGCGCGCGCGGTGCTCGAACACGCCCGCGCGAGCGCGTCTGCCGCGGAGCGCGATCTGGCGCGCAGCACGCTCGATGCGATCGACGGTCCACCCGTTGTCCCGAGCGTCCCCGCCGTCCCGGGCTTCGAGACCGAGCTGCTCGACGACAAGGCGTTCACGGCGAAGCTCGATGCCGCGCAGCTGCTACCGTTCACGCGGGATGGCCGCGCGATCGTCCGCGCGAATGCCGTCACCGCGCTCGGCACCCTCGGAAATGCGGCCCTCGCCTCGACGATCGGCCCGATGCTTCGCGATGACGATGCGCGCGTCCGTATCGCGGCGGCGCGGGCGCTCGGCCGGCTCGGCGACGACGCGGTGATCGCGACCGCCCGGCAGCTCGTGGCCGCGCTGCGTGACGAGACCGCCGTCGCGGATGCCGTCAACGCCACGCTCGCTCCGCGCAAGGACAAGCTCGAGGATGCGCTGATCGCCGGCCTCGAGACCGACGACGAGGCGCATGGGCTGCGCGTCGCCCAGCTCGTGGCCACGCTGCCCAATGCGCGCGAGCTCCTGTTCGCCGCGTTTGATGGGGAAGCGCAGAACGTTCAGATCAACGCCGCGTTTGGCATCGCGCTGCTCGGAACACAGGCAGCCGGGCCCGCCGGACGTCGCCGCCTCGTCGAGGGCATGGCCGGCCCGCACAATCGCCGGCGCAGCGCCATGGAGAAGGCGCTGCGGATGCTCGACGGGCGGTAGGCGTCCTGCCTCGCCTGCAGTTCGGGCACCCTCGCGTTGGGGCGCGAGCAAGGTCGTCCGGCCGGATTCGCGGATGCGCGTCCGTGGATTCCGCCGCGGGGCGGCTCGCACGACGATGCCGTGCCATGCTGCGCGAGGTGACCGGAGAAGTACGACGACGGCGCAGGTGGATCGCCAACCTGGTTGCGTTGGTCACCGTGCTCTCGTTGCTGTTCTTCGCGGCGTGCGACGAGTCGGCATCGGTCGAGGAGCGCCGCGATCGCGAGGCGCACGGCGAGCTTCGTGCCCGCGACGCGGCACCGTCACGCGCACCGGCCGCGTCACGCGGACCGGCATCGCGTTCACCCGCCGATGCGCAGGTACGGGAGACGGCGAAGCCGCGCGAGCTCGATCTACCGCCGGAAGCGTACGCGACGCTCGACGCCATCGCGCGCGGTGGGCCGTTTCGCCACCGGCAAGATGGAGCGGTGTTTCAGAACCGCGAACGGCATCTGCCGGCGCAGCCGCGCGGGTACTACCGGGAGTACACGGTCGAAACGCCGGGCTCCCGCGATCGTGGGCCGCGTCGGATCGTGACGGGTGGCGATCCGCCGAACGAGTTCTTCTACACGAGCGATCACTATCGTAGCTTTCGTCGGATCGAGGTGTCGCGATGACCACGGCCGAGGAGCTACGCGCGCGCTTGCTGGACCCAGCGCTGAGTGGCCTGCTCGCGCTCGATTCGGTGGATGTCGACGACATCCGCGTCGCTGCGAGCCAGCTGGGCTTCGCGAGCTACGACATCGATCTGCACGGTGCGGATCGCGATGGAATGTTCGACCGGTTCGCGGTCGCGTGCGGATTTCCCGCGTGGTTTGGCAAGAACTGGGACGCGCTTCTCGATTCGCTGTCGGACTGGTCGTGGCAGGAGGAGATGCCTGGCTACGTGCTATTCGTCGTCGGCATCGAGGCGGCCGAGATGTCGGCCGAGGATGTGAAGGTGTTCAGCGAGATCCTCGACGAGGCCTCGCGCCGGATGGCGCAGGACGGCACGCCGATGTGGATCTGTGTCGTCGGCCACGCTGGCGTGGTGTGAGCCCGCCAGATAGTGGCGCGCGCAGCGGTCTGCCGTGATGCTGCGCGGATGAAGAGCCTGGCGTGCTTCGTGTTCGTGGTTGCTCTCACGGCATGTGGAGATGATGCGGGTGGCGGCACGCCCGGCAAAGACGCCAGCGGTGAAGCGGATGCGCCGCTCTCTGGACCGCTGTGCGAGCAGCTCGCGATGCGCATGTGCAACAAGGCGCGCGAGTGCGCGCCGAACCCCAACGCGTCGACGGCGTGTCGCTGGTACTACGACGGCTTCAGCTCGCTCGGGCGCAACTGCGTGGTCTGCGAGGGCGGGCTCGTCGATCGATTCTGCAATGATCCGACGAAGTCGATGGCACAGGTCGAGGCTTGCTCGGCGGCGTTCGACCAGGCCGTGTGCGAGACGCCGTCCGGAGAGCAGCCAGGCGTGCGCGTTCCCGAGGCGTGCGATGTGATGATCCCGTGCGGCGAGGGGCCCTGCACGGAGTGAGCGTGACGCCATCGTGGACCTGGTGCTCGGGCGCCAGCGCTGGGCGTCACTGCGGCTGATAGACAGTCAGGCTACGCGAGCCGCGGTCCGTGGAGCTGAGGCGTTCGAGCAGCCAGAACTGGTCACCGACGACGCCGAAGTGGTGTCGGATCAGGTGCGAGAGGACACGCCCCTTGCGGACGGCCCTGCCGTCGGCGCCGACGCGGAAGATGTCGAGGTATTCGGGGTCGGCCTTCTTGCGCGCGACAGCCTCGACGTTGACCGGGTCGACCTTGAGCGCGATCCACGCGCTGCCATCGGCGTTGGTGACGACACCCTGAATGGAGCTGGGATCGTAGTTGGTGATCGGCTCGTCGAGCGTGACGGGGTGGAGCTTGTTGCCGCTCCACACCTCGACCGCGCTGTTGTCCCACGCCATGCGCACGAGCTCCTGGCGCGGCTGCCCGGCGAGCGCCTGGAAGCGCTTGCGCTGCTCCATGAGGTTCTCGATCTTCTTGATGTCGTAGAGCTTGCCCGTGACGAGGTCGTACGACGCCTCGCTGTCGGGGTCGCGGGCATTCTCCTTGCGGTTCCACACACCCGCCTTGATGCCGTGGGCGCGGGTGAAGCCGTCGCTCCAGTGGTTCACCGTGAGCTCGAGCTTGGGCAGGGTGTTCTTGCCATCGAGCGCGAACGGCTTGCCGGCGCTGACCCGCTTGCCGTTCTCGAGGGCCAGGAGCTCGACCGTGTGCTTGGTGCCCGTGGCGACAGCGGCGGCCTTGTGGACAGCGATGCGCTGTTTGCCGTCGCGGGTGATGACGGTGATGTTGTTGGCAGGGCCTACCTTGTAGACTGCGCTACCCGCCTTGGTCTTGGCGGTGTCCTCGAGCTCGACGAGCGCCGCGTTCTGTGTGCCGTCTTCGTTCTTGCCGACGACGAACACGCGCGGGCCGACGAGATGCAGGGCCACGGGGCGCGTGGTGATCGGTGCGATGTCGACGACGTGCTCGAGCTTCGTCGCGTGCGTGTAGACGTGGAGCTCCGTCATGCCCGCCGTGTCGGCCACGACGTACGCGATGCGCTGCGCATCTCCCGTCACGACGTCATCGATGAAGCCCGACGGTGGGTTGAGCTTCACGACCTCGGTGAGGCCGACGAGCGCCGGAACATTGGGACGCGGCCGTGGCGGTAGCGGCGCTTTCGCGGGCGCAGGTGCCGGAGCCTTGGCAGGCGCCGGGGGGCCCGCCGGCGCGGGCTGGGCCGGTTGCGCGACCGCGGAGCCAAGGAGCCCGACGAGAACCAAGAAAAACAGGGAGCCACGAACCGTCGCCATCGAGGTTCGATGCCACGGACCGGGGCCTCGATCAAGGTTTACGCCGACGAGGACACCTTGTTGTCCAACGGTGGCGCGGCTTTGTCCGGCCAAGGCGCGGTGCGGGGCAGGCATGTCGTCGATGTTCTTCACGACCGCTCCGTCGCAGAGAGTGCGGTGGGGTAGCGGTCGAGTGAGGCGAGGACGGCTGCGTGCTCTTTCTCCCACGCAGCGGTGCGCGTCTCGTCGGTGCGCGAGCGCGGGTGCGCGACGGTGTAATAGCCGGCCCCCGGGCTGCGCCCACTCGCCCGCCAGACGGCGGCCGGCAGACAGGGTAGGGCGTTCGCGCGGCACGCGGCGGTGAGCTCACCGAGCGCGGCATGAAAGTGTGGACTGCGCTGGTGCGTCGGGTACTTCTTGCTGACCCTGGCGGCGAGCTCACCATACGTGATCGAGTGCTTGCCGGTACGCAGGTGCCGGAGGAGCTGGCGATAGACCTCGTGCGCGAGCGGGGACATGACGAATCCTTCAAGGAGAGAGACAGAGGGAGCGGTCAGGCGACCGAGGTGAGGGCCCGGGGAGCTGCGCCGCTGGGAACCGGCGCGATGAGGTCTGCCGCGGGATCGACGTCGCGAAACTGCGAGGCTTCGTCGAGGCACTCCGGCGTGATGTGCTCTCGGCCCTCGAGGTCGGCGAGGGTGCGCGCGACCTTGATCAGGCGATCGACCGAGCGAGCGGTGAACGACCGCCGTCGCTGCACGAGGTCTTCGAGCAGACGCTCGCATCCGGCGTCGAGGCGACACGTCGCGCGCAAGACGCGGCTCGGCATCTCGGCGTTGCAGTGCAGGCCGTACGGTGCGAGGCGCGCGTGCTGACGCTCGCGCGCTACGAGCACGCGTTCGCGAACGGCCGCCGATGATTCGCCTGGCTCCTGCGCGCGCAGCTCGCTGAGCGGCACCGCCTGGACATGTACCTGGAGGTCGATGCGATCGAGCAGCGGGCCTGACAGCCGCAGCTTGTAGCGCGCGATGGCGTGGTTCGAGCACGTGCACTCGCGCACCCCCGAGTCGAGCCATCCGCACGGGCACGGGTTGGCCGCGGCGACCATCAGAAAAGACGCCGGCAGACGCAGCGAGCCGTGGACGCGCGTGATGGTGACGTTGCGCTCCTCGAGTGGCTGCCGCAGCGCCTCGATCGCCGCGCGCGAGAACTCGGGCATCTCGTCCAGAAACAGCACACCGTTGTGTGCGAGCGAGATCTCGCCGGGGCGCGGAATCGTGCCGCCGCCGACGAGCGCCGATGTGGAGACCGTGTGATGAGGGGCTCGGAACGGCCGTTCCTCGACGAGCCCTTCGGCAATGCCCAGCGCCGAATAGATCCGCGTCGTCTCGAGCGCCTCGTCGCGCGTGAGCGGCGGCAGCACGGTGGGGATGCGGCGCGCCAGCATCGTCTTGCCCGCGCCAGGCGGCCCCGCGAGCATCAAGTTGTGGCCGCCAGCGACCGCGACCTCCACCGCGTACCGCGCATAGCCCTGGCCACGGACCTCCGCCATATCGACGACCACGGGCTTGCGCGCGCGCCGCGACGCGGCTCGCGGCGGCCGCAACGTCCCGGTACCCTCGAGGACGGCGGCGATCTCGCGAAAGTGCTCCACGCCGTAGACCTCGAGGTTCTCGACCTCCATCGCCTCGGCCGTGTTGGCGTCCGGCACCAGCACGCCGCGCATGCCGCGATCACGCGCAAGCAGCGATGCGGCGAGCACGCCCCGGACGGGACGCACGGACCCATCGAGCCCCAGCTCGCCGAGCACGAGCAGATCGGCGAGCGGGTCGCCGCACGCGCCGTTTGCGATGAGGACGCCCACCGCGATCGGCAGATCGAGCGCGCAGCCCACCTTGCGCAGGTCGGCCGGGGCGAGGTTGATGGTGACCTTTCGCAGCGGCAGGTCGGAACCGACGCTGTTGAGCGCGCTCTTGATGCGCACCGCGCCCTCCTTCACCGAGGTCGCAGGCAGCCCAACGACGCTATAAGCGGGGAGGCCCTTCGCGATCTCGCACTCGACGTCGACCATGGCGGCGTCGATGCCATCGAGGGTGCAGGACTTGATTTGCGCCACCACGGCGCACCGCCACAGCACGCCGCGGGCCAGGGCCGCGCGCGAGCAAAACTCGCGAGTTAGGCGGTCTCGTGTCCGGATGTCGGACATCGTGTCCGAGATCCGGCCGGACACCGGACGCGGTGGACTTCGCTTCACGCCGACCCGTGATGGCCCTCAGCGCCATCGTCATCCGACGTCCAGTCTCAACTGCCCTGGTCCCTACCTCGGTCCCTACGTTGGTCCATCCGAGGTCCAGTACCGACGTCTGCGACCACGCTCATGATGGCGATCGACGCCTGCAACATCTCGTCGATCGTGACGCCCCGGCTGTAGTGCAGGTGCTTGTCGCTGCCACGGGCAGGCTGCGCGACCACGACACCTGACCGGCCCGCCATAGCCTTCAAGACTGCGTCCGCACGCCATGACGCCTGGTCGTCGGAAGCTCCGGCCGACGTTGAACCTCGAAGGCCAGGTCTTTAAACGGTGTCCGGAACCGTGAACACAGCGCGTGGTGCCGCCTGCTCGACGTACACCTTGGCCGACCTCGATGCGGCCGCACAGGACATGCGAACAGCCTTGAACGCACACTGGCCACGCCCTAGCCTGAACGGGTGCACGGCGAGTCAGATCTGGAACAGCACTCCACCGGTCGCCGTCGACCGACGCGAGTTGGGTGTGGAGGTGGAACAGCGCACAGCCGGCCGGTGCAGAGCTGCTGCACGCGAGGCGTCTGGCCATCGAGACCGCACTGCAGGAGCGTGGGCTCCTGACCATCAACGTGGGAGGATGGTGCTATGAGATTATGAGTCTGCCAGGCGATCAAATTGGATGGCGCGGCACAAGAACCGAGACCGGCTTTGTACACGCAACCCCCGGAACACCGAAATGAAAAAGGATCTCCGTGCAGTACTCTCCGCTTTGGGGACTGCTGCGAAGACTTTGGATCCTGGGAAGGTCTGCGCGGCGCTGGAGGTCTTGAAAAATGATGGATTTCGTATCGACTGGGAACCAGGCGACGAAGAGTGGGCTCGTGCGATTGATGATCGTGGAAACGTCGCAGCGTTCATCTGTGCTCGGATTCCGCTGGGAATTGCGATAGACAGTTTGAGTAAGTCAATGCTGTCTGATTGTTTGACCTGGGTCTATGTTCCATCAATGGATGCCAGAGTTCTCATGGTTGAGAAAGTCCTCCTTGAGCGAATCTTTGAACGGCCGCTTTCTGGCAACATTGACTACGCGAACATGTCTGCCAATGACTTGTGGTGGGCGACGGTCGCCTGAGAGATGGGCGCACACCTCAGGTCTGCGCGGGGTCACCTTAAGGCGATAAGCGAGGAAGATGAGTTCGAGGAGTTTGTGGAGGATCGTAAGGCACTCGCTTCGCCCCGTGGGGCTGTGGCTCGCGGAGTCGGTCCGAACTGTGTCCGCGCACGCTTCTTCTTCTCGCGCTCCGCGGCGGGGCGCTTCGTTCCGGAGGTGGACGAGGCGGTTCAGGTCCGATTGAAGCACTTGCACCAGGAAAAGCAGTGACAAAGAGGGATTGGGTTTCGGTAACGGAACAGTTCAGCTTGTTTGCGGAGTTCATGACTGTTGCTTGGTCCGTTGTGACGAAGTTCGAGAAACTGTCACGAGAATCATCGTTTCTCGATGACTGGATGGAGTCCTCATGGGAGCAGCTGGTTGAGGCATCGATCAAGTTGGACTCTGTCCTACTCGTTCCCTATGCGCCATCGGACATGCACACGAAGAGTTCACGAATCTTCCGTCCCGATCTTGCGCCGACACACGAGATCCGGTGTCTGGCGGATGGGCCAGTGACTGCTCTTCTCAATAGAGCAACTGGATCAATGGTTCCAGTGCCGGAAGATGGCTTCGAGATGGGGGAACTAGTTGGGGAGATGAACGGTGGTTTCACTGTTCACCCACCCTTCACACACTTGCGTATCGAACAGGGCCACGTCGAGTTCGTTTTTGAGCTTGCTCAGCTTACGTTCTGGGTGAAACCGGTCGCGCCATGAGCAACAGGCGATAAGGTCGCGCGCGGATGCCGAACTTCGACTGATCGACGATCAACGTCCCTCCCTCTTCCGTCCCCGCTCCGTCCCACGCGAACTCCTGGTCCCTTCAAGGTCCTGACGGAAAGCCAATCCTACCGTAAGCGCTGTGCGAACCCCACGTGGCGGGTTGGGGAGAGCTCGTCGACCCTGCGCGGATGAAGAAGGACCAACAGCAGAGCCAGCGCGCCGAGCTGCTTGCAGCGGTGAAGCGCGGCGAGTCGGTAGCGGAGGCCGCACGGCGTCTTTGGGTGCCGAAGTCGACGGCGTCCAACTGGGTGCGTAGTTCGGCGCGCACGGAGCTGCCACTGGCGTTGACGGCGCAACCCAGGTTTGTCGAGTTGGTGGCGGAGGCCATGCCGCGCGCTGGCCTGGTGGTGCGGGTGGGCCCCGCAGAGATCGAGGTGTGTGCGGGGTTCGATGTCGCGCTGCTGCGTGCGGTGGTGACGGCGCTCGCGAACGGTGCGACGTGATCGCGCGCGGGCGATTCAATCTCGGCGATGTGTTCGCATGGACCCACGAACACATCACGGTGTTCAACCTCGGCACGCAGAAGACCTGGCGCACCAAGGCTGACCTGATAGCCGTCAAGGCGGCGCTCGAGGCGATGATCCAGCTCGCGGAGCAGGCGGGCATTTGACGAGTCGGGTAGCCCCGAATCGGTGCTGGGCTCGGCGGCCTTGCGTGGCAGGACGTCCGCTCGGTGCTCGTCGCCCTTGGCGAGTCGACGTCCGTGGAGCTCGTTGTCTTTGAGGAGTACGAGCCGTCGCCCTCGTGACATGCGTTGTTCGCTCCGCTCACCCCCACGCCCCGCCCGCTCGCCACGTCCCAGGCGCGGGGTGCCATTCGCCGCCGAGGCGAGCGGCGCCTCGACGAACGCTCGCACCCCCGCGATCGTCGAGGCGAGGTTGACCGCGTCACGGACGCCCGCCTTGCGCACGAATCCGGACCACTGCGTCTTCTTCGTCGAGTCCTCGGCGAATGTCGCCGTGAGTGCGACCGGCGTGGTCGTCGGCAGCGCGGTCTTCCGGCGCTCGAAGGTCGCGCGGATCGCGCGGGCGAGCAACGCCCCGTCGAAGTCGAAGTCCCGCGCGAGCACGGCGACGTCGTAGAAGTCCTTCATCCGGCTGTTGGCCATGCCGAGCTGCACCATCGCCTCGAGCTTCTCGGCGACGACGGTCTCGCGCGGGTATGCCCGCAGCTTTGGTGCCGGGAAGTCCAGCAGCGACGGGAACTCGACGACGCTTGCTTCGGGCGTGATCGCGTCGCCGAAGCCGACGTCGACCTGAAGCCGCACCTGTGCGTTCGTGATGCGGGCGACGAGCTCGACGCGAACGCCGCCGTATTCCTGCTCCTCGCGGATGAGACCGACCGTGATGGACTCGAGGTCGAACCGCACGCCGTCGTCAGGCACGTCGAGCGCGAGCACCTCGCCGAAGACCTCACGCACATGGTCGACGCCGGGGTCGCCGAAGCCCAGCAGGTCGAGGTCGCGGGTCGCTCGATGCGGCTTGCCGGTCCAGAGCGTGAACAGCGCCGCGCCCTTCAGCACGAACCGCTCTGCGTGCTTCGACGACGCGAGTCGGAAGAGCAAGCGCTCGTTCGCGTAGCGCGTGAGCACGAGCTGAAAGTCCTCGCCCCGCTCGCGAGCCAGGCGCAACAGGCGTGCGCGCACCGACGCGCCGATGTCCTTGGCCGGGCTCTTCGTCACGCGAGCGCCTCCAGGTACGGCCGCATAAACGCGTAGATGCGATCGGCGCGGGCGGCTTCGACGAGCGCATCTACGCTACCCTTGCGCTTTCGGAGGTAGTCCTTGAGTGCCGCGAGCGCGACCTCGAGTCCGACGTGCCGGCGGAAGCGGAAGCAATCGGCGACGGTCTTGGCGGGCGTCGTGAGCTGCACCTGCACGCCGTCGATGACGCGCGTCTCGACGCCATGCTCCAGGGCCTTAGCGCTCGCGCGCACGACCTCGAGCGTCGGGGAGGTGACCTTCGGCATGCGCGCGTGCCGGTCGATAAGCACCCAGACAGCGTGCGGGACCTCCGTCGTCATGCCGTGGACCTGCAGCGCGCTGAGCAGGCAGATGGCCGCGTGCGGGACGCGCTTGCTCACCTCGGCGAGAGAGCTCAGCTCGGTCACCGGCGCGTCGGCGAGCCGGTAGAGGCCGCGGTCGACCTGCTCCAGGAGGCCACGGTCGCAGAGCCGCTTGAGGTAGGCCCGTGGGATGCCGGCGTCGTCGAGGTCCCGAGCGCGCACCGGCCCCTTCCGAGCGAGCCGGAGGAGGGTCGTGGTCTTGTTTGCGGCAGCGGGTTGCATGATACGGAACGGTGTCCGCGAATAGAAAGGACAGACGATTCGTATCACAGCATGCCGCCGTCCGTCAAGTCTTCGCACCCCCGCCCCTGGGACGTGGCGAGCGGGCGGGGCGTGGGGGTGAGGACGGCGAAGTCATCCGTTAGTCACTGCAGGAGCTTCGCTGCTGTCGAGTCAAGGTATTGCTTCCAACGCTCGATCAGCCGTCGCTCGTTCGCCTCGCGGGATCCGAGGTCTGGCCCATCCATCGGCATGTACCGAACGAATCCTGCGACTTCTTCGGGATACCCGAAATCCGCGTACACCTCCTCCACGGACTGCAGCGGATCCGACATCGCGCCCCGCTGTTCGTAGAGCCAGGCTAGAACGACGTAGCGCCACTTGTCCCTAATCTCGGCTTCTGTCCGCTCGACCTCGCCCGCGGACAGTTGGTCGACGAGGTCGCGAACGGGATCGTTTCGGCTCGAACTCGCGAGGTTGTCGACGAGCCTCAGGTCGCTCGTGGCGGACCTCATGTCGGGTGCGGAGCATGCAGTCGTGCTTGCACTCACGGACTCTGGCTATACTGTGACATTGGCAGAGGGTGGAGATCAGAACATGAATGCAAAAAGCGGAATTGGGGCTGAGTCGTGGATTTTCTTCAATCCAAATGATGGCGATGTTGTTCCGGTAGGTGGCGGACGGTGGTTGCCGATCCATACTCTAAGCTCGCGCACGAGTTCTCGCATGCATCAGATCAGGTATCTGGAAGACAGTCACTTTATCAGCACGTGAGGGAAGATAAGGCCGTCCGATTCGAGAACACTTTTAGGACGGAAGCGCGGCAGAGTGACTTCGCCGTAGGGCAGCAGATGCAGCCACGGGACTGCTACCGACCGCCTTGCGGCCGATAGAACATCGAGGCTGAATGAGGAATCTACTGATCTCGTTAGGGATGCTGTCTTGCAGAGTCGCGGGAAACTGGTCCTCACACGACACCGTGAGAGTTCCTGAAGGTGAGTATGTGGTTGGCTGCCACGATGTGGTCTACTGCGACCGCAACCCACGCCGCACCGTGCGAGTCAGCGCGTTCGAGATCGATCGCTTTGAAGCGACAGTGGAAGCCTACCAGCGGTGCGTGCGCGATGATGCCTGTTCCAGGCTATCGGCGACTCGCAAGGAGACGCCGGTTTCGAGCGTGGCGGCGCTTACAGCCTCACAGGCGGCGGAGTACTGCCGCTGGCGAGGCGGAAGGATACCTTCAACATCTGAGTGGGAGATCGCGGCGCGTGGTCATACCGAGCGAACGTATGCGTGGGGATCGAGCTTTGATGACTACCAGCACGTTGCTGCCGCCAAACTCATAGTTGAGGGTGACGTTGGCGTCGGTTACTACTTCGTCCCAGGGAGCACGCCTTCCGGTGACTCGGCTTTTGGGGTCAGTGACATGAGCGGGACGCTAGCTGAGTTTTCAAAGGCGCCGGATGGTCGCGTGAGTCTGCGAGGTGCACCCAAGAGCGCGCTCTCAACTGAGCCTCTCGAATACGCGATTACCTACGCTGGTAGGTCGGCGTTCGGAGCGTTAGGAGCCGCGCGTTGCGTGCGTTCTACTCTATGATGATGCGGTCGGGGAACTTTGCGCGAGGAGCAGCAAAGACCTTGCGGCTCAGCCCCCACGCTCGCGCGGTCCCGGTCCCTACTTCCGTCCCTACGTTTTCGAAACGCCGCGAAACGCCTGGAAACGGGTAACTGGTTAATTGAGCTCGAACGCTTCGCTAGCCGTTTCAGTCCCCTACAAACGCGTCCGAGATCCGGCCGGACACCGGACGTTCCAGGGAGGCGATCAGATCGTGACGGCGACCGTCGCGAAGTCGGGACCGAGCTCGACGGTGAGCCCCTCGTTCTCCCAGGTGATCCGCGTCTGCCCCGAGGCATCGCGATGGATCACGGCCTTGCTGGTCGGCGCCGTCAGCATCGCGAACGGACGCCCGACGGGGCGTTCGTCGACGAATACCAGGCCTTCGCCCCCGCGACCGGCGATCACGACGTGCCGTCCGGAGATCGTGAGTGAAGCGCGCGAGGCGGCGGGCGGCGCCTCCGTGGCGTCGAGCGCGACGAATGAGAGCTCGGGCATCGGCGCGCCGTGCTCGAGGCTACGCAACAGGCGATCGAGATCACGGCCTAGCGTCAAGACCTCGGCCGCGTCGGGCTCGTGCCCCGGGTCGTCATCGGCAGCGAACGTGCGCGCGAGCCGATCCGCAAGCCCGCCGTCGACGGTGCCACGCGTGACCAGCTCGGCGAGCCCGGGGGCCACCTCGTCGGCCTCGACGTGCTCGAGCACGAGGTCGCTCGCCAGATGCGTCGCCCGGCGCAGCGCCACGGCAGTGGCCCTGGTGTCGTGCTTCGCGAGGGAGGTGCGCACCTTGCGCAGCTGGCGACCTAGTTGCTCGTAACGTCCGGACACGGGGTGGCTACGTACCACGCCGTGGATCAGGCGTCGACGGGCGCCAGGGAGACCTGGATCCGCTCGCGGAAGCTTGCGGGGATTTTTGCCGGGACCGCACGAGGAGCTGTTCCCGCGTGTGCTTCATCGAGACGTGCTCGAGCACGATGTGCTGGCACTTCACGCGAGCACCGAGCGTCTCGAATGCAGCGGCGATCTCGGCGAGGTGCGTGTGCGCCTTCTTGATCGCGAGGGGGGTCCTCGCCGGGCGTCAGAAACACGCGATCGATCGACCGCATCGGTCTGGCGAATGTCCTTAACTGCCCGATACCGCTAGCTTCGCGGCGAGCGACGGCCGGGCACCGAACGCGCTGCAATGTTTCTTCATGGAGCGCCGGCCGGTCGCGAAACACGGGGCACCCATTCTGGACCAGCGAAAGGACATCACCATGATCTGTCTCGCCATCGGTCTCGGAGCTCTGGGTTTCTTCGCGATGCGCCGTGCGCGTCGGTGTCACGGGTTCGGCCCGCGCTTCGGTCACTTCGGTCACTACGGTCACTGGCACCACCACTGGCACCGCGGGCACTGGGGGGAGCGGCGCTGGATGATGCACGCGTTGCTCGCGCGCCTCGACGCGTCGCCGGCGCAGGAGCGCGCCATCATCGCGGAGGCGGAGAAGCTGCACGAGCGGCTGCACGGCGCGAAGCGCAACCTCAAGGACGCCCGCGGTGATCTCTCCGCCGCGGTCCGTGGCGCGGTGCTCGACGAGGCCGCGCTCGGGGCGGTGCTCGGGCGCGTGGATGCGTCCACGGCGGAGGCCCGCGCCGCGATGATCGATGCCCTGCGCAGTGTTCACGCCGTGCTAGACGACGGCCAACGTGCGCGCCTCGCGGACATGCTCGACCAGGGTGGCGGCGGGTTCTGGCGCAGCGGCCCCTATCGCTGAGAGGATGCGGTCGTGCGAGTTCTGCTGATCGACGACGATGCGCGGCTCGCCGAGCTGCTCGAGGGGTACCTGACTCCACAGGGCGTCACCCTCGTGTATGCCGGTGGTGGCCAGGCGGGCCTCGCGGCGCTCGCTGGCGGTGGATTCGACGCGATCTTCCTCGACGTGATGATGCCGGGCATGGATGGGCTCGCGGTCCTGCGCAAGGTCCGCGATGCCGGCCATCGCATCCCGGTCTTGATGTTGACGGCACGCGGCGACGAGGCGGATCGCGTGGTCGGGCTCGAGCTCGGCGCCGATGACTATGTCGCCAAGCCCTTCTCGCCACGCGAGCTGCTCGCGCGCTTGCGCGCGGTGCTGCGCCGCGTACAACCGGACACCGTCGCCGAGAAGTTGTCGTCGGCGGGGATCACGGTCGACACCGGCTCGCGCGAGGCGTGGGTCGATGGCAAGTCCGTCGAGCTCACGGGCCTCGAGATCGATCTGTTGGTCGCGCTGCTGCGGCGCGCGGGGCGCGTGGTCCCACGCTCGGCGCTCCTCGAGCTCGCGGGGCGCGCGGATGTCACCGTCGGTGAGCGTGCGGTCGACGTCCACATCTCGCGGCTGCGCAAGAAGCTCGGGGACGATCCGCCGACCCGGATCCGCACTGTGCGCGGCGTCGGTTACGTGCTCTCGCGCTCGGCGGACGAGGCATGAGACACCCTGTGTCAACCTCGTTCGCTTCATGCGGCCTCCTGGTCGACGGAGCGCAGGGTGAACTGGCTCGCCGCGCGGTGCTTGGTCGGGTCATATGCGACGCGCTTCTGCCAGCAGTGCCAGATCACTCGGCACC
>JANRKM010000160.1:0-10338 GCA_033763475.1 Kofleriaceae bacterium
CGGATCGTGACCACCGCCGCCGCCTCGATGACCGCCGCTGGTACCAACGCCAGCGGCGCCGCCTCGCGCTCCGTCGTACGCGTGCGCCAGCCGAGCCGGCGCTTCCACCAGTAGAGGCGCTGCACGTCGACGCCTTCTCGTCGCGCGAAGGCGGCCAGCGATTCGCCAGAGGCACGCCACGCCTCGAGGGCGGCGCGGCCTTCGTCCTCGGTCCAGGTCGCGTGCGGGTCAGGAACTCGGAGATTGCGCATCCCCGGAGGTTCGCGCGCCGTCAAGCATCGAGGTCCCGCGGCCGGCCCTGGTCTCGGGTGCGTTCGACCGGACGCTCACTTCGCCGTGCAGTCGATCCGCAGGGCAACGTGGGAAAGCCCAAGCACGATAAGACCCGCGATGTACCGCTTTCGCCCGCCCTCCAGGCGGGGCTCGCGGCACTACCCCGTCGCGGGCTCTGGATCGTGTCTCGGCTGGACGGCCACATGCTGACCTACTCGGCAGCGATCGAGTTCATCCGGGATCTGTACAAGCGAGCGTGTATCGAGCCGCCGGTCAGCGAGACCGGCCAGCGCCGGCCGTGGCACTCGCTACGCCACACATTCGGAACCGAATGTGCGGCGCGCGGGGTCCCCATTACGACCCTCCAAGAGCTGATGGGGCACGAGGACGTGGCGACCACCCGGCGCTACGTCACGGTGACCAAGGACCACAAGCGGGACGCGATGCGGCTGGCGTTTGGCCAACAGGTGGCCAACACGTTGGTCAGAAATGGGACCTTCGACGGTGATTTAAAGCGACCCCGACGGGATTCGAACCCGTGTTACCTGCGTGAAAGGCGGGTGTCCTAGGCCTCTGGACGACGGGGTCAGGTATGTGAACTTCGGAAGTAGTTTCTCGAGGGGGTGAGCCCAGAAGGGATCGAACCTTCGACCCTCGGCTTAAAAGGCCGGTGCTCTACCACTGAGCTATGGGCCCTCAGCGTGCGCGGCAATCTGCCGGATGAGCCGACAGAAAGCAAGCCGGGTCACGCCAAGTCGCGTAGATAGGGCGGGAGCGGGATCATTGCCGCCGAAGAATTGCTTCCCTGAACGTGGGTCGCTAACCTAGCTTTCACCACATGGACAAGCGGGAAGCGGTTCGAGTCCCCGTCCGGGTTCGCGCCCGATGTCGATGCCATGGCCTCGTGATCGAAGGCTTTGTCGAGGATCTTTCCCGGAGCGGGATGTTCCTCCGGTCCGAGCACGCCATCGGCGCAGGGTCCCCGGCGGAGATCGACCTCGAGGTCCCGGGCGAGCTTCCGCTGCGGCTCGAGGCAGAGGTGGTCCGCATCGAGCGAGGCAGCCGGCGCGAGGGCATGGCGTTTCGCTTCATCGACCAGCTCGCGACCAAGCGCACGCTCGCGAACTTCATCATGCGCCAGCATCAGTCCGCACAGTAGACGCGGTTTCCTGTGGCGATTCGATGGCTTGCACCCTTGATCCGGAGGGGTTGGCGGCTATGATTCCGGCCCGTTAACGTGCTCGCCAACGTGTCCGACTCGACGTCCTCCGGCGCTCCGAGTGGCCTCCCTAGCAAGCGGGCCGCCCGACAGGCGTTGTTGGCGCGTCGCGACGGGCTGACAGCCGAGGTGCGTGCGTTGGCGAGTCTGGAAATCGCCGAGCGCGTGAACCGGCTCGTCGAGGAGCGGCTCGCACCCGGGGCGGTGTTGGCGCTCTATGCGGCCAAGGGGAGCGAGGTCGAGACGGCGGCGATCGACAGGTTCGCGCGCTCGCGTGGGCTGCGCGTTGTCTATCCGCGGGTCGTGCACGACACCAAGCAGCTGGTGTTGTGCGAGGTGGAGCTCGGCGCGCTCGTGGCGACGAGGTGGGGTTTGCGCGAGCCGCCGCTGGAGGCCCCCGTGGTGCCGGCGAGCGACGTCGCGGCGTTCGTGATGCCGGGGCTCGCGTTTGACCGCGCGGGCGGACGGATCGGGTGGGGACTCGGGCACTACGACGTGACGCTGGCCCAGAATCTGGCGGCGTTGCGGATCGCGCTCGCATTCGAGTGTCAGATCGTGGAGTCGGTGGCCAGCGAGCCACACGACATTGCAGTTCACTTCATCATTACCGAGGTCGCGACCCACGTGGTCGCGTGAAGGGCATAGCCGATGGACGCGGTGTACATCCTCGTCGGCGTTGCGCTTGGATTGATCGGTGGCGTCGTGGTTGGTACGCGGCTCGGCCGCGCCAAGGGCGACGGCTCGACTGCGCAGAGGGCAGCCGAGGAAGAAGCCGAGAAGATCCGGGCAGCGGCGAAGGCAGAGATCGATTCGATCAAGAAGGCAGCCGAGGTCGAGGGCAAGGAAGCCGCGCGCAAGCACAAGGCCGACCTCGACGAGGAGCTGCGCGGCCGGCGCACTGAGCTCGCCAAGCGCGAGGAGGCCCTGCAACAGAAGGAGCGCGACGTCGAGAAGGCGAAGCGCGAGGCCGAGCGGCGCGCCGGCGAGCTCGAGAAGAAAGAGCGCAGCGTCGACGGCAAGATCAAGCAGGCCGATGCTGCGGTCGAGAAGGCCGAGGCCGCGCAGGCCGAGGCGCGCAAGAAGCTCGAGCAGATCGCGGCGCTGAGCGAAGAGCAGGCGCGCAAGAAGCTCGAAGACGAAGTGCGCGCGCAGGCGTACGCGTCGGCGGCCGTCGAGATCAAGCGGATCGAGGACGAGGCGAACAAGGAGGCGACCGCGCGCGCGAAGACGATCGTCGCAACGGCGATCCAGCGGTTCGCGAGCGAGTTCGTCCACGAGCGCACGGTCGCCGTGGTGCCGCTGCCGTCGGATGACCTGAAGGGCCGCCTGATCGGCCGCGAGGGGCGCAACATCCGCGCGATCGAGGCGGCAACGGGCGTCGACATGATCATCGACGACACCGCCGAGTCGATCACCATCTCGTGCTTCAACCCGGTGCGCCGCGACGTGGCGCGCCTCGCGATCAGTGCGCTGGTCGCCGACGGACGCATCCACCCCACGCGCATCGAAGAGGTGGTGCGCAAGGCGGAGAAGGAAGTCGACAAGCTGTGCAAGGAGGCCGGCGAGCAAGCCGTGTTCGACCTCGGCCTGCACCGCGTCCATCCCGAGCTGGTGAAGCACCTCGGGCGCCTCAAGTTCCGCCAGTCGTACGCGCAGAACGTGCTGCTGCACTCCGTCGAGGTCGGCTATCTCGCGGGCCTCATCGCCGCGGAGCTCGGCGCGAACGTCAAGCTCGCACGCCGTGCGGGCCTCCTCCACGACATCGGGAAGGCCCTCGATCACGAGCAGGAAGGCGGCCACGCCGAGGTCGGCGCTGCGTTCGTGCGCAAGCACGGCGAGTCGCCCAAGGTCGCGCAGGCGATCGCGTCGCACCACGGCGACGAGGGTGGCGGGCCGCAGCCGTCGGCTCTCCTCGATCACATCGTCGCGGCGGCGAACTCGCTGTCGGCGGCGCGGCCCGGCGCGCGGCGCGAACAGCTCGCGTCGTACATCAAGCGCCTCGAGGATCTCGAGGCGATCTGCAAGCGCTTCACTGGCGTCGAGCGCGCGTACGCATTGATGGCCGGTCGCGAGATCCGGGTGATGGTCATGAACGACCAGGTCGATGACGGCCAGGCGATCGTGATGTCCAAAGAGATCGCGCGCGCGATCGAGAACGAAGCGACGTACCCGGGCCAGGTCCGTGTCGTCGTGGTCCGCGAGACCCGCGCTTCCGATTACGCACGCTAATTGCGCACGTCCACGCGCGGGCGAGTCGAGTATGCTCGGCCTGTGCGCAGCTCGGAGTGCGTGGCATGAACGATCCGCGGATCTATCCGCTGATCGAGGTCAGCCGCGAGCAGATCGCAAAGCTCGCGGGAGGTCCGGTGCGCCGCATCGAGCGCATCGACGGCGGGCTCACCAACACCCTACACAAGGTCGAGCGCCACGACGGCAAGAGCTTCGCCGTGAAGCACTACGCAGCCGGCATCGATGCGTTCGGCGCCGAGCTCGCCACCCTCACGCTCCTGCACGGCACCCTGCCCGTCCCCGACGTCGTTTACGCCGATGAAAAGGAACGCGTCATCGTCTACCGCTGGATCGAAGGCATCACGCTGCACGACCTGCGCAAGACGGGCTCGCACACCGGCTTCGGCTCGCTCGCGGATCCGCTCGGCCGCCTCCTCGCCTGGCTGGCCCGTACCGATGCGACCGAAGCGTTCGAGCTGACGCACATCCTCGAGCGCGCATACCGCCAGCTCACCGGCGGACGCGCGCGCGAACGCCTGGGTGCCCCGATCGCGGACGCGCTGCGCAAGGGCCTCGAGATCGCCGAGCCCACGCTGGGCTTTGGCACCGTGTGCCTGGCCCACGGCGATCTCAGCGGGCGCAACGTGATCGTCGAGCGTGCTGCGCAAGATAGCTGGCGGATCAACGGCGTGATCGACTGGGAGACCACGAGCACGGGCTCGCCGCTCGTCGACATCGGTAGCCTGTTCCGCCACGCGGACCAGTTCGACCCGGCATGGTGCGAGGCTTTTGCGACCGGGTATCGCGAGGCCGACGGCAACCTCCCCGACAACTGGCTCGTCAGCGCGCGCCTGCTCGATGCGACCCTCATCATCGACATCCTCGACGAGCCCCGGGAGATCCCCGGCGTGTTCGCCGAGAACCGCAAGGTCCTCGCACGGCTCGCCTCCGAGCTCGCGCGCTGATGCGGATCGTCGCCGTCGCCGACACGCACATGCGGACCGCCGGGCTCGTCATCCCCGACGGCGACGTGTTCATCCACGCGGGCGACATCTGCGGTTTCGGCGAGCTCGCGGAGCTCCGCGCCGCGGCCGCCTGGTTGCGCGCCCTGCCCCATCGCCACAAGATCGTCATCGCCGGGAACCACGACTGGTGCTTCGTACGCCATCCCGCCGAAGCGCGCGCGCTCGTGCGTGACCTCCACTATCTCGAGGACGCCGAGCTCGTCCTCGACGGCGTGCGGTTCTACGGCAGCCCGTGGCAACCCGAATTCAACAACTGGGCCTTCAACCTCCCGCGCGGCGAGGCCCTCGCAGCGGTGTGGCGCAAGATTCCGCGCGGCGTCGACATCCTCATCACCCACGGCCCTCCGGAGGGCATGGGCGATCAGCTATGGGACGGGGCGCGCGTCGGCTGCGCGGATCTCCGCCAGCGCGTCGCCGAGCTTCTCCCGCAGGTCCACATGTTCGGCCACATCCACGAGGACGGCGGCGTCTGGAACGACGGCACGACGGTGTTCGCCAACGTCACCACGAACGCAGGCGCGCGCGGCGCCACCGTGTTCGACCTCGACGACGCGCGCCTGACCCGCGTGATCGCCCCACCGCGCGACCGTTACGACGACGGCGACAGATGACGCATTGCCCGCGGCGGGGTACGTTCTCGCCGCATGTCTCGTCCCGACGGATCCCAGTTCATCGAGGAGCTCCGCCAGCGAAACCTGGTCGCGCAGATCTCCGACGAAGAAGGGCTAACCAAGCTCCTCACAGCGGGCGTGGTCCCCGTGTACGCGGGTTATGACCCGACGGCGTCGAGCCTCCACGTCGGCAACCTCGTCCCGACGATCCTCCTCAAGCGCTTCCAGCTCGCGGGCCACCGTCCGATCATCGTCGTCGGTGGTGCCACCGGCATGATCGGCGACCCGTCGGGCAAGAGTGACGAGCGCAACCTCCTCGATCCCGAAACGCTCGCCGCCAACGTCGCGGGCATCCGCGCGCAGCTGTCGACGCTCCTCGACTTCGACGATCCGCACACCGGCGCGGTGATGACGAACAACGTCGACTGGACGCAGGGTGTCTCGTTCCTCGAGTTCCTCCGCGACTACGGCAAGCACCTGACCATCAACTACATGATGGCCAAGGACAGCGTGAAGACGCGCCTCGAGGGTGACAGCGGCATCAGCTACACCGAGTTCTCGTACATGCTTCTCCAGGCGTTCGACTTCGTGCACCTCGCCAAGACGCACGGCGTTCGCCTCCAGGTCGGTGGCTCCGACCAGTACGGCAACATCACGGCCGGTTGCGAGCTCTCGCGCAAGATGGGCGGCGTGCAGCTGTTCGGCCTCACGGCGCCCCTCCTCCTCGACTCGAGCGGTCAGAAGATGGGCAAGTCGGCCTCCGGCGAGCGCATCTGGCTCGACGCGAACCGCACCACGCCCTACGCCTACTACCAGTACTGGCTGAACCGCCCCGACGACGAGGTCCCGCGCCTCCTCAAGCTGTTCTCCCTCCGTCCGCTCGCCGAGCTCGACGCCGTCCTCGCCGAGCACGACGCCGACCGCAGCAAGCGCATCGGCCAGCGCGAGCTCGCGCGCGCGATGACCAGCTGGGTCCACGGCGATGCTTCCATCGCCACCGTCGAGGCGGCCAGCCGCGTGATGTTTGGCGGCTCCCTCGAGGGCATCACCGAAGACGTCCTCGCGCAGCTCGCGGGCACCATCCCTACCGTCGACATCCCGCGCGCCGAGTTCGAGGCCGGCATCGGCATCGTCGACCTCCTCGCGCGCACCGTCGCCGACTCCAAGGGTGCCGCCCGGCGTCTCGTCCAGCAGGGTGGCGCGTACGTCAACAACATCAAGATCGGCGACGTCGAGCACAAGGTAACCCTCGCGCACCTCGCTACTCCCACCATGCTGGTGGTCCGCGGTGGCAAGAAGGACTACCGCATCGTCCGCGTGCGCTGAGCGCCGCGTTACTGGCGGGCAGCGGTCGACACATCACCAGCGCCCGCCACTGCGTGGCACCGACGCTGCGGCCCCGCGCGGTTCATCGCGGCGCAGGTACTTCGCAGGTGCGGCTACTTCGCGGCGCTGCCAGCTGCGCTACCCGCGGCCGCGCTACCCTGACCGCTCGGCGGGCCCGGGGGCGGACCATGCGGCTTGAACGTGGACTTCGGGACCTTGTTCTTCACCGCAGGGATGGCCTTCACGAACGTCGCGATCGCCTTGAGGTCGTTGTCCTCGATCTTCGACCAGCCAGCCAGATAGAACTGCATCGGCCCCTGGATGAGGCTGCCATCCGGTCGCTTGAGCATCTTGATCGCGCTCTCGACATCGGCCGGCGACCACTTGCCGATGCCGGTGTCCGCATCCGAGGTGATGTTCGAGCCGTAGAGCGTGCCCGAGCCCATGAACGCGAGCTCGAACTCCATGCCGCCGGCGAAGGGGCGCGACATATCCGGCGCCCCTTCCTTCGTCGTCGGCGAGTGGCACGCCACGCAGTGCATGAGCGTGACGAGGTACTCGCCATGCTTCATCGGATCATCGACGACATCAGGCGCGTTCGCTGGCTTCGGCGCCGGAATCGCCGGCACCTTGATGTCCGAGTTCGGCGCGACGACGTTGTCGATTGGCGCCACCGTCTTGAGGTACGCCGCGATCGACTTGGCGTCGTCGTCGGTCATTCGGTTGTAATTGAGGTACGGCATCATTGGGAGCAGCTTGCTGCCGTCGGGGCGCACGCCCTCGCGCATCGCGACGACGATCTGCTCCTCGGTCCAGTTGCCGATGCCGCTGCCCATATGCGGCGTGATGTTCGGGCCGCGCCAGGTGCCGAACTTCTCCGGAATCGCGAGCCCCCCCGCGAACGGCTTCGTCGGATCGGGCCCCTGCGGCCCCGCGCCCATGTGGCAGCTCCCGCAGCCCAGGATGTTCACGAGGTACTCACCGCGCGCGAGCACCTTTGGATCCGCCTTCGGCGCTTCGGGCTTCGCGGCAGCAGAGCCGCTGCCGACGTCCGCTGCCGAGCTGCCCGCGCCGCCCGCGCCGCTGCCCGTCGACGCGACCGCTGAACCGCTGCCCGTCGACTTCGTCTCGTCGCCAGCGTTCTTCTTTTGGCCGCACCCTCCAGCGAGGGCGAGCGCCAACATGCCAGCCGCTATCTCAAATCTCATTAGAGAGCCATCGTGCACGTAGCAGCATCGATGGAGCAAGACGACGCGCGCGGTTCTTCGACGACAACATGCGCCGCATCCCGCTCGGTGCGACGCGATCCTCGTCGAAATCTATGCACAGACGAACACGCGTTTGCAGGCCAGTACCGTCGCGCAACGCCCGCTCCGTATCGCGAGCGCAGCTCGGTACACAAGCGCCCTAATCGATCTCTCTGATCTGCGGATGCAGCATCGATAGGCCTGCAGAGACGATGGTAAGTCCTCCTGCGATCGTGCAGATCGCCCACGGGCTAAACCTATCGATGCCCCAGCCGACCACTGCCATTCCGATCGGCTGGGTGACGATCGCCCCCATGATGTCGATGCTGTAGACGCGACCGAGCTTGTCCGGCGGCACGCGATCCTGCATGAGGTTGTTCCACACCATCACGAGGGCCGCGAGGCTGAAGCCAACGACGGCCGCGAGGCCTGCGAGCGCATACGTCGAGCGCAGAAATCCAAAGGCGATGCACCCCAGTCCGGAGACGATCACCCACGTGTAGACGGCGAGTCCGCGCTTGGCAAGCGGCGGGCGGCGGCCGAGCCAGAATGCCGCGAAGATGGTACCCGTCGCGGCGGCACCTTCGACGATGGCGAGCACCGACGCACCTTGGTGGTTCACCTGCGTGATGATGTACGGCAGCACGATGACGAGAACGGGGCCAGTCGCGGGGTTGATCACCATGAACGCGAGAATCGAGATCCACAGCCACGGTTCGCGCCGTACGTAGCCCATACCGTCGCGCACGTCGGCGATCACGCTACCGCCTTCACCGCTTGCTTTCGGCGTGAGTCCACGCAGGGGGAGCAAAGACAGCGCGGAGATGGCGAACGTCGACGCGTCGAGGGCAAAGGCGAGCGAGCTCTGACCGAAACTGAGAATCGCGGCAGCGAGCATCGGTCCGACGATGCTGGCGGCCTGACTACTGAGCGCCGACAGCGAGTTCGCACTTGGCAGGTCGTCCTTCGGCACGATCAACGGCTTCAGCGCAGCGGAAGCGGGGCCAAAGAACGCCGAGGCGAACCCAAACACAGCCGCGAACACGTAGACGTGCCAAACCTCCAATTGGTCCGTGTATACGAGGTAGGCTAGGAGGGCCGTCATCACGGTGCGGCCGACGTCCGAGGCCAGCATGAGGCGAACCGCGCCGATCCGGTCGACGAGAGCACCACCGATCAGTAGGAAAGGGATCATCGGTATCGTCGAGCAGATGATGACGGTACCCATCGCGAGGCCCGACCCGGTCTTCTGCATGACCCACCAAACCAACGCCAGTCGATGAATGCTGTCGCCGAACGAAGACACCGTCTGGCCGAACCACAACCACATGAACGGGCGATGACGGAAGGCGCGTGTTAGGCCAGTATTCGCACTCACTCCGACGAACGATATCATGCCGCTTTGGCGGTGTTCATCGGCGAGACCTGTTAGCGTCGACGCGTGGCCACAGTAGAGCGCCAGCGCATGTGGGTAGCGCTGCGCCCGTGAACAGCCCGGCGCACACGCTCGCGCGCCCACAGCACCACGCCTAGCGGCGCGATCAGCCTTGAGCCCGGCGCGGCTCCGGGGGCGCGCAGAAGTCGAAGTGAGGCAGCACTCGGCGTGCTTGAGATCAGCGAGATCGATTGGTCGTTGGTTTCGCTCGGGTCGTCATCGCCGACTCGGCGCGCCCCAGATCTCCTCGAGCAGCGCGGAGCACCTCGAGATGGGGGCTCCCGAGCATCGTGTAGTGCGTGCCCGGCGACGTCTGAATCTCGAGGTTCTGTGCATAGCGTCGCCATCCGGCGTTCCGCTCGGCTTGGCCTCGCGAGTCCCGCCGCGTAGACGAGCACGATCGGCTCGCTCGTCGGTGCCCCCACATGGTCTTTCGAAGCACGCAAGTGCGCTTCGATCACGGTGGCGTACGCCAGCGTGGCGACGTCGCCCCGCCGCCCGTCTCGGCGGGCTCGTTCGGCAACGATTGCGATCGCCTCCTGACGCGTCCGCGCAGCGAGCTCGTCCTCGCCGAGCTCGAGCCCGAGCCCGATTGCGAGCACGTACAGCGCATCCACGGCCGGATCGCCGATGGCAGTCTGCTCCGGCGCCGGCAGCGCCCTGCGATCCAGCTTGCCGTTCGGCATCACCGGCAGGCAGTGCGTCGAGCACCACGAACGCCGACGGCACCATGTACTCGGGCACCGACGTCTCGACGTTGCGATCGACGCTATGCGGTCGGCTGTGCGGGCGGCGGCGGCTCGAGAATGGGGTGCTAGCAATGCGGGGTCCGAAAAAGAAGAAGGCCCACTCTTGCGAGTGAGCCTTCAAAACCCCGGCAGCGTCCTACTCTCCCACAGGCTTGCGCCTGCAGTACCATTGGCCCTGGAGAGCTTAACTTCCGTGTTCGGGATGGGAACGGGTGTGACCTCTC
>JANRKM010000161.1:0-9523 GCA_033763475.1 Kofleriaceae bacterium
CCGCGTGATCCCGCTGGAGCTGCTGCGGACCGATCCCGAAGCGATGCTGACCCGGAAGCCCATCGTGTTTGTCTGTGCGCGCGGCGTGCGCAGCCTCAGCGCTGCGAAGCTGGCCGAGCGGCTCGGCTTCGAGCACATCTACAGCCTCGATGGCGGCACCTCGGCGTGGGCCAAGGCTGGATTCCCGATCACGGTCGAAGAGATTCAGTCCGCCGCGTAACGCCGCATGCGTTCCCTGCCATGAAGGGCGAGCTTTAGACGGGAAGCAGCGCGCCGATGAGAACGTCCGCGCGATCGATCGCCCGCTGCGCTCGCTTCACCACGTCGGGCGGCGCGAGGCGCTGACGGCCGGCGGCAACGACCGCGCGATCGATCTCGCGCACCGCGACCCATGCGCGCTGATGCGCGGCGATCCGGCGCTTGCTCGCAGGTGGCGCGGCGAACCCATCGGCGAGGTCGCTGCACGCGATCGCGAGCGTTCCGACGAGCTCGGCGGCTTCAGGTCGCGCGCGGATCCGGAACACGAGCTCGGCGAGCGCGGGCGCGGCGTCGAGCACGGCGCGAAAGGACGGATGATGTTCGAGTGGATGGGCAGGCCTGCGTGCACGCATGCCCTGCGGCCTTCCACGTCGCACGCCAAGCCTGCGCGTGGCGGGTTTCGCAGCGTTGCACGTTGAATGTCCGGTGCTCGGACAGCTGCGTCCGAACCTCGGTCGGACACCGGACGGGTGGCGAGGCAACTTCGCGGCTTTGCCGGCGGCACGCCACGTGCGGAGGGCTCACCGGTGAATGCTATGGTGGAACCCATGTTCGACCCTGCGCTCCTGGCTCCCGAGCGCGTCCGCCCCCTCAAGCGGCGCGAATACGAAGAGCTCGTCGAGCTGGGCGTATTCGGTGACGAGCGCGTGGAGTTGTTGCGCGGAGTGCTCGTCGAGATGACCCCGCAGGGAGAGCCGCATGCACGGATCTCAGCGTGGTTCGCACAGCGCCTCATCAAGGCGTTGTCGCTGGCGCGCTACGAGGTGCGCACACACAGCCCGTTCGCGGCGACGGACGATTCGATGCCCGAGCCCGACGTCTCGGTGTCTCTGCAGCGAACGGACGGCAAGCACCCATCGCAAGCACTGCTCCTGATCGAGGTCGCTGGCTCGTCGGTGACCAAGGATCGCAACATCAAGACGGAGATCTACGCGGAGGCCGGCGTCCCCGAGTACTGGATCGTCAACCTCCGCACGGACACCGTCGAGGTCCTCCGGCGTCCTACGGTCGCCGGCTACCAGCAGAAGCTGACGAAGCGCATCGGCGATGTGCTGCGACCGCTGAGGCTTCGCGGCGTGCAGTTCGAGGTCGCGAAGATTCCGTGGCTGCCCCGCGCCGACGACGCTCCCATGCCTCGTGCGAAGCGCCGCCGTTCGCCGCGTCCTCGGCGTTGACCGAGGCGGGTGGCGCGCGCACGATGCGCCCATGCCGGTGCACCTGCGTGAAGTAGTCGGATACCTCGATACGACGCTCGAGAGCGCGCGGTTCAAGGACTACGCGCCCAACGGGCTCCAGGTCGAAGGCGCGCTCGAGGTGCAGACGGTAATCACGGGCGTCTCGGCGAGCGCGGATTTGATCACGCGCGCGATCGAGAAGAACGCCGATCTGATCGTGGTGCACCACGGCCTGATCTGGGGGCCGGGGCTCGGCAGCATCACGGGAGCGCTCGCTCGCCGGCTCAAGCTGTTGCTCGCGAACGACGTCTCGTTGGCCGCGTACCACCTGCCGCTCGACAAGCACGCGCGCCTCGGCAACAACGTCGGGCTCGCCGATGCGCTCGCCCTCGGGCCGCAGCGCGACGCGTTCGGTGACGTGAAGGGCGTCGCGCTCGGGATGTCGGGATCGTGGCCGTCACCGCTCTCGCGCGACGAGGCGATCGGGCGCATCGCTGGCGGCGTGTTGCGCGGGCAGCAGCCGCGCTTCGTGTTTCCGCACGGCCCCAGCGTGGTGCGCAAGGTCGGCTTGTGCTCGGGCGCCGCGTCCGACATGCTCGAGGCGGCGGCGAGCGCCGGGTGCGACCTGTTCCTCACCGGCGAGCTCGCCGAGCGCGCGGGCGACCTCGCGAAGGAGCTGCAGATCACGCTGGTCGCCGCGGGACACTACGCGACCGAGGTGTTCGGCCCGATGCGCATCGCCGACGAGCTGCGGATGAAGTTCCCGTCGCTGACCGTCGAGTTCACGCCGGCGCCGTCGCCGCTGTAGCCGTTACATGCAGGCGACGGAAAGCGTGAACGGCGCCCCGATACCGACGGGGCCGTCGACGACGATGTAGTACATCCTGCCCGCGGTCGCGGTGAACGTCACGCTCTGTCGGTCGCCGCTCGCGATCGCCGGCCGGCAGGTCTGCAACACGCAGTGGCCGGCTTCTCCGTCGGTGACGACGAGGTCGAGCTGATGTGTCGCGTCTTCGATCGCGACGGTGACCTCGCCCGACGTCATCGCCACGTACCGGAAGGATGCCTCCGGCCCCGGCGTCGAGTGATCGAGGCACGGCAGGTCCGTGATGCGCGCGACGCCGGAGTACGTGCTCGTCGCGAGCGCGCTGGTCTCGCAGGTTACGCGCTCGAGCGTCTCGCACGCACCGCCGAGCCTGCACTGGAGCTCGTCCTTGCACGTCGGGTCATCGCAGTTCGTGCCGTCCTTCGCGTTGTTGTCGAAAGGATCCTGGCATCGGACCTCGGCGCCATTCGCCATCACGCGATCCGTGCGCTCGATGAGCTTGCCCGCGACGTAGTACGTGGTGCCGCGAAACGTCGCGGCCGCGGGCGACTCCAGCTCATAGGCGGCCATGCGTGACCAGCTGATGCCGTCGTAGTGCAGCCGCGTAAAGCTCGTGCCCGTCACGAAGACGTCGCTGTGCGTGTTGCCGCTGATCGACACGAGGTTCTCGGCGACGCCCGAGTAGTGCTGCCTCCACCGGGAGCCGTCCCAGTGGATGATCGTACCCAGCTCGCCGACCGCGAAGACGTCATCGGCGGCGGTGCCCCACACCGCGAGGAGGTGCTTCGTAGTATTGGACGACATCGCCGTCCAGACGTCGGAGGGCGCCCGGCGAAGCACTACGCCGTTGTCGCCCACCGCGTACCAGACGCCGTCAGGCGCCGCCCACACACCGCGCAGCATGTTCGCGCCGTGCGCCGTCGTCGTCGTCGTCTGCGAGAACGACGTCCCATCCGTGCTCTCGATGATACCGGCGCCGACCGTGACGATGCGCAGTGGCGAGCTCGTCGCCCACAGCCCGTTGACCGCCGCGGCCGAGACGTTGGTCGGCGTGCCGCCGGCGATCGACTTGAACAGGCCGAGCGTGCGCGACCCGAGATAGATGTCGTTGCCGATCGGGAACACGCTGCGCACGGCATCCGCGGCCGGCAGGAGATTCGCCGGCATCGCGGTCTCGTCCCACCAGCCGTCGCTCGATCGAGCGCGGAGCAGCACGCGGCCGGCGGCGACGGTCTGCACCGCATCCGTGTATACGGCGTACAGCTCGAAGTCGGTGGGCTGTTGAACATGGCGGCTCGTGCCGTTGAAGGCGATGACCGAGCCACCGCGGGTGACACCGACGATGCGGTCGCCCGCGCTCGCGAGGCCGAAGATGGTGCGGTTCGTCGGCGTGTCCTGCTTCGTCACGTGGCTGGTGTTCCCCCAGTGCACCACCAAGCCACCTCCGCCGGCGGCGTAGATGTCGGTCGCGCTCGCGGCCCACAGACCACGCAGCTCGACGTCACCGCGAACATCGGGCACGGGGCGGTTCGCGACGGTGGCGGTGTTGCCCTGGATGCGCGCGAGCGTCGTCAGGCCGCCGGAGACGATCACGGCATCGGCGAAGACGTGCACCGCGTAGTACGTGACAGCAGGCAGGTTCGCGGGCGTCAGCTGCGTCCACCCCGATGCCTGCAGCTGGAGGATGGTCCCGCTCTCACCGACGGCGAACGCTCTGCCTTCGTTCACGTGAACGGCGTAGAGGTCGGTGGTCACCGGGGAGGGCATGCTCGCCCAGCTCGTCCCGTCGAAGCGCAGGATCGTGCCGTTGTCGCCCACCGCGAACGCACCCGGTGCTCCACCGGAGACGCCGCGCAGGTGCTGCGTCGTCGGCGACGCCATCGTGGTCACGGCGACGCCGTCGTAACGGAGGATCGTGCCGTTGTTGCCGACCGCGAAGATGCCGTCGGCGGTCGCCGCGATGGCGTTCAAGTCATCGGTGGTGACCGTCTGCGTGACCGGCAGCCACACGCCGTCCACCGCGGCGATGATCTCGCCGGCTCGGCCGACGGCGACACCCGTGCTGGGCGCGGCGAGATAGACCGCGTACAGCTCGTCGTCGGCACCGCCAGGAACGAGCTGCCAGCCGAGGTTGCTGCAGAAGCCGAACTCGGGCGTGCACGAGCTCGCGCAACCGATCGTCCCGACGTCGAAGCCGAAGTCCGCGCAGGCGAGCCCGGTCGGCGGCATGCCGTCGCAACGCTCCGGGCCGTTGATGGTGTAGTCGCCACAGGTCTCGCTGCACTGCGAGGTGTCGACGACGCAGGTCTCGCTGCAGGTCAGCGGGCCGCCTTTGTAGAACCCATAGTCGGTGCAGCGCAGGGTCTCGCGATCGATCGAGTCATCGCCGTCGCACTCCTCGATGCCGTCGATGCGGTCGTTGCCGCAGGCATCGGGGACGCACTCGTTCGCGGGGCCGCAGTGCGTGCCGCCCGGACACACGACGTCGCCGCATACGACCTTGTCAGACCGAACGCATCCGTACAGCGAGAGCGACAGCGAAGTGACGAGCACGAACGCACGCATCGCGCCAGCGTATCACCATCAGGCGAACAGCTCGCGCGCCGCGGCGATGGCTTCGTCCGAGCCGGCCATCGCGAGCACGTCGCCCTGCTGCAGCGGCTCGGTGGGCGACGGTGTGGCTATGCCCGAGGCACCGCGCGCGATCGCGAGCACGGTCGCGCCGGTCTTCGCCCGCAGGTCGAGCTCGGCGAGGGTACGTCCGATCCCCGACGAGCCGGGTGCGAGCGTGATCGACGCGAGACCGCCGAAGCCGGGCAGCACCTGCTCGACCTGCCCGAGCTCCTGCGGCGCGCCGGGCTGCGCCGGTTGCGACAGCAGCTCGAGGATGAGCTCGCTGCCCGCGCGCACGTGCCCGTCGAAGTCGTGCAGCGAACGCCGTGCGAGCAAGAAGAACACGAGGGCGATCACCGGGATCACGAGGCCACCACCTGGGATGAACGGCTGCGTGACGGTCACGAACATCAGCATCACGAGCCCGCCGAGCGCGAGCTCGAAGACGAGGATCAGCGCGCGGCGTGGTGCCATGCCGAGATCGACGGCCGCGGCCGCCGGCGGCACCACGTCCTTGGTGCTGTTCGGGATGACCTCGATCGCAAGCCGCCGCGCGATCATGACGATGCGGCGGAAGATACCGACGGCGAGCGGGATGGCGACGACGAGGATGACGGCGACGATCGCGAGCCGCCCGGGCCAACCAGCGAGCCCGATCTCCGCGGTGAGCCGCGGGCCGAAGGCCGCACCGGCGATCACGGCGATGATCACGAGCGCCGTGTCGAGCGCAAGTACGAAGATCGGCCAGCGCAGCTTGCGCAGCGGCGTCGCCTCGCGCTCGCGCAGCCGTCCAAGCCACGCCTCGTAAAAGCTCACGAACATCCCGAGGCGGCGGGGCAGGCGATGCGCGACCCAGCTCGCGATGTCCTCCGACTTGCGAATCGCGACCCCGGAGGTCAGCGTGGTCACGCAGCACACGCCGACGGCGATCGCGAGGAGCGAGCTGCGCGCGACGCCCGCGCTGACGCCGATGCCCGCGATCACGAACGAGAGCTCACCGATCTGCGACAGGCTCACGCCGGCACGCACGGCGGGTCGCACGCCCTTACCACCGAGGAAGACGCCGAGCGCGATGCCGAGCGGCTTGGCCACCATCACAACGAGCGTGAAGATCGCGATCACGTGTGCCTGTGATGCGAGCTGACTCGGCTCGATCGACATGCCGACGGAGACGAAGAACATCATCGCGAAGGTGTCGCGGAAGGGCTGGACGAGATGGTGTACGTCCTCGCCGTGGCCGGACTCGGCGACCAGCACGCCCGCGAGGAACGCACCGAGCGCGACCGAGTAACCGGCATGTTCGGCGACCGCGGAGGCGCCGAAACATACGAACAGCGCCACGATCATCAAGGTTTCGGGGCGCGCGCGCTTGGCGATCTGCCGCACCACCCGCGGCACCACGAGCAACCCCCCGGCGAGGAGCAGGATAAGGAAGCCGGCGAGCCGGCCGATCATCTTGACGACACCGAGCGTATCGAGACCCGAGCCGCTTGCGACACCCGCGAGCACGGCGAGGAGCACGATCGCGATCAGGTCCTCGAAAACGAGCACCGCGTAGACAACCTCGGTGAAGCCGCCCTTCCAGCCGAGCTCCTCGAACGCCTTGGCGACGAGCATCGTGCTCGAGATGCCGAGGCAGGCACCGGCGAACAACGCCTCGACGGGCTCGAAGCCGAGCGCGGATGCGACGAGGGTGCCGGAAGCGATACACAGCGTGACCTCGAACAGTGCGGTGAGGGCCGCGGGTAAGCCGACGCGAGCGATCGTCGAGATGCGTAGCTCGAGCCCGACGGTGAACATCAGCAAGATCACGCCGAGCTCGGACAACACGTGCACGAGCCCGAAGCTCGCGACGAGCGGCACCGGCACATGCGGCCCGATCAACAGCCCGGCGAGCACGTAGCCCAGCACCACCGGCAGGCGGAGCAGTTGGAACACGACGGTGACCGCCGCCGCCGTGCCAAACACGACGACAAGCTCGAGCAGGACGCGCGATCCGCTCATCGACTACTTCTTCTTTACACGACCCTTCGTCGCAAGCGGGTCTGGATAGTGCTTCTTGCAACGAGGGCACACGCGATGGTGAGCGGGCTTCCGCTCAACGACCTTCCTCAGGTGGCAGAACGGGCATTCGATGGTCGCCGTCCGCGACAGCGCAGCGGCGATTGCAAACGGATTGGCCATGGTCAGCTCTTCTCCTCTCCGGCGGAGAGGAAGCGACGGTCATCAGGACAACGAAATGATGCCGGGTGAGCTGTCACGCGGAGGGCCACGCGAGGTGCGGGCGAGGAGGTGCCGCACCCACGGTGCGCGCGGCGAGCGGACGGTGGCAACGCAGGCGAGCTGACCCGGGCGATCGACCCAGGGCGGTCCCGGTGGTACGAGCACATCGAGCTGCTCGGTGCGCTTCTCGGGGGCTACCGCGGTGGGCCGACGCGGTGTGAGCTTCGCGACCAGGCCGCTCGCATCGTCGAGCGCAGCCTCGTGGCGCGCGCGATCCGAGGCCTGTGGGCGCGGGGCACGCAGCGCGCCAAGCGCCACCAGGCAGGTGGCGACGAGCGTGGCGATCCACCGCATGTGTCGAGCGTATCACCTCAGGTCGTCGAGCGTCAGCGACTCTTCGTGAAGGACTGTTCCATCAGCGCCGATCGCGCGCAGCGTGACCGCATCGGCGGTGACGTCGAGCATGGCTACGTTGGGCTGCGCCTGGCGGGCGAGGACACCGGCCACCGCGGGCCCCGGCGTACCAACGCCACGCGCGAGGGGCCCGACCTGGAACTCGCGCTGCCCGCCGGGATGACGATGCGCCGCGAACCAGTGTTGGTCGGCCGATACGTACACGACACCGCGGGTCGCGCGCGCGGCCTCGTAGAGCCGCGTGCGCGCTGTCCTGAAGGCAGCCCAGTGGTCGTTGCCCTCGCCGAAATCGAGCGGCACGCTCGTCAGCACGAGCTTGAACGTCGCCGTGCTGCGGGCGAGCGCGTCGGCCAGCCACGCCTCTTGCCCGGGCCCGAGCATCGTCTTGAGCGGCGTGTCGTCATCGGCATTGGCGCTGCGGAACCGGCGCGTGTCGAGGAGGAAACACTCGAGGTGGCGGCCCCATCGCCAGTTGCGATAGCGCACCTCGCCTCGCGCGCCGCGCACCGGGAAGAACTCGTCCCACACCTGCATCGCGGCCGCGTAGCGCGATGTCTCGACGGCAGCGAACCTCGCGTCCCAGTCATTGCGATACTCGTGGTCGTCGTAGATCGCGCGGATGCCCACGCCCTCGAGCAACCGGCGACCGTGTGGAGCGATGCGCAGCTGCGCGTGACGATCGCGATATGCGGGCACGGTCATCGCGACGTCCGGCCCGTTGTCGGTGTAGGGGAAATCGCCGAGCGAGATGTACAGCTCGGGCTCCTCGGCGAGCATGCGATCGACGAGCTCCGAGTCCCAGGACGGATCGCAGTCGACGTCGGCCGATATCGCGATCCGGACCGGGCGCGGGTCGTCGTCGGCAGGTGCTGTTCGCGCGTGATACGTGCCAATCCGCGCACCGTGCTCGCCGGTCACCACGATCTCGTATGCGCGCGACGGGGCGAGCCCCTCGATATCGATCGCGCCCGTCCCGCCGTCGCCGAGCGAGATGCCGACGTCGCGCACGCGCACGCCGTCCGTGCGCACCTCGACGCGCACGTCACCACCGTTCGCTCGCCATACCGAGACGAGCAACGCCGAGGATGACGGCTCGAGCACCGCCGCGCCTGCGAGCGGCCGCGCGGGGACGACGTCATCGCCGCATCCCATCGCGAAGCCTGCCACGCTCGCGCCGACGAGGCGGCCAAGCTCGCGGCGATTGATCATGGTCTCGAGCGTAGCGTATCGGAGCTGTTCGCAGTGGCACGCCGTGTGCTCCGCCTCGGTGCATGCGGTCCCACGTGTTCTCCAAGGTTGTGCTGCTCGGAATCGCGGGCGGCGCCGCGGCGTACTTCTACGGAAAGCGCCGAGTCCATGCGGCCGAACCGTCTGAGGATGAAGAGCCGGAAGATATCCCGGATTCGTACGCGGCGGATCCACGTGACCTGGTCCAGACGCTCGACGAGCTCAACCCGCTTCACGTCGAGGAGCTCGGCGTCGAAGCGATGAGTATGGCCGACGCCGAAAGTGATCTCGAGCTCGCCGAGACCGAGGCGTTCCTCGAGGAGGAGGAAGAAGAGGAGGACGAGGAGGTGCTCGATCGGACGCTCAACCTCGACGATATCGAGCAGCGCGCGCATGACGTCGGCGACCTCTACGGCAGCCACACGCCACGGGCGACGGATCGCGAACATCCAGACGCGGACGCTGCGTTCGCCGAGGGGCAGAACTGGCTCGAGGCGCTCGAGACCGACGCCGCGGAAGGCGGCCCCGTACCGGAAGAGGGCATCGAGGATGTCGTCGATGACGAGGACGTCTACAATCCGCCGCACGCGTCGGACATGCGCGATCGTCCCGTCGCGGATCGCGGATCGGGTGGCCCCGGCGGCATCTAACACTACTGCGTCATAATTCGACGTCGAATTCCGGATCGATTTCGATCAGTTGTGAGATTCCTCGTCGAGACGATCGCGTGTGACCCTTCGTTGTGATCAAAGGGGGTATGGCGAATCTGATGAATGCTGCCGCAGAG
>JANRKM010000162.1:0-27345 GCA_033763475.1 Kofleriaceae bacterium
TGATGCAGCACGGCGCGGGGCGCGATGGCGACAGCGACTTCCGCATCGGCCCGCGCGCCGTGGCCGGGCTGCTCTTCGACTTCAAGGAGATCCCGCTCGACGTGTTCGTCGAGGTCGCGGCCGTCGGCGAGTACTGGTTCAAGGACGACGAAGGGCTACACCCCGCGCTCAACGCCGCCGCTGGCGCCCGTTACTACTTCTGAGCTGATGTTCGACCAGCTCGTCGCCACGACGGTCGACGGCGTTCGCCTCGCCATCGACCGGGTGCGCGCGGTCGGCCCGCGCCGCGGTGTCATCGTCTGCCTCCATGCGATGATGACCGACGGTCGCTACTTCGGTGCGCGTCGCCCCGACTCGTTCGCGCACGCGCTCGCTGCCGCGGGCCACGACGTCCTCGTCGCCGACTTTCGCGGCCACGGCCGCTCGCGCCCGCCGGTCGCAGGCCCAGACGACTGGTCGTTCGACGATCTCGTCGAGCTCGACCTGCCCGCCGTCATCGCCACCGCTGCGCGTGAATCGGCCTGCGCACCAGCCGACCTCACGCTCCTCGGTCACTCGCTCGGCGGCCTCGTCAGCATCGCCTCGCTCGGCACCCATCGCATCCCGCCGGTGAAGCGGGTCCTCCTCGCGTCCACCGCGGTCTGGCTCCTCGGCGCGCATGGCCCGCGCCACCGCCGCGCGCTGATGTCCACCTACCGGCACGTCACGTCCATCCTCGGCCGCGCGCCGATTCGCCGTCTGCGCATCGGCACCGCGGATGAAGCGCGCACCTACGTCCACCAGCTCACCGGCTGGACCCGCTCCATGCGATGGACCAGCCTGCGCGGCGCCGACTACCTCGCGGCCGCCGGCGACATCACGGTGCCCGTCCAGCCCTTCGTCGGTGCGGGCGACTGGATGTGCACGCCTGCCGATGCCTCCACCTTCGCGGGCCACATTCGCGGCGCCTTTCCCGTGCGCGTCGTCGGTCGTGCGCAAGGCTTCGCGCTCGACCCGGATCACTTCCAGCTGTTCACGCGCCCGGAGCTGCGGCCGCTGTGGACCGAGCTCGCGCGCTAACCGCGGACCGTCACTCGCTGCGCTTGCGAGGCGCAGGCCGTTCGCCGATTGGCGCGAGCCACTCCGCGCGCGCACGGGGACGCATCGCGTCGTTGCTGGCGATCGCGTGCGCCGTGGGCGTCGATGGCCGAACGTGTGCACGCGCGATCGACGTGGTTCGAGGTTGGTGATGGTTCGCGGCTCGGAAATCTGAGGCCCCTCGAGGCTAACTGCGCGCGATCACGTGGCGGTCGTGATGGTACGTGGGTTGAAGGCGCACCGGGTCATGCATCGGCTCGCTTCTCTCTCCCTCGCCCTCGGCGTCCTCCCCTTCGCGGCCTGCTCCACCGACGAGCCTATCGATCCGGGACTCATCAAGAGTGACCTCGCACGCGACACGTCACCCGACGTCTCGGATGCCGACCTCGCGACCCTCGTCGCCGGCAACACGACATTCGCCGCGAACCTCTACGGGCTCGCGAGCGCCGAGGAGGGCAACCTCTTCGTGTCGCCGCACTCGATCACGACGGCACTCGCGATGACGTATGCCGGCGCGGGCGGATCCACCGCGACTCAGATCGCCGAGACGCTCCACTTCACCCAGTCGCCGGCCACGCTGCACGCCGCGCTGAACGCGCTGGATCTCGCGCTCGCGTCGCGCGGCCAAACAGCGTCCAGCGAGACCATCCCGTTCCGGCTGACGACCGCGAACGCGATCTGGGGCCAGGGCGGCTACGCGTTCCGCGATCCGTTCCTCGACACGCTCGCCATCAACTACGGTGCTGGCCTCCGCGCCCTCGACTTCGCCGCGGATCCCGAGCTCGCACGCGAGACGATCAACAGCTGGGTCGAGGAGCGCACCAACGACAAGATCCAGGACTTGCTTCCGCAGGGCACGGTGCAGAACAGCACCACGCTCGTGCTGACCAACGCGATCTACTTCTCCGCGGCGTGGGCAGAGCCGTTCCAGGCGAGCGCCACCCGCGACCGCCCGTTCCAGGTCGGGGACGCGCAGGTCCAGGTACCGACGCTGTCGCAGAGTGCGCAGCTGCGCTACGGCGAGGGCACCGGCTGGAAGGCCGCCGAGTTGCCGTACGACGGCGACGAGCTCTCGATGACGGTGGTCGTGCCCGATGACCTCGCGACGTTCGAACAACACCTCACGGGCGCAACGTTCGCGACCATCGACGAGGCGATGACCACGCACCTGGTGAACCTGTCGCTGCCCAAGTTCCGGTTCGCCTCGCCGGTCAACCTCAAGCCGATCCTGCAAGAGCTCGGCATGACCGACGCATTCCTCGACGGACGCGCAGACTTCTCGCCGATCAACGGTGAGCGCGACCTCGTGATCACCGACGTCCTCCACAAGGGCTTCATCGGGATCGACGAGAACGGCACCGAAGCTGCCGCCGCCACGGCCGTGGTGATCGGCCCGACGTCGGTGCCCGAGGTCGCGACGCTGACGGCGGATCGCCCGTTCTGGTTCTTCATCAAGGATCGCCCGACGGGCGCGGTCCTGTTCGTCGGCCGCGTCATCGACCCGCGGCAGTAGTGTTCAGCGCGGCTGCGCCGCGGGGCCCGGCGGCGGTGGCGGCGGCTGCTCGAAGCTGACGAACGCGGCGATCTTGTGCTCGGTCGCGTCCTCCACGTGATCGTAGCCGTGGGTGTAGTGCCGCGCCTTGTCGAGGTTGGTGACGACGAGGTCGGCGCCGATCATCGTAAGGATGAGGACGTTCGACTCGAACTTGAGGACCGCAAGGATAACGTCGGTCGCGGCGAGGTTGAGCTTGGCGACCAGGCTGCCGAGCGCGACGACGATCAGCACCGCCGACGTGATCATCACGGTGATGTAGTAGCGGCGAACCTTCTTGATCTGCTCGAGGGCTTCTTCCTCGGACTGCGGCCGCGCGAGCTGGAACCCGGCGCGCGCGAGCACGGCCTGGCCCGCCACGACACCGAGCACGCCGGCGATGAACCAACCGCTGCCGGTGAACTGATACGGGATGATGAGGATGACGTACGCGAGGAGCGCGTAGAGCGGCGCCGCCATCACGATCAGCCACCCCGGCGCCGAGGAGCCCGGGAACAGGAGCTTGATTACCATCGATGCGCGGATGAGGCCGGGCATCAGGGAGATGGCCTTCGGTGCGAGCTGCAGCATCGCGATCATCGCGAACACGAACGGCAGCACGCTCCGCTTGAGGATGGCGGCCGCGCCATCGATGCCCATCGAGCCGACGGCTTCCTTGAGCTGTCCTGCTCGCAGCTCGGAGAAGAACGAGTTGAGCGGATAGATGAACACGATGAAGGGCGTCAGCATGAACAGCAGCCACCCGAGGAACAGGCGGCGGCGCTGCGTGCGCCAGTTCATCCACTGCTTGAGCTGCGCCCAGCAGATCCAGCAGAACAGACCTTCGGCGAAGGCCGGCATGCCCTTCACGAAGAAGATGGCGTTGTACTGCGTGTTGCGCAGCGCATCGATCACACCGATGACGGTGAGCGGCACGAGCGCACATGCGACGAGGAACAGGACCGAGCGCCGCCACGCGAGGAACGCCTGGAGGTTGGGATCGTGGACCGGAGGCGTCGCGCGCTGCAGGGCTTCGCGCTCGTCGGGAAGCACCTCACTCGGCTCGATGCGCAGGCGGAACGCGCGGCGCCCGGAGATCTTGAGGAAGCTGACGAAGCGCTGCCCCGGCGTGTCGCCCGCACCGCTGTAGAGCGGCGACGGTGGCGCTGCGGGTCGCGGCGGTGCGCCTCCGCCGACGGAAGGTGCGGTCCCACCCGCCCAGGCAGGGCCCGCATTCGCTGACGGTGGCATCGACGGTGTGCCGGTGAACGGCGCCGAATTCGTCGGCGGCGCTGGATACGGAATCGGCCCCGAGCCAGGGTACGGCTGCGTCGGGCCTGTGGGCTGCGGTCCCATCGGATGCGGCGCGCTCGTCGGTTGCGTCGTCGGGCCCGAGGCCTGTTGTGGGTAGGGCACGGGACCGGAGCTCGGCGCGCCGCTGAACGCCATCGTGCTCGACGCGCTCGTGCTCGCAGGTGCTGGCGGCGCAAACCCTGCACCCGCGGGCGGAGCCGCGGAGGGTGCGGCGTACGGCGGGTTCGACGGCGTTGCCGCACGTGGATCACCCGGCGGAGGCGCGGCCGGTGGCGGTGGGAACGGACCGGGCATGCCCATCGGCGGCGGCGTGGTGCGCGGTGGAGCAGCGGGCCGACCTGCCGCGTGAGGCCCGGGCAGCGGCGCGCGCCGGCTCGGACGGTCGGCGGGCCCGGGCAGGGGAACCCCCGCGAGCGTGGAGGGGGGGCCATTGGGGTCACCTGGGGGACGACCTGGCGGCTGCTCACCGTCGGCAGACATGGCCGCATCGTATCCACTTTTGCGCACGCCGCGTGGCGCGCTCCCGCTTTCGATTTTGGTGCACGTGCGCTAGAACGGGCGTCGTGTCCAAGTCGACCAAGGGGAAAGGCTCGACGCCCGTCGGCGCGCCGGCCAAGGGGGACGACGGCGGAACGCGCGGCGATCGCAGCAAGCGGCTGCTCGATCTGGTGATGATCCTGCTGCGCGCGCGGACACCGGTGCCGTATCGGGAGATTCGCGAGTCGTTTCCGGCCTACCAGACCGTCAATGTCGAGGCAGGGTTGCGCGCGTTCGAGCGCGACAAGGCCGACCTGCTCGAGCTGGGTGTACCGATTCGTTACATCACACCCGACGAGGATGATGCGCTCGAAGACGGCGGTTATGTGATCGACCTCAAGCGGTTCAAGATGCCCGAGGTCCGGCTGACACCCGACGAGATCTCGGCGCTCGTGCTCGCTGCGTCGGTCGCGCATGCGATGCCCGGCGGTACCTACCCGAAGATCGTGGACCTGGCGCTCAAGAAGCTCGCGTTCGACCTACCCGAGCTTCCCGACACGCCGACGGTGTTTCCGCGGCCGGACGCGCCCGCGCCGGTGCTCGTGCACTTCCCCGATCGTCCACATCCCGCGGCCGCCGCGAACGCGGAGCGCCCCGAGCTCGGCGAGATCTACGCGACGCTCGAGTCCGCGACGCGCCTGCGCAAGCGCGTGACCCTGACGTACCAGGCCGCCGGCTCGGGCATGGTGAGCAAGCGCGACATCGATCCCTATGCGCTCGTGTACCGCGAAGGCGCGTGGCTTGCCGTCGGCTGGTGCCATCTCCGGAAGGAAGTGCGCTCGTTCCGCATCGATCGCATGCACGAGGCCGTGCAGGCGGCCAAGCCCAAGTCGCCGGACTTCGAGCGCCCCGCGGACTTCGACGTGAAGGCGTACGCGCAGCGCTCGCCGTGGACGTTCTCGACGGATCCACCGGAAGAGGTGCAGCTCGCGCTATCGCCCGAGGCAGCCGAGGTGGGCAACGAGGACTTCGGCCCGACCGCGGTGAAACGCAACGACGGCGACCGCACGCTGATCACGTTCGACTGTTCGAACCTCGAGTTCGCGTCGACGCGCATCCTCGCCGCCAAGGGCGCGATTCGCATCCTGCGCGGTGACCGCCTGCGCGCGAAGATCGCCGACGAGCTCGCCGCGATCGATGCGCACTACACGAGTGGGGATGTGGAGGTCGGCTGATGCGTGACGTCTCGCAAAAGCTCCGGCGCCTTCTCTACATCGTGCCGTACGTCGCGAAGCACCCCGAGGGCGTGCCCGTCGAGCAGCTCGCGACGATGCTGGGCGCCGAACGCGACGAGCTGCTGCAAGATCTCGAGCTCCTCTCGCAGGTCGGCCCGCCCGACGGCGACCCGGGCGAGTACTTGCTCGTCTCCGTCGATGAAGGCCGCGTGTTTGTCGACCTCGCACACCGTCTTACGCGCCCGCTGCGCCTGACGCCCGCCGAGGGCTGCTCGCTCCTGCTCGGCATCCGCGCACTGCGCGAGAGCGGCATCGCGCCGTTCGACGCGGCGATGCAGGGTGCCGAGAAGAAGCTACTCACCGCGCTCGGCCGTGACGCGACCGAAGCCGAGCACCTCGCGACCTCGACGATCGTCGCGTCGATCTCGGCCTCGGCCGACGCCGCCGTCGCCGCGCACTTGCGCACCCTCGTCACCGCCGCTCGCCGCCACGAGCGCGTCGAGATCGACTACGCCGCCGCCTCGCGCGCGCAAGCCGAGCGCCGGCCGTTCGATCCGTACGGCATGGTCCACCACGCGGGTGAGTGGTACGTCGTCGGCCACTGCCACAAGCGCGGCGACGTGCGCACGTTCCGGCTCGATCGGATCGCCGCGATCCAGGCCACCGGGCAGCGCTTCGAGATTCCCGCCGGCTTCGACCTCGAGGCCTACCGCCGCGATCGCCTCTACGTCCCGTCTGCAGACTCGGTGACCGTGCGCGTGCAGCTCGATCCACTCGCGGTCACCCGCATCGGAGCGAACTGGCCTGTTGGCGAGGTGACGATGCAGGACGATGGCTCTGCCGAGCTGCTCGTCGACTGCGACGGCTTCGAATGGATCACGCAGTGGGTGCTCGGCCTCGGCCGGCACGCGTGGATCGTCGGTCCGCCCGAGGCGCGGCACGCCATGCGCGAGCGCATCGCGCGCCTGCGTGCCGAGCTCGTGGCACCGTAACGAAGGCAACGGCTACGCGCCGCTTGCCGCGACGATGTCCGCGCGCGAGAACACGCCGAGCTTGCGGAGCACGGACGCCACCTGATTGGCCACGGTGCGCGTCGACGTCCCGCGCGATCGCGCGATCTCTCTGTTGCTCGCGCCCTCGCGGATCATGGCCACGACTTCGCGCTCGGCGGCGGTGAGCATCGTGATGTCGGCCATTCCCGTCTCGGGAATCGCGAGCACGCTCGCGCCGGCGGTCAGAGGAATTACCTCGCCGTTGTCAGGGCGCCAGCGATAGAGATCGCCGCGATTGGCGAGGCCGAGCTTCTTCAGCGCGCCGGCGAGCAAGGACCGTGCGTTGGACGGGCTGATGCCGAGCGCGTAGGCGATGTCTTTGGGCGCCGCACCTCCTCGCGCGAGCTCGAGTGCGGCACTCTCGCGCTGCCGCAGGGCGCGCGGGTCACGTATGTGCGGGCGGTTCTCGGCAGCGACGATGAAGCGCTTACCGTCCGAGTCGAAGTGATCGACGAGGCTCCAGCGCCCGTCGACGAGGCCTCTCCACATCGCGAGCGCTTCGTCGGCGCTCCTGCGACGGAGTGGGCCCCGTGCCTTCTCCATCGCGCGGACGGCATCGCGCAGTCGTTCGCGTGCGGAGGTTGCTTCGTGTTCGGCATGGACGACACGTCCGCCGGGTGTGATGACGGCGGACGCACGCGCGATCACGCCCTGCTGGGTTCGCTGAAGCTCGCGGCGGAGACGGCACGCGGCGCCCAGGTGGGCGGCGATCCGCAGCCAACTGCGGTGCGCGGCTGGCGTCGTCCTCACGATCGAGGATGACGGGTTCCACACCACGACGGCCTCGCCACCACCGGTGTGCGCGAAGAAGCAGATGAAGTCGGGCGGCCCCATCACGCCCATGACCTCGGTCCACTTGTCCCAGCTACCGGGGCCGGTTTCGAACTGCTCGCGTCCGGCAACGAGCCGCGCGTGATGAGAGCTCACGAACTGATGAACGTTGGGCCCGGAGCGCTCGGAGAGCTCGGCCACGCGCCAGCCGAAGTCGTCGCGTGACAAGGTGTCGTGGTACTGAATCACGCGCATCGTCGCCGACTCGGCGAGGTGCGCGACGATCCCATTGCCGTCGTCAAGCGAGCGCGCAGCCTGCGCGGCCACCGCGGCGAGCCATCCGGCGTCATCGAGGTCGAGGTTGTATGCAGCCTCGACGAGGTCGATCGGTGCCACCGCGCTGCGCACGACGCGAATCCCCATGACGCTCGGATTCTATCGCGAGCCGGTGTTTGTCCCGCCATCGGCGTACGCGCAGAACGCAGCGGTGAAGCGCAGTTCTGGATCCTCATCGAAACCCCGTCGGGTTGCATGGGAACTGGTTCCCGGTCCCGCTTTGACCGATGCTGCCCCCATGACCAGGCCCCTGCCGCGCCACGTGATCGAGGTTGCCGACGGCTTCTGGAACATTCGCGCGCCGTTTCGTGTAGGTCCCCTGAACATCGGCACCCACGCCTCGCTGGTGCGGCGCGCGAACGGTGCCTTCGTGATGCTCGACGCGTGCCCTTGCGACGACGAGACCATGACGTGGATCCGCGAGGTCAGCGGCGATCGCCTCGAGGCGATCGTGAACCTGCATCCGTTCCACACGGTGTTCGTGAAGGCGGCCCACGCGAACTTTCCGACGGCCAAGCTCTACGGCACGGCGCGCCACGTGTCGAAGCTCTCCGAATTGCCGTGGCAGCCGGAGCGCACGGAGAGCGCGGAGCTACAGGCCCTGTTCAGGGATGACTTCGAGCTCTCGGTTCCGCGGGGTGTAGACTTCATCCCGGCCGACGAGAGGCTGCACTTCTCGTCGGTGCTCGCGTTCCACCCCGCGACCAAGACGCTGCACGTCGACGACACGATCCTGTACTTGAAGCTGCCGCGGCTCCTGCGCGCGTTCAAGCGGGACGTGTTTCGCCTCCATCCCACCTTGGCCAAGACGCTGGAGCGGCGCGCCGGCGCCACCGCAGACTTCCGTGCGTGGGCGCAAGAGACCACCAAGCGGCTCCAGGGCATCGACAACCTGTGCGCCGCCCACATGACGGTGCTGCTCGCCCGCGACAACCCAGGGCCATCGATCGCGGAGCGGTTCGAGCGCGCGGTCCACGACGCGGACGGCAAGTTGCGCGCCCACGATCGCACCTTCCAACGCTGACGTACTCGTGTCGACGGCCAGCTGTGCGCGCGTTCGCGCTACTTGGCTTCGTTCGCCGTGTAGCCGGTGCCGATCTTCATCGCGAAGGTCACCGCCTTGTCGCCCTGCGCGATGGAGAACCCGGCATCGAGCTTCGTCTTGAACGTCGGCAGCACCGCGCCTTCGACGAGCGTGGCCTCGGTCTCGCCGGTACCCTGGATGCCCGTGACCTTGGCACCCTTGAGGTCCTGCTCGACGCCGGTCACCTTGGTCTTGCCCTTGATCGTCCAGGTCGTGCCCTTCTTCGCCACGAGCTCGTAGTCGGTCGTGACGGTGACCGCGACCTGGCTCATCAGTTTCGTCGTCGTGGTCGCCTTCCACTTCGCCCCGACACCGACGGCCGCATCAGGCAGCACGGGCCACGTTGGCTGCGCGAGCACGAGCATCTGCATCACCTCGACGGTGCCCGGCGTGGCCTTTTCGATCGACAGGGTCGTGTCGCCCGCGCCCGTCGGTGCGATCTTGCCGGACAGGGTGAGTCCCTTTGCGGTCGCGAGCAGCTCCTTGAGCTTGTCGAGTGGCACCTGGTCCCGGCCCGGGAACGGACGCGCGTCGGTGCTGGTCACCGTGAACACGACCTCGGCGCCGTCCTTGTCGGCGGTCTTGGCCTCGCTGTCACCGATCAGCGCCATCGTGGGCAGCGCCTTCTCGTCGTCACCACCGAGCTCGGCTGGCGCGCTCTGCTTGATGTAGAAGTCGATCGCGAGCTCGCCCGGCTGTTTGGTGCCTGCCTTCGGCGCATACGCGAGCTTGCTCTTGGCGCCCTTACCCGTCGAGACCACCTTTACCTTCACGTCCTGCGGCTCGAACTTCACGGAGATCGGGCCCATCGGCGGCGGGGGCTCTTCCTTCTTCGTCGGCTCCGGGGTCGGCGGCGGGGCCGGGTTCTGTGCGACCGGCTCCGCCGGCTTGTCGGCCGGCAGGGGGGCTACCGGCGCAGGTTTGGACGAACCGCCGCACGCGAACGCGACGAGGCAAACGAGAATCGAGATCCGAGACATGCTGAGGACGGTACCTGCTGGATCCTCCAGAGTCGAGCTGAGCGATCGAGCGCATCGAGCCGCGGCGCACGCTCCCGCAGCGCTCACTGCGTCCGGGCGCCTCTACGGCCGTGCATGGCACATGCGCTGCACCACGTGACCTGGTGCGCGCGACCCGGAGGATGCCGATCGGCGTGGAGCCCGCAGACGGAGAACGCGGAGCTCACGTTCGCGTCTGGGCCCCAACCTACGAACGGGTGACATTCGTCGAGGACGCCCACGGCGGGCGCGAAGTCGTCTTGCGCAAAGGCGATGACGGGTACCACGCCGCATTCATCCCTGGCATCGGCGCGGGAACGCGGTATCGCTTCCGCGTCGGCGATGCGGGGCCCCTCCTCGCCGATCCCGCTTCACGCTCGCAACCCGAGGGTCCTTTCGGCCCGTCGGAGATCGTCGATCCGCGCGCGTTCGCCTGGACCGACGGTAGCTGGCGCGGGCTGCATCGCGATCGCCACGTGCTCTACGAGCTCCACGTCGGCACGTTCACGCCCGAGGGCACGTGGCTCGCTGCCGCACGCGCGCTGCCGTACCTCGCCGCCGTCGGAATCACGACGATCGAGATGATGCCGGTCGCGGAGTGCGCGGGTCGCTACAACTGGGGGTACGACGGCGTGAACCTGTACGCGCCGTCGCACAACTACGGCACGCCCGATGACCTGCGCTGTTTCGTCGATCGCGCGCATGCCCTCGGGCTCGCGGTGATCCTCGATGTCGTCTACAACCACCTCGGGCCCGCGGGGAACCCGCTGTTCACGTGGTCACCCCGCTACAAGTACGCGAAGCGCGGCGACTGGGGGGATACCTTCGACTTCAGTCAGCGGGCGGTGCGCGAGTATGTCGTCGAGAATGCGGCGTACTGGATCTCCGAGTTCCACTTCGACGGCCTTCGTCTCGATGCGATCCAGGCGATCGTCGATACCTCGGAGGAACACGTCGTCGCGGCACTCGCGCGGCGGGCACGTGCAGCGGCCGGAGGTCGCGAGATCTTCCTGGTCGGCGAGGACGAACCGCAGCGCGCGTGGCTGCTCGATGCGGGTCTCGACGCACTGTGGAACGATGACTTCCACCACGCGGCGCGCGTCGCCGCGACCGGGCTCGTCGATGGCTACCTGGTGGACTTCCACGGTGCGCCGCAGGAGCTCGTGTCGGCGCTCGAGCGCGGCTTCTTGTTCCAGGGCCAGATCTTCTCGTGGCAGCACAACCCCCGCGGTTCGTCGACGCGAGGCCACGCACGCCAGCGGATCGTGCATTACCTCGAGAATCACGATCAGGTGGCGAACGTCGGCTTCGGCGAGAGGCTCGGCGATCTCACCGATCCTGCGACCCTGCGCGCACTGACGGCGGTGCTGCTGCTCGGCCCGCAGCTGCCGATGTTGTTCCAGGGGCAAGAGACCGGCGCGCGCCAGCCATGGCACTTCTTCGTCGATCTCCCGAGCGAGCTCCATACCGCCGTACGCGAAGGGCGCGCGGCGTTCGTGTCGCAATTCGCGAACGTGGCCACCCCGGAGACACGCGCGCTGCTCCGCGATCCGAACGATCCAGCGACGTTCCGCCAGTGCATCCTCGACCCGGCCGATCGCCGCCTCGATGCACCGATGGTGCAGCTCCACCGCGACCTGTTGCGCCTGCGTCGCGAGCATCGCGCGTTTACCGACGCACATTCCGACGCGCTCGCGGGCGCGGTGCTCGGACCGCACGCGTTCTGCGTGCGCTTCTTCCAGGATCCACCGTCGAATGATCGCTTGCTGCTCGTGAATCTCGGCACGACGCTCGCGCGACGCGCGGTGCCAGAGCCGCTGCTCGCCCCCGTCGCGGGCATGGGCTGGCGCCTGCTGTGGTCGAGCGAGGATCCCCGGTACGGCGGGCACGGCACGCCTCCGACGTTCACGCGCGAACGACTTTGGCTTCCCGCTCGCAGCGCCGTGCTGCTCGTACCGGATCACGACGCGGCGATCCCGCTGGATCCCACCCTCAAGAATGGCACGTGATGAGCGACGATCCACATCGTCCACCCTCCATCCCACCCGGCTCTTCGAACGAAGTGCTACATCGCCGTGAATGGCTCGTCTGCAATGGCCTCGGCGGCTATGCGGCCGGCACCATCGGCGGCGTTCCCACGCGGCGCTATCACGGCGCATTGATCGCCGCTCTCCCGAACCCCGCCGGGCGCGTGATGATGCTCAACTCGCTCGCCGAGGGCGTGAAGCTGCCGAACGGGCACCGCGCGGATGTTGGCTGGGTACCTCCGGCCTATTCGTGCGGCCATCGGCTCGAGCTCGTCGAGTTCGAGCTCGTGCTCGGGTTGCCGGTGTGGCGCTACGCGGGCGATGGCGTGGTGTTCGAGAAGCGCCTGGTGATGGCGTACGGCCATAACACCACGGCCATCATCTACCGCCTCGTCGAGGGCGGCCCGGTGCGCCTCGAGCTGCGCCCCGCGCTGCAGTTCCGCGGGCACGATGACCCGGTGTCCGTCGCGGTGCCCGAGGCGTATCCGCTGCATGCACTCGGTGATCGTATCGAGCTCGACGCGCCGGACCCGCTCCCCAACCTCAGGTTCCGGCTGGTCTCGCCCCGACCGACGTTTGTCATCCAGCCGATGACGGTGCCCGACATCGCCTACGTCACCGAGGAGAGCCGTGGATATGCGTCGCGCGGCAAGCTGTACAGCCCGGGCCGCTTCCGCGCCGACGTGCCGCCCGGCGGGTCCGTGGCACTGATCGCCTCGACGGAGAGTTGGGAGACCATCATGTCGCTCGGCCCCCAAGATGTCCTCGCCTCCGAGGTGGAACGCCGTCATCGTTTGCTCGACGCCGCGCCGCCGGCCGCGCGTGTGGGTGCCGCCGCGGAGCTGGTGCTCGCCGCGGATCAATTCGTCATCCGCCCAGCCGGTCGCCACGAGGACAAGATCCGGGCCCGCGTGATGGGCGACGAAGCGTGGACGGTGATCGCCGGATATCACTGGTTCACCGACTGGGGCCGCGACACGATGATCTCGCTCGAGGGTCTATGCCTGAGCACGGGCCGCCTCGCCGAGGCCGGCTCGATCCTACGCACGTTCGCGCATCACGTCCGCGACGGCCTTGTCCCCAACATGTTCCCCGAGGGTGCGAACGAGGGCCACTACCACACGGCCGATGCGACGATGTGGTTCTTCCACGCGATCGATCGCTACTACCGCGCGAGCCGCGATCAACGCACGCTGTCCCAGCTCGTTCCTCTGTTGCGCGACATCGTGCACCACCATCTTGTCGGGACGCGGTTCGGGATTCGCGTCGATCCCGCCGACGGCCTCCTCGCGCAGGGCGCCCCGGGGTATCAGCTGACGTGGATGGATGCGAAGGCCGGCGACTGGGTCGTCACCCCGCGCCGTGGCAAGGCCGTCGAGATCAACGCGCTCTGGTACAACGCTCTCCGCTTGCTCGAGGGGTGGGTCGCGGAGACGGGTGACGGTGCGTATGCCGCCGAGCTGCGCGACCTCGCCGATCACGTGCGCACGTGGTTCAACAAGCGGTTCTGGAACCAGGCGACGGGGCACCTGTTCGACGTCATCGATGGCGATACCGGCGACGATCCGGCGTGCCGGCCGAACCAGATCTTCGCGATCTCGCTGCCCAACCCCGTGCTCGCACCCGAACGGTGGCCGAGCGTGCTCACCGCCGTCGAGCGCGAGTTGCTCACGCCCGTCGGTCTCCGCTCGCTCTCACCGAAGCATCCCGACTACAAGCGCAACTATCACGGCGATCTCCTCACGCGCGATGCGGCCTACCACCAAGGCACGGTGTGGAGCTGGCTGATCGGCCCCTACATCGACGCCGTGCTGCGAGTGCGCCCGAGTGAGGTCGACGGCGCTCGGCGCGCTCTCGACGGCTTGATCGATCACCTAGGTGAATACTGCGTCGGTTTCGTTGGCGAGGTGTTCGACGCGGAGGAGCCTTATACGCCTGGAGGTTGCGTCGCGCAGGCGTGGGGTGTCGCCGAGCTCTTGCGATGTCTCCTCAAGATCGAGCGCTGAGGCCCGCGTGCTTCGGAGTGTGCGCGGCACGTACGATGCTACGCACTCGGGTGAGGAGTACTCCGTGGAAAAAATCAATCAACACCTTCCCTGGGACGCCGAGGTCGGTGATCTACTCGCCGCAGCCGCCGCGCTGTGCGTCGAGCACGGCCTCGATGTCGATACCTTCATGAAGGGTGCGTGGAACGCGTACGTCGAGGCTCGGCCGGGTCTGCGCGACTATCTCGAAGAGATGCAGCTGCGCAGCCAGCTCGACGAGATTCGCAAGCTTGGGCGCATGGGCGAAGCGTGAGACTCAGCTACAGCTGGTTGTCGAGCCGTGCGTGAGGATACGATGTCACGCTGTCGATGTCGTCACGCGCTGATCGCCGCCGCCCTGCCCCGGCCCCTGCACGTCCGCATCGCCGCCGTCGCGGCTTCTTCGTCGCGATCGTGGTCGTGCTGCTGCTCGTCATCGCCGGCATTGCCGCCGGCCTCGTGATCATCACCCGCCTCGAGACCGGCGAGTGGCAGATGCCAGACCCAGGGCAGGTCGTGCGCATCATCAAGCGCGAGCCCCGCGCGCCGGCGCGCATCATCTTCCTCGAGCGCAAGCCGGTCGTGGTCACCCCGGGCATCGACGACTCGGCGAACAACGTGTCGAGCGTGCTCGAGAACGTGCGCATCAAGGCCGCCCCTCATACCCACTCGGGCGACGTCGATCCAGACCACCACCACCACGGTGCCGAACCCGAAGCTCCGACGGAGGCCGCCAAGCCCGTCGAGGAGCCGGCCGGCGACCCGATGCCGCCCGAGGAGCCCGGCGTGACGCCGGCAGCCAAGCCCGTACACGATCACTCGACACACGACCACGGCCCCGCGAAGCCCTCGGCCGCGCCCGCCCCGACTACCGCTACCACGCCGACCAAGACGCCGACGAAGACGCCGACCAAGACCACGACGACCAAGCCCCCAACCAAGCCCACCACCAAGACGCCGACCACCACCACGAAGTCGCCTGCAGTCACCGAGACCGGCATGGCGACGCGCGAGGGCTCGGGCGCGGCGAAGATGCCCGGGTGGTCCGGCACCGACAAGCAGTGGAAGCAGGTGATGGAGTGCGTGACGAAGCTGTTCGAGCCCTTCGACGTGGAGGTCGTCGACAAGCGTCCCACCAGCGGCAAAGACTTCGTGCTCGTCGCGGTGGGTGGACGCCCGAGTGACCTCGGCGTCACCGATCAGCGCGTCGGTGGCCTCGCACCATTCCACGGCGGCGTGATCGCGAAGCCCGTCGTGTTCGCGTTCGCGACGCAGCTCAACAACGATGTGAAGACAGTGTGCGAGACGATCGGCATGGAGGTCGCACACGCCTACGGCCTCGACCACGGCTATCTGTGCAGTGACGTGATGACGTACCTGAAGCCGTGCGGGACGAAGAAGTTCATGGACAAGGACACGGCGTGCGGCGAGATGGAGCCGCGCAACTGCGAGGGTGGCGAGCCGACGCAGAACTCGTATCGCCGGCTTCTGCAGGTGCTCGGCCCCAAGAAGGTCGTCGAGAAGCACGCGCCAGCGACCTCCACCAAGCCCACCGCGAAGCCCTGAGGCGCCAGGCCGCGTCAGCGCAGAGGCAGGAACTCGACGCCGATGAACGGCACGATCGGCAGGCCGAGGATGTCGGCCTCCGCGTTCGTGTCCCAATCGAGCTCGCGCCCCTCGACGTTGCGCCGGTTCACGATGTTCTGGATGTCGAAGTAGAGGTTGATGTCGCCCCATCGGCGGTGCCAGCGGTGGTCGACACGCAGATCGAACGAGATGAACGTGGGCAACACGCCACCCCAGGGGTCGGTCACGAGCGAGAGACCTTCGCCGGCGCCGGTGTCCTCGAGGCGCTCGGGGCTGTACGGATTGCCCGAGACCACCTGAAACCGTGCCCCGAGTCGCCAGCGGCGCAGCTGCTTGGAGATGGCGACCTGCAGGTTGTGACGCTGGTCGAGCTCGAACGGCCGCCAGCCATCGGACACACGCGGATCGTCGGTGCGCTGCGCGCGCGAGATCGTGTACGCGAGCATGGTGAACCACGTGCCCACGTGGCGCTTGAGCTGGAGCTCGCCGCCGGCGCTGCGCATGCGTCCAATGTCCTCGCGATAGATCGCAAAGCCGAGCTGCTTCTCGAGGAGCAGCTCGAACGTCGGGCCGAGCCCTCCGAGGGAAAGCTCGGGCACGTCGCCGCCCGGGTGCGGGCTGGGTACGCGCACGCCGATGTTGCGGCCGTAGTTGAAGAACGCGGTGAACGACGCGAGGATGTCGTACGGCAGCTGCGCGTCGAAACCGAGCGACGCTTGATCGACGTACGAGCTATCGAGCTGCGGATTGCCGTTGTTGGGATCCATGTCCCCCGGGGTCGGAGGTTGGTGATACCGCCCGAGCGCCTGGCGCAGCGTGATTCCGCCTCCCAGCTGCTGGTGAATGTTGATGCGCGGATCGACGACGAGCTCGCCGGTCAGCCCGAAATATTCGACGCGCAAGCCCGGCTTGATCGCGAACCGATCGTCGTCGAGCTTCACGCGCACCTCGTTCCATAGCGCGATGTCGCTCCACCACAGCGTCGTATCGCCCTTGAGGTTCGCGGGGCCGTCGATGTCGCTGCCGAAGTTCGCCTCCCACTGCGCGAGGAAGCCGCCCGAGAGCTCGGCACCGCCGCGGATATGCCCCCACGGCGTGTCGCGCGTGAGCTCGGCGCGCACGCCGCCCGGGAACGTGGGGCGCGAGAACTTTTGCGCGGTCGCTTTGTCCTCGTACCAGAGCTGGTTCTGGCCGATCCAGGGCACGACGCGCAACGTCGTGGGGCCCCACTGGCGCGTGTACGGCACCGCCGCGCGCGCGAACGACGACGTGACGACGATGTCGTTGCCCGTGACCACATCGATCGACGTGAACAGCATCGGCGTGATGCGCCCGCCGCGCTTCGGATCGCCCCAGCTGGTGCGCAGCTGGAAGTCCCAGTAGCTCGGTAGCGGGGTGCTCGTGCCGACGAACGGCAACAGGATCGTGTCGAAGTACGAGCGGCGAAGGCCCACGATCATGCCGCCACCCTTGGGCAACGGGCCTTCGGCCTGCACGCTCGAGTCGAGGAGACCGACGGAGCCGCCGAGGCGCCAGCGATCCGTGCGCGGCTCGCGCGTCGTCAGCGTGACGATGCCGCCCTGCGCGCGCCCGTAGGAGGCGTCGAAGCCGCCCGACGTGAGCGACAGGTCCGCGAGCATGCCCCCCGGGTAGAACGAGGTCACTCCGCCGAAGTGAAACGCGAGCGGCACCTCGATGCCGTCGAGATACACGGCGGTGTCACGCGGTGAGGTGCCGCGTAGCACGAGACCGCCGAACGAATACGGGATGCGCGCGACGCCCGGCAGCGACTGCACCGCGCGCAAGATGTCATTGCCCGCACCCGGGATGAGGCGGATCTCGTCGGCGGTGAGCTGGTAGCTGAGCGGCTTGGTCTCGACGGGGGACTTGCCGGTGACCTCGATCACCTCGGCACCCGACGTCGCCGCGAGCTCGACGCGCACGAGCCGCGTGCGATCCGCCGGCAGCGTCACCGTGCGTGCACGAAAGCCGGGCGCGGCGATCGTCACTTCGCGGATCGTCGGATCGAGCTCGACCGTGAAGTAGCCGTCGTGGTCAGTGGTGACGATGTCACCGCGCTCGATGACGATCGTCGCCCCGACGAGCGGACGCGAGGTCGCCTTGTCGATGACAACACCGCGCACGGGGTCGGCGTACGCGATCGCGCACAGCCACCCGAGGGTGACGAACCCCGACGCTGACCGACCGACCATGGGCGGTGATCACACCACAAGCGCAGGCCGAACGAGCGGCCGTGGCGGCCTGTTGCAGCGTGGTGACCCGGGGGTGCTTACTCGGTGATCGTGACGCTGATCATCTTGACCGGCGTGCGCGGGCGGTCGTTGCCGTCCGTCGGCGTGGTCTCGATCTTCTTCACGACGTCCATGCCCGAGATGACCTTGCCGAACACCGGATGCTTCGACGGGCCAGGGGTGAACCAGTCGAGGCGGTCGTTGTGGACCGTGTTGATGAAGAACTGCGCGCCACCCGAGTTCGGACGGCCGGTGTTCGCCATCGAGAGCGTGCCCGGCTCGTTCGAGAGCTTGAACGCCGCGGGGTGCTCGTCCTGGACGTTGCCGAGGGGCGAGTTACCGGTGCCGCACCGCGGGCTGTTCGGATCCTTCGAGTACTCGCACCCGAACTGGACCATGAAGTTCTGGATGACGCGGTGGAAGTGGAGCCCGTTGTAGAAGCCCTGCTGCGCCAGCTTGACGAAGTTGCCGGCGGTGATCGGCATCTTGTCCTTGTAGATCTCGGCGGTGAAGGTCCCGAGGGAGGTCTCGAACGTAGCGGTGGGATTGGCCATGCGCGGAGTCGTACCATGCTCCGCGCGCGATGGGCGCCCAGCGCCGCGGGAGTGCGCAGCAGGAGATCCGGAGCCTAGGCGGTCGCGTCGATCGCGAGTGCGATCATCGCGATCAGCTTCTGCGCTTCCTCGTTCTCGACGTTCGCCTTGATGAACTCGTGCAGCGGTAACTGCGCCTTCTCGAGGCGCTTGAGCGGCTCACCGCGCGCCGCAGCGTCGAGGTCTTCGTACGAGAGCGTGCGGATCTTTCCGCCATTGCGCTGGAACGCCTGCGCGACGAGCGCGCAGTGGAAGATCACGCTGACGATCGCCTCTGCACCGCCGAGCTCGCGCTCGTGCGCGCTGATGAACTGCGCGACGGGCGTCTGGCCTTGCACGAACCCACCGACCATCTCGGCCGAGTAGTTCGGACTCGACATCTTTTGCGATGCCTCGGTGACGACGGCGGCGACCTGTTCCTTGGTGAGCTTCATGGCACCTCCACCGGCGAAATCGCCGGGCGCTGCGGGGCGAACCGACATAACGCCTCGGCGGTCAGCGCTGCAACGTCGGCGGCAAGGTTCGTGCAAAACGCCTTCCGCGCGGGCCCCATGAAGTCGCCGTGGGGGCGTACCAGCGAGTCGCACACGACGTCGGGCGCCTGGGCGGCGGCGAACATGCGTACGCGCCATGCCTCTTGGTACCAGGTCACCGCCGCGCGCAATTCCGGGGTCACCATCCCGGTGGGACTCGGATCACCGAGGAGCTCACCGAGCACCTGCTCGCCCGCACGGATCGCGCCGCAGGTGCCCTTGCCCGTGATGCCCCCCCTGCGGAGGGCCTGATAGGCCGGGGTTGGCAGGCCGAAGGTCTCGGCCAGCGCGATGCCACAGCTGCGGTGGGGGGTGCGCACGCCCTCGTACAGAATGAAGGCTTTGTCACGTGCGGCAGCCACGTAAGCGACCTCGTCGGAGGTCAGCGCTCGCTCGCTGGACTCGGCCATGTGAGGATGCTACTGCCGTAGGGGTCGCTCGTCGAGAATCGTGCTTAGAGACCGCGCCTTTACGATCAGCCTGGTGGCGCACGTTGCCCTCGTGTGCGCCGTATGGGCGTTCCACGATCGCGACACGACGCGGGATCCGGAGCTCGTCGACATCGAGGTCGCGCCGCCGCCGCCGGAGGTGGAGGCGCTGCCGGCGGAGGTCGCGAAGCTCCCCGAGGAAGATCTCACGGGTACCAGGGGCGAGGTCGATCCGGCGAGCGCCGTACCGCCACCCCCGCCGCCGTCGGAAGGCTACACCGTCGATGCGGGCGTCGATGCGCTGGTCGATGCAGCGCCGGATGCACCGATCGATGCACCGATCGATGCCCCTCGCGACGCGCGCCCCGATGCACCGACGATGGATGCGGCGGAGCCGATCGTCGCCACTACTGAAGATGCGGCCGTCCCCGACGCGCAGGTCATCGCGGAGCTCGATGCCACGTCCCCGGACGCACAAGTCGTCGCGGAGCTCGCCGATGCGCAGGTGCTCGGCGACACCGGTGACGCGCAGGTCGTCGCGGAGCTCGGCGATGCGGGCACCACCGGCGACGCCACCACCGTCGCGAGCGCGGGGTCTGGCGGTGAAGGCTCCGCGGCGGAGGGCTCGGGGGCGGGCGCTGGTTCCGGCAAGGAGCCCGGCTCGATCGCGATGGAGGCCGGCTCGGGCGCCGGTGTGCCGGGACAGTTCAACGAGCCCGCCGTCGACGGTGCGCCCACCACGGCGGGCACGGCGGCGAACCTCCTCACGTACTTCCCGCGCGGGCACATGGTCACCGCGATGATCCGCTTCGATCGCCTGCGCGGCACCGAGTGGGAAGCGCAGACCGAGCGCCTGCTGCAACCGATGCCCGACTACCAGGTGTTGTTCGGCGGTCAGCGCGCGAACGTCGCGAGCAAGCTCGATACGCTCGTGATCTCGACGCCGTCTCCGCGCGACGCGACGGCCACCACGCTCGTCGGCCGGACGCACCTACCGCGCACCCAGCTGCGCGAGCTCCTGCAGGCGGGCTCGCCAGTGACCTGGTCGACCGTGAAGGGCGGCCTCCTCGGCAAGCGGTCGCGCACGTTCCGCGGTGATCAGCGCGTGTTCTTGTCGCCGTATCAGAACTGGTTCCTGCTCGCGCAACCCACCGACCTTGGTGGTCTCACCGCGGCCGCGCCTGGCAACCTGGACAACGCCGTCGTGCAAGGCAAGCCGCCGGCGTGGATCGGCGGCATCCGGACCATCGAGAAGGAGTCCGGTGACGAGCAGCGCGGCCCCGCGCTCGTGCTGACCATCATGCCCGATGGCAAGCGCGTCGACCTCGGTGACAACGACTTCGGCCTCGGCATCAAGTCCATCCCGACTCCGGATCGCATCTCGCTCGCGATGGAGCTCGTGAAACAAGGCTGGCTCGTCCGCGGCAACATGCGCTTCGGGAGCGAGAAGGACGCGATCGAGCTGATCGGCGCTGCCGAAAAGGTGAAGCAGCTCGTCGCCGACAGTCGTCTGATCCAGAGCGCCCTCGGCAAGCCCCTCGCCCGCGTCGTCACCAATCTCTCCTTCGCGCGGACGGGCGGGCGCGTGTCGTACACCACCTCGATCTCGATCGCCGACGCGCGGGCGATCCTGGGCGCCACCGCACAGCAGCTGGACGGATACTTCGGCGGACAGCCGTGATTGAAGGCCCTCGCGCCTCGGGTCATGCTGGGGGGATGGCTCGCGCCGCATATGTCGTGCTCGCGCTGGTCGCCTGCCGTCAGGCTGCCCCCCCGCTGCCGCCGGCCGGCCGCGACGCCACGGACAGGGATCGCGATGATGGCCACGGCCAGCTCGCGCGTGCCTCGACGAGCTTGCTCACGGCCGAGCGCAAGCCCGTCCGCACGGCGCGCACCGAGACGCCGCGGCGCGACAACGACGAGAACGATCCCTTTGGTGACGACAGCTATGGCGGCCCCGGCTATGGCGGCGCGACGTACGCGAGCTACCGCGTACCGCCGTGGACCTACCCGACCGCGCCACGAACGCCGGGCTTCACGGTCACCCGCAACCTCCAGGGCGTCGTCGAGGGAACCATCTGGTGGCGCGGCGCCACCCCCACGCTCACCACGGCCTGCGGCACCGTCTCGCCGATCCACGCCAACAAGGACCGCTCCCTCCCCGGCGCGATCGTCTACATCGAACGCGTGCGCACCGGCCGCGCCGTCGTCCACGCCAGCGGCGATCAGCGCCCGTACACCGTCGGCGGCAGCGTCTTCAAGCGTGGCTGCGAGCTCGCGCCACGGCTCCAGATCATCGCGCCCGTGCCTGCCGCCCTCGCCATTCATGGCGACACCAAGCCCGCGCACATCAAGATCAGCCCGCCCGCTGGCACCGCGTCGACGCACGAGCTCGAGGAGGGGGGCCGCATCGTCCTCCAGGCCACGTACGGCATCACGAAGATCGAAGGCGAGGATCAAACGCTCGGCGCCGCGTGGGCCATCGGCGTCGACTCCCCGTACTACGCGCTCACCGACGACCGTGGCCGCTATCGTATCGAGGAGCTCCCCTTGGGCACCTACGAGCTCACTATCTGGCAGCCACCCATCCCGACCGTGAAAGACGGCAAGCTCGTCTACGGTGCGCCGATCATGGTGCGCCGCTCGGTCCGCGTCGACGACAAGCGCACGACGCGCCTCGACATCTCGCTCGGCAAGTAGCGTCCGGTCTTTGTCCGAATCGCGGACAATCGTGTCCGGCATTCGGACCATCCGGACATGCCACCAAGCAATCTCGGCAACTTCGGCCGGCCCTCGCCTTGCTCCTCGCCTCCACGACGCAAGCAAACGCGTCGAAAGGAGAACAGTCGTGCAAAAGCGAGAGTACAAGGTGCTGGCCCCGATCCCGAAGGCCAACGGTGGCGAGTGGTGGATGAGCGTCGGCCGCGCGTACGACAACGTCGATGGCTCGGTGAACCTCTACATCGACGCGATCCCGACCGGCGGTTTGGCCGGCAAGGGCTTGAAGCTGCAGCTGCGCGTCCTCGATGAGGAGGACCTGCGCCGTCGCGAGGCCTACCGTGCGAATGGCGCCCAGGCCGCCGCCAGTCGCACCGCGGGCACCAGCGTCACCATCCACGCGCCCACTGCGGACGCGATCCCGTTCTGAGCCGAGGAGCGTGCCATGACCATCGTGAATCTGGTCCTCGTGCTGCTACACGCGCTTCGCGCTGCCGTCGCTCGCGGGTGGGGCGCGGCCCGTGCGCATGTCCATGCGATGCTCGACGGAATTCGGTGCGTGTCGCCGGGCACGTCGGTACGCGCGCTGGGCGGTGCCCCCGTTCGCGTGTGGGCTGCGGCTCGCAGGCGATGTCGTGCCGTGCTCGACAAGGTTGGGCAAGTGTCACTGGGCGCGTGGGTACGTGCGTTGGGCGGAGCCTTCGTTCACGTGTGGGCTGCGGCTCGCAGGCTCGGCGGTGCACGGATCGATGCGTGGCGACGCGTGTCGTCCGGTTCGCTCGCGCGTGCGTGCAGACGTTCCGTGACGCCCATCCTTGCGGCGTGCGCACTCCTGTTCGCCATGGGGGGCACGTGGATGACCGCCTCGACCGCGCGTGCGGCACCGGCTGCGCAGGCGCTCACCACCCCCGCGCACGACGACGCCCGTGCCCCACGCGCGGCGAAGAAGGATGTCGCCGGCAAGCTCAACCTCAACACGGCCACCGAGGAACAACTCATGATGCTGCCATCGGTGGGGCCCGCAAAAGCCGAGCGCATCGTGACCTGGCGCAAGAAGAACGGCGGCTTCAAGCGCATCGCGGACCTCCGGCGGGTGAAGGGTTTCGGCTACCGCACCTTCAAGCGCCTCGAGCCACTCCTCGACGTGAAAGGAGAAACCACGCTCGCCGCGAAGACGAGCTCGGGCCCGTAGTGGTGGTGCACGTTCTCGGGTTTTGGGTGCACTGCACGTCCGGCGCCTGTTGGTCTTCGATGGCCGAGCTCGGGGGCAATGCCATCGCCTTCAAAGGCCCGGGGCGGGCGGCCGAACGTGTACGTGGACGTTTTCGTGAGAAGTGACACATGCACGCCGTCGACGCGAACTGACCAGCTCCTGGCCCGCCGTGCGGCTCCCAGCTTGGCGTCTGTTGGTTCGAGGTCTAGGTGCTTCCTGGTCGTTGCCACCGAGGCCTCACGAGGTCTGGCGATCCCTGATTCTGTCGCCAGACCTCACCTTTTCGCCGGCGCGGCGAGGTCTCCTCCCTCCCTCGTCGCGCCGGCCCTTTACCCGCGCGAGCCCGTGGCTTCCCTTACTGAACGCCGGCCACCGATTGAAGGGGGCCGGCGTTCATCGTTTTCGCCTGCGTTCCGCGTAGAGTTCGCGGATGCAATTGCCGTCGCTCGCGGAGGACGCTCGTCGAATGTGTCAGGCACTCCTGCGCATGGACACGACGAATCCTCCTGGAAACGAGCGGCAGTGCGCGCAGTACCTCCGCGACCAGTTCGCCGAGGTGGGCCTTCCGAGCGAGCTGCTCGAGGCCGAGCCCGGCCGCACCAACGTGGTGGTTCGCCATCGCGGAACCGGCAAGCGCCCGCCCCTGCTCCTGACCGCGCACCTCGACGTCGTCGAGGCGGATCCCACAAAGTGGCGCAAGCCGCCGTTCTCGGGCGAGGAGCTCGAGGGCTGCCTGTGGGGACGCGGCGCGGTGGACATGAAGCACATGGCAGCGATGTCCGCGGCCGTGGTCCGGCGCCTCGCCGCCACCGAGACCAAGCTCGACCGCGACATCATCTTCGCGGGCGTCGCCGACGAGGAGGCCGGCTGTGACCTCGGCTCGAAGTTCCTTGTCGAGAACCACCGCTCCTTGATCGAAGCCGAATACGCCCTCGGCGAAGTGGGCGGCTTTTCGCTCCACCTCGGCGACCACACCTTCTATCCGATCCAGGTCGCCGAGAAGGGCTTCTGCTGGGTGCGCGCACGCGTGACCGGCGAGCCCGGGCATGGCTCGATGCCGCGCCACGACAGCGTCATCACGCGCCTCGGCGAGGCCCTCGCTGCCCTCGGTCGCACGCCGCTGCCCGTCCACACGACCAAGGCGATCGCCGACTTCATCGACGGCATCCGCGCACAGCAACCCGCACTGATCCAGCCGCTCCTCAAGCTCGTCGCCCAACCGCAGCTGCTGAGCCGCATCGCGCGCCTCGTGCCCGGCGTCTCGTTCGCGCGCAGCTTCTCCGCGCTGCTCTCCAACACGGCGTCCGCGACCGTCGTGCGCGCGGGCAGCAAGACCAACGTCATCCCCGGCGTCGCCGAGTTCGAGATCGACGGCCGCACGTTGCCCGGCCAGACCGACGCGGACTTCCTCCGCGAGCTGCGTGCGGTGCTCGGGCCCGACGTCGAGCTCGAGATCATGAAGTCGGCGCCGCCCATCGTCACCGAGCCCGTCGAGTCGCCGCTGTTCGAAACGATCCGCCGCAATGTCGAGACGCGGGATCCGGGCTCCGTCGTCGTGCCCTACCTGATCCCCGGCTTCACCGATGGCAAGTACTTCACCCAGATGGGTGCGCGCTGGTACGGCTTCTCGCCTATCAAGATCGAGCGCGGCTCCGGCATCCGCTTCGCCGACATGTTCCACGGCCACGACGAGCGCGTCCCGATCGCTGGCCTCGCATGGGGCACCGAGGTCCTCGACGCCGTCGTGCGCGAGATCTCGATCGCATAGCCCGCCTCCCGAGCACCTCCAGAGCCGCATCTGCGCGGACCCGTCGGCGTCCAACCCCGCTTTGACCTCGTTCTCGCGCCTGGGGCGACATTGGGTCTGCCGCCATGCACGTTCTGACGGCGCGTGCTCGACCAAAGTTGCCGCCATCCAACCACGCACACGCGGCATGGTCGCCGTAGCACCACCACCGCGGCGCCACCACCGCGGCGCCACCACCGCGGCGCCACCACCGCCTCGCCACCACCGCCTCGCCACCACCGCCGCACCACCACCGCCGCACCACCACCGCGCGTTGCTACCGGCGCCGCGACCAGAACGCCGCCACCGCGTCGCACCACCTACGGCCGAATAACCAGCCGGGCTTCTCGGCTCGGGGAAGACCAGCCAACGAACGCATAGGTGGGGTCAGTTATGGCGTTTCAGGGGCAGTTCTTGATGACGTTTGACAGCCACCTCGTCGCCATCTACGCGCGGCCACATCGTGGTTTCCGGTTACCTCGAACCCAGGCGCCGCCGTTGTTCCGTCGAGCGCGGCACTTCGCGCGCATCGATGAGTCCGTGTCGTCGCCAGCCCGTTGACAGTAGCCACGTGCGTGGAAGCCACACGAACATGGGCACGTAGCTCTCGGGCACGTTCCACAGGGTCAGGCGCCCCTCGAGTTGCCTCCAGCCACTGAACGACCAACCCGACGAGAACGGATCTACGAGCCACCCGCGCGAGTGACGGTCGCGATCCTCGCGGTGCTTGCGCCAGTTGTTGAGAACGTAGGAGAGGACGTGCCGCGCGTGCCGGGGAGAGCTGACGACTTCGGAGTGATAGCGGTCGCAGAACACGCGACCGCGTCGGCGTCGGCGCAGGCTCTTCCCACGGCTCAGAGCCGCATTGATGTGCTTCGCTGCCGAGATCTGGAAACTCTGCATTCCACGCGCGAGTGCACCCTTGTTTTGCGCCTCGACCACCAGGTGCACGTGGGTCCGCTGAATCGACACGTGCACGATGCGGAACTGCTCGCTGTGCTCGGGACGAGCGACCACGAGCGTCGCTTCGCGGATGGCCTGATAGATCGCGCGCTTCCGTAGTCCGCCCGCAGCGTCGATCACCGCCTTCTCGACGCGCAGCACGATGTGAAGCGGCTGGCTCGCCGAGAACGCGACCCGCCGCTTGTGAGCCGCGCCGGCACGGTCGCCCTTCGGCGGCCGCCCTGCGCCGGGGCGCTTGCCACCTCTGCGTGAGATGGGCTCGGTACCCGCAGCGTTCAGCAGCCCGAGTTGCTCGTGAACCGAGCGCGCGACACGTCGACGCGCTGCACGCCTTTCGGTTCTCAGCGTCCCCGTCGTCCTCGTCCCCTGCATAGTTCCAATCTATCAAGCGCGGTCATCATGTTCAATACTCGCGGCTTTGATTTCGCCGATATTTTCTGGGACCACAACGAAGGGTCCGAACCGGATACATCGCTGACAGAGTGCTCGTGCCTTCCGTCGGGCGATGCCCTGGAGAACAGCGTGTCCGATGTCCCAGCGTGAGCAATTCGTTCGCGAGTGGAAGTGGAATGAGATCACGCGGGCCGCGTTGTGCGCGGCGTTCGGGATCTCGCGACAGACCGGGTACAGTGGGCGCGGCGTTTCGCGAAGAGCGAAGCACCGACGAGAAGTCACGACGACCGCATTCGCACCCGCGCACGACCCCGACGAAGCAGGTCCGCCTGGTCTTGTCGCAGAAGCGGCAGTTCCCCTTGTGGGACCGGTCGCGCTCCGCGCGCGTCTGGTCGAGCACTGGCCACACTTGCGATGGCCAGCACCGAGCACGATCGGATCGATTTTGAAGAAGCACGGCATCGTGAAGCCTCGCCGTAGGCGACTCCGCGTCGCACCACGCACCAGGCCGTTTCGTGCGTGTCGCGAAGCCAACGACGTCTGGTGTGTCGACTTCAAAGGTCAGTTCGAAACACGGGACGGTCGACGCTGCTATCCGCTCACCGTCATGGACGCCGCGTCGCGATACCTGCTCGCATGCACGGCGCTGCATCACCCCACGACGGCGAACGTCAAGCAGGTCTTCGTCGAGCTGTTCACGAAGTACGGCCTGCCCGGGGCGATTCGTTCCGACAACGGCGAGCCATTAGCGTCGGTGTCGACCATGGCCGGCCTCACGCAGCTCTCCGCGTGGGCACCCCTCGGCATTCGCCTCCCTCTGTGCCAACGTGCTTGAGACAGCTGACCCAGTCGTAATTACCGTCGAGGGCCAGTTGGGTTTAGGTCACGATGCTGAACATGTCTGTGAAGAAGAGCGGGTCCGCGTCCTCGCGCGAGGGCACGGCGTCCGCGGT
>JANRKM010000163.1:0-4939 GCA_033763475.1 Kofleriaceae bacterium
ACGGCCCTATCCGAGCCGATCCAGAAGAGGGCCTCCGGCCGATACGGCTCGCCCTCGCCGGTCACGTAGGCGGGCATCGACACGAGTCCTCCCACCCACTCGACTCCCGTTCGCGTCCTATTCCCAGTCATCCTCTTGTCTTGCTCCGGATCGATGAGGGGGTGGCTGCCCGACTCCGAGCGCCACTCTAGCGGCATCGATGAGACGTCGCTGCGCCCAATGAACGGCGACGTCGAGCGCGAGCGCCTTGAACCTCTCGAGGCGCAGCTTGTCGTCCTGATTCGCGACGACGGTCAGTCGGAACCCCTCTCCGTCGAGCCGAAGCACCCCATGGTGCGCGCCTCGGGCTCAACGATCCAGACCTGCCTCACGTCACGCCCTCGCGAGCGTAGAGCGGGGGCTCGAACTTTCGATCCAACGCCGTCTCCGCGTCTCACACGGCGACGATGCGCACGGCCGGGAAGAACGTCTGCAGCCGGAACATGTCTTCCGGATCCGACGTGACGAGGACGTCTCCCTCGCGGGAAGCCGCGGACGCCATCGCGATCGCGTCCACCGTGGGCGAACACTCGTCCCGTTTACGCGGCAGCGACGCGAGCGCTTCGCCTGCGAGCCGCAAGGTCCGCGCGTCGAGCCAGTCGATTGTTACGGCGCGGCTGATGTCTTCCCGATGATCCGTGCGTCCGCGCCACCACTCGGCGAAGCACGGGGCCGGCACGACCACCCGCGCGCCCGTCTGCAGCACGTGCATCGCGCGCTGCTTGCGGCGCTCGAGCGCGATGAGCGCTCCGCTGTCGAGGGTGTAGTTCATGCAGCGCTGCGCCTCTTCTTGGGTCGCTGCCCCGCCAGGTCCTTCTGGATCTCGGCCTCGATCGCGTCGCGCTCGCGCTCGGAGAGCTTCGAGTACCCAGACCAGACGGCAAGCCGCTCCAGCGCGCCCTTGCGCCGCGCCTCGCGCGCCATCGCGGCGATGAGCTTCGACACGTTGCCGTCGAAGCTCGCGCGTGCTTCCTCCTTGAGGATCTTGTCCGTGGTGGCATCCACGGAGATCGAGAGGGTTCGTGTCTTTCCCGGGCGAGACATCGGCATAACAACGGATGTAGCACACATTGCTCGATCGGAGACTGCTGGCTCGCCATCACGCATCGACGAGCTCGCGCGGCAACGGCGCGAACGGCGTACCGAGCTGGCCAGTCAGGTCCTCTGCTTGCTTCACGTACTTCAAGGTCATGCGGAGATCCTCGTGGCCCGCACGCCGCGCGATGCGGCCCACGTCCACGCCGGCAAGGGCGAGCCACGTCAGGCCCGAGTCGCGCCAGGAGCGAAAGCTGGCGCGTACCGTCGTCATCGTGCTCGTGTGCATCGCTCGCCGATGCACACCCGCGAGCTGCAGGTGCGCCCGGAAGATCTGCGGGACCGACACGCGGTGTACCGACCGCAGGCACGGGACGGCCAAAGCCGCCGGAGGCCCCTTCATTCGGTCGAGCAGAGGGTGAAGCTCGGGGTGGATGGGGACGTCGCGGGTACCCGCGCGGGTCTTCGTTCCCTTCTCTTCTTGTCGGAGGTAGCCCCAGGCCCGCTCGACGCGCACCACGCCGTGGCGGAGATCGACGTCGGACCATCGGAGCACGAGGAGCTCGCCTGGGCGGAGGTAGAGGTAACCCGCGATCGCGTAGAGCTCGCGCCACGCGCGCGGGACCCGCGTGCACGCGAAGAGCTGGGCGGCCTCGCTCGGGTAGATGAACGGCTTCGCGCGCGACTGTCGCGTCGAACGGTCGCCCGGAGGCTCGATGTCCTCGAGCGGGTTTGGTCGACCGGCAAGGGCGCGGAGGTCGCCGCGCTTGGTGCGCTTCGCGGCGCGCACGCACGTGAGGAGCAATCGCCATACGTCCGACGCTGAGCGACCGAGCAGCCGCCGCGCTCCGGGCCCGCGTGCGCGTCGCTCGGCCATCGCGCGATCGAGCGTGTCTCGAATGCGCTCGGCATCTGCGGGCGTGACCTCGCCCCAGGCCTTCACGCCGATGAACGGAGAGATCCAGGCGTCCCACGCGTACCGCGATGACTGGTACCCGAGGCTGAGGCGGTAGTCGTGGAAGCGGTCGAACCATTCGTCGCAGGTGTCCGGAGGTGCGAGCGACCCGCCGGCTGCCGTGCGCGTCGCGTCCTTGTCCAAGCCTGACGACCTGCCCTCGAGAGACTTCATGCTCGCCTCGTTCCTTCTGACCGCGATCCGGACGCCGCCGGCGCAGCAGCGCGGTCCGAACTGCGGCGTGTTGGGAATCTCCCGTCGGGTTGTGTCACTATGCGGATTGCCCGTTTTTGGGGCCTGGGGTGAATATGGCCGAGCACGAACTCGACGACGCGCCGAGCATGCCGCGCGCGAAGCCGCTGCCTCGGCGGCTTCCGCTCGCGACGGAACCGCCGGAGCTTGTCCCCGCGCGGATGATCAACGAGGCAATCTACTGCGAGAGGCTGATGTACCTCGAGTGGGCGCAGGGCGAGTTCACCGACAACGCCTTCACCGTGGACGGTCGCGCCGTCCATGCCCGCGCCGACGTCGCGGGCGGGCAGCTCCCGCCAGCAGCGTCGCCCCCGAACCCGCAGCAGCGGCGTGCGAAGGCAGACGACGAGGAAAGCGACGAGGAGGCCGCGGGGCCGCCGCCGTATCAAGCTCGGTCGATCTGGCTCTCGTCCGTGAGCCTCGGCGTGACCGCGAAGATCGATGTCGTCGAGGGCAGCGAGGACGGCGTGGTCGTCCCGATCGAGTACAAGCGCGGGGCGGCGCCGGACGTACCCGAGGGAGCGCACCTCCCGGAGCGTGCCCAGGTATGCGCGCAGGTCCTCCTGCTCCGCGAGCACGGGTACCGCTGCGACCACGGGGAGATCTACTTCGCACGTACCCGCCGTCGCGTTCGGATCGAGATCAGCGACGAGCTCGTGGAGATAACGCAACGAGCGGCGCGCCGTGCGAAGGACCTGACCGCCGCGGGCGTGCTGCCCGATCCGCTCGTCGACAGCAAAAGCTGCGAGGGATGCTCCCTCGTCGGGATCTGCCTGCCCGACGAGGTGAACCTCCTGCGCGGGCTCGCCCCGGGCGAGGACGCGGTCGAAGCGGCGTCCACGAACGCGATGGATCAGTTCTGGCCGACGGTCGACGAAGGGCCTGAAGACGGTCCGGTCGAGCGAGAGGTCGTGCTCCGGCGGTTGCAGCCAGCCCGCGACGACGAGCTTCCGCTCTACGTCCAGGAGCAAGGCGCAAAGATCTCACTCTCGGGCGAAGAGCTGGTCGTGCGCGGCAAGAAGGGCGACACCCGCGCTCGGCTGCCGAACGTCTCTCAGGTCAGCCTTTTCGGCAACGTCCAAATCTCGACCCAGGCGCTCCGCGCCATCCTCGAACGGGGAGTCTCCGTCTCTTTCCTCAGCACCGGCGGCTGGTTCTATGGACGCGCGACCGGAGTCGAGTCCAAGAACGTCGAGCTGCGCGTCGCGCAGCATCGCGCCATGGGCGAGCCGGAGATCTGTCTCCAGCTCGCGCGGGGGATCGTTGCGTCGAAGATCCGAAACGCGCGGACGCTGCTGCGTCGGAATCACGCCAAGCCACCCGAGGTGACCCTCTTCGAGCTGGAGCAGCTCGCGAAGAAGGCCGAGAACGCCGAGTCAATTCCCGCGCTGCTCGGGATCGAGGGGACGGCAGCGCGTAGCTACTTCGGCGCGTTCTCGGGCATGCTCAAGGGGATCGGGGCCGAGACGTTCGACCTCGACGGTCGCAATCGACGTCCTCCTCGGGATCCGGTCAACGCGCTCCTCTCGCTCGCCTACTCCCTGCTTACGAAGGACTTCGCCCAGGTCATCGCGTCGGCTGGTCTCGACCCGCTCCTCGGCTTCTACCATCAGCCCCGTTTCGGGCGTCCGTCGCTCGCCCTCGACCTCATGGAGGAGTTCCGTCCGATCATCGCCGACTCCACGGTGATCTCTGCGATCAACAACGGGGTCGTCGAGGCCGCCGACTTCACCTCGCATCCCACGGGCGTGGCGCTCCGCCCTGCGGGCCGACGCAACTTCATCCTGGCCTACGAGCGCCGGATGGACCAGCTCGTCACCCACCCGGTCTTCGGGTATCGGGTCAGCTATCGCCGCGTGCTCGAGGTTCAAGCGCGTCTTCTCGGGCGGTTCCTCATGGGCGAGATCCCTGGTTACCCCGAGTTCCGTACGAGGTGAGGCGAGGATGCGCCAAACGTTCGTGGTCAGCTACGACGTGTCCTGCCCGAAGCGTCTGCGGCGCGTCTACCGTTTGATGCGAGGCTGGGGGGATCACATCCAGCTCTCCGTCTTCCGCTGCGAGCTGAACGCGCGCGAGCTCGTCGAGCTCCGCGCCCGGCTCGGCGACATCATCAACCACCTCGAAGATCAGGTCCTCTTCATCGATGTCGGTCCGGTCGAAGGGCGAGGGAGTACGTCCATCCGCGCGATCGGCAAGATGTACGTGGCTCCAGAGCGGCGCGCGGTAGTGGTCTGATCGAGAGCCTGCCCACGAGCCGTTCGTCGCCTGGGGAACGGCGTTCGTCCTTGCGCCGGAGCCGAACTGCGGACACGATCGGGGGTGGAAATCGAGTCGCGAGCGCGGAAGCGGCACCCAGTCCACGGGGACCGCTCGCATGGCCACAGCTCCTTGATAGATCAGCGAATCTACCTTTTCGTCACGGGTTCCGATGCGCTCGGCGTGCACCCACTCGTCGGCTCGCGCGCCACCGCTCGCAAGTCGGCGTTCAAGTCACCGGAGTGCTTTCGGACCTGCGTGACCCCTCTCCGGCGATCTCGATCGCCGGCTCCGTTGAAGCCCCGAGGGCTGGCAGTTCTGCGGCGCGACGAAGGCCACTCTCCGGCGATCTCGATCGCCGGCTCCGTTGAAGCGACCGAGCGCGGAGCTTCCGGATCTCGC
>JANRKM010000164.1:0-2084 GCA_033763475.1 Kofleriaceae bacterium
ACCGCCGCGAGCTGCTGGCCTCGAGGGCCGCGAGGCACATCATCCGAGGGCACGGCTGCGGCAAGGACCTCGACGGGAACCCGACGGAAGCGCGGTCGCGCCTCGGTGTCCGAACGTGGCACTTCAAGCAGCTCGGAGCACACCTGCACGGCCAGTCGCGCGCTGGGGTGACGACGGGGACGCTCAGTAGCCCGAGGGGCGCATGGACTCGCGGCGGCTGCGGCTGCCGTCGCGCGCGCGCATGCCGGCGGCCGTGTCGGACTGCTCGATCGCGTCATAGTCGACCATCTGCTCCTCGCGGCGCCGCTTGAGGTAGCGCACGAGGACGATCGAGCCCGCGACGACGGCACCGAAGATGGCGACGCCGATGACCGCGCGCTTGGGTCCCACTCGGCGTGCGATGTCCGCTGTCCCATCGCCAACCCGGCGCGCGAGCGCTGCGGTCCCACGGCCGGTGCGCTTCGCGAAGTCCGCGGTTCCGTACCCGAGATTGGAGACGAAATGGCGTGTGTGTCGCTTCATGCCACCCCGTGGCTGCATGCGACGTGCCCGCTCGTGTGGGCGTCCACGGTACTTCGCGATACGTCTGCGAGGCGCACGAGATGGCTGCACACGCCGCACGGTGTTCTGCTTCGAGTCGTTGCGTCGCACGTTCTGAAAGCAGCGCGTGCGCCGCGCGCGTACGCCCCGTCGGCTTTAGGCCGTCGCGGTCTGCGTGGACGAGCTCTGGCTGTTCGAGCCAGACGCGGAGCTCGTCTTCGAGCCCAGCTTGTTGAGGTTGACCGAGACGAGCATCGAAACGCCCGGCTCCTTCATGGTGACGCCGTAAAGGTTGTCGGTGGATTCCATCGTGCGCTTGTTGTGCGTGATCACGATGAACTGCGAGCGGTCGGTCATCTCGCGCACCATCTGGTTGTAACGATCGACGTTGGCCTCGTCGAGCGGCGCATCAACCTCGTCGAGGATGCAGAACGGCGACGGCTTGATGAGGAAGATCGAGAACACGAGCGCGACGGCGGTGAGCGCCTTCTCGCCACCGGACAGCTGGTCGACGGTGGTGTTCTTCTTGCCGGGAGGCTGGGCCATGATCTCGACGCCCGCCTCGAGAAGGTCGACGTCCTCACCGCCCGAAAGCGAGAGGGCCGCCTGACCGCCGCGGAACAGGCGCGGGAACACTTCCTTGAACGTCGCGTTGACCGAGTTGAAGGTGTCCTTGAAGAGCTTGCGGCTGGTCTTGTTGATCTTGTCGATCGCGCGTTGGAGCTGTTCGACCGCGCGTTCGAGGTCGATCTTCTGGGCCGACAGGAACTCGAAGCGCTGGTTGACGTCCGCGAACTCTTCGATCGCGGTGAGGTTGATGTCGGTGCCCATGCGATCCAGCAGCTCGCGTAGCTCGGCGAGGCGCTCCTCCTCGACCTGGGTGATCGGAGCGCGCTGGTGATAGTCGTGGACGATGTCTGTGAGGACGAGCTGGTAGCGCTCGTCGACCTGATCCTCGACCACCTTGCGCGTCATCTTGACCTGGCCGTCGCGCAGCTCGAGCTGGTTGACCTCCGAGGACAGCGCGTCGGCGCGGGTCCGCAGCTCGCGCGTTTCGACCTCGATCTCGGTCAACGCCGCGAGGCGCGTCGTGTACGCGGTGCGACCCTCGCCAAGAACGAGTGCCTCGGCATCGCGCCGCTCGCGGATCGCAGCGAGCTCGGCGGCGAGCGTCTCGCAGCCCTCGCGCAGCGCGGTGGCGCGGCGCTCGCACTCTTCGATCTCGGCGCCCAAGCGCTCGGTGCGCGCGGCCTGCTCGGCATCGGAGCGCGCGAGGCGGAGCGCAGAGGCCTCGGCGGCCGCGCGCTTCTCGCCGAGCTGGGCGGCGCGGATGCGGGCATCGGTGAGCACCTGCGCGAGCTCGTCGAGGCGGTCGCGATGGGTGCTGACCTCGGCGAGGAAGTCGAGCTGCGCGCGCTCCAGCTCGTCGATGCGCGACTCTGCATGTTTGCGGCGCTCGCGCGTGAGCTCCTCGTCGCTCGTGATGATGCGCAGGCGCTCCTCGAGCTCGAGCTGCTCGGTGGCGAGATGGCCGAGGCGGTCGC
>JANRKM010000165.1:0-3103 GCA_033763475.1 Kofleriaceae bacterium
CGTCGCCGACGACGTGGTGCATCCGCAGCACCAGCACGTGATCGTCCTCCGCGATCCGCACCAGCTCCGGCGCGAACAGCGGGCCCGTCGTCAGATCGTACGGCCGCGCCAGGAGCGCTTCGCAGTACGCGCGGGCCTCCGCGTACGATCCGACCTCGACGATCCGCATCACGCCCGTGCGCGCCGGCGCGATCCGCTGCACCACCACCTCCTCCACCTCGGCCAGCGTCGTCCGCAGCACCTCGTGGCGCGCAACCAGCTCATCCACCGCGCGCGCCAGCGCCGCGGCGTCGAGCGCGCCCCGCAGCCGCACGAGTTGCGACATGTCATACGCCGCACCCTCCGCCAGCTGCGCCATCACCCAGAACCGCTCCTGGCCGAACGACGCGACGAGCGTGCCCCCGCGCGGAACAGGCACGAGCGCCGGCGCCACCGGCCCCGTCGCGCGACCGATCGCCTCCGCCATTCCCGCCAGCGTCGGCGCCTCGAACACCGCGCGCACCGTAAGCTCGACCGCCAGCACCTGCCGGATCCGCGCGACCAGCCGCATTACCAGCAGCGAGTGCCCGCCTAGCTCGAAGAAGTTATCGTGCACGCTCACGCGCTCGAGGCCGAGCACGTGGCTCCAGATCCCCGCCAACAGCTCCTCGGTTGCCGTCCGCGGCGCCACATACGCCCGCTGCGACAACGCACCTCGATCCGGTGCCGGAAGCGCCCTGCGATCCAGCTTGCCGTTCTGGGTCAGCGGCATTGCGTCGAGCACCACGATCGCCGACGGAACCATGTACTCGGGCAGCGCAGCGGCGAGCTGTGTCCGCAGCGCCGAAACGTCCAGACGCCCTCCGCGCCCGACCACGTACGCCACGAGGCGCTTGTCGCCCGGTTCGTCCTCGCGTGCCAACACCGCTGCGTCGCCCACCGTCGTTTCCTGCAGCAGCGCCGCCTCGATCTCGCCGAGCTCGATGCGGTACCCGCGCACCTTTACCTGGTGATCGATGCGGCCCAGGAATTCGAGCGCACCGTCGGGCAGCCAGCGCACGAGGTCGCCGGTCCGGTACAGCCGGCCCGAGCCGAACGGACTGTCGACGAACTTCTCCGATGTCAGTTCCGGCCGATCCAGGTACCCGCGGGCGACACTGTCACCGCCGATGTACAGCTCGCCCGGCACGCCGATCGGCAACGGCTGCCGGTGCGCGTCGAGCACGTAGACTTGGTAGTTCGGAAGCGGCCGGCCGATCGGCGCCTCGTGGCCCGGCGGAACGTCCTCGAGCCGCAGGCAGTGTGTGGTCGTACACACGGTCGCTTCGGTGGGTCCGTAACAGTTGTAGATCTCGCAGTGCGGGGCGACCTCGAGCCACCGCCGGACGAGCGCCGGATTCACGCGCTCGCCACCGAACGACACCAGCCGGTACGAGCTCGGCACGGCATGGCCGACGAGCGTGTGCCAGTACGCAGTCGTAAAGAACGCCACCGTGATCCCCGCGTAGCGCTCTCCGAACAACTCATCCGCTGCCGGCACGTCCTCGCCGCGTAGCACCAACGTCGCGCCGTACAGCAACGCCGGGAAGATCTCCATCACGCTGCCGTCGAACGACAACGATGCGGTTTGCAGCACGCGATCCGCCGGCACGAGTCGCTCGACGCTGCCCCACCCGAGTGCCTGGTTCACGACCTGGCGGTGCTCGACCATTACGCCCTTGGGCCGGCCCGTCGAGCCCGACGTATAGATCACATATGCGAGGTGCTCCGCCCGTGTCTTCTGCGCGACGCGGTCCCGAGGACCGCGTGCGATCACGGAAGGCTCAGCGTCGATCCGCAAGACCTGAACGTCGGGCCGCGTCACGCGCTCGGCCAGCTCGTCGTGCGCCACCACCACCGGCAGTCCGGCGTCCTCGAGCATGAACGTCAACCGGTCCGCTGGGTAATTCGGGTCCAGGGGCACATACGCGCCGCCGGCCTTGAGGATGCCGAGCACGCCGACCACCATCTCGAGCGAGCGCCGCACGCAGAGCCCGACGCGGACCTCCGGTCCCACGCCGAGCGCGCGTAGACGGTGTGCAAGCTGGTTCGCGCGTTCGTCTAACTCGCGATAGGTCAGCGTCGCGCCCTCGAACTCCACCGCCAGCGCATCCGGCGCTCGATCCACCTGCGCCTCGAACAGGTCGTGCAGACACGCTTCCCGCGGGTAGTCCCGTGCCGTCGTGTTCCACTGCACCAGCTGCGCCTGCTCTCCCTCGGACAGCAGCCCCACCGCGTCGATCGCACGCCCCGGCTCCGCCGCCAGCGCCGCGAGCAACGTCTCGAAGTGCCCGAGCATCCGCGCGACCGTCGCCGCGTCGAACAGTGCCGCGTTCGCCTCGAGCGCGCACGTCACGCCGGCTGCATGTTCGAGCACACTCAGCGTCAGCTCGAACTTCGCCGTGTTCCGCTCGTCGAACGCCACGCGTTCTTGCACGAGCTCGGGCCCCCAGGTCGCCGAACCGTCAGCTCCTGCGCGCTGGTGCACGAACATCACCTGGAAGAGCGGGCTGCGCCCCGTATCCCGCGGGACGCGCAGCGCCTCGACGACTTGCTCGAACGGCGCGTCCTGGTGCGCATACGCACCGAGGGCCATGTCCCGCACCTGGTCGAGCAGCGCGCTAAAGCTGGGACTGCCCGCGAGGTCCGCACGCAGCACCACGGTGTTCAGGAAGTAGCCGATCAGCGCGTCCGTCTCCGCACGTCCGCGGTTCGCCACCGGCGTGCCGATCGAGATGTCCTCCTGCCGGATGTAGCGCTGCAGCAGCGCGTAGAATGCCGCCAGGTACGTCATGAACGGCGTCGCGCCCACGGCACGTCCCACCGCGTCGACCGCGCGTCCGAGAGCCAGCGGGAGCGTGCGCTCCACGATGACACCCTCGCTGCCCAGCACCGCCGGCCGCGGACGATCCGTCGGTAGCTCCAACGGCGCCGCGCCGCCGAGCCGCGCACGCCAATAGCTCAGCTGCTGCGCCAGCACGTCGCCAGCGACCCACGACCGCTGCCACGCCGCGAAGTCCGCGTACTGCACCGCCAGCGGCGCCAGCGCCCGGCCCTGATACAGCGCACCGAGCTCGTGCCACAT
>JANRKM010000166.1:0-7252 GCA_033763475.1 Kofleriaceae bacterium
GGGCCCCTCAACGCGGTCCTGGTGGGCGGCTACCTGCCCCCCTGGTTGGATTTTGGACGGGTGGAGGGGGGCTCGGTTGGGGTGTTTGGGGGGGGGGCCTGTCCTTGGGGGGGCCGGGGGGGCCCCCCCGACGGTGGCGACCACGAGCACGCTGGCGAGCGCGATGCCCGACCCGACGATGACAGGGACTCGCCTGCGCATGCGTCCTCAGCGACGCGCGGCTTGTTGCTGCGCCGGCTGCACGGCGTAGGGGTTCGCATCGAGGGCGTTGACGATGTCCGTGATCGCCTTCTGACCGCGCACGCTGTTGCCGGCCGCGTCGAGCGGCGGGGACACGACGGCGATGCCGAACTTGCCGGGCGCGACCGCGAGCAAGCCTCCTCCGACCCCGCTCTTCGCGGGGAGGCCGGTGCGGTAGAGCCACTGGCCCGAGTCGTCGTAGAGACCTGCCGTCGCCATCACGGCGAGCACCTCGGGGATGAGCTGCGCCTCGACCACCTGCTTGCCGGTGATGGGATTCTTTCCGCCGTTGGCGAGTGTCGCCGCCATCACCGCGAGGTCCTTCGCGTTGACGCCGACCGAGCACTGGCGCGTGTAGACGTCGGTCGCCTCTTGCGGGCGCTCCTTGATCTTGCCGTACGCGTACATCAGCTCGGCGATCGCCTGGTTCCGCTGGTTGGTCGCGGCCTCGGAGCGATACACGGGCTCGAGCACGCTGAGGTTGCGGCCGGCGAACGCATTGTACGTCGCCAGGATGCGCTTCCACTGCTCCTCGCCGGTCGTGCCTTTCACCATGCTCGTCGTCGCGATCGCGCCGGGGTTGACGAGGGGGTTCATCTCCGCGCCCTTGTGCTGCTCGATCGCCTCGATCGAGTTGAACACCTGGCCCGTCGCATCGACGCCGATCGTGTCGGCGATGTACTTGGGGCCGCGATCGGCCATCGCGAGCGCCAGCGTGAACACCTTCGAGATCGACTGGATCGACACCTCGGTCTTCACGTCGCCCGCGGTGTAGACGCGGCCGTCGACGGTGACCACCACGATGCCGAAGAGGTTCGGATCGACCTTCGCGAGCGCCGGGATGTAGTCGGCGTTCTTGCCTTCCTTGAGGTTCTGGTACTTCGCGTGCGCGTTCTTCACCGCCACCGCGATCGCGTCAGATGCGGGCGCCTGCTGCGGTCGCTGGGCCGGCTGAGCGCCTGCGGCGGTGACCAGTGCGGCCAAGCCCACGATCGGAACGATCTCGATCATCCATCTCTTCACGGTGCACCTCCGATGGTTCGCTCGTACAAGAACTTGAATGACACCTGGATCCGGAAGTCGTTGACGGCGAAGCCGTCGTCGAAGTTCGTCCGGCGGTCGTACTGGAGCTCCGGTCCGAAGAAGAAGCGCGGGCTCGGGTGATAGAGAAGGTTCGCGAGCGCGTACGTGCCGGTGTGAAACGCGTCGGGCGCCTGCCCGTTGCTGTTGTCGACCCACACGTACGACCAGCCCGCCGTGCTCGTCCACCGCTCGCTCCAGTTGGCGTCGACGAATGCGACGAGGCCGAGGATCGGTAGCGCGACCCCTTTGATCGGCTCTGCCGGGTTGCCCGTGGTCTCGATGCCGATGTCGGCAGCGCCGTCGTTCATGTAGTTCTGGATGCCGTGGCCGTACACGGCCTGGAGCCGGAAGATGAAAGGATCGAGGTTGAGGTTCGAGCTGAGGTTCACGCCCCAGCCCCACTCGTGGCCGCTCAGGTCGGGCGTCTCCGGCCCACTGAGGTCGTCCCACGCGATGTAGCGGACGACGCCGGCGGCCTCGACGAAGCCCCACGAGCCGCCGAGCCGTGCCTCGGCGGAGAGGTCGGGCACGGGGAAGCGCGGGACGATCATCTCCAGCGCGGGGAACTCCGTGAACTGGCCTTCATCCGCCGTCGCGCCCGGTCGCTCGAGGGCGATCGTGACGCGCGATTCGCCCTGGATCGGCATCCAGGCGGCCTGCACGTTGCGGAAGAACACCATGCCATTCGGGCCCCAGTACTCGATCGAGTTGGGGAACACGTCGATGTCCATGAAGGGCGACCACGTCTGGCCGAACCGGAACTGCTTCCACTCCCCGACGGCGTGGCGCAAGCGGAAGGTGGTCTGGCCCGCATCGTCGCCGACGCCGAAGAGCTCCCACTCGAACCACGCCTTGAGCTCCTCGTCGAGCAGCGGCGTCTTCGCCTTGACGCCGAAACGGGTCTGGCGCACGCCCCAGAACGTGCGCCCGCCGTCGCCGTACTCATCCTCGAAGCGCGGCAGCTTCGTCGGACGCAACACGTCGAACCAGTTCGGATCGCCGATCTCGCCGAAGTCGTAACCGCTATCGAGCATCACGTGTCCGTAGATGGTGAGCGTCGATTCGGGGGCATCCTCGTCGGCCCATGCGACGATCGGGGGCATCAGCACTGCTGCAGCAACCAACGCCCTGCCTACGCCCATCGCTGCAAGCTACCGGTCCCCATCAGCGCCGCAACGCCGTCGAAGATGAGGGCCACGTGAGCGCATGCGGCGCACGCGCAACCCTACGCGCGTCGGATGGGCTCACTTGCGAAGCACGCGCCTCGCGGTACCCGTGAGCCATGCCGTTGTGGTTTGCCGATGTGGTGGCCCTGCTCGCGCTGCTGGTGATGAGCGAGGTCATGTTTCGCGTGGGCCGCAAGAGCCGCAGGCGAGAGGACCAACACAACAAGGCGCAGATCAGCTCGGCACAGGCGTCCGCGCTTGGCCTGCTCGCGTTGATGCTCGGGTTCACGCTGTCGATGGCCGAATCGCGGTTCAACGCGCGGCGCCAGATCAACGTCCAGGAAGCGAACGCCGTGGGTACCGCGTATCTGCGTGCCGCCTATCTCCCCGATCCGTACCGTGCGCCCGCCCGCCAGCTCCTGCGCGATTACGTGAAGAGCCGGCGCGCGTTTTACAGCGCCTCGAACGAAGAGGCCCCCGCCGCCACCGCGCGCACGGAGGAGATCCAGCATGCGCTGTGGGACGGGATCGTGGCGATGACGCCGAAGTATCTCGACTCGGACGTGATCGCGCTCTACATCGATGCGGTCAACTACATGATCGATAGCTCCTCCGCGCGCGTGGTCTATGTCCGCGCGCGCGTGCCCTGGACGATCACCTGGATGGTCCTCCTGATCGCGCTCGCCGCTGTCGGCATCACCGGCTACGCGTGCGGGCTCGGCGGCGGGCGTGTCCCGGTGACCGTCGGCTTGCTCCCCGCGCTGATCGGGCTCGCGCTCGCGGTGATCGCGGACCTCGATCGCTCGCGCGAGGGCTACATCAGGACGGGTGACTTACCGATGCGCCTGCTGGAGAAGTCGATGGAGAACGAGCAGGCTGCTCAGCGGCCGTAGATGACGTACAAGATCGTCGCGGTCGCGGCCGCGAGGTCGAGCAGGAACCACGGATCCTTGAGCATCGCCTCGGTCGGGCTCTCGTCCTTCGGCTTGTAGAGGGCCAGGAACAAGAACCGCACGATGCCGAGGGCCACGAACGGCGCGCTGTAAACGAGCCGGTCGGTGCCGAAGAACTCGACGGTGCGGCTGTCGAGCGTGTACGCGACGTACGCCGCGAGCGTGACCACCGCGAACACGAGCATCACGAACCGCACCACGTCGATGCGATAGCCGGCGAGGGCGGCGCGCGTCGCCGTGGCCTGCCCGGTGCGCGCCGCCCACGCGAGCTCGTGCGCACGCTTGCCGAGTCCGAGGAACGTGGCGAGCAGCGCGGTGCAGGCGAGCAACCACCCCGAGGCGGGCACGTCGATCGCCGCCGCGCCCCCGAGCACGCGCAGCAGGAACCCGCTCGCGATCAGGCCCACATCGACAAAGGCGATGTGCTTGAGGCGGATGCTGTACGCGATGTTCTGGACCAGATACGCGCTCGCGTAGACACCGAGCTTCCACGACAGCGCGAAGCTCGCGGTCAACGCGGTCGCCGCGAGCGCACCCGCGGAGAGCAGCGCACCGCGCTCCGAGATCTGGCCGGCCGCGATGGGACGCAGCTTCTTCTTCGGATGTGCGCGATCCGCCTCGACGTCGCGCACGTCGTTGAAGGCATAGACCGCCCCCGACAGCAGGCAGAACGCGAGCACGGCGATCGCCGTGCGTACGACGTACGCCGGATTGTCGAGGTGGCGGGAAAACACCAGAGGCGCCGCCACGAAGACGTTCTTGACCCACTGGTGCGGCCGGATCGTCTTGATCAGGGCCGCGACGGCGCTCATGCGATCACTACTCTAGCTTGGCTTTCTCGGGGTAGTCCTCGAGCCAGCTGGTGACCTTGTCGACGACGCACGAGGCGATCGCCGGCTTGATGCAGGCCGCGATCGCCTGCTCGGTGCAGGCGGCGCCACCGATGCCCTTGCCCGGCTCCGCCGAGCCGGCGCCCGAACCCACCGCCGAATCGTCTGCCGAGCCCGCGGTCGTCGCCGTCGCCGAACCCGCGCCCGAAGCTGCGGCCGAGCCCGTGGCCGCCGAGCCGGAGCTGGAAGCTGCGGCGGAACCCGAACCCGCGGCCGAGCCCGCGGCGCCGTCTGCCGGTGCGGGCGTCTCTGCCGGCGCCGCCCCGCTGCACTCCGCCACCTTCTCCGCCACGCAATCCGCCACATCCGGCGGATCGATGTAGCAGCTCGACGCCTCCGCGAAGAGCTCGCGGCACGTGTCCTTCTCGGTCCCCGTGAACTTGTCGCAGGTCGCGAGCTTCTTCACGAGCGGCTTGCCGTCGGCGGCGAGTAGCGGCTTGTGCTCGGTCTTGGGCTCGCTCGTATCCGGATCGAGCACCGGTTGCCCGTCCTTGTCGAGCACCGGCTCGTCCCACTCGATCGGCTTACCCTCGCCGTCGACGAGGGGCAGCTCGGCCATCGTCATGATCGCGTACTCCGGGTGCTGCGCGTCGCCGTTCATGTTCGACACGGTCCACTTCGCGATCGCGCGATACGCACATTCCTTCTGCTTGGCGTCCGCCTTCGCCGCATCGGGCATGCAGTCCGACACGTCGAAGAACAGCTGCTGGCACACGTTGCGCTCGTTCTCGTCGGCGACCGCCTTGCAGTCGGTGAACTTGCGCGTGACCGGTTTACCACTGCCGTCCTTCAGCTCCTTGCCGAAGGCATCGACGAGGTTGATCGTCGGCATCGAGACCTTGGACTCGTCGAGACCGGTCTCGACCATCACGACGAGGTTGTTCACGGGGGAGCGTCGTTCCTGTTCTGGGACGACGGTCAGCGCAGGCACGTAGGTGATCACGAGGAGCGCGATCACCATGGTGACGAGGAACGGAACCGTCGCCCACATCACCTCGGTGATCGGGCGCTGGAACTTCACACTGGTCAAGAAGAGGTTGAGGCCAACAGGCGGGTGGAGGTAGCCGACCTCGAGGTTGAGCAGGAAGATGACGCCGAGGTGATACGGGTCGATGCCGTACGCCTTCGCGATCGGCGCGATCAGCGGCAGCACGACAACGATGGCCGAGAAGATGTCCATCACCGTGCCGACGACCAGCAGGACGAGGTTGATGGCGAGGAGGAACACGATCTTCGAGGAGACGTTCGCTTTCGCGACCTCGACCAGCTTGTTCGGGATGTCGGCATCGACCGCGAAGTTGGTGAACGCCGTCGACGCGAGGATGATCATGAAGATGGCGCCGATCATCGCCATCGCTTCCCAGCTGATGGCCCACACCATCTTCAGGGTCAGCGTGCGGAATACCCAGAACTCCAGCACCATCACGTAGACCACCGTGAGCGCCGCGACCTCCTGCGGTCCGTAGATGCCCTTCGCGAGCAGCAAGAGCACGCCGATGGGGATCATGAGCTCGGGGAGGGCGGCGGCGAAGCTCTTGCCGAGCTCGCCGACCTCGAACTTCTGCCGCGGCAGCCGCTTCTTGATCGCCACGAACACCGCGACCGCCGACAGCATGCCGATCAGCACCAGGCCGGGCACGATGCCCGCGCCGAGGAACTGCTTCGTCGTCCAGTTCTCCTTATCGAGACCCGTGAGGCCGTAGACGGTGCCGTAGATGAACAGCGGCACGGCGGGCGGGAACAGCAGGCCCACGGCACCGGTGCCGGCGATGAGGCCCATCGAGAACCGCTCGGGGTAGCCGTTCTTGACGAGCGCCGGCATCAACACGCCACCGAGCGCGATGATCGTGACGCCGGACGCGCCGGTGAACGTCGTGAAGATCGCGCAAGTGAAGATGGTGACGATCGCGAGACCACCGGGCAGCCAGCCAAGGAGGGCATTGGCGAACCGCACGATGCGGTCGGCCGCCTTGGACTCGGCGAGCATGTAGCCCGCGAAGATGAACATCGGGATCGTCGACAGCACCTCGATCTCATCGCGACCGCTGGTGCCGACGAGCTTGACGATCGCGGCGTCGAAGCCAGCCTCGAACCCTACCTTCGAATAGTAGGTGCCGAGTGCGGTGCCCGCGAGCATCACGGTGAACAGCGGCGCGCCGCTGATGAACACCAGCACGAGGAGGATGATGAGTAAGGTCATCATATCAGTGGCCAGACCTCATGCGCTCCGGCGGAACCTTCCCGCGGCGGAGGTAATCGACGTCGAGAATGATGTGGAGGATCGAGTGGACGATCACGAGCGACATCGAGATCGGCAGGAGCCACGCTACTTGCACGCGCGAGAACAGATATTCGCCGCGCTGCTGGAACTCCGCCTCCTTGGCGATGTTGTGCATGCCCGAGCGGATCGTGAGGATCAGCGTGAAGATCACGAACAGCGTCAGCACGACGCGCAGGACCAGCCGGTTGCGCGCTGAGAACCGGCGCGACAAGAGGTCCATCGAGAGGTTCTTCATCTGGTGCGTGGCGAACGCGCCGCCGAGCATCGCGAGCGCGAACGTGCCCGCGCGCATGATGTCGTCCTTGTACGGGATGTGGACGTGCGCGAGCTTCTCGAGGAGCGCGTGGCCAGCGCCCATGAACACGACGGCCGCGAGGATCGCCACCAGCACGATCTGCTCGCCCTTGCCGATGTAGTTGTCGACCGACCGCACGCGCTTCGCGAACGGTCCGTCATCCGGGTACGTCAGCGGTGCGTGGAGGTCGAGCGAGCTGGTGCGAACTGGTGGCTCGCCCGCACTCGCCGCGGTTGCAGGCGCCTTGGTCGATGCGGACTTACCCTTCGCATCGCCGGCGCCCGGGGATCCCTCATCCTCGGGTTCGTCGCTCACCAGCCGATGGTAGGGGGACGCTCCCACGC
>JANRKM010000167.1:0-9181 GCA_033763475.1 Kofleriaceae bacterium
ATCGCGCGCCGTCAGGTCGTCGCACCGAAGGCGCAGCTCCTACTGCACTCATGGAAGAAGGTCCACGTCCCCTTCACCGTGCTGCTCACCGTCCTCGCGGTTGCGCACATCACCATCTCGTGGGGCCGTGCGCACTTCTGATACGCTCCGCGGGATGAAGTGGTTCGCGCTGGTCCTCGCGATGGGCCTCGCGTGCGTGGTGTTCACGCGTCGCGCACACGCCGACGACTTCTTCTCCACCTCGCCGGGGCCGCTCGCGTCGAGCCACGCCTCGATCGATACGCAGAGCAACTGCAACGACTGCCACGTCAACGGCTCGCGCGAGATCGAGGATTCGAAGTGCCTCAACTGCCACGACCACAAAGACCTCGGCGCGCGCATCGCCGCGGGCAAGGGCTTCCACGCATCGGCCGCGGTCAGCGGCAAGCGCTGCGCGACCTGCCACAAGGAGCACAAGGGCCGCGGCTTCGACATCATGGGCTGGAAGTCGCAGTCGGGCGGCGAGCAGGGCTTCAACCACGACCTCACCGGCTGGAAGCTCAACGGCAAGCACGCATCGACCGACTGCGCCGAATGCCACAAGACGCGCAACAAGGCTGGCCTCAAGACGTACATGGGCACCGACACCCTGTGCGGTTCGAGCGGCTGTCACCAGACGGATCAGCCGCACAAGTTCGAGCGCAAGGACATGCTGCGCTGCGAGCGCTGCCACACCGAGAGCGTGTGGAAGCCCGAGAAGCGGGTGCTGCAGTTCAACCACGACGATAAGAAGGACGCGGGCATGCCCATCCTCGGCAGCCACCGCGACGTCGCGTGCAGCAAGTGCCACCCGAAGGCGGTGTTCAACATGCCGCAGGCGAACCCCGCAGGCTGCGGCAACACCAACTGTCACCAGAGCGTCCACGACGGCCACCTGTTCGGCAAGCGCGACTGCGACTGGTGTCACTCGCCCACGTTCAAGTCCTTCAAGCAGCGCTTCTCCAAGGACATGCCGGATTTCGATCACTCGCAGCGCACGCGCTTCGACCTCGGCGCGCACAAGCGCCTGCCGTGCATGGACTGCCACACCAAGTCACTCGGCGAGGCCAAGCCCGTCGGTGCGTGCGAGAAGTGCCACGCGAAGGACAACAAGCACGGCGAGCGGTTCAAGGCGTTCGGCGGCACGCCGCCCGCGTGCGCCACCTGCCACCCGACGACCGCGTGGAAGCCGACCGCGTTCAACCACGGCACCAAGACCAACTTCACGCTGACCGCGAAGCACGCGCAGGTCTCGTGCCGCGACTGCCACCGGGGCAAGGGCCCGGCGGACTTCGAGAACCTGTCTGCGCTCATCAAAGGCAAGCAGATCGACTGCATGGGCTGCCACGAGCACAAGAACGTCCACGATCGGAAGTTCAGCAACGGCCAGTGCTACGGCGGCAGCGGCTGCCACGTCGCGGCGGGCGACGAGCGCACCAACACGACGTCGATGGTGAAGATCTACCACGGGCCCAACTCGAAGTTCCCGCTCGTGAAGGGCCACAAGGACGTCGCGTGCGCCGAGTGCCACACGGGCCGCAAGAAGAACAAGACCACGTTCGAGAAGATCCCCGCGGACTGCTCGACGAACACCAAGTGCCACGAGGACTCGCTCCACGAGGGCACGCTCTCCGACAAGTGCACGGCCTGCCACAGCCCGGGCACGTGGGACGCGTTGCGCTTCGATCACGACGAGCCGTTCCCCAAGCCGCACAAGGGCGAAGTCGATAGCTATCCGCTCAAGGGCGCGCACAAGGACAACAAGTGCGAGTCGTGTCACCCGAAGCGCGACTTCGTCGCGGCCGAGACGACGTGTGCGGCCGAGGGCTGCCACGCCGACGACGACGCGCACAAGGGCCGGCTCGGCAAGGCGTGCGAGAAGTGCCACGTCGAGACGGGCGACAACATCTTCAATCACAACACGATGTCGAAGTTCCGCATCGACGGTGGGCACCTCCAGGTCCGCTGTGCGGACTGCCATCCGTCGGTGACGTTCAAGCCGCGCCCGGTGGACTGCTTCGGCTGTCACCCCGAGCCATCGGTGCACAAGGGGCAATACGGTACTGCGTGCGAGCAGTGCCACACCACGCGCACGTGGGTGGACGTCAAGCCGCTGCACGACGTCGGTGACTTCGCGCTCAAGGGCGCGCACAACGCGATCGCGTGCGAGCGGTGCCACCGCGACAACCGCCCGCTCGCCGGCTCCGGCAACCTGTGCATCAACTGCCACCGCCAGGACGACATCCACTCGAACGGCCTGTCGCCGCGCTGCGGTGAGTGCCACACGCAGTGGTCGTTCACGCCGGCGCGCTTCGATCACAGCAAGGTCGGCTGCGTGCTGACCGGCGTGCACCGCACGGTCGCGTGCTTTGACTGCCACCGCAACGGCAACTTCGCGGTGATCGCGCCGACGTGCGTGAGCTGTCACCGCGACGACGCGCTCGCCGTCGGTGCGCGCGGCACCAACCACCCCGCAACGGCCGCGTGCGCCGGCTGCCATAACCCGAACTCGTGGTTGCCCGCCGGTGCGGGTATCGCAGGCATCGGCCGAGAGTCGGTGTGCCGATGAGGCGGTTCCTGGTTCTCGCGCTCGGTCTTGCCTTCCTCGCGCAACCCGCGTGGGCAAAGAAGAACGGGGACGAGGACGCGGAAGAGGACGAAACCGACGAGGAACAGGCCCCCGCGCCCAAGAAGAAAAAGAAGAAGCCGAAGGTCGGACAGCCCGAGGAAGAGAGCAGCGACGCCGATGAGGAGGCAGAGGGAGAGGCGGGCGACGAAGACGGCCCGCCCAAGAAGAAGGGCAAGAAGAAGGACGAGCCGTTCGTCAAGCAGAACCTGTCGGGCCACGACCTGGGGACGAACAAGAAGGCGAACGAGTTCGAGAAGGACCGGTTCTTCGTCGACAAGGTGGACACCGAGAAGACGGCCAAGGGCACCCTGGTCCAGGGCAGCTTGGCGTCGAGCTCGTTCGCGTATACCGAGTCGGGTGGCACCTACGCCGGTGGCCTGAACTCCGGCGAGAACGCCGCGAAGTTCTCGCGCGTGTTCACCGAGCTGCGCCTGCAGACCGACTTCCGGCACATCGCCGCGAGCCGATGGGACGCCCGCATCGACGCCCGCGCTCGCGTGGTCAACACGCCGGAGAACGGCGGCACCTCCGTCGATCCAACGCGCATCCAGTCCGGGTTCAACGGCACCAACGAATACGACCTGCGCGAGATGTGGATCTTCCATAGCGGCAAGCGCAGTGACGTGTTCTTCGGGCGCCAGTTCGTGCAGGACCTCGGGGGCGTGAAGTTCGACGGCCTGCGCGTGGACTACGCGAGCTCGCCGCGCACGACGTTCATCATGTTCGGCGGGCTGTATCCGTTGCGCGGCTCGCGCTCGCTGACCACCGACTATCAGCCGCTCAAGGACAATGAGGGCAACGACGCCGGGCGGCTCGTCGGTACGGGCGGGTTTGGCGCGGCCTATCGCACGCAGAACACGTACGGCGCACTCGGCGGCGTGTTGCTCCAGCCGGTGAAGGGCGAGCAGCCGCGCGTGTTTCTCACGTCGACGGGCTACTGGCGCAGCGGCGCCGCACTCGACATCTATCACTTCGCGCTCATCGACCTTTATGGCTCGCAGGGCGCCGGGCTGACCAACCTGTCGGCGGGCGTCAATTACAAGCCGAGCCCGCGGCTGCGCGCGACGGCGTCGTTTAACCGCGTCGACGTCGACACGCTCGCGGTGCAGGCGAACGCGTTCCTCAACGAGCCGAGCCCCGAGGGCGTTGGCAACAACGTCGTGCAGAGCGAGACGTACTTCCGCCGCCTCGCCAGCAACGTCGGCCGCGGTGGCCTCTCCGTGGGCCTCGGCCAGTTCCAGCGCTTCGAGATCTCGACGGGCATTGCCTATCGCTGGCGGCCCACGGTCGCGGTTCCGCTCGGCGATGGCATGGGGACCACGCCGGTGACGCTGCAGGCCGCGAAGGGCATCGAGGTCTATGGTTCGATCATCGATCGCCGCTCGATCAAGAACGCGCGCATCGGCATCGATGGCTCACGGTCGATCGCGGTGGGGGATGTGGCCTACCAGCGCAGCACCGTGCTGGCGCTCCGCGCGTTCGTGTCGCGCGAGCTGGCGAGCGGGCGGGGAGAGTGGGAGGCCGAGGTCAACTACAACACCACGCGCGACTCGGCGACCGGCTTCGACTGCATCGACCCGGCCATGATCACGAGCTGCTACGGCGCCTCGACGGGCGCGCTCATCTCGGGCGGCGGCAGCCTCTACTACCGGGTCAATCGCGATTGGTTCGCGATCGTCAACGCCTTCGTCTCGCGCCAGACACTCACGTACAGCACGATGCAGATCCGCGACCCGGCGGTACTCTCGATGATGGGCTACGCGCGGATCGCGTATCGGTTCTAGCGTCGAATCCCACGTGCATGAGGGCGAGCGCGACACCAGCGCACGCGAGCCTGGTCCCTCGGTTGCAGCACGTAGCCGTGCGTGCGGTCCAGGCTGTTGTTGTCGCTCGTGCTGCTCTACGCGTGTGCGCCACGCGTCTCGGTCGCATACGACGCCTCCGCGCGGCTGTCGGGGCCGCTCGCGAACACGAATGGGATCGCGCGACTGACGGCGGTGACCGGGCTGCCCGTGCGTCCGCCACCCGAAGGCAAGACGTTCTCGCTCGGCGTCGGCGGCGGGACGCGCTGGCTCACGGTCGGTGGACGGCTGTTCGCGAACAACATCTCGGGCGTGACGCTCGACGCGTACACGGGCCCGCAGTTCGTCTCGGCGGGCGCGGCGCTCGACATCCGTGGCGCGCTGGCGCTGATCTACGGTCTCTCGGCGACGTTGCAGGTGTCGCCCACGCGCACGCTGCTGATCGACACCACGCGCGGTGACTCGACGTGGGGCAACGGCTTCCGCTATGGCGCCGGCCTGTCGTACGGGCTGTGGATGGTCCACGTCTACGCAGATCTGTTCCAGGAGCAGCTGTGGTTCGCCGAAGGACCGGCGACCGGCAACAGCACGCGTACCGGCATCACCGTCGGGCTCGCGTTCCAGCCGTGACTAACCCGGAACATGCACCGCGCCGTCGGCTGCGCGTGGAACCACGGGCCGTTGCTGCGCTTCCGGGCGTGCGCCCCCATCTGCCTCGCGTCGCTTGGTCTCGCTCGACGTCGTGGTGAATGTTCCGGGTCAGAACGTGCCCGCCACGACGAGGCCGCGCTGCTCGGACGACACGGCGGGAACGATCTGGAACGCCCCGGGTGTCCCGCCCGCACTGGGCTGGCTCGTGTCGAGGCCGAGGTACGGGATCGCGAAGCCAGCGACCGCGCCGAGGGCCGCCCCGATCGCGATCACCTTGGGCTCGGTCTTGTTGTCATCCGGCGACACCAAGAACCCCACGCCTCCGCCGACGAGCCCGCCCGCGAGCGTGCTGACCTCCATGATCACGCCCTGACCCGGCGAGAAGTCACGATCGCGCACCAGCCTGTCGCCAATGACGAGGCCAGCGACACCACCGGCGACGAGCGTGCCCGCGATCGCGCGCGAGCTGTCGGGCTCCGCGATGACGAGGGGCACGGCCGCCGTGACGAGACCGACGATGCCACCGGCGCGGATCGCCTCGCTATCGCCCCACGTGAGGTCGCGGTGCTGTGCATACGCGTACCCGAGGCCGTAGCCCACGCCCGCGCCGAGCAGCATCGTGCCCGCGGCCATGCGCAGCGAGATCTCCGACTCGTCGGCGACCGTCGCCGTCAGGCCCAGCGCGAGCAACGAACCGTAGTCGCTCGCCTTGCCCAGCGCGTTGGTGAGGCCGGGGGAGGCGTGCAGGTGATCGGCAACGAGCGCGAACGCCGTGCCCTCGGCGAGGCTACCCAGCGCGACGCTCGTGAAGTCGGCACGGAACGGGTCCTCGTACTCATAGGGATCCGAGTAATCGGGATCGCCGCGGAACACCTGGAGCAGCGAGTAGCCGCGCCACATGCCGCGCGTCGCACCGTGGATCCACGCGTCGGTGACGCCCCAGCTGATCGGCTTGTCGCGCGTGAGCGCGTACGCGGCGAAGAAGCTGCCGCCCGCGCCCAGCATGTAGAGCCCGACCGAGAGCTTCACGCTGTCGCTATCGGCCGCGATCGTCAGGGCGGGGCCGTAGAGGCCAACACCGAGCGCGCCCGCGCTTGCGAGGTAGGCGTAGCGGCCGCCGCGCGACGATCTGTTCGCTACCGTTGGCTCGCTCGCGTCGTGGGGCCCCACGATCGCGGATGGCGGCGCGAGCGACGGTGGCGTCACCACGATCGCGAGCCGCGCGCGCATGGCCTGGGCAAGCTCTCCGGCGGTCGCCCGGCGCGTCGGGTCCACGGTCAGCGCGGCGATCTGCTCGAGCTCCGTCGCGGCCACCGCCAGCTTGCCATCGAACATGAGCTCGAGCGCTGCCCGATAACGCGCCTCCAGCTCCGGCGAGTCGCTCGGCATCGCCTCGACGGGCGGCGCGGGCGGCGCCGGTGCCTCGTCGGCATACGCGACCGAGGCGAGCAGCGACGTCGCCAACCCGAGCACCCATGTGGCCTTGGTCATGTGGCGACAATTACCGACCTCGGGCAGCGTCGGGGGCACGTTCACGCGTTATTCACGCCGAACGTGAGATCATCAACATTCGAATCGGTGTCGACCCATCTCGGCCTCATCGATCCTCCGATGTGGGTCCCCTCGCACACAACCTCTCGCGTGGCACGAACTATCAGTCAAGAACTGATGACAGATGAAGCGCGGTTGCAAAATGGATGTGCAATTGTACACCGCCTATGCCGACTGTATCCCAGATCACACCTAACGAGGACGTTGATGGGGGAAGCGGCGCGGTTCCCACCCGCCCGAATGTAACTCGATTCGTGCTCGATCGAGCGATCGTTGCCGCGCTTGAGAAAGCGGCGCGTGGCAACGGTGAGCCGCTCGTCGACTGGCTGCTCGCCGCATTCGTGACGTTATTGCATCGGCATACGCGCGACGATGCGGTGGCGGTGCACATTCTCGGCGACGCGCGGGCGCGCGCCATTTCGGCCGTGGAGGTCTTCGATGCGTCGACGCCCATCGTGATCGAAGCGAACGTCACGGCCGACGTGACGCACATCGAGTTGGTCCGCCAGCTAAGGGCTGCATGGGGCCATTCGGCGTCGGGATCTCGTGCGTCTGCACCGTTCGCGTTCTCGTTCCAGGAGACAACGGCGAGCTCCGCGAACGCGGGCGAGCCCCACGCGCTGGTGTTCGCGTTCCGCCGCGCGGAGGGCACGATCGAGGGGCAGGTGGACTACGCCGCTGCGCGATACGGCCGCGGAGAGATCGATCGGATGGTCGGACACTACCAGCGCCTTCTGGAGGGCATTGCCGCGAATCCCGCGCAGCCGGTCGGCGCCTACGCCATGCTCACGGCCGCCGAGTATCAGCAGATCGTTGTCGACTGGAACGCGACGGTGCGGGACTACCCGCGCGATGTATGTCTGCACGAGCTGTTCGAGGCGCAGGCCGAGCGCACACCTGACGAGGTCGCGGTGGTCGGGCCCGCGGTGACATTGACGTATCGGCAGCTGGACGAGCGCGCGAATCAGCTCGCGGCACACCTGCGCGGACGCGGCGCGGGGCCCGGGGACCTCGTTGGCATCTTTCTCGAGCGCACGGTCGAGATCGTGGTGGCGCTGCTCGGTACGCTCAAGGCGGGCGCCGCGTACGTGCCCCTCGATCCGGCGTATCCGAAAGATCGCATCGCGTCGATCTACGCGCAGGCGCGGCCGACGGTGCTGATCAGCGAGCGGGCACTGGACGGGCGGTTGCCGGAGGTTGGGGCGCAGATGGTGCGGATTGACGATGCGGCGGAGGCGATCGCACGGGAACCCGTATCCCGGCTCGCGCATACGACGACGCCTACGAATCTATCGCACGTGATCTTCACGTCGGGGTCGACGGGCCAACCCAAGGGAGTGGCCATCGAGCATCGCGTGATGGTGAACTACTGCCAGTTCGCGCGCGAGGTGCATCCAGGATCCGAGCTCCGGGTGTGGTTGTTCGCGACATCGGTGTGCTTCGACATGTCGCTGTTCGAGGTGTTCGTTCCGCTGGCATGGGGCGGCCGGATCTATGTGGTCGAGAATCTGTTGGCGCTGCCGTCGCTCCCTGACGACGCAGGCCTGACATTCGTGAATGCGGTGCCGTCGGTGTTGGCGGCGTATCTGCAGGCCGGAACGCTGCCAGCGTCGGTCGAGGCGGTGTCGTGTGCGGGCGAGCCGCTGACGAGCGCACTGGTGCAGCAGCTGCACGCGGCGGGCGTCGGCCGCGTGTACGACTTCTATGGTCCGACGGAGACGTTCATCGCAACGTGGGCGCTGCGCAGCAGTGCCGGGGAGGCGACGATCGGGAGGCCGATCGCGAACGCGCAAGTGTACTTGTTGGACGCGCATGGCGGGCCCGTGCCGGTGGGCGTGCCCGGGGAGCTCTACGTCGGCGGAGAAGGGCTCGCGCGCGGGTACTTCGGACAGCCGGAGCTGACGGCGGAGCGCTTCGTTGCGAACCCGTTTGGAGTGGGGCGGTTGTACAAGACGGGTGACCTGGCGCGGTGGTCGTCGGACGGGACGCTCCACTACGTCGGGCGCAGCGACCACCAGGTGAAGATCCGCGGGTTCCGGATCGAGCTGGGCGAGATCGAGGCCGTGCTTGCGGAGCACATATCTGTGCGCGAGGTCGTCGTCCTCGCGCGAGAGGACATGTCCGGCGACAAGCGCTTGGTGGCCTACGTGGTGGGCCGCGACGAACAGCCGGACGTGGAGGCGTTGCGCGCGCACGCCTCGACCAAGCTGCCGGACTACATGGTGCCGGCGGCGTTCGTGGTGCTGGCGTCGCTGCCGCTGACGCCGAACGGGAAGCTGGACCGTAAGTCGTTACCTGCGCCGGACGTGATGTCGTCCCAGCGGGCGTACGCGGCGCCGCAAGGCGCGGTGGAAGAGCTGCTGGCGCAGATCTGGCGCGAGGTGTTGGGCCTCGCGCGGGTGGGGCGGAACGACAATTTCTTCGAGCTGGGTGGGCACTCGTTGTTGGCGATCGGCATGTTGGCGCATCTGCGGCGGCGTGGATGGACGGTGGAGGTGCGGGATCTCTTCGCGACGCCCACGCTCGGCGC
>JANRKM010000168.1:0-7804 GCA_033763475.1 Kofleriaceae bacterium
CTTCGAGCTAGGCGGGCACTCGCTGCTGGTGATGCGGCTGGTGTCGCGGATCCGCGCCGCGCTGGGCGCGGAGCTGCCGGTGCGCGCGGTGTTCGAGGCACCGACGCTGGCGGCGCAGGCAGAGGCGATGGGGCGCGTGGCTTGGACGGTGGCGCCGGCGCTCGTTCCCGTATCGCGGGAGGGCGAGCTCGTCGCGTCGTTCGGGCAGCACCGGTTCTGGGTGCTCGCGCAGCTCTCGGAGCGCGATGTCTACGACATGTCGCAAGTCGTGCGGCTGCGAGGCGCGCTCGACGAGGCGGCGCTGGTGCGCGCCGTGGACGCGCTGGTGGCGCGGCACGAGGTGCTACGGACGACGCTGGCCGAGGTCGACGATGTCGTCGTGCAGCGAATCGAACCAGCGCGCGCGAGTCTGTTGCGGATCACCCAGGCGAGCTCGTACGAGGCTGCGGTCCAGTACTGCACCGAGCTGAAGCAGCGCGCGTATGATCTGACCAGTGGGCCGTTGTTCGCGCCGGAGCTGGTGCGGATCGCGGCGGACGATCACGTGCTGGTGCTGCGGATCCATCACGCCGTCTCCGATGAGTGGTCGATGGAGATCATCTGGCGCGAGATCGCGGCGCTGTATCGCGGGGAGACGTTGCCGGCGCTGGCGGTGCAGTACGCGGACTTCGCGATGTGGCAGCGGTCGTGGGTGGCGGGCGAGGTGCACGATCGGCAGCTGGCGTACTGGCAGACGCGACTGGCGGGCGCGGAGCCGCTGGAGCTGCCGACGGATCGACCGCGGCCGGCGGTGCAAGGCACGCGGGGCGCGATGGTGACGCGCGTGGTGCCTCCCGCGGTGGGGCATGCGATCGAGGCGCTGGGGCGCACGCACGCGACGACGCCGTTCATGACGTACCTGGCGGCGTTCTACGTGCTGTTGCACCGGTACAGCCACCAGACGGATCTGTCGGTGGGTACGCCGGTGGCTAACCGGGGGCGACCGGAGACGGACGCGCTCGTCGGCTACCTGCTGAACACGGTGGTGCTGCGCGCGAACGTAGATGGGAATCCGCGGTTCACGGAGCTTCTCGCGCAGGTCCGCGATCTCGCGCTCGGGGCGTCCGCGCATCAGGACGTCCCTTTCGAGCGCGTCGTCGAGACGCTGCGGCTCCCGCGTGATCCGGCGCGGAGCCCGCTGTTCCAGGCGATGTTCGTGTACCTGCCTAGTGGAGAGGGGGTGTCGTTCCCCGGGCTCGAGGCCTCGCACGTCGAGGTCGCGCATGACGTGTCCTCGTTCGACGTGACGCTGTTCGTCGGGCACGGCGCGAACGGCCTCGGATGCAGCGTCGAGTACAGCACCGACCTGTTCGATGCCGCGACGATCGAGCAGCTGCTGCGCCACTACCAGCAGTTGCTCGAGGCGATCGTGGCGGAGCCGGCGCAGCGGATCGGTGCGCTGTCGATGCTGGATGCGCGCGAGCGCGAGCAGATGCTCGTCGCGTGGAACGCGACGGCGCGCGACTATCCGCGCACCACGTGTCTGCACCAGCTGGTCGAGGCGCAAGTCGACCAGCGGCCCGACAAGGTCGCGATCGTGCTCGAGGGCGCGCTGGTGACGTTCGCCGAGCTCGAGCGGCGCGCGAACCAGCTCGCACAGCACTTGATCGATCTCGGCGCAGGGCCCGAGGTGAGGGTGGGCGTGTTCCTGGAGCGATCGATCGAGATGATCGTCGCGATCCTCGGGATCCTGAAGGCGGGCGCGGCGTACGTACCCCTGGAGACCCAGGCGCCCACGGACCGGCTCGCGTTCATCGTCGAGGACGCCCGCGCGCCGCTCGTGGTCACCCAGGATCGGATCGCGGGTCAGCTGGCGTCGGTTCATGCGCGGCTGGTGCGGATCGACGGAGATGCAGCGGCGATCGCGCAGGCCTCTGCGATGCGTCCGTCGACCGACGTGCGCGTCGACAACCTCGCGTACGTGATCTACACGTCAGGGACGACGGGGCGACAGAAGGGGGTGCAGATCGAGCACCGGCAGATCGTGAATCTCGTGACGGCATCGGCCGCGTGCGAGGGGATCACGGAGGATGATCGGATTCTTCAATTCTCGTCGATCGCATTCGACTCGAGCGTGGAGGAACTGTTCACGCCGCTGACGCACGGGGCGACGATGGTGCTACGCGGCGAGGACGTGCCGACCGCGCTGGAGCTGTTCGGTCCGCGCTTCGCGGGCGTGACGGTGATGAACATGGCGACGGCGTACTGGCACGCGATCGCGATGGCCATCAAAGACCAGGAGCTGCGGCCCCCGGCCGCGCTGCGCATGATCAACATTGGTGGCGAACGGGCGCTGCCGGAGTACCTGCGTCTATGGCACGAGCTGGCGCCGGACTGCGTTCTGAATAACCAGTACGGCCCGACGGAGACGACGGTCATGGCGACGGCGTGGCGGCTCGACCGCGCGCAACTGCTCGAGGGCCGCGAGGCACCGATCGGACAACCGCTGCCGAACTACACGGTGTACGTGCTCGATGCGCGGGGCGAGCTGGTGCCGGTGGGCGTCGACGGTGAGCTCTATATCGGCGGGGAGAGCGTGGCCCGCGGGTACCTCGATCGACCGGAGCTGACGACGGAGAAGTTCGTGGCGAACCCTTTCGGGGCCGGGCGGCTGTACCGGACGGGTGACGTCGTGCGGTGGCGTCCGGACGGGAATCTCGAGTTCGTGGGACGCGTGGATGATCAGGTGAAGATCCGCGGGTTCCGGATCGAGTTGGGGGAGGTCGAGACGGCGTTCGCGGAGCATGCGGCGGTGACCGGGGTGACCGTGGTGGCGCGCCAGATCGCGGGTGGCGAGAAGCAGCTGGTGGCGTATGTCGTGCTGGCTGCGGAGGCGACGTCGAGCGAGCTCGGCGCGTACATACGGAGCCGACTGCCGGCATATATGGTGCCTGCGAGGCTGATCGTGCTCGACGCACTGCCGATCTCGGCGACGGGCAAGGTGAACAAGGCGGCGCTGCCGGACGTAGCGGGCGAGCCGCTGACGGAGCCACGCACGTACGAGCCACCTGTCGGCGAGATCGAGGAGCGGCTCGCGAGGATCTGGCGCGAGCTCCTAGGGCTCGACGAGATCGGGCGTAACGACAACTTCTTCGAGCTGGGCGGGCATTCGCTGCTGGCGATGCGCATGCTGGCGCAGCTGCGCGGGCGCGGGTGGACGGTGGACGTGCGGACGTTGTTCGCGACGCCCACGCTCGGCGCGCTCGCAGCCTCGATGCGCGGCCACCAGGAGCTGCGTGTGCCGGCGAACGCGATCGTGCCGGGAAGCACGACGATCACGCCCGCTCAGCTTCCGCTGATCCAGCTGACGCAACCCGACATCGATCGGATCGCCGCGGTCGTGTCGGGGGGCCTCGCGAACGTCCAGGACATCTACGGGCTGACGCCGCTGCAAGAGGGCATGCTGTTTCATCACCAGCTCGCGCCAGCGCAGGATCCGTACGTCGTCGAGATGCGGTTCGCGTTCTCGAGCCGCGGGCTGCTCGATCGGTACCTCGCGGCGACACAGCAGGTGATCGATCGGCACGATATCCTGCGGACGGTGTTCGTGTGGGACGGGCTGAAGAAGCCCGCGCAGGTGGTGCTGCGCAGCGCGAGGCTGCAGGTCACGGAGCTCGCGGGGCTGGACGAGTTCGTATCGGGCGGGTTCGATCTGACGCAGGCTCCGCTGATGCGGTGTGTGATCGCGCCCGAGCCCGGAACGGAGCGCTGGGTGCTCGTGGAGGTGTCGCATCACTTGATCGGCGACCACGAGTCGCTCGAGCTGATGCGGTCAGAGGTGGCGCAATGTATGGACGGTCGCGGCGCCGAGCTGCCGGCACCGTATCCGTTCCGGAACGCGGTCGCGGCGGCGACGCTGGGGATGAGCGCGGAGGCGCACCAGTCGTACTTCCACACCTTGCTAGGGGATATCGACGAGCCGTCAACGCCTTTCGGGATGGTCCAGGCGCAGCTCGATGGCACCGGGATCGTAGAGGCCTCGCAGGAGTTGGCACCGGAGCTGGTGGCCAGGCTGCGCGCGGTGGCGCGGCAGCTCGGCGTCAGCGTGGCGAGCGTATGTCACGTCGCGTGGGGACACGTTGTGGCGCGGACGAGTGGGCGCACGCAGGCCGTGTTCGGGACGGTGTTGTTCGGGCGCGTACAAGTGAACGCCGACAGCGCGCTGGGCCTGTGCATGAACACGCTGCCGATGCGGCTCGATCTGGACGAGATCGGGGTCGCGGATGCAACTCGTCGCGCGCACGCCGTGCTCGCGGAGTTGATGGAGCACGAGCATGCGCCGCTCGCGCTCGCGCAGCGGTGCAGTGGCGTTGCGCCGCCAGCGCCACTGTTCACGTCGCTCCTCAACTATCGCCACAGCGTCGTGGAAGACACGGCTGCGAGTTCCCTCGCCGGGTCCGAATGGCTGGGAGGAGATGAGCGGACCAACTATCCATTGTTCGTCTCGGTCGACGACGACGGCACCCGCTTAGGCCTGAGTGTGAAGGTCGCGGCCTCAGTGTCGGGTGCGCGCGTGTGCGCGATGTTCGCGCGCGGGCTGGAGCAGCTCGCGATCGCACTCGAGCAAACGCCGTCCACGCCGATCCGAGAGGTCGACATCCTGCCGGAGGACGAGCGGCGCCAGCTGCTCGAGACGATGAACGCGACAGCGCGCCTGTTCGACGGGCCGCAGACGATCCACGAGTTGGTCGCGCTACAAGCGATGCGGACGCCGGACGCGATCGCGGTGGAGGACGAGGTCGGAGGGCGCGTGACGTATCGCGAGCTAGCGGCGCGGGTCGAGCGAGTGGCTGGCTGGCTCGAGGCGCGCGGCGTGGCTCATGGGGACCACATCGTCGTGTCGGTCGCACGTACGGTGGACATGGTGGCGGCGGTGTTGGCGGTGATGCGAGTGGGCGCGGCGTACGTGCCCATCGACCCCGAGTTCCCGGAGCAGCGGCGCGCGTACATGCGCACAGATGCGGGTGCGGTGGTCGAGCTCAGTGACGTGGCGTTGCGTGAAGCGCTCGTTGCGACGGATGCGACCTCCGCCGTCGCGGTCGACGGCGAGGCTGCGGCGTACGTGCTCTACACGTCGGGCTCGACGGGGCTACCCAAGGGCGTGCGCGTGCCCCAGCGCGCGGTGGTGAACTTTCTGCATTCGATGCGGCGCGTGCCGGGCATCAGATCGGACGACGTGCTGGTCGCGGTGACGACGCTGTCGTTCGACATCGCGGGGCTGGAGCTGTACCTGCCGCTGATCGTGGGCGCGAAGGTGGTGCTCGCGAGTCGCGAAACAGCGCATGACAGCACACGACTGGCGCGCCTGCTCGAGGCGAGCGATGCAACGATCATGCAGGCGACGCCGGCGACGTGGCGAATGCTCGTTGGGGATGAGTGGCGACCGCCGTCGCGGCTACGGATCCTGTGCGGCGGCGAAGCGCTGCCCTCCGATCTGGCGGCGACGCTGGTCGCGAGCGCAGAGTCGGTGTGGAACCTTTATGGGCCGACGGAGACGACGATCTGGTCGACGTGCACGCAGGTAACGTCGGGCGACGCTGTCCCGATCGGTGCGCCGATCGACAACACGACGGTGTACGTGCTCGATGGTGCGCGGCAGCTGGCCCCCCTGGGGGTGCCCGGCGAGTTGTACATCGGAGGCCGGGGCGTGGCGCTCGGGTATCACGCGCGGCCGGAGCTGACGGCGGAGCGGTTCGTCGACGATCCGTTCGCGGGCGCGGCAGGAGCGCGGATGTACCGAACGGGCGATCGGGTGCGATGGCGCGCGGACGGGAAGCTGGAGTACCTGGGACGAGTCGACACGCAGGTGAAGGTGCGTGGGTACCGGATCGAGCTGGGTGAGATCGAAGCAACGCTGCGGAAGTCGGGCCTGGTGAGCGATGCGGCGGTGATCGTGCGCGAGGACGTGCCCGGGAACGCGCAGCTGGTGGCGTATGTGGTGGCGAAGGCGTTCGACGTGGCGACGTGCAAGGCGGCGCTGGCAACAACGCTGCCCGACTACATGGTGCCGACGGTGTTCGTGGTGCTCGATGCACTGCCGCTGACCCCGAACCAGAAGGTGGATCGGAAGGCGCTGCCAGCTCCGGACGCGAGCCAGTCGCAGCGCGCGTACGTGGCGCCGCGGACGGAGGTGGAGGTGTTGCTCGCGCAGGTGTGGCGCGAGCTGCTTGGCCTCGAGCGTGTGGGCATTGACGACAGTTTCTTCGAGCTAGGTGGGCACTCGCTACTGGCGATGCGGCTGGTGTCGCGGGTCCGCGCGGCGCTGGGCACGGAGCTGCCGGTGCGCGCGGTGTTCGAGTCGCCGACGCTGGCGGCGCAGGCGGAGGCGATCGGGCGCGTGGCGGGGACGGTGGTGCCGGCGCTCGTTCCCGTATCGCGCGAGGGCGAGCTCGTCGCGTCGTTCGGGCAGCAACGGTTCTGGGTGATGGCGCAACTGGCGGAGGGCGCGGCGTACGACATGACGCAAGTCGTGCGGCTGCGGGGTGCGCTCGATGAGGTGGCGCTGGCGCGCGCGGTGGATGTGCTGGTGGCGCGGCACGAGGTGTTGCGGACGACGCTGGCCGAGGTGGACGAGGTGGTGGTGCAGCGGATCGCGCCCGCGCGTATGGGCGTGATGCGGATCGTCGAGGTCGGTTCGTACGAGGCTGCGCGCGCGCATTGCGAAGCACTGCTGGCGCAGCCGTTCGAGCTGTCGACGGGCCCGTTGTTCGCGCCGGAGCTGGTGCGGATCGCCGATGACGATCACGTAGTGGTGCTGCGGATGCACCATGTCATCGGCGACGAGTGGTCGATGATGCTGATGTGGCAGGAGCTCGGTGCGCTGTACCAGGGGCGTGCGCTGCCACCGCTGGCGGTGCAGTACGCGGACTTTGCGGCGTGGCAACGGTCGTGGGTGGTAGGGGACGTGCTGGCGCAGCAGCTGAACTACTGGCGCGCGCGGCTCGAAGGCGGATCGCCACTAGAGGTGCCGACGGATCGTCCGCGGCCCGCGGTGCTCGGCGTCGACGGCATCTTCGTCGAGCGAACGCTGCCGTTGTCACTCGGAAGCGCGGTGGAAGGTGTGGGGCGTGCACACGGCGCGACGCCGTTCATGACGTACATCGCGGCCTTCTACGCGCTGCTGCATCGGTACAGTCAACAGGACGACATCTCGATCGGTACGCCGGTCGCGAGCCGCGGGCGCGCGGAGACGGACGCGCTCATCGGCTACTTCCTGAACACCGTGGTGCTGCGTGCGAACCTCGGAGGCAGTCCAAGCTTCGAGGCGCTGCTCGATCAGGTGCGTGACGTGGCGCTGGGTGCGTACGCGCACCAGGACGCACCGTTCGATCGGGTGATCGAGGCGCTGCGCGTGCCGCGGAACACGGGGCGGAGTCCGCTGTTCCAGGCAATGTTCGTATACCAGCGCGGGGGAGACGACGCCGCGGCGTGGGGCTCCTCGCTCGAGGAAGAACGTGTTGCGCTCGACGAAGGTGTCACGGCGAAGTTCGAGCTGACGTTGACGGTGCTCGAGCACGCGGATCGGGTGACGTGCGTGCTCGAGGCGAACGCGGCGCTGTTCGACGCGACAACGCTGGCGCGGATGCTGGGGCACTACGAGCGACTGCTCGGGGCGCTGGTAGCAGAGCCGGGACGTGCGATCGACGCGGTGGGGCTGCTGTCCGACAGCGAACAGGCGGAGCTTGCGCAGTGGAACGCGACGGCGCGCGACTACGCGCAGGACGTGTGTCTGCACGAGCTGTTCGAGGCGCAGGTGGATCGCACC
>JANRKM010000169.1:0-33437 GCA_033763475.1 Kofleriaceae bacterium
ACGAAAACCCTGCGCACTCCCTGTGGCTGGCGCGTCATCCTCACATGATGCGAACCCTCGTCCTGCTCGCGGTCGGGTGCGGAGCCCAGGCCACGCCGGTGGCTCCGACGCCTCCGACGCCCCCTGCGAGCGACGTCCGCACCCTGTCCCAATGCGTCACCGTTCGGAAGGGCATCCACGAGACGGTGCTGGACGGTTCGTACAACCTTCGCGTGCGCTGTGCCTCGGGAGAGATCGGCAGCACGCGGTTCGTCGTGCGTGAGCCACCGGACGCACCTGTCGAGGCGAAATTCGCTGGCTGCGACGGGGTGATGATCAACGCGACGTCGTTTCAACGCGCCGGCGCGAGCTGGACGATGGAGGGTACGTCCGAGGGGCGGCTGTGGCGTTACCACGTCGCGATGCATGATGACTGCGGTGGGCACGGCGAGCTCATCGTCACGGGCGGCGACGCCGAGGATCAGACCCTGTCCGTCCACGTCACCGAGGTCCACCATGAGGTCCTGCAGTAGCCGGGGGACAGCGATCAGTGAAGTTCACCGTCTACGTGAAGGACGGCAAGGCTGCCCTCAAGGCGACGCCGGTCAAGAGAGGGAGGTGGCCCCGCGGTTGCGGGGTACGGCGCGTCAGCCAACAAGTCAGCGTCGGCCCGTACCCAGGAGCCGGATCGACACGCAGTGCTATTCCGGGATCTCGAAGGCGGCGAACGCGGGGCCCATATGGTCGCTTCCGTCGATGAAGCCCCGATTGATGGAGCCATCGGCGAGGCGCATAGCGATCGAAGGATGCGTGCCTGTCCTGCACCGGCCACGTCGGTACCGACACGTTCACGTACACGATCATCGACGCCGACGTTGACACGTCGACGGCGACCGTCCGTTACCATCAACGTAGCCTCGGCATGGCCGTTCCGGCGACGCCGCCCCTCGTGAACGAGCGCGATCACTTCGTGCAGTCGTGCGGCGGGCTCGCGAGCAACTTCTCGAGCGCGGGGCGCAACGCAGGATCGACAACGGCGGCGGCCTCGAGCTTCGCCTTGCCCGTCGACGCGAACGTCCCGGCGGAGGCGTAGTTGTAGGCGGCGTTCCCGAAGCAGACCTCGGCGTTCTTCGTCGCGTGTGCACGCTGCGGATCGGTCGCCTGCACGCCGGCGTACGCCTGGCTGCATGACAGGTGATGTGCGGCGGCGGTCGCGTGGTCCTGCTTCTCGAGCGCCGTGGACGCCAGCTCGTACTCGCGATGCGCGGTGGCCTCGGCCGACTGGAACTCGTTCGAGAAGGGTGCATGCGGCGATGCAACCGTCATGTAGAGCACGCCCATCCCGAACTCGCAGATCGGCTCGAGCTGCATTGGCTCGAGCTGCATCGGCGCCTCAGGTCGCGTGCTCTTGCTACCGCCACCACACGCCGCGAGCGCGGCGACCATCCATCCTGCCCGAGCGAGTGCCCTCATCGCGCGATCGTACCCCCTGGGGCACGGCGCGGTGTTTCCGCGCGACCCAGCGGTAGCTGATTACATCCGCTCGAGCAGGTGGCCGAACGACTCGTCACGCAGGCGCGGCCCCATAGGGACGCTCTCCACCGCGCTGGTCGTGCTGCTCGCGGCGTGCAAGCGCGCCGCCAGTCCGCCACCGCCGCCAGTTCCGCTGGTCAGGACGGCCTACCGGGAACGCGAGCACAGCTCGCACGGCCGCGCCGTCACCTTCCGTGCAGCGCTTCGGCGCCCTGCTCGACTCAACCGCCGCGGCCACGCCCTGCTGTCGAATGGCGTTTTCGGGGCCGTGCGCTGAGTCGTGACGCGGCGACGCCGACGGCGAGCGCGAGCCAGAGCAAGCCGAGCCGCGAGCTTGCCGAAGAGATGCTCGCGTGCGAGCAACGCCTGCTCGCTGGCCACTGACAACTCGTCTGCGAACCAAGTCGCGAGTACCCGGTCGAGTCGATCACGATCAACGAGTTGCCTGTCGAGCCGAACCATCCCAGATGCCATCACACGCTCCGTGGGGCCGATAGGCGCTCGCGCGACCATGGCGTTCGCGTGACGCTCACTGGCGTGGCGACTCGAGATGCGCGTACCATTTCTCCATGAAGGTCCTCGCTGCGGCTCCGCTCGTCGCGTTCGCTCTGGCCGCTTGCTCCTCCGGAAGCACCGGACGCCGCTACGTGACGATTGGCTTCGCACCGGACGTCGCCAACCCGGAGACGATCGGGGAACAGGAGGTGCTGTTCCTCGGCCAGTCGATCTCCGCGAGTGGAGTCGCCGTGACTCCGTCACACATCGGACAGCGCAGCGATAGTTCGGAGAAGATCGCGGTCGAGGTGACCTGCTCCGCGCCGAGCGGTGCGACCTGTGATGTCGTGGATGGCGTGGCCACGCCCAGGGCGATCGGCACCTACACGCTGGTCGCCCGCGGTACCAGCAAGGGCGCCGAGAAGGAAGAGCACCGGACGTTCAACGTGGTGGCGCCCGAGAAGCTCGAGGTGCAGCCGTGTGGCACCGCGGTAGCCAACGAGGCGTCCGCCTGGCACGTCTGGGCCTCCACGTTCGTCGTCGCTGGTCCGCACCGCCTCGAGCTCCGCGTTCCCCTCATCATCGACGGTGTCACGATCCCCTCTACTCCGGTCGACCTGGCGGACCGCCCGGGCGCGCATCACCTGGAGACGAGTGCGCTCGGTCTCACCGCGGCGTGTGATCTCGTGATCGAGCCGATGGCCACCACCAAAGCGCCGACTTGATCTCTATGCGCCCTCTTCACGCCCGAGCCGGTCGCACGCGCCGATTTCTTCGTGCCGACGGCACCGGGTCGTTGGTGTGGCGCAACACCTCCAGCAACCCCGGTTCGGTGACTTCGATGGCAACGGCCTCACCGACGTGCTCGCGACGCACGCGCGCATCTTCGACGACCTCCTTCGAGTCGACGCATGTCCGCCGGCACCGCTTACCTGGTTCCAGGTGACGCGGCGGCGGGATGACGCCGAAGCCGTGAATAGTGTGGCGGCGACGAGCCCCACCGACCTGGGTCCTGGGGGGCGTCACGTCTGCTTCACCTTTGATCGCCGTACGCAGGGTCACCCAGATGCACAGTAGGGCGAGCCAACCGAACAGCAAACGAACACGATCACCGCTCGCCAGCGTGCGCCGGTTGCTTCAACGCCCCATCACCGCGAAGCGCTCGTCTACGACGTCGGAGACATCGTCGACACCGATCACGAAGTGCACTACCACAGCTGCAGCTGTTTCCACGCGGAGACCTCGGGGAGCGAGCCGGAGATCCGCGCGAGCACGGAGCGCGTCTCGTCCACGGCCAACATCCTTCGCTGCGCGCGCGGACAGTCGGCGCGCTGCCGAAGCTCGGCGAACTTGATCCACAGCTCGGCCGGGATCTCCGGCAGGTTCAGCAGGCACCAGCGCAGGAAGCCGACATAGTCGAGCTCGCAGGCGTCGGGTGATCCTCGAAGTAGCCCTTAGTCTGCGTCCAGTATTCCTTGGACTGGCGCTGCACGAGCGTCGCCACCAGCTTCGCGGACAAGCCCTCGGGAAGCTCGATTCCGTCCAGTCGCACCGCCGTGGGGGAGTGTATGAAGGGCCTGGGAGCTGGTCCAGGCGTCTCCGCATGCGCACCTCGGCAGGGCCGCACCGGGCTGACGCGACCGCCGCTACGCAACTCTGCTACGCGCCGCATCAGATCAGCCAGCGGTCACAGAGCCACAGGTTCACCGCGTAGATTCGCGGGCTCGAGCCGACGCTGGCATCCGGCACGCTGCCCGGATACATAGAGTCCATGCGGAATGGCGTGGTGATCGCGGTCCTGTTCGTCGCCTGCAACAATCGCGAGGCGCCCCGCCGAGACTGGAGCACCGTCGCTCTCGACGACACGATCGAGAGCAGCGCCCACAACGTGAACTTCACCCTCACGCTGCCCAAGGGTTGGCAGCGCGACGTGAACGAACCGGTGAGGAAGGGGTGGCGGCCTGACGTCGAGGACCCCACGCTCGCTCCGAGCGTCACGGTCGGTGCGGTCCAGCAGCCACCGCCGGATCTCGATACGTTCATCAAAGGCCTCGTGTTCGCGGGCGGCCAACCGATCGTCGCCAAGAAGATCGCGAGCGCTGACGACCTCGTCGTTGTCAGGCACACCGCCGATCATGCGACTGTGACGGTGGACTACATGACGCACAAGGGTGACGCGTACCTGTACTGCAGCGCGTTCCAGATCCAGAGCTCCAACCCGAAGGCGACGATGGAGTGGCTCGAGAGGCTCTGCCGGAGCCTGACCATCAAGTAGCGCGCACGTGAACCGCGTCCGTCGTGGGCGGCGGCTGTTACGGGCGCCTTCCGCGAGTCGTTCGCGCGCCGCGGCGCCTTGGCGGGCTATGTGGCAGCCACGCGGCGCAGCCGGGCGACGCGCCGCGAACTGCGTGCGTCGCTGGCCGCGGTAGCGCGTGCGCCGGAATCCAGCGACGGTCTTGGCCCACCCGAAGACCTGCTCGATGCGTTTGCGGATCCGCTGGCTGATCGAATACCCGGCGTGGCGCGTGGTTCCGTTCGTCGATCACCGAGCGGCGACGCGTCTGATGCTGCGCCACGTGCTGCGTCGTACCGAGCACGCGACAGTCATCGACGCAATCGCGGGTGGCGTCGCCGCGGTCGGCTCCGACGGTGCACCGCGCGGTGCGATGTCCATGCCCAGGAACCACCGGCCTCATGCCGCTCGACCGCTCAAGCTCGACGTCTACGCCCGCGCGCTCGACCTGCTCGACCTCGTCGACCAGATCCACAACCTCATGCCGGCGGGACGCGCCCACCGCAAGGACCAACTCGATCGCGCCGCCACCTCGGTCGTCCTCAACATCGCCGAAGGCGCCGGCGAATTCTCACGGGACGAGAAGCAGCGCTTCTACCGGATGGCGCGGCGCTCTGCGACCGAGACTGCGGCAATCCTCGACATCCTCGACCGCCGCAAGGCCGTCGCCGCCAGCGTCCTGTCGCCCGACTACGATGGTCCGTTGCCGCAAGGCGGCTACTTTGTCGCTCACGCCCGAACGCACCTCGTCATTCAACGACGGCGGTTTGGTCTTCAAGTGCGTCTGCGATCTCGCTCACGCGCCTAGGTAACCGTCTCGTCCGCGTCGGGATCGCTCGACATGCGCTGTGCGCCATAAACCTTGATCCGCAGCGTCATCACATACGTCATTCCGCACGCCAGCGTCGCTGGTGGACCGTAAGCCGGTCCGAACACCTCGAGAACGAGGGCGATCGCCGCGAGCGGAACGCCGATCACGGCTACCAGCGATGATGCGATCCCGACGACCACGAAGATCGCTGGATCGAAGCCCGCAGGGGCAAAGCCGGTGAGCGCGAGCGCTTCGGCGGTGAGGCGACCCGAGACGCCGCCGAGGAACATCGCGGGGATCAGCATGCCCGCAGAGCCGCCCGAGCCGATCGTGAACCCGGTCGTGAGCATCTTGCCGATGAGGAGCACGGCGAGGAGCCACACCGCCGCCTCGCCGCCCGCGAGCAACTCGACGAGCGTGTGCTCGCCCATCCCGACCAGCGCATGTGGCGGCACCTCGAGTGCGAACCAAGCGACGAGCACGACGGCGGCGACGCCGGCGCCTCCGGCCGCGCCGCGCAGCGCGCCACCGACGCGCCCGACCAGCTTCGCCGTGTGGGCCGTCATGAGGCCAAACCCGAGCGCGATCGGCGCGGACACCGCGACCGCGACGAGCACCGTCACGCCGTACTCCGCGAGCGTGTACGCGTAATCGTGGGGCGGCGCCACGAACAGCGGTCCCGCGCCGAGTACCTGCTGGTTGAGCACATATGCGATCAGCGCGCCGAGGAGGCAATACGCGAACTTGCGATAGATGATCCGATCGCCGTACGCGATCTCGATCGCGAACAACGCAGCCGCGAACGGCGCTCCCAGCAGCGTCCCGACCGCGGCCGCGATGCCCGCGAGCTGATACGTGCGCAGCTCAGCCTCTCGCCGGGCCTGGAACACCCGCGCGCACCCCGCACCGATCGCCTCGCCCGCCACCACCACCGGGGCCTCGAGCCCGCCCGAGCCGCCCGTGCCGAGCGTCAGCGCCGTCGCGATCACCTTGCGCGCCGCCAGGCCGAACGTCGCGCGCTCGTAGCGAGGCTGGGGGTCGTCGGCCTCGTGCTCGTAGGTCGAGTGAAAGTTCGCGAGCGCGACGTCGATCCCATCGCCAGCGCTATCGCGCCACGCGGCGCGGTGCAGCAGGAGCCCGCGCACGAGCCCACCGACGACCAGTAGTCCCGTCAGCGCTGCCGCCGCCACGGGCGTGGCCCCCCGCGCGCCGAGCCACGCGTGCAGCCGCTCGGTGGCCTCGTGGACCGTCCACCGCAGCGCCGAGCACGTGCCCCAGACCGCGACCGCAAGCAGGCTCACGACCACGAGCATGCGCAGGATGGTCTCCCACGAGTCGTGGAGCTGGCGCTGCTCCTCGTCGAGACGATCGTAAAGTTTGCCCACGGCGCACCCAGGCTCGCCGCAGCCGACTCACGATGCAACCATTTGAGCTCAAACTATGATCAACCATCATGCGATCAATGATCATGCGGTTCCTGGCCGCTGATAACCGGAAGCGTCGCACCGATCATGCGATCGTGACGGCCGCGCGCGGGGCGACGGTTGGACGCGTCGCGCGCGCGACAGCGTCCTGCTCACCGCGTAGCGGCGCGGCGCACGGTGGCGTGATGCCAGGGCCAGGACCGCAGCGACGGCCTTACGTTCCCCTGGGCGCGATGCGACTCGGCCGCGCGCTCGCACGTCCGGACGAAAGCGTAACATCATGCTGGCACGCACTGCGTCGAGGTGGATATGGCCGCTGTTGCTGATCGCGTGTGGGCAGCACCCCGCTGGGCGTTCGCGGACCGCGGAACGACGCGACCACGTCGTGACCGGCGAGCTCCCTCACCACGTCGTCGCGGCCACGGTCGCGGCCCCCACCCCACGACTGCGGTGGCCGCAGGGCCTGTCGCTCGGGAAGGGCGTCTACGCGCTTGTCGACGAGGCGGGCTACGTCGGGATGGTCGAGGTCGTCGGCTACGCGTCCTTCGACTGCGATGACTGTGACCACCGCGTCGTGGACGCTATCTGGATCGAGCACGCCCCCGAGCGTCGCTTTGGTGCGAACCCGCGATGCGGCCAGCGCTGCTTGGCGATCGGCCCGAGCGGGGCACGACTGCCGCGCATCCGCGCGACGTGGATGACGAACGTCGACCGCGACGGTCCTACGTGGGCCGCCACGGCGAGGATCGACGTCGATGGTGACGGTGCGTGGGACCTCGAGACCGTCGAGCGCTGCGGCGGCACGACCGCGAGCGGCTGCAGGGCGCAAGTCTGCAGTCGCAGGTGCGCGGCGACGCGCCGGGTCGGCGAGCTGGCGCCGACGCCCGGCACGGTCGCGTGTCACGCATGGATCCCCGATCTCGAAGACTGCGTTCCGTGAGCTGCGCGGCCTTCGTTCTCCCAGGCTCGTTAACAGCGGCGCCGCGTGCCGGAGCTCGAGCGCCGGCGTACAGCAACGTGTTGTGGGGCGCGCCGTTCAACGTCGGCCTTCATGGCTTGCCGCCCGCAATTGTATCCGGACGAGGCGACAGCTCGGAGCCGCGGCTTCCGCACACGAGGCAGGGGGCACGGCCTTCGCTGTCGATCACGACGTGCTCGCGTAGCCGTCCGGAGTCGGTGCCGTGCGAACGTCCCGGCCGGATCACGGAGGCAGAGTGGATAGCGCGAGGGGCGAGGATCGTGAAAGCTGCTGGCACCGCTGCGCCGAGGCTGCATGAGCTCCATCGTCACGATCACGCTGAACCCCGCGCTCGACGAGAGCTTCGGAATCGACCGCCTTCTGCCGGAGCGCAAGCTCCGGTGCTCGCCACCGGTGATCCATCCGGGCGGTGGCGGGATCAACGTCGCGCGGGTGGCCGCTCGGCTCGACGCGGAGGTCTTCGCGCTGTGGATCGGCGGCGGGCCCGAGGGCCAGATGCTGGCGGACCTGCTCGAAGGCGAGCGGATCCGCCACGTCGGGGTACCGGCGCCCCACGGCCCGCGACGCAGCTTCCACGTCAGCGAGCACGCGACGGGCGCGTTCTATCGGTTCGTGCTGCCCGGTCCCGAGCTCACCGAGGAGGATGGCGCCCGTGTCGCCGCAGAGCTGGAGCGCTGCGGCGACGCCGACCTCGTCGTGATCAGCGGCAGCTTGCCGCCGACGCTTCGGCCCGACACCTACGCGCGCCTCGCCGCGCAAGCGGCCCCGCGGGCCCGCGTCGTCCTCGACACCAGCGGCGAGGCGCTCGCCCGGGGCCTCGCGGGTGACGTGTACCTGGCCAAGCCAAATCGCAACGAGCTGGCGCGCCTGGTCGGGCGGGAGCTGGGCGCACAGGCGGAGGTGGTGAGCGCCGCGCGCACGCTGATCACCGCCGGGCGGGTCGAGGTGGTCGCCGTCTCGCTCGGCTCGGAGGGCCTCCATTGGGTGACGCGCGAGGACGACGAGCACATCGCCGCACCCGAGGTGACGCCCGTCAGCGCGGTGGGCGCGGGCGATAGCACCGTGGCCGGAATCGTGGTGGGGCTCGCCCGCGGGCTCCCGCTGCCCGCCGCGATGCGCCTCGGCGTCGCGGCGGGGACGGCCGCGGTGATGACACCGGGCACGGACCTGTGTCGTGCGGAGGACGTGGCGCGCCTGTACGACGCGCTGCCTGCGCGTACCCCGGCGCACTGACACCGCGTGAGGCGCGCGCGTCGGAAACTATCGATTGCCTCGAGCGACACGTCGGCCCTCTGCTCCGACCATGGCCGAGGGTCCGCGTCGCTACTTCGTGCGGTTCGGGATGACCACCTGTGCGCTGGGGGGCGCGCTCCTCGCGGTGATGTGCCTCGGGCTCGCGCTCGGCGCCCTGCCCACGCTCGCGGCCTTCTTCCCCGCGCCGCTGATGTGCGTCGGGGGGGCCATGTGCGCGGTGCCCGGTCCTGCCCGCGCGGAGACCTTCGAGCCGGCGTGGCTGGCGACGCCGGCGACGATCAAGCTCGTCTGGCTGGCCGGCTTCGCGGTCGGCGTGCTCGCGATGATGCAGATCGTGTTCTTCATGCTCGCGCCAGCTTCGGCGCTCTGAACGACGAGGCGACGGCGGAGAGGCTCTGCCGGAGCCTGACCATCAAGTGGCGCGCACGTGAACCGCGTCCGTCGTGGGCGCGGATGTTTGACACGCACGGGGTCAGCTCGTCAGGCCGTTCGCCGGGACCACCGGCGCAGGCTTGCTTGCCGGCGGTGGATGGATCACGGCGGCCGCGTCGAGGAACGTGACCCGTCCCGTGGCCACGTCGTACATCGCGCCGACGAGCGCGATCTCGCCGGCGACAATCATCGCCGACAGCACCGGGCTGTGCTCCTGGATCCAACGCATCGTGTGGCGGACGTTGATCTCCGCCACCCGGTCGACGAACTCCGGCCCGGAGCGCGCGCCGCCGTCGGTGTGGGCGAGCTCGATCCGCACGGACTCCGCGATGGTCTGCGTGATGCCACCGAGGTTGGTGAGGCCCGTCGCTGTCTCGGCGTCCAGGTGGAGCTCCTCGAGCTCGCACGCCGCCTTGACGGCGCCACACTGGGTGTGTCCGAGCACCAGCACGAGCTTCGCACCCGCGACCTTGCACGCGAACTCGAGGCTGCCCAGCGCCTTGCGGCTCCCGACATTGCCAGCTAGCCGGCAGCTGAAGATGTCGCCGATACCGAGATCGAACACGAGCTCGGCCGGCGCGCGCGAGTCGATGCAGCTCAGCACGGCCGCCATCGGGTGTTGCCCCTTGGCCGTCGCGTCGACCTGGCGGACCAGATCGCGGTGCAGGCGCTGCCCGGTCACGAAGCGCTCGTTCCCCTCCTTGAGATGCTGCAGCACCCGCGCGGGCGTGAGTGCCTGCTGGACCTCGCGCGTGCTGACATCGACGTATTCGATCCGGTCACCGATCGGGTGCCGGTCCTTGAAGCCGAGCAGGCTCACGTGCACGTCCCGCGCGGGCAGGACCTCCTTTGTGTATTCGTCGATCACCGAGAGGATGTCGGCATCGATGTAGTCGCTCATGCGCGCGTCGATCAGCACGTGCTCGCCCGGTTGGAGCGCATCGAGCGCGGCTCGCAGCGCCGCCTGGTTGAGGAACGTGGTCTGGCCCACGAGCTCGAGGCGCGTGATCATCCCGCCGACGTGCTGCTCGCGGATCGTGCGGAGCCCGTTGCGGCGGTGATTCCACAGGATGATGGACGCGCTGACCACGATGCCGACGACGACGCCCTTGAGCAGGTCGGTGGTGACGATCGCGACGATCGTCACCACGAAGGGCACGAACTGCGCCTTGCCGTGCGCCCACATCGTCTTGAACACCGCCGGACTCGCGAGCTTGAACCCCGTCACGATGAGGACCGCGGCGAGCGCGGACAGCGGGATCCGGTTGATCGCGGTGGGCAACAACAGCACCGCGATCAGCAGCAGGACACCGTGGAACACCGCCGACATGCGCGAGCGGCTACCGGCGTGTGCGTTTACCGAGCTGCGCACGATCACCGAGGTCATCGGCAGGCCCCCGACGAGGCCCGCGAGGACGTTGCCGACCCCCTGTGCGCAGAGCTCGCGATTGGGCGGCGAGACGCGGCGGAGCGGATCGAGCTTGTCGGTCGCCTCGAGGTTGAGCAGCGTCTCCAGCGACGCGACGACGGCGAGGGTCACCGCGGCCACGTAGATGCCAGGCTCGAGGATCTGGGAGAAGTCGGGTGCGTGGAGCAGGTCATCCCATCCCACGCCGTTGTGGCCGACGACCGGCACGGACACGAGGTGCGACGGGGTGATCGCCCACGTCGAGCCCGCCGCGGCGAGGATCTCGCTCAGTCCCGTGCCGGCGAGCACCGCGACCAACGGGCCGGGCACGATCGTCTTCTTGAGGCCGCTCTTGTCCCACACGATCAGGATCGCGAGGCACGTGACGCCTACGATCGCGGCGCCGGGGAGGAGCGCGCGCGCTGCCGCCAGGAGTGCCGAGAACGTGTTGTGTCCGTCGAGCTGCGCGAACGATGTGTCCCCTTCGTAGTCTGCGTCATAGCCCACGAGGTGCGGCAGCTGCTTGAGGATCAGCAGGATGCCGATCGCCGCGAGGAGTCCCTTGATCACCGCGGTCGGGAAGAACTTCGACAGCGCGCCAGCGCGCAACAGGCCGAACCCGAGCTGCAGGACGCCCGCGAGCATGACCGCGAGCAGAAACGCCGCGAACGAACCGAGGTTTGCGATCTGGGTGAGAACGATCGCCGCCAAGCCTGCGGCGGGCCCCGACACGCTCACGTGCGAGCCGCTCAACGACCCGACGACGATTCCCCCGATAATGCCAGATACGAGCCCCGCTATCGCGGGTGCGCCGGAGGCCAGCGCGATGCCGAGACAGAGTGGCAGCGCGACCAGGAATACGACGACGCCGGCGATCGCATCACGCGCCAGCGCTTCACGCCGAGAGGAGCGCGGCGTCGTCATCGACGCACGTCAACCCCGGAGCTACGAGACCACGAGGCAAGAAGTACGCGCATGTGAAACCACCGGGCTCAGGTCGAGAAACGATGAGCACGAGACACGCAGGTCGCGTGCCAGTCGGAGTCCGCAACCCGATGGATCCGATCGGCCTGCATGTGGGGTCAGGCGAGCCACCGGGGCCGCGCTCGAGGTCTCGCCCACGGATGCTCGCGGGCAGCGCGAGACCTCGGGCCTGCTTCTTGAACCTGTCGTACTCCGAGATCCCTCGACGGAACCTCGTAGCCCGGTGCATCATGGCCAGCTCTCTACCAACCAGACGACTGCACGTCGGCATCTCGAGATCGTACGGGGGCATAGACGTCGGCGACGAGGCGATCCTCGAAGGAATCCTCGGCGAGCTGCGGGTAACCCCCCTCGGGGACGTGACCGTGTTCTCCCGATCGTGGGACTCGCGCGCCGAGCTTCGCGCCAGGATCCGCGAGAAGGTGCCCGCGCTGCGCACGAGGGCGCGGGAGACCAACGAGCTCCTGCTCGGCCTCCTCGAGGAGCGCGTGGCCCCGGGCGCCCCGGTCCTCGCCGAGGCGCGCCTTCACTAGGCGGACGTCGATGCGATTCGAGACGAAACTGAAGCTGGGCTATGCGCTGCTGGTCGCGGTCCTCTCGATCACGATGGCCTTCACGATTCATCGCTTGTCCTCGGTGGCCGATGAGCAGGTCGAGTGGCTTCGCGCCGAGGAGCGAGCGGCCACACTCGCCGAGAGGCTCCGGTGGAACAGCGAGTTCGTCGTCTCGACGGGGCGCGCCTATCTGCTGTCGGGGGATCCCGATCTCTACAGGGAGGTCGAGAACGCCAGGGCTCGGTTCGACGACCGGGCGGACCTGCTTCGACAGGAGGCGCTCGGCTCGACAGCTCGGCAGCTGTTCAAGGAGGTCGAGGACGCCGCTGACAGCTTCCTCGAGGTCCAGGGCCAGCTAGTGGCCGCTCGTCGAGACGGCGCCGATGAAGGCGGCCTCGCACGACGGTTCGATGCGGAGCTCTTCCCACGCAGCGTGACGCTCGATCGCGCGCTCAGGCGTCTCGTCGACTACAAGGAGGCGAGGATCGCCGAGCTCTACGGACGGGCGAGCGCGGATCGCGCGCGCCTGGCGGGCGGGCTGTATGCCCTGCTGGGCATGGTGATGTTCGCCGGCGCCGGCATCGCGTGGGTCTTCGCGAGGCTGCTCGGTCGTTCGTATCGCCAGGAGCAAGACGCGCTACGGACCGCGCGCGACGCCGTGGCCGCGCGCGACGAGATCATGGGCATCGTCGCCCACGATCTGCGCAGTCCGCTTGGCGCGATCACGATGCGAGCGACGATGCTGCACAGGCAGGCCGACTCCGACGACACGCGCCGCCAGGCCGCCTCGATCGAGAACGTCGCGATGCGCATGGAGTACCTCATCAAATCCATGATGGACGTGGTCACCATGGAGGCGGGCCGGTTCTCCCTGATCCGGACATCCCTGTCCGTCGACGATCTCGTCCGCGAGGCCGTCGAGCTGTTCGCACCGCTCGCCGCGGCCAAGCAGGTTCACATCGAGGCCTTGATCAAGGATCCCGGCCTGGAGACGCACGCGGATCGCGAACGCATGCTGCAGGTGCTCGCGAACCTGATCGGGAACGCCCTGAAGTTCACGCCCCAGGGTGGCCACGTGATCGCCTCCGTCGAGCGACAAGGCGACCAGCTTCGCATCGGAATCTTCGACACGGGACCGGGCATCTCCTCGCAGCACCTCGCGCACATCTTCGACCGGTTCTGGAAGCACGACACACCGGGCGTCAAGGGCACCGGGCTGGGCCTGTTCATCGCGAAGAACATCGTCGAGGCGCACGGTGGTCGCATCTGGGCGGAGAGCGAGCCCGGTCAGGGCGCGCGGTTCTACTTCACGCTCGCGCTGACTCCGGGTCCGAGCGTCCCGGCGGCGCGGGCCATGCCTCCGCAAAGCCCGGGGGGCGAATGAAATGGCGCGAGTCCTCATCATCGACGACGACATCGACTCGGCCGAGATCCTCGCGGAGATCATGCGGATGGAGGGACACGAGGTGCACATCGGCTACAACGGCCAGGACGGTGTGCGTCTCGCGACGGAGCACACGCCGCAGCTCGCGTTGCTCGACATCGAGATGCCTCTGCTGGATGGACCGGGCGTGGCCTACGAGATGCTCCTCCACAACATGGGGCTCGAGCAGGTTCCGGTGGTCTTCCTCTCGGGAAGTCCCGCGCTGAACCAGATCGCCTCGAAGGTCGGAACGCCCTACTTCCTCAGCAAGCCGTATAGCTACCAGCAGATCCTCGCCCTCGTCTCTCGGGCGCTCGCCGAGCGCGCCGCCCCCACGTGGGCGCTCGACAAGAGGGAGGCGTGATACGGCGACTGCCTTGCCGCTGACGCGCGCGTGCAGTGGCCTGCTGCGGTTCTGCGCTATCTCTGTTGGCGACGGGACGACAGCCAGCGGCAGCTTGTTCGGTAGCAGCTCGTCTAGGTCGGCGACGCGTCGCTCGCCCTACTGCTTGCTGACGCTGCCCGAGGGCAGGTAGCAATCGAGGGTGCGTCCGCAGCTTGAGATATACGCGCCACCGGAGCCGCCGCCGCTCGTGAGGGTCCATGTGTACGAGGTTCCGCTGCCGCAGCGCAGAGTGATCTTGACGTTGCCGCCACCGGGGATCGCGTTGGTGGTGTTGAGCGACCCTCCCGAGGTCCCATTGACACTGTACAAGTCGTTCCAGCTCGAGCAGGCCGGGCAGTCGGTGGGACAGTTCGAGGGAGTCTCCTTGCCCTTGCTGCTGCAGCCGTCGAGCTCGCACGCGCCGTTGCCACACTTCGGCCCGACGTACTTGTAGTAATCGTAGGTATAGGAAAAGGTGGAACCCGGTGCCGCATGACAGCAAAGTCCTAATGTGTCGGGTTCGTCCGACATTCGGACAGCGAGCACGATAAGCGTCGCGTTGGCGGACGTCGAGCGCGCCGCCCGCCGCCGCGATCGCGGCACTTGGTCGACTGCGGCCCCGAGGCGAAGCCGTGCAGGTAGAGGTGTCGGCGCACCGCCATCACGGCGAGATTGCAAGACGGCTGATGGAGTAGACGCCGAGCTTCCGCGTGAACGCGTAGAGCGCAGTTCCATCCGTGGCAAGACCTTCCGCGTAGGCACCATCGACCTGATACGAGGCGACGACCGCGAAGGGGGCGAGTGTGCAGCGATGGATACCGCCCTCGGCGGAGAGCCAGAGTTCGCCGTTCCAGATCGCGATCCCGCCGAGCCAGGTCGTGCCCAGGTCCTCTCGGGGGATGGTCTCGACCGCTGAGTTCGCAGCGGGATCGTACCGCACGAGCGCCTGCTCACTGCTGCTGTAGACCCAGAAGTGGGATCCGTCCCAGGCCATCGAGTACGGCCAGGCTCCCACCGACGCACTGGTGAAGATGCGGTTCCCGGTGTCCAGGTCTACGCGGTTGAGGGTGTCATACCCGTTGTAGCTCACCCAGAGATTCGTACCGTCCCACCCGAGGGCGCGCGCGCTGTTCGTGGGGAGGGTGTCCAGGACCTCTCCCGTGGGAAAGGAAACGCGCCTGAGCTCCTCGTAGGTGCTGTACCAAAACGCCCCCCCATCCCACTCGAGATCGTAGGCGTCGGGCTCATCGACCATCACCTGTTGCGTGATCGACATCATCGGCGCCCACATGTCCTCCGATGGGGACGAGGTCGAGCGCGTTGCCTCGATTCGAGTGTCGAAGTTCTCGATGACGAGTCGATCACCCTCAAGCGTGTAATTGTAGATCGCGTAGTTGATCACGACCTGCGTGGGCGTTGCGAGGAAGAGTTCTCGTGTAATGCCGCGGTACCCCTTCGACTTCTGCCAGAAGCCCATGAAGACGTTGTCGGCATTGAACTGCAGCCACTTCGTCTCTTCTCGGAACAAGCCCTCGTCATCATCGTTCGTGATCGAGGAAACCTCGTACGAACCGATGAGTGGAGACGCGGCAGTGTCGTCGGGGGCGTCGGGCGACGCATCGACGGCGTTCGACGTGGGCTCGTCGCCGCAAGCGGTGACCGTGCCGAGTAAGAAGAGGGCGAGGGGCACCCACGCCCGAGACCGAACGGGTTGAAAGGACCGGCACATGTCGGCCCAGTCTACCTGACCTCTAATAGGACCTGTTGGCTCCGCTTGGTTCACGCGTGCACGCTTGTGCGTGGGTCTGACATGGAATCGGCCGCGCGCTGATATCGACGACGACGCCGATGCCGACGCCGATGCCGACACCGATGCCGATGCCAAGTGCCTGCTGACCACGTCGAGCGTTCCGGTCGTCGCCGTGACGAGTCGTCGAGGAATCGAGGAGTCTGAGCCGCTGGTTTGCAGACATTAGCCGCTGAGATCACCGTCCATGCAGGATTCGATGGATCGGTCCGGCCATGCTGCGCGCGCTTCGTCGACGGACGCCAAGCCACCTGGGGGGGACAGCCGTCCTTCGACCAATGTATCCATTTCGTTCATCAAACGGGGGGTCGCGGTGAATTCAAGAATTGTATCGATGTTGTACGCACTCGTTCGCCTTCGCGGTGACCTCGGTGGGCGCACTCCCGTCAGGCCACAAAGGTGTTCGATCACACTGGAGGCCGAGAACCTGCCTGCGCGCTGCACTTGATACGCTTGCGTCGATGATTCGGCTGGTCCTGGCGTTGTCGCTCGTGGCGTGCGGTTCGAAGAGTGAAGACGCGCCTGTCGGTTCCGGTTCGGAGGGCGGGCTCGGCGGCGTGTCGCTGTCGACTGGCTCGGAGAATCGTACGGCGGCGACGCCTCGCGGATTTTGGAACCGCGGCGTGCCGACGTTCATCGTCGGGACCACGGGCGACGATGCGAGCGATCGCGAGATCGTCGGACAGGTCGATCTGGTCCGCGCGCAACTGCTCCCGAATGTCAAACGGATCGCGGATACGGAGATCGAAACGACGATGGGCGCAGCGGCGTGGCCGACGAATCCGATCGTCTACGGCGGCGCGCACGTCAACAGCGCGATCGCAGCGATCTCGTCGGATCTGCCGTTCACGATCACCGCCGGCAAGATCACGATCGGCGACCGCATCCTCGAGGGCGAAGGGCTCGCGCTGATCACCGTGATCCCCGCGCGCGCCGGGAAGTTCCCCGACATCCTGCTGTTCGCGGGCACCGGCACGCCGGGCGTCCGGGAGATCAACTCGCCACAGGTCGTTCGCGTCGATGCGCCGATCGTGATCGCGGATGCGTTCGGGCCCCTCGTCGTCGGAGCGTGGAAGGTCGAGGGGGATCGCGTAACGCCGCAGCTCGAAAAACAGAGCCGTCGCGTCGACTGGCGCGAGACCAAGAAGACCGTCGCCGATGTCGACGTGGCATTCAGGTTCTACGACAAAGCCGATGCGGCCGCCGATCAGCCCGCGATCGATGCCGCCACGCGTGGGATCGAGACGGTGATGCGGAAGCTCGGCGAAGCCAAGAACTTGTCGATCGCGGTCTACGTGCACCCGGATCAGAAGAGCAAGCAGACGCTGACCGGCAACGGCGGCGCGGGCCACGCCATCGCATTCGCGAAGACGTTGCACGTCTTCAACATGCCGCGGGCCGACGCACTCGAGGCGCTGGTCGCGCACGAAGGCACGCACGTGATCACTCCACAGATGTGGCCGTCGCCGGGCAGCCCGCTGTTCGGCGAAGGCCTCGCGGTATGGGTCGCGGGTGGGTACGCGGAAACGCCGCTCGCGGAACTGCGCAAGACCACGAAGGGGCAAGGCACGGTCAAAGAGCTGCTCGGTCCGAAGTTCCGCCAGATCCGCGAGCAGGAGTCGTATCCGATCGGAGGGATCCTCGTGGAGATTCTCGTCGAGAAGGTCGGCCTCGCAAACATCCGGGATCATCTTTACGGCGCGACCGCGGCGACGTGGGACGACGCGTGCAAGCGCGCCGGTACGAACGCCGCCGCCATCGACGACGCGCTGGCAACCGCGCTCGCGAGGTAGCTTACGCTCACCCCAAGACCTCGCGCGATCGCCAGACCCGGCCGCGCGTGATCGGTTCAACGGCTCCGGAGGCAGCGATGCCGATCTCGCAGCGCGCTTTCTGCGCGCGAACAGCCGATCGCTCGCCGGGCCCGACCGTTCTGAAGCCCGGCCGAGCAGCAGCGGTCCGAACAGGTTGCCGGCCGCGAACGACCCAGCATCGTGCGATGCTGCCGTGATGCGAATGAGCTGGGCTACGGGGTTCCTCGTGATGATAGCCGCATGCAGCGAGCCGCAACCATCGGCGAAGGAAGGCGACCGAGTGGAGCTCGAGTACCGGTTCACCGTTCAACCGGGCGAGGAGGCGTGGAGGTGCAAGGTTTCGGACCTGCCAACGTCGACCTGGCTCAACGTGAACCACGTCGAGTCGGTGCAGAACGACACCATGCACCACATGGACCTGATGGCCATCGCACTCGCGGCGCCGGACCTCCAGCCCGGCGAGTACGACTGCGGCGAGCTGTACGCGCAGTATCCGGCCCTGATGGATGACGGGGTCACGTTCTACGCGAGCCAGCGCGCGACGCAGGAGATCACGCTTCCGCCGGGCACGGTGGCCGAGCTGCTCCCGCGGCTGCGCGTCATGCACGAGATCCACTTCATCAACCCGACCGATGCCCCGGTCGAGGCGTTCTCCCGGGTCGACGCCTATGCGTATCCACCGGAAGAGGTCGTGCAGTCGATCTGGGGTGGTGCCGTGCGCGATCGCGAGATCGCGATCCCCGCTGGAGCGACCTCGCACGTCGAGTGGACGCGGTGCGTGATGGACAAAGCGGTCGACGTGCTGTTCCTGAGCACGCACACGCACGAGCGCGCCACGAAGGCGCAGATCCGTCATTTCGACGGCTCGGTGGTCGGCGAGCTCATCTACACGAATACCGACTGGCACGCGCCTCCGCTCGAGGACTACACGGCGACGCCTCTGCGCATCCCAGCGGGCGCCGGGTTCGAGTTCGCTTGCGATTATGCGAACTCGGGCTCAGCCGAGGTGAACTGGGGCTTCAGCGCGAATGACGAGATGTGCCAGATCGCGATCGTGTACACCCCCGGCGACTCGCAAGCGGAGTGCGTGATCGTGGAACAAGGCGTGCGCTGAGCCAAGGCGACCGGGGTCCTCGTCGACGCGCCGCAAGCTCACGCCGCGGAGGAAGCTAGCTCGATATCGAGGCTCACGCTCAGGACCTGTCCCACGCGGGACCGGCGGAGGTGGTTGATGAGCAGACGCCCGTCCCCCGGATTCCTGAGCAGCATCGAACCGCGCGGCACGCGGCCTTCCACGATCGCTAGAGCAGACAAGGAAAACGGGGACTCTGGATAGGTCCGAAGCGAGACCTTCAGCTTGCCGGCTGACTGGTCGACGAGGCGTCTAACGACGCTTTCGAGCGTTTGCCCCAGAGGGATGGAGAGCAGCATCGTGACCTGACACAGCCCGCGCGGCGAAATCAGGAGAGGGACCCGGTTCGATAGGAAGTCAAAAACGAACGGTATCCCCAACCCGGTCGTGAACCCAGCGCCGGCAGGTTCGCCCTCGGCGGGATAGGCGAGCTCGGTCGGCGAATTGAAGAGGATGTGATCGAACTTTCGGTCGCTCGTGTACTCGCGGCAATCCGCGCACACAAAATCCGCGCGCGTCGCATCCTGACCATTGAGAAATACGTTCATCTGGGCGAACAGGGCCGCGCGAGGATTCACGTCGATTCCGACCACCATCGCGTAACGATCGAGCTTCGGGACCGACAGACATCCAGAGCCGCATCCGACGTCGAGTAGCGTCTGAAAGTCTGGGCGAACGGTCGTAGCGCGGAGCAACTGGAGCGACGAGATATGCGGCGGCATCACGGTATTGGGATCAGTGATCACCGCAAACTTGCCGTCCCGATGCTCGAAGAGCTTGTCGGACATGCAAAGACACGAATCAAACTCGACGATTTCTACGCGACACGCCACGTGGCCCGGCGTGTCGTAAGCGATGAGACCGAGGCGTTCGAGAGCGGCTTTCAGGTCGGCTGGTAAGCACGTTTCGTAATGAGCCGTTGGGACGTTCCGTCCGAGCGCGATGAGCTGGGTCAGCACCGAGAGCATGGAAGGCTTGACCGGTGCCTGCCAGACAAGCGAGAACCATCCCGTCTTCTCGATCCAGCCGTCGCTCGGCCCCTCGTAGCCGAGCAAAGCCGCGATCGCGGAAGAACTGAAGCCACATTCGCGAATCTTCTTTCCGAGATCGATCAGGAGGGCCGGCGCGGCCAGCGCTCGGTTGAGTTCGTCGGTGGTGATGGGCGTCATCGGGTCTCGTTGATCGATCGGGGCCAGTGGTTCGTTGTCCGGGTGCCGCTACTAGCGGCGCCACACTCTGTCGAGCACAGCGTAGAGCGTGTCGACGTTGGGGTGCGCGAGGATCGTGTAGTGCGTCCCTGGCGACGTGTAGATCTCGATGTTCGGCACGAGGGTGCGCCACGCCTCCTCATGCTTGGCGTGACCCGGGGTCTCAGCAGCCTTGACAAGCACGATCGGAGCGTCCGTCGGCGACGCCACGTAGCTGTCCCTCGCGTGGAGGTGGGATTCGATCACGTGCGCATAGGTTGCCAGCGAGCGTGCCTCGACCGAGCTGCGCCCGCGCGCACGCTCGGCGAGGAGCGCCAGCGCATCGTGCCGTGGCAGAGCGAGCTCGTCCTCGCCGAGCTCAACTCCGAGTCCCCAGGCGAGCGCCTCGACCGCCGCCACGGCGAGACCACGTGGGTCGCGTACTAGCGCCGTCGGCGGAAAGATATCGAGCATCGTCGTCGAAAGTACCTCGACGCCCGCGGCCACGAGCTGGTGGCGTAGCTCGTAGGCGACCAGCCCGCCGAACGACCAGCCGAGCAGATGCACCGGCCGCGTCCCTCGCGTCGCGAGGAGCTCGCGCGCGTACGCCGCAGCCATCTCGGGGATCGAGGTCGACGCGGGCCCCCCGAAGAGTCCGCGAGCCTCGAACGCATCGAAGCCTCGCGCCTGCGCGCCGCGCGCCGCAAGCCCGACGTATGCCTCGACGGTTCCCTCGACCGGGTGGATCGCGACCACCGACGCAGCACCCGCGATGGCGGGCCGCAATTCCACCAGATGGCGCGCCGTGGCGGTCCGCCGGAGCTCATCCACCATTTGCGCGAACACGCCGAGCGTGCGCGCCTGGAACAGCACCGCCAAGCTGACGTTCACCCCGAACCGCTCGCGCACCTGAGTGACCAGCTGGAGCGCCAGCAGCGAATGCCCGCCCAGCTCGAAGAAGTCATCGGCCACGCCGACCTGCTGCGCGCCCAGGATCTTGCCCCAGATCTCGGCGATCCCGATCTCGGTCGGCGTCCGCGGAGCGACGAATGTGTTCGTCTCTACCGCACCGAGCTCGGGGGAGGGCAACGCTTTGCGATCCACCTTGCCGTTCGGCGTCAGTGGCAACGCATCGAGCACCATGAACGCCGACGGCACCATGTAGTCGGGCAGCGCTTCGCGCGCGTGGGTCCGCAATGCCTCGACTTCCGGCCGTCCGTCGCGCCCGACCACGTACGCCACCAGGCGCTTGTCGCCTGGCATGTCCTCGCGCGCCACCACCACGACCTCGCGCACGCTCGCATTTCGAGCCACCACCGCCTCGATCTCGCCCAGCTCGATCCGGAACCCGCGGATCTTCACCTGGTGATCGATCCGTCCCAGGTACTCGAGCGTCCCGTCCGCGAGCCACCGCACCAGATCACCCGTCCGGTACATCCGCCCGCCCTCCGCGAACGGGTCCGCCACGAACCGCTCGGCCGTCAACTCCGGCCGTCCGAGATAGCCTCGGGCCACCCCCACGCCGCCGAGGTACAGCTCGCCGATCACCCCCTGCGGCACCAGCTGCCGCCGCGCGTCCAGCACGTACACCCGCGTGTTCGCCAACGGCCGCCCGATCGAAGCACGTGCGCCCGCCACCCGCCGGGCGTACGTCGAATAGGTCGTCGTCTCCGATGGCCCGTACAGGTCGTAGACGTCCTGCACCGTCGGAATCGCGTACAGCTGCGCGACCAGCTCGTCCTTGAGCGGCTCCCCGGCCAGGTTCACCGTGCGCACGCTCGCCGGCAGCGTCGCCGTCCTGAGCACCGCCGCCAGCACCGACGGCACCGTGTTCACCAGCCGCACGTTCGCCGTGGCCGGTAGCTCCGCCAGCGCCAGCGCGTTCTCCACCAGCACCACGCGCCCGCCCCAGGCGAGCGTCGCGAACAGCTCGAACACCGAGAGGTCAAAACAGATCGACGTCGCGAACAGCACACCGTCGCGCTGCTCGGCCGTGAAGGCCTGTCCCGCCCAGGCGCAGAAGCTCACGACGCTGCCGTGCTCGATCGCGACTCCTTTCGGCCGGCCCGTCGACCCCGACGTGTAGATCACGTGTGACAGATGCCGCGAGGTCGCCGTCCGCGCCGCGCGTGTTCGTGGCCCACGGTCGATCTCCGCCCACATGCGATCCACCTCCACCACCGCGACCGCCGCAGACGGCAACCGCGCCGTAAGCGACGCCTGCGTCAACACCACCACGCTCGCCGCGTCCTCCTGGATGAACCGGATCCGCTCTTCGGGATAGGTCGGATCCAACGGCACGTACGCGCCACCTGCCTTGTGCACCGCCACCATCCCAACCACCATGTCGAGCGATCGCTCCATGAAGATCGCCGCGAGCCGATCCGGCCCCACGCCCAGTCGGCGCAGGTGATGCGCGAGCTGGTTCGCGCGTTCGTCCAGCTCGCGATACGTAAGCGTCGCGCCTGCGTGCTCCACGGCCACCGCGTCGGGCGTCCGATCCGCCTGTTGCTCGAACAGCTCGTGCACGCACGCGTCGGTCGGGTACGCCATCTCCGTCGCATTCCACTGCGCCAGCCACGCACGCTCGTCGGTGGGCAGGATGTCGACCTCGCGAAGCGGCGTCTGCGGCGTGGCTTCGAGCAGCGTCGCGAGTTGGTCGAGCGCACGCGCGAACATCGCGCACACACGCTCCGCCGAGACCGCCGCCGAGACCTTCACGCTGAGGCCCAGCCGAGTACCGTCGTCATCGACCGAAACGGTCAACGGATAGTTGGTCCGCTCGTCACCGCCGAACCATTCGACGCCGTCAAGGCTGCTCGCTGCTGCCTCGTCGTCGCTCGGGGCGGCGGTATTGTGGCGATAGTTGAGGAGCGATGTGAACAGCGGTGCCGGCGGTGCCACCCCACTACACCGCTGCGCGAGCGAGAGCGGCGCATGCTCGTGCGCCATCAATTCCGCGAGCACACCGTGCGCTCGGCGCGCGGCGTCCTCCACGCTGCCGTCGTCCAGGTCGAGACGGAACGGCAGGGTGTTGATGTACAGCCCGAGCGCGCTGCTCGAGCTCACCTGCATCCGCCCGAAGAGCACCGTCCCGAACACAGCCTGCGTGCGCCCCGCCGTCCGTGCCACCACGTGTCCCCACGCGACATGACACAGACTCGCCACGCTCACGCCCAGCTGCCGCGCCACCACGCGCAGACGCGAGGCGTCCGCAGCCGCCAGCTCTTGCGAGGCCTGTTCGGCCCCGGTGCCATCGGAGTACGCCTCGAGCAACCCGAACGGGGTCGACGGCTCGTCGATGTCGCCCAGCAGCGTGCGGAAGTACTGCTGGTGCGCCTCTGCGCGCATCCCGAGCGTCGCCGCCGCGACCACGTTCCGGAACGGATACGGCGTCGGCAGGTGCGCCCCGTGCCCAGCCATCACTTGCTCGATCTCGGATGCAAATAGCGCGACCGACTCGTGATCGATGATCAGGTGATGCAACGCTTCCACGACTACCCAGCGCTCTGTTCCGGGTTCGGGCGCGATCACCTGCCGCAGCAGCGGCGCCTGCGTCAGATCGAACCCACCGGGCTCGAACCCGTCCAGTTGCGCGAGCTCGATGACGTGCAGTGGCGCGCTGCGCAGCACCACCTGCGCCGGCCTCGTTAGCCCCTCCCAGACAAACGCGGTCCGCAGGCTATCGTGTCGGGCGATCACCTCCTGCGTCGCCGCGATGTACCGGTCGAGCAGCTCGCGGCTCGGAAACACACCCCGTACACCGAGTACGTACGGATCCCGCGCCGGCTCGAGCTGGTGATGGAAGAGCATGCCCTCTTGCAGCGGCGTCAGCGCGTAGATGTCCTGCACATTCGCAAGCCCACCCGGCACCACCCGTCCGATCCGCTCGATGTCCGCCTGCGTGAGTTGGATCAGAGGCAGCTGTTCCGGCGTGATCGTCGCGCTTCCGGCAACGATCAAGTTAGCGGGAACGCTCACCTCCTGGTGGCCGTGCATCGAGGCTGCAAGCGCGCCGAGGGTGGGTGACGCGAACAGCGTCTTTACCGCCACCGTCCATCCACGCCGCCGCAGCTGCGACAGCATGCGGATCGAGAGGAGCGAGTGCCCTCCCAGCTCGAAGAAATTGTCGTTCCGTCCCACCTGCGCGAGCCCCAACAACTCGCACCAGATTTGCGCCAGCAGCACTTCCACCGCGCCCTGTGGCGCAACATACGCTCGCTGCGCCAGGCTCACGTCCGGCGCAGGCAGCGCGCGCCGATCCAGCTTGCCGTTTGCCGTCAGCGGCAAGGCCGCGAGGTGTACGAACGCCGACGGCACCATGTACGCGGGCAGCGCTGCGGACACCGCCGCCCGCAACGCATCGATCTCCACGGTCTCGCCACGTCCCACCACGTAGGCCACGAGCCGCTTGTCGCCCGGCTGATCTTCCCGCATCAAGACAGCCGCATCGCGCACGGTCGCATGCGTTCGCAACACCGCCTCGATCTCGCCCAGCTCGATCCGGAAGCCGCGCAACTTCACCTGCGTGTCAACGCGCCCGTGGAACTCCAGCAGGCCATTCGGCAGCCACCGCACGAGGTCGCCCGTGCGATACAGCCGCCCCGCACCGAACGGGTTGGCGATGAACTTCGCCGCCGTCAGCTCGGGCCGATCCAGATAACCACGCGCCACGCCGTCGCCGCCGATGTACAGCTCTCCCACGACGCCGAGTGGGACCGGCATTCCGCCCGCGTCGAGCACGAACACCTCGTAGTTCGGCAGCGGCGCACCGATCGGCGCCTCGCGGCCCTCGGGGACGTGCTCGAGCTGCAGTCGCATCCCGGTCGACAACGCCGTGCATTCGGTCGGCCCGTACACGTGGTACGTCGTGCACCCCGGGTTTGCCTGGAGCCATGTCCGGACGTGCGAGGGCGAAACGCGCTCGCCACCGAAGGAGACCAACCGATACGAGGACGGCAGCGCGTGGTCGACCAGCGTTTGCCAGTACGCCGTAGTGAAGAACGCGACGGTGATCCCCGCGTAGCGCTCGCCGAACAGTTCGTCCGCCGTCGGCACGTCCTCGCCGCGCAGCACCAACGTCGCGCCGAACAACCACGCCGGGAACATCTCAAGCACGCTGCCGTCGAACGATAGCGAGGCCATCTGCAACACGCGGTCGGCTGGCGTGAGCTGCTCCGCGTGGCCCCACCCAAACGCGTGAGCCGTGACGTTCCGGTGCTCCACCATCACGCCCTTCGGTCGACCGGTCGTCCCCGACGTGTAGACGACGTACGCCAGGTTCGCGGGCGTCGCCCCCGATGTCACCCGCGCGCGGGACTGCCTCTCGATGGTCGGTCCGTCGGCGTCGATGCGCACCACGCGTACGCCGGCGCGAAGCACGCGGTCCGCGAGCGAGGCATGCGCGATCACCACGGGCGTCGCCGCGTCCTCGAGCATGAACGCCAGGCGATCCGCCGGAAGGTTTGGGTCCAGCGGCACGTACGCGCCGCCTGCCTTCAGGATTCCGAGGACGCCGATCATCATCTCGAGCGTCCGGCGCACGCAGAGTCCCACGCGGACCTCCGGCCCGACCCCGAGCTCGCGTACGTGATGGGCGAGCTGGTTCGCGCGCTCGTCAAGCTCGCGATACGTCAGCTGCGCATCCTCGAAGACGAGCGCAACCGCGTCGGGCGTCCGCTGAGCCTGACGTTCGAACAACTCGTGCAGGCACGCGTCCCTCGGGTACGCCGTCGCCGTCGCGTTCCACGCGACGAGCAGTTGCTGCCGCTCGTCCGGCGGTAGGATGTCGATCTTGCCGATCGACGTGGAAGGCGCCTGCTCGAGCAGCATCGCGAGTTGCTCGAGCGCTCGCGCGAACATCGTGCACACGCGCTCCCCCGAGACCGACTCCGCGACCTTCACGTTCAGCCCCAGGCTGGCGCCGTCGTCATTGACCGAGACGGTCAACGGGTAGTTCGTACGCTCCTCACCGTCGAGCAGCTCGATCTCGTCGAAGGGGCTCGCAACTGCGGGGTCACGGATCGGATCGGCGGCGTTGTGGCGATAGTTGAGGAGAGACGTGAATAGCGGCGCTGGCGCCGCGACGCCGCTGCATCGCTGGGCGAGTGAGAGCGGCGCGTGCTCGTGTGCCATCAACTCGGAGAGAACGACGTGCGCGTGACGCGCGGCCTCCTCCACGCTGACGTTGTCCATATCGAGCCGGATCGGCAGCGTGTTCATGTACAGGCCGAGCGCACTGGCGGAGTTCACCTGCATGCGCCCGAACAGTGCCGTCCCGAACACGGCCTGCGTGCGCCCACTCGTCCGCGCCACGACATACCCCCATGCGACGTGACACAGGCTCGCCACGCTCACGCCCAGCTGCCGCGCGACTCCGCGCAGCCGCGAGACCAGCGCCGGCGCCAGATCCCGCGTGGCCTCTACGATCCCCGTGCCATCGAGGCGCGCCTCGCGCAGCCCGAACGGCGTCGACGGCTCGTCGATGTCTCCAAGCAACGTGCGGAAGTAGCCTTGGTGCGCCTCCGCGCGCATCCCCAGCGTTGCCGCCGCGACCACGTTCCGGAACGGATACGGCGCAGGCAGCTCCGCGCCGCGCCCGATCAAGATCTGCTCGATCTCCGCCGACATCAGCGCGAGCGACTCGTGGTCGCAAGTGAGGTGGTGAAACTCCTCCACGACCAACCAGCGCTCCGTTCCAGGCTCGGGCGCGATCGTGCACCGCTGCAGTGGCGCCTGCGTCAGAGCGAACCCGCCAGGCACGAAGTCGTCCAGCCGCGCGAGCTCTGTCACCTGCATCCGCGCAGCTCGCAGCACCACCTGTGCCGGCCTCGTCAGCCCCTCCCAGACGAAGGCCGTCCGCAGGGAATCGTGCCGCTCGATCACCTCCTGTGTCGCCGCGATGTACCGATCGAGCAGCCCGCGGCTCGCGAACGCGAAGCGCAGCACGATGACGTACGGATCCTGCCCGGGCGCGAGCTGGTGATGGAAAAGCATGCCCTCTTGCAGCGGCGTCAACGCGTAGATGTCCTGCACGTTCGCAAGGCCGCCCGGCACCGTCGCGCCGATCCCAGCGATGTCCGCTTCCGTCAGCTGAATCAGCGGTAGCTGATCCGGCGTGATCGCCGTGCTCCCAGGGACGATCACGTTGGCGGGAACGCTCACCTCTTGGTGACCACGCAGCGAGGCCGCTAGCGCGGCAAGCGTGGGTGCCGCGAACAGCGTGCTCGCCTCCACCGTCCAACCACGCCGCCGGAGCTGCGCCAGGAGACGGATCGCCAGCAGCGAGTGCCCGCCCAGCTCGAAGAAATTGTCGTTCCGCCCTACCTGCGCGAGCCCGAGCAACTCACGCCAGATCTGCGCCAGCAGCTCTTCGAGACCGTGCTGCGGCGGCTCGTACGCGCGCTGTGGCAAGCTCGCGCCCGGCGCAGGCAGCGCCTTTCGATCCAGCTTGCCGTTCGGCGTCAGCGGCAGTGCATCGAGCACCACGATCGCCGACGGCAACATGTGCGCCGGTAGCTCCTTGGCGATATGCGTACGCACGGCCTCGCCGTCCACGCCGTCCTCGCGCCCGACGACATACGCCACCAGCCGCTTGTCACCCGGTACATCTTCGCGCGCCAGGACGACCACCTCGCGCACAGCCGGGTGCGCCGCAACCGCGGTCTCGATCTCGCCGAGCTCGATCCGGAACCCGCGCACCTTCACCTGCTGGTCGATGCGGCCCAGATACTCGAGCGTCCCGTCCGCGAACCAGCGCACCTGGTCGCCCGTGCGGTACAGGCGCCCGTCGCCGAACGGATTCGCAACGAAACGCTCCTGCGTCAGGTCCTCGCGTCCCAGATACCCGCGGCCCACGCCAACGCCACCGATGTAGAGCTCGCCCGCAACGCCGATCGGCACCGCCTGCCCGCGGCGATCGAGCACGTACACCTGATAGTTCGCGAGCGGCCTCCCGATCGGGACCTCGCGGCCAGGTCGCAGGCGGCGTCCGTCCAGGAACGTCCCCGTCGCCGCGACGGTGGCCTCCGTCGGTCCATACAGGTTCAAGAGCCTGCAGTCGGGCGCACGCGAGGTCCACGCACGCACGTGCTCCGGCAGCGCACGATCGCCGCCGATGATGACCAGCCGCAGCCCCACGGGCGGTTGATGGTCCACGAGCGTGTGCCAGTACGCCGTGATCACGAACATCACCGTGATGCCCGCGAACGCCGCGCCGAACAGCTCATCCGGTGTCGGCATGTGCTCGCCGCGAAGCACCAACGCCGCACCCGCGCTCAAGGCCGGGAAGATCTCGAGGGCGCTGCCGTCGAACGAGAGTGACACCGTCTGGGTCATTCGATCCGTGGGCCCGAGCTCGTACGTCTCGATCAACCCACAGGTCAGGTTGACGATCATCCCGTGCTCGATCACCACGCCCTTCGGGCGCCCCGTCGAGCCCGACGTGTAGATCACGTAGGCGGCGTTGCTCGATCGCGCGGTCCGCACGGGACGGGTGACCGGGGCCCTGGCGATCACGTCGGCGTCGGAGTCCAACACCACGACCCGCGTCCCCGCGATCGTCACGCGGTCGACCAGCTCCGCGTGCGCGACCACCACCGGCGTAGCCGCGTCCCCGAGCATGAAGGCGATGCGATCGATGGGATAGCTCGCGTCGATCGGCACGTACGCGCCGCCCGCCTTAAGGATGCCAAGCACGCTCACGATCATGTCGAGCGAGCGCCGCACGCAGATCGCGACGCGGACCTCCGGCCCGATGCCAAGCCCTCGCAGATGGTGCGCGAGCTGATTCGCGCGCGTGTCCAGATCGCGATACGTCAGCTCGGCGCCCTCGAACACGAGCGCCACCGCATCGGGGGTCCGATCCATCTGCGCCTCGAACAACTCGTGCAGGCACGCGTCGCGGGGATATGCGCGAGTCGTCGCGTTCCACCCGACGAGCTGCTCTTGTCGCTCCGCCGCGGACAGCAAGGGCAGCTCACCGATCGCACACGCAGGCGCATCGACGATCCCTTCGAGCAAGGTCTCGAGGTGACCGAGCATTCGCTCGAGCGTCTCAGCATCGACGAGGGCGGCGTTCGCGTCGAGGTTACACACCACGCCGTGGGCCTGCTCGGTGACAACGAGCGTTAGCTCGAACTTCGCCGTCATGCGCCCGCCGAGATCCACGCCCTCCTCGGTAAGCCCGGAGATCCAACCCGCGTCGCGCGCCTCATCGGCGCGCCTGTGCACGAACATCACCTGGAACAGCGGGCTCCGCCCCGTGCTCCGCGGCACGCGCAGCGCCTCGACGACTTGCTCGAACGGCACATCCTGGTGGGCGTACGCACCGAGCGCCACATCCCTTACCTGATCGAGCAGCGCCGTAAACGTCGGGTTCCCACCCAGGTCCGCGCGCAGCACGACCGTGTTCAGGAAGTAGCCGATCAGCGCATCCGTCTCCGCGCGACCTCGGTTCGCCACCGGTGTGCCGATCGAGATGTCCGTCTGCTCGGTGTAGCGGTGCAGCAGCGCGTAGAACGCCGCCAGATACGTCATGAACGAGGTCGCACCGTGCGCACGCCCCACCGCCTCAACGGCCCGTCCGAGCGACAACGGCAGCGTTCGCTCGGCCATGACGCCGTCGACGCCGAGCACGGCAGGCCGCGGTCGATCCGTCGGCAGCTCCAGCGGTTCTGCGCCGCCAAGTCGCGTAGTCCAGTACCCCAGCTGCTGCGCCAGCAGGTCGCCCGCCACCCACGACCGCTGCCAGGCCGCGAAGTCCGCGTACTGCACCGCCGGTGGCGCCAACGTGCGGCCCTGATACAGCGCCCACAGCTCTTGCCACAGCAGCTCCATCGACCACTCGTCACCGACGACGTGATGCATCCGCAGCAACAGCACGTGATCGTCGTCTGCGATGTGCACCAGCTCGGGCGCGAACAACGGGCCCGCCTCGAGATCGTAGGGCTGCGCCAACAAGGCCTCGCAGTACGCGCGTGCCGCTTCGAACGAGCTGACACGCGCGACCCGCAACAGGCCCGTCGGAGCCGGCGCGATCCGCTGCACCACCACCTCGTCCACCTCGGCCAACGTCGTCCGCAGCACCTCGTGTCGCGCCACCAGCGCGTCCACCGCGCGCGCCAGTTCCGCCGCATCGAGCGCTCCCCGGAACCGCCCCAGTTGCGACATGTCGTACGCCGCGCCCTCCGCCAGCTGCGACATCACCCAGAACCGCTGCTGCCCGAACGACGCGACGAGCTCACCCTCGCGCGAAACGGGAACGAGCGCCGGCACCACCCTCTCGGTCGCGCGCCCGATCGCCTCTGCCTGCGCTGCCAGCGTCGACGCCTCGAACACCGCGCGCACAGGCAACTCCGCCCCCAGCGCCGCGCGGATCCGCGACACCAGCCGCATCACCAGCAGCGAATGCCCGCCTAGCTCGAAGAAGTTGTCGTGCACGCCCACGTGCTCGACGCCGAGCAGCTCGCTCCACACCTGGGCGAGCAGCATTTCCACGTCCGTCCGCGGTGCCACGTATACCTGCTGCGCCAGCCTCACGTCCGGCGCAGGCAGCGCCCGCCGATCCAGCTTACCGTTCGTCGTCAGCGGCAGCGCGTCGAGCACGACGAACGCAGACGGCATCATGTACTCCGGCAGCGCCGCAGATACCTGCGCTCGCAGCTCACCGATCTCGACGGCCCCGTCGCGTCCCACCACGTAGGCTACGAGCCGCTTATCGCCGGGCTGATCCTCTCGCATCACCACCGCAGCGTCGCGCACGGTCGGCTGCGCTAGCAGCACCGCCTCGATCTCCCCCAGCTCGATCCGGAACCCGCGCAGCTTCACCTGCGTGTCCGCGCGCCCGTGGAACTCGAGCAGGCCATTCGGCAGCCACCGTACGAGGTCGCCCGTGCGATACAGCCGCCCCGCGCCAAACGGGTTCGCGATGAACTTCGCCGCCGTCAGCTCGGGCCGATCCAGGTAACCACGCGCCACGCCGTCGCCGCCGATGTATAGCTCTCCCACGACGCCGAGCGGGACCGGCATTCCGCTCGCGTCGAGCACGAACACCTCGTAGTTCGGCAGCGGCGCACCGATCGGCGCGTCACGTCCCTCCGAAACGTGATCGAGCTCCAACCGCAGCACCGTCGAGAACGCCGTGCATTCGGTCGGCCCGTACCCGTTGTAAGTCGCGCACCCCGGGCTTGTCTGCAGCCATGTCCGAACGTGCGCGGGCGACACGCGCTCGCCGCCGAACGACACCAACCGATACGAGCTCGGCACCGCGTGGCCCACCAGCGTTTGCCAGTACGCCGTAGTGAAGAACGCGACGGTGATCCCCGCGTAGCGCTCGCCGAACAGCTCGTCCGCCGTCGGGACCTCCTCCCCGCGCAGCACCAACGTCGCGCCGAACAACCACGCCGGAAAGATCTCCAGCACGCTGCCGTCGAAGGACAGCGAGGCCATCTGCAGCACGCGGTCGGCCGGCGTGAGCTGCTCCTCGTGGCCCCACGCGTACGCGAGGGTCGTGACGTTGCGGTGCTCGACCATCACGCCCTTGGGCCGCCCCGTCGAGCCCGAGGTGTAGATGACGTACGCCAGGTTCGCGGGGGTCGCCCCCGACGACACCCGCGCGCGGGACTGCCTCTCGATCGTCGGTCCATCGGCATCGATCCTCACCACGTGCACGCCAGGTCGGAGCACTCGATCCGCGAGCGCGGCATGCGCGATCACCACCGGCGCCGCCGCGTCCTCGATCATGAACGCCAGGCGGTCCGCGGGATACCTCGGATCCAGCGGCACATATGCGCCGCCGGCTTTCAGGATCCCGAGGAGACCGACGAGCATCTCGATGGTTCGCTGCGTGCAGAGACCGACGCGGACCTCCGGCCCGACGCCGAGTGCGCGCAAGTGGTGAGCGAGCTGGTTCGCGCGCTCGTCGAGCTCGCGATACGTCAGCCGTACCCCCTCGAACTCGAGCGCCACCGCCGCCGGCGTCCGCTCGACCTGCTGTTCGAACAATTCGTGTACGCACGTATCCGTCGGGAACGACCTCGCGGTCGCGTTCCACGCCGCCAGTTGTGCGTGCTCGCCCTCGGAGAGCAGCGACACCTCCTCGATCGCGCGCCCGGGCTCCGCCGCAAGCACCTCGACGAGGCGCTCGTAGTGCCCCAGCATTCGGGTCAGCGTCGCTGCGTCGAACAACGCCGCGTTCGCCTCGAGCGCGCACGTGACCAGATCCCCATCCTCGATCACCGTCAACGTCAGCTCGAACTTCGCCGTCACGCCCTCGTCGGATCCGACGCGTTCTTCCACGAGCCCAGGGCCCAGGATCGAGACGTCGCGGGTGGCGATGCGCCGGTGCACGAACATCACCTGGAACAGCGGGCTCCGCCCCGTGCTCCGCGGCACGCGCAGCGCCTCGACGACTTGCTCGAACGGCACATCCTGGTGGGCGTATGCGCCGAGCGCCACATCCCTGACCTGATCGAGCAGCGCCGCAAAGCTTGGAGCCCCGCCCAGGTCCGCGCGCAGCACGACCGTGTTCAGGAAATAGCCGATCAGCGCGTCCGTCTCTGCGCGGCCGCGGTTCGCCACCGGCGTGCCGACCGAAATGTCCGTCTGCTGGCTGTAGCGATGCAGCAGCGCGTAGAACGCCGCCAGGTAGGTCATGAACGGCGTCGCACCGTGCGCTCGTCCCACAGCCTCGACGGCACGTCCGAGCAACAGCGGCAGCGTCCGCTCGGCGATGACGCCGTCGACGCTCACCACGGCAGGCCGCGGTCGATCCGTCGGTAGCTCTAGCGGCTCCGCGCCGCCAAGCCGCGCGCACCAGTACCCCAGCTGCTGCGCCAGCACGTCGCCCGCCACCCACGACCGCTGCCACGCCGCGAAGTCGGCGTACTGCACCGCCAGCGGCGCCAAGGCGCGCCCCTGATACAGCGCCCACAGCTCTTGCCACAGCAGATCCACCGACCATTCGTCGCCAACGACGTGGTGCATCCGCACCAACAGGACATGATCGTCGTCCGCGATACGCACCAGCTCCGGCGCGTACAGCGGGCCCGTCGCGAGATCGAACGGTCGCGCGAAGACCTCGTCACAGTACGCACGCGCCGCGTCCACCGAGCTGACATCGACGATCCGCAACACCCCGGAAGGCGCCGACGCGATCCGCTGCACCACCACCTCGTCCACCTCGGCCAGCGTCGTCCGTAGCACCTCGTGCCGCGCCACCAGCGCATCCATCGCGCGAGCGAGCGCCGCCGCGTCGAGCGCGCCTCGCAGCCGCACCGTTTGGGACATGTCGTACGCCCCGCCCTCCGCCAGCTGCGCCATTACCCAGAACCGGTGCTGCCCGAACGACGCGACGAGCTCGCCCTCCCGCGATACGGGAACGAGCGCCGGCGCCACCGTCCCCGCCACGCGCCCCATCGCCTCTGCCTGCGCCGCCAGCGTCGGTGCCTCGAACACCGCGCGCACCGGCAGCTCCGCGCCCAGCGCGGCGCGGATCCGCGACACCAGCCGCATCACCAGCAGCGAGTGCCCGCCTAGCTCGAAG
>JANRKM010000170.1:0-1829 GCA_033763475.1 Kofleriaceae bacterium
GGCCGGCATCATCTATGGTCTCAGCGGCGTGCGCGAGGGCTACCGCACCGGCCGCGGACGGGTGGTGATGCGGGCGCGAGCGCACTTCGAGGACGTGGAGAAGGGCTCCCGCCAGGCGATCATCGTCGACGAGCTGCCCTATCAGGTGAACAAGGCTCAGCTGCTCATCCGCATCGGCGAGCTGGTCCGCGAGAAGAAGCTGGAAGGCATCGCCGAGATCCGCGACGAGTCCGACAAGTCGGGCATGCGCGTCGTGATCGAACTGAAGCGCGGCGAGATGCCGGAAGTCGTCCTGAACAATCTGTACAAAGAAACGCAGATGCAGGACACCTTCGGGATGAACATGGTCGCGCTCGTCGACGGCCGCCCGAGGCTGCTCAATCTCAAGGAATTCATCGAGGCGTTCCTGCGGCACCGGCGCGAGGTGGTGACGCGCCGCACCGTGTTCGACCTTCGCAAGGCGCGGGAGCGCGGCCACGTGCTCGAAGGCCTCGCCGTCGCGCTCTCCAACGTCGACGAGATCATCGCGCTCATTCGCTCGGCGCCGTCGCCCGCGGATGCCAAGGTCCAGCTGATGGGGCGGCGCTGGCGCTCCACGCTCGTGGAGGAAATGCTCCTCCGGGCGGGGGCGGCGGCGTTCCGGCCGGAGGGCCTCGCCGCCGAGTTCGGGTTCAGCGACGAGGGGTACCGGCTGTCCGACGTGCAGGCGCAGCGCATCCTCGAGATGCAACTCCAGCGTCTCACGGGGCTCGAGCGCGACAAGATCACGGCCGAGTACAAGGAGGTGATCGACACGATCATCGACCTGCTCGACATCCTCGCGAAGCCGGAGCGCGTCACCGCCATCGTCGGCGAGGAACTCGCCGCGCTCAAGACCCAGTACGGGGACAAGCGCAAGAGCGAGATCACGATCAACACCCAGGATATCGGCATCGAGGACCTCATCACCCCCGAGGATCTCGTCGTGACGCTGTCGCACACGGGTTACATCAAGTCGCAGCCGCTGGGCGACTACCGGGCACAGCGGCGGGGAGGCCGGGGCAAGCAGGCGACGGCGACGAAGGAAGACGACTTCATCGACAGCCTTTTCATCGCCCACACCCACGACTACATCCTGTGCTTCTCCAACCGCGGGCGCGTCTACTGGCTCAAGGTCTACGAGGTTCCGCAGGGCGGCCGGGCCAGCCGGGGCAAGCCGGTGGTGAATCTCTTCCCGCTCGAGGAAGGCGAGAAGATCAACGTCGTGATGCCCGTCCGCGAGTTCGACGAGGAGCACTTCGTGTTCATGGCCACCGCCAACGGCACGGTCAAGAAGACACCCCTCACCGATTTCTCGCGGCCACGGCCCAGCGGGATCATCGCGGTCGATCTGGACGAGGGGGACTACCTCGTGGGCGCGGCGATCACCGACGGCAGTCACGACATCATGCTGTTCTCGAACGCCGGCAAGGCCGTGCGGTTCGCGGAGGCGGATGTCCGGCCCATGGGACGCTCGGCTCGCGGGGTACGCGGCATGCGTCTCGTGCAAGGGCAGTCGCTGATCTCTCTCGTCGTGACCACCGATCCGAATCAGACCGTGCTCACCGCCACCGAGCGGGGCTTCGGCAAGCGCACGCCCGTGGGCGACTACCCGCGCCACGGCCGGGGCACCCAGGGCACGATCGCGATCCAGACCAGCGCCCGCAACGGCATGGTGGTGGCAGCGCGTCTCGTCGACACCGACGACGAGGTTATGCTCATCACCACGGGCGGCGTGCTGATCCGCACGCGCGTGTCCGAGATCCGCGAGATGGGCCGCGTCACCCAGGGCGTCACGCTCATCGACCTCG
>JANRKM010000171.1:0-34511 GCA_033763475.1 Kofleriaceae bacterium
CGCCGCGGTGCGGCGTTTCTCAGCGCCCTGCTAGGAGACCCCGATGACGATCGACAGCCTCAAGGATCGAATCCCCGACTACGCGAAAGATCTGAGGATCAACCTCGGCATCATCGCGGGCTCGACCGTCCTCACGCCGCAACAGGCGTGGGGCACGGCGATCGCCGCCGCGGTCACCTCGCGGAGCCCCGACGTCCTCGCCGCGATCACCGCGTCCGCGGGCAGCGCCTTGTCTCCCGAGGCGCTCGCCGCGGCCAAGGGCGCCGCCGCGATCATGGGCATGAACAACGTGTACTACCGCTTCAACCACATGATGGGCGACGCGGCCGAGTACCACCAGATGCCTGCACGCCTACGCATGCAGATCATCGGCAAGCCCGGCGTCGAGCATCTCGATTTCGAGCTGTGGTGCCTCGCCTCGTCGGCGATCACCGGGTGCGAGCAGTGCGTGCGCTCGCACGAAAAGGTCGTTCGCGAGCGCGGCGGCAGCAAGGAGCTGGTGCACGAGGCGGTTCGCATCGCGTCCGTCGTGCAGGCCGTGGCGCTCACGCTCGCGACGGCGTCAACACAGGCTCTAACCGCGGCCTGACCCGCGGCTCGCCCGCACGACCCAGGCGATGATCACGACGCCGATCACAGCCGTGATCGCGAACACCGGAAATCCAGCGGCTTCGACGGCGGCGACGCGGAGAGGTGCCACAGCCGCGAGACGTTTTGCCTCGCGCACGACGACGCCGGCGATCATCACCGCCGTACCGGCCGCGGTGATCACCACGAGTGCATTGCTCGCCGGCGCGCGCCACATCCAGAGCCACCCCACGAATTCGACGACGACCGCCGCGAGCAGCACGTAGAGCCAGCCGTGCGTGTCGCCGAGGTCACCACCGTGCGCGACGAGCAAGGAGATCGCGCCACCACTCACGATGCGTCCCGCGATCGCGAGCACGGCAAGGCGGCGTCGCTCGTCGGGTTGCGCCCACCAAGCCGACAGCGTTGCGAACACGGTGGTCATCGCACCGAGCCACAAGAGCAAGCGCGGCGCGACGCCCGCACCACCGTAGATTCGATCCCCCTCCGCGTACATCCGCGTCCACGCGGGGTCGTCGTTCATGAGCTGATCGATCTCGGTCCATGACCACGCCACGAACACGAAGCACGCGAGCCCGAGGCCGAGCGCGACCCTTCGCCACCGCACCTGCACGCTCGCCTTCGCGACGTACAACGCATAGAAGCCGACGATCAAGGCGGGCACCACGGCGCCCCAGCGCGGACCGAGCAGGAGATTCGCCGTGTAGAACCGCTGCTGATAGAGCAGCTGCAGGAACAGCAGCGGCGCGACGCCCGCGGTGATGCCGAGGCCGAGCATGAACGGCAAGAGATCGCGCGCGCGCGCCGCCGTCGGATCGTCCTCCTTGCCGCGCACCGCCTGCACGAGCGCGTAGCCGGTGCCCGCGACGACAAACGAGATCAACACCGCATGCAGCGCGAACGTCAGCAGATAGAGCCCGAGCCACAGCGCGTCGCGGCCTCCGACGAGGGGCCACATCAGCGTGTGCCCCCCGGCGACGTGCCCGCGTCCTCGAGCCACTTCGTGATCTGCGCGCGATGCGCCGGATCGTCGACGACCGGCCAGCTCGCGGGGCGGCCTTGGGTCTCCCACCGCAGCAGCTGCACGACGGCCTCGACATCGTCGGCGGTGCCCGCGAACGGCGGCATGAACGCCTTGGTCTGCTGCAGCTTGGAGACATTGAGGCGCAGCTGATCGTCACCCCACGTGCGCGTGAGATCGACGACCGAGTTGGCGCCGTGCATCGTGTGGCAGACATCGCAGAGCGCGCGGTAGACCTTGGCGCCGTGCGCGAGCTGCGCATTCGGGTACTGCGCGGCATCGCGCAGCGGATACGGATCGTGCGTGACCGCGCCTTCGACGCGCAGCTGCGCCACCTCGGCCGGCGTCAGCGACGTCGAGTAGAGAACGCCGCGCACCGTGAACGGCTTGCGTGCGCCCTCGCGCACGAACTCGCCGGCTGCTGTCGCGCCGAACGCGAGGGCGAGCAGGAGCGCCGCGGTCGCCGCGTTGATGTAGAGGCGCTTCATGATGAGGCCGACCGACACGTAGAGCCCGATCAGCGTCGACGCGCCCGCCGCGACCCCCACGAACATCGTCATCGGCAAGCTGCCACCCATGAGCCACTCGCGACTGTCCTTCGGGATCACCGCGAGGAACCACACGGCGAGCACGGGCATCACCGCCATCGGTGCCGCGAAGCGCGACGCGCGCCGGATCAGGGCGGCCTTGCGCTCGCGCTCGAGGTCCATCGCGTTGATCACGATGCACGAGGCGAGCGCGGCGAGCGTCGTCGCTACCGCCGTGCGGAAGAACAGCGATGGCCAGAAGCTCGGGTTGAAGAACCCAGCCCACAGGCCCCCACCGTCGAGCCAGCGGCCAGGCGTCAGTTGCCACGACAGGATGCCGTTGATCCAGAACAGGCTCATCCACGACGCGAGCGCGTAGAGCAACAACAGCCGGCGGCGCGCGCTGTCGGGCAGTCGCGCGCCGAAGCGATAGAAGGCGTAGCCGGCGCAGATCTCGATCGAGAACCACACCCACTCGGTGGCCCACAGCCAGTGGAACTCGTCGATCATGAGCCCGATCGTGCGGGCACCGACCTGGATCGTCGTAAACCACATCGCGACGCCGGTCAGCGCGCCCACGACAAAGCTGACGAGCACGAGAATCTTGAAGTAGCCGTCGACGAACGCGCGCGCATCGCGCACGCCGTTCTGCGCACATCGCTCGAAGTAATAGAGCAGCATGCCGCCGCCGATGGCGAACTGCGCGAGAAACACGTGCAGGATGCCCACACCGCCGATGACGAGACCCTTCATCAGCGGGCCGAACTCGTTCACCGGGTAATATGGGATTGCTGAGTCGCCCACGCCCCTTGGATGCTACAGCGGCGCGTCCGAGGCGGGATATTTTGCCGCATCCGGTGCGTCGAAGTGCCACCACTCGGTGGCCAGCGGCACGAAGCCTGCCTTCACCATCGCGACCTGCAAGCGTTTCGCCTCGCGACCGCGCGGACCGGCGAGCGCGCGGTCGCGATGTGCCGCCGCCGAAAAGTCGTCGAACTGCGTCGGCAGCTCGACGGGATTTCCCTCGCGATCGACGAGGGCGACGTCCACGGCGCCGCCGCGATTGTGGCGCGAGCCGACCTTGGGGTTGGCCACGTAGCGCTCGTCGGGGACGCGCTTCCAGAGCTCGGCCTGGATCGACGCAGGCCGGTAACAGTCCCAGATCAAGAGCCCGCGGTCCTGCCGGCGCAGAAGCGCCGCCGCCTTCGCGAGCCGGGTCACCACCGCGCGTCGCAGCTTGCAGGTCGCCTTCGGGTAAAGCACCTGCCCGGTGAAGTTGTCGGCGGTGGCGTAGCGCATGTCGATCACCGCGTCGGGAATCACCGTGCTCACGTCGACGAGGTCCGAGGATCGCGGCGCCGCGCTGGCGATCGTCGCCCCTACACAAACCAGCGCGATCAGGCGAACCACGACCAGAGCGTAGTACAACACTCCCGCATGTCCACGCCGGTTACCTCGGGCCTCCTCGACGCCTTCTTGCTCGACGGCAAGGGCGGCGCGAAGCGCCTGGACTGGGACGGCGTCCACGCGTGGAGCCCCAACGATGGCGTGCTCTGGATCAACCTCGACTACTCGCTGCCCGACGCTGTTACGTGGCTGACCGAGAAGTCGCAGATCGACGAGATCGCGCGCGAAGCCCTCGTCGATCCGGATCCGCGCCCGCGCGCCGCCGCCCACGGCGAGGACTTGATGCTGATCCTGCGCGGTATCAACCAGAACAAGGGCTCCGAGCCCGAGGACATGCTCTCGGTGCGCTCGTGGATCGAGCCGCGCCGGATCATCACAATGCGCCATCGCGCCTCGCGCTCGCTGCAAGCGCTCGCCGAGGATCTCGGACGTAGCAAGGGTCCGACGGGTGCGGGCGAGTTTGTCGTCCAGCTCACCGACCGCATCGTCGACCACGTGGTGCGCCGCGTGGACAAGCTCGGCGACGAGCTCGCAGCGTCCGAGGACGAGATCCTGTCGGAACGCCACGGTGGAGACCTCCGCGCGCGCCTCTCCGATCACCGCCGGCGTGCGATCGCGCTGCGGCGGTTCCTCGCTCCACAACGCGAGGCGCTCGCCAAGCTCGCGGTGGTGGATCTGCCGTGGCTCGACGAACGCCACCACGCGCAAGTCGCCGAGGTCGCCGATCGCATGACGCGCACGATCGAAGAGCTCGATGCCGCGCGCGACCGCGCCGCCGTCACCCAGGAAGAGGTGTCGTCGCGCCTGTCGGAGCTGACGAACACGCGGCTCTACGTGCTGTCGATCATCACCGCGGTGTTCCTGCCGCTCGGCTTCGTGTGCTCGCTGCTCGGCGTGAACGTCGGCGGCGTGCCCCTGCAGACCGAGAATTGGGCGTTCTGGGCACTGTGCGGTGTGTTCATCGTCGGTGTGGGTATCCAGCTGTGGGTGTTCCGGAAGCGGGGCTGGCTCAAGCGCGACTGACACGCAAGAACGGCAGGACCGCGATACGATCGAGGCCGATGTCGACGACCTCGTTCGCACGCGCCTCCCTCCTCCTGTTCCTCGTCGCCTGTGGGGATGATGGAGGCAGCGGCAACCTCGACGGCGGCAGCGACGACGATGGCGGCGGCAACGAGGACAGCAACATCGACAACGGTGACGGCGGCTCGGGCCAGTGCGGCACGCTGCGCGCGGTGATCCGCGACTTCAAGATCGACCACCCGGACTTCGAGGTCGTCCCGGCCAACGACGTCGTGATTCCCGGCCTCGTGATGTCGACGATGACGCCCGGGGGCAAGCCCATGCTCGCGGCGAACCCGCCTGCCGCAGGTCTCATTACGAGCGCGACCACGTTCGCGCAGTGGTACACGGATGTGACCGACGTCAACCAGCGGTTCGAGCAAGACCTCGTGCTTACCGAGACATCGCCGGGGAACTTCGTCTACGACGACGATTCCTACTTCCCGATCGACGGCATGGGGTTCGGCAACGAGAACAACCCGCACAACTATCACTTCACCACCGAGCTGCACGCCAACTTCACGTACAAGGGCGGCGAGGTGTTCACGTTCCGCGGCGACGACGATGTCTGGGTGTTCGTGAACGGCAAGCTCGCGATCGATATCGGTGGCGTGCACTCGGCCAACAGCGCCACCATCGACTTCGATGCGCGTGCGGCCGAGCTCGGCTTGACCGTCAACCAGACCTACGCGATCGACTTCTTCCAGGCCGAGCGACACGTCACCGGATCCAACTTCCGGATCGAGACGTCGATCGCCTGCTTCGTGATCTTCTAGATCCCCGAGCAGCCGATCGTCCGCGTCGATGGACCCGCCGGTCCGACGAGGCCCATCGACGGACCACCTGCTCCGCCGGCGCCACCGGTCAGCGTGGAGTTGGGGGCCTGCAAGGTCGCAGTGCCGACGCACACGACCGCGGCCGACGGACCACCCGAGCCACCACCACCGTGGCCACCACGGCCACCATCACCACCACGTCCGCCAGCAGCACCGTAGCCACCGTCGTCCTGCTCGCTGGCACCGCCGTACGCGCCGCCTGCGCCGCCCGCACCGCCCGTACCACCGGCACCGCCACGACCGCCGCGACCACCGATGCCACCGCGCCCCGCGGTCACCGTCGATTCACGAAGGATCACTGCCGAGTCGACGGCGATGAGGCCGAACGAGCCGCCACCACCCGAGCCACCGGTGCCGGGCGCGCCACCGCAGCCACCTGCGCCACCACCGCCACCCGACGAGCCCGTCGAGTCGCAGTCGGTCGTGCCGCCACCGCCACCGCCACCACCACCACCGCCATTGCCGGCGGTACCGAAGCCACCCGTCCCGCCGCGTGCGCCCGTGAACCGCGTACCCGCGAACGTGCCTCCCACCGTCGCCGCGGAGCCCGAGGCGCCCGCAAAGCCGGCCGTGCCCCACGAACCCGTGACGCCGTTGCGGCCTTCGCCGGTCGCACCGAGACCACCCGCCGTTCCGCCGACGCCGGCGCCACCCGGTGCACCACCGCCAGTGCCCGTGCCGGGCAAGCCGCCGACGCCGCCGCTGCGGCCACACGTCGACGTTCCACCTGCGCCGCCGGCGGGAAGCGCGCGATAGGCACACAGCGTCGACGTCGAACGCTCGACGCCGGGCCGCCCGCTGATGCCGGCACCACCAAACGCGCCGGCCGTGCCGTCGACCCCGTCACTGCCGGCCGCCCCCGCACCCGGTTGCAGCACCACGTCGACAATCTCGATCGCCAGCGAGTTGTTCACCGACACCGCGTACGCGCTATTGCCCGCGCCCACAGCATCGGGCGTCTTCACCGTCAGGCCTTCGAGCCGCGTCGGCACCTCGATGCCGTCGAACGTGACCGCGGGCGACGCGGCTTCGATCTCGGTAGCCGTCGCCGTGTTGCGCAGCCACCCCGTGTCGAACCCTCCATACACGCCGATGCCACCCTTCATGACGACGGGCTCGGTATATCTTCCGCTCTGCACATAGACGGCGATCGCGCCGACCGACTGCGCCTTCACGATCGCGGCCTGGATCGTCTTCATCGGCGCGTTCTTCGTTCCCGGCGCTGTGTCGCTGCCGGTGGGCGCGACATAGAGCGCGAGCTGTTCGCAACCGTCGGCGCATTCTGGTGCGTCCGGGGTTACGACGGGTTTCTGGTCGGGCGGCGCATTGTCTGCGTCGACCGGTCCATCTCCTTGTTGCGCGCTCGCACAACCAGCGAACGCGATGACAACCATCAACCTCGACCTCATAACGCGGCACCGTAGCGTGCGCGTTCAGATCAGGCCGTCAACGTTTTCGCTTTCACCGCTGAGAGCCGACTCACGTGCGCGTCGACGCATCGATGCGCGGCGGCTCACCAGACAAGCTGTGGATCCACATCGCTTGCGCACCGTAGGCGAGGAAGCGCCCTTCGTCGTCCCAGACTTCGGCGTCCGCGATCGCGTAGCCCAAGTGAGCGCGCCGTAGGGTCACGGCGACGAGCAGCCATTCGCGCTGCGTGTCATCGACGACGTACGTGGTGAGGTCGAGACTCGGCGCATAGAACCGATAGTCACCGGGCCCGATCGCACGGTGGAGCGCCGTGGGCATCGTGTCGATGATCGGAGGCAGCGCGAGGCGATCGAGACGGCCCTGTGCATCGCGCTGCGGCGTCTTGTAGCGAAACCATCGCGCGTACCGCGCGGGGCCCGCCGCGAGCTCGGGAGTCCAGAACCGCTCGCCGTCGGCGATCTTGCACTCGAGCTGGTGATAGAAGCGGAACCGCGCGTGCGGGTTGTTCGGCGCACCGTCATCGACCGGTAGCGCGTCGGCAACCGAGTGCACGCGCGGTGGGGCCACGGCGCGCACGTCGGGGCCCTTGCGGTCACGCACGAAGGTCGCGGTCAGCTCGAGTCCGCGCGAGTTGTCGGTCTCGTCCTCGGGGTCGGGACGTGCATCGCGATGCCTCAGCGCCACGCGCAGCTGCGATGCCGCCTTGCCTCGCCGCAACACGCTGACGTCCGCCACCAGTGCGGTCGGGCGCAGCGGCGTGCAGAAGATCGTGGTCGCCGACGCCAGCCGGAACAGTGGATCACCCAGCTCGGCGGCCGCCGCCCGCAGCGCCGCGGTCATCGTCACACCGCCGGACGGCAGCAGGTAGTCCCAGTGGCCGGGCAGATCGAGGTGATAGCGGCCGGGCGTCTCGGGATCGGGGCGCACCGCGGTATCCGCGGCGAGGTCGGCGAACATCGCCTCTACGATACGTCAGTACGGTGGCAATGCGCGCCGCATCGCATGCGCGATCACCACGATCGCAAACGCGGCGTTGCGCACGGGCACGATGGGCCACGCAAACGGCAGCGGTGCGCCACGCGAGGTCAGCCGTTGCCCGAGGCGTGCGAGCCACCTACGCGACCGCGGCCATTCGGCCAGGGCGAGCCACGCCGGGGGAATGCTCGCGACGCCTGCCGATGCGCCGGCGAGCGCACCAACGATCGACCCGGTGGTATCGGTGTCGCCGCCGAGGGCGATCACGCTGCCGACGGCGCGCGCGTAATCGTCGGGGGCATGCAGCCAGGCGTGCAGGCACATCGGCACCGTGTGGTGCACGAAGCCGGTGACGCCGCGGTCGAGCTGCAAGCGCGCCGCCAGCACGGCGGGGGGCTCATCACAGGTGATGAGAGACAACCGCGAGCACAGTTCGTCGTCGTCGATGCGCGCGCGGATGTCTTCGAGCACATGGGCGGGAGCGATGCGCGGCGCATGGACGGCATGGTGCCCGGCGATCGCGATCGCGAGTGCACCAGCGTGTGCCCGCGGATCGCGATGCGTGATCGCCGTCGACGCCGCGACCAGCGGGGCGATCTCGTCGAGCGTCTCGCACCACGCACCGATCACCGGCGCACGCATGGCCGCACCGTTGCCCGCCGACCGCACGCCACTCGTCTCGGGTGACCAGCCGAGCCAAGAGCGCACGAGCGAGCGCAGCGTGCCCCAGCCGATGCCCCCGGGCAGTCCGACGAGCCACCAGCGCAGCTTGCGCGCCAGCACGCGCGCGAACAGCCGCGGCTCACCACGCGTTTCGAGCAAGGCCTGGGCGGTCAGACACGCGTGCTCGGTGTCGTCGCTGACCATGCCGCGGCCGAAAACGAGGCGCTGGCGAAGCGGCCCCCGATACAGCCGCGCCGCGCGCATGGGGGTGAGGCCTTCGTAGGGCAGGCCGAGCGCATCGCCGACGGCCGTGCCGAGCAAGAGTCCCGTCATCCGATCCATGCGCTCCGTCGAGCACGCACCGTGCCGGGGCGTAAGCGCGCGACGACGCATGCCCGCCGACGGCAGGACGTGCCGGACTGGCGAACTGGACGCGCTGGCTAGGACAACAAGTCCACGTCGCGCAGGAGCTCGACGAGCCGGGCCTCGCATGCCGCGACCGACTCGCGATCGGTGCGTAGCTCGAGCGCGGGCGCAGCGGGCGGTTCGTACGGGTCGGAGACACCCGTGAACTGCGCGATCTCGCCCGCGAGCGCGCGGCGATAGAGGCCCTTCACGTCGCGCGCGATCGCGACGGCGAGTGGCGCGTGGACGAAGATCTCGAGGAACGGATGCCCCTCCCGCGCGCTGTGCTGCTTGGCTTCGTCGCGGGCGGCCGCATAGGGCGAGATGGCCGCCACGATCGCGAGCACGCCGTGCCGCGCGAGCATGCGCGCCACGAACGCGATGCGGGCGATGTTGGTATCGCGGTCCTCGCGCGAGAACGAAAGCCCGCTCGACAAAAAGCGCCGGACGTCGTCGCCGTCGAGCAGCTCGACGGGCCGCACGGGCGCGAGGCGCGCGACGAGGGCGCGGGCGAGCGTGGTCTTGCCGGCACTCGGCAGGCCCGTGAACCAGACGATGCCCCCACGCCCCATCCTCAGCGCTTCGGGGCGAGGCGCAGCGCCTTGGCGAGCCGCTCGAGATCGAGGGCGGCCTGCTGGGCAACGGCGTCGCCCTCACCTGCCCGCCTGCGCAACGCGGGGAGCCGGTCGAAGAGGCGCCAGGTCGCGTTCTGCGCGAACCACAGGTCGACGCTGCTCTTCATGCGCGTCGCGATCTCCGCCGCACGCGCGACGATCTCGAGCGCCTTCGGGTCGAGCTCCCCGTCGGGCCGCGCCACACGATCGATCAGCCGCCGCAGGCTATCGCTGGCGGCGAGCGCGATCTCCGGCGTATCGAGGCTGACCTTGACCTCGTTAGCCTCGATCATCTGATCGCGCAGCTGCGGGAAGCTGGCGTCGTGGCTCTTGAGGTTCGTAAGCACGCGTCGCCGCAACGTCGCCTCGGCCGTGGTGTGCAAGACCGGCGGCACGGGCAGTTCGTGCGCGACCAGCCAGCGGATCAGCGGGGCCTGCTCGTCGTACACGACCGCGAGCTCCGCCTCTGCCTCGCTGATTGCTTCCGCGAGCACGCGGGCGAGCACACGCTCGCGGCTACCGCTGAGTAGCGACGAGAGCGACAGCGAGCCGGCGGGGAAGTGGCGATCGATGACACGTTGCGCAGCGAACACGTCGGCGGTCTTGAAAGCCTGCGTGAGCTCGTCGATGACGCGCGTCCACTCGAGCTCGGTGAACGGCGGCCGCACGCCGCCGGTGACGTGCTGCTCGCCGAGGTGGATCCCCGCGAAGCACAGCGACGTGACCTCCTCGGTCAGCTGCGAGCGGACGCGGACGGTGCCCGCCGCGAGCCGCGTGCGGCCGAACCGGCGCTCGAAGCGATCGAGGAAGTCGACATGATAGCCGTAGACGTCGACGCTCTGCGCGGCGTCGGGCTCGACGAGCGAATGCACGGCGACGTGCGCGCACACCTTCTCGGCGTCGATCCGCGCTGGCACCACGCGCTGATTCCACACCTGCCGCCCGTCGCCGGCCTCGGGCAGGTTCGAACGCGCAGCCGACAGCCGCTCGACGAAGTCGGGCTCGACGTTGCCGCCCCCCACCTCCTCGATCAGCTCGATGACGCGCGCGGCGTACTGCAGGCACTGCAGCGTCTCGATGCCCGACAGCTCGTCGAAGAACCAGCCGCAGCTCGTGTACATGAGCATCGCGTGCCGGGTCATCTCCATCAGCTGCAGCGCACGCACGCGCTCGGCCGCCTCGAGCTCGTGGCGCGCGCAGGTGGCGAGGAAACGGTCGCGCGCGCCCTGCGTGCGCTCGAGGAGCACCTCGATGTACTTGTCGCGCGCGGCCCACGGATCGCGAAACAGCTTGGTGCCGACGCGATCGAACACGCTGCGCGCCTGCTCGCGCAGCCAGTCGAGCGACTCGCGCAGCGGCGCGCGCCACTTCTGCGTCCAGCCCGCCTTGCCGCCCGTGTGGCAGCCGCAGTTGCTGCGCCAGCGCTCGATGCCGTGCGCGCAACTCCACGACGTGTTCTCGGCGAGCTGGACCTCGTAGGTCGCCGGCACCTTGGCGCGGAACTCGGCATAGTTGGTGAGGCGGGTCCCGCTCCAGCCGCGCTCGACCTGTGACAGCGCCCAGGCCAGCGCCATGTCGCCGTAGCGATGGTGGTGGCCGTAGGTCTCGCCGTCGGTCGCGATGTGGCACAGCGTCGCGTCGGCGCCCTCGGCCGGTCCGCGTGCGGTCATGCGAGCGACGATCTGGTGGCCGTCCGCGAGCAGCCGCTCGAACGCGACGGCTTGCGACGTCGCGCCATCGTAGAAGAACAGATCGATCGAGCGCCCCGAGGGCAGCTTGCAGCGATACACGCGGCCCGGATCGATCGGCGTGTCCTTCCACGTGCCACCTGGAGCCCTCCACGCCTTCGCTTGATGCGGCGCGAGTACGGTGAACGCGATGCCCTCCTCGACCAGGGCCTCGAGCGAGGCGGTATCGACCGCACACTCCGAGAGCCACATGCCCTCGGGCGCGCGGCCGTAGTGGTGGCGGAAGTCGGCGATGCCCCACTTCACCTGCGTCGCGCGATCGGCCGCCGACGCGAGCGGCATGATCATGTGGTTGTAGACCTGCGCCATCGCCGAGCCGTGGCCCCCGAACCGCGCGACGCTCGCGCGATCGGCCTCGAGCAGCGCGTGATAGACGTCCGGCGCCTTTTCGGCGAGCCACGACATCAACGTCGGGCCGACGTTGAAGCTCATGCGCTGGTAGTTGTCGACGATCTGGATGATCTGCGCTTCGTTATCGACGACGCGCGCGGCCGTGTTGGGCCGATAGCACTCGGCGGTGATCCGCTCGTTCCAGTCATGATACGGGTGCGCGCTCGGCTGCGGCTCGATCGCTTCGAGCCAGGGATTTTCGCGCGGCGGTTGATAGAAGTGCCCGTGGATGCAGACCCACTTCGTGCTCACGCCTTGCCTCCGACAAACACGACGATGCCGAGGGGCGGGGCCGAGATCACGAGCGAGTGCTCGTGTCCGTGTGCCGGCTCCACCTCCGCCTCCATCCCGCCGCGATTGCCAATGCCACTACCGCCATAGATGGCCGCATCCGAGTTGAGGGCTTCACGCCAGAACCCCGCCTGCGGCACGCCGACGCGATACCCGAGGCGCGGCACCGGCGTGAAGTTGGCGACCACCAGGACCGGCGCATCTCCATCGCCGCCGAACCGCGCGTATGCCAGCGTCGAACCTTCGCGATCCTCGGCGACGACCCACTTGAAGCCGAACGGCTCGCAGTCGCCGAGGTGCAGCGCGGGCACCTCGCGATACGCCTTGTTGAGATCGCCGATCCAGCGCCCGATGCCGGAGTGCGCGGCGTGGTTGCCCAGCTCCCAGTCGAGCTGCGTGTCGTGGTTCCACTCGCCCCACACGCCGAGCTCGGCGCCCATGAACAAGAGCTTTTTGCCCGGCATCGTCCACTGGTAGCCGTAGAGCAGGCGCAGCGTCGCGCACTTCTGCCACGGGTCACCGGGAATCTTGCCGATCAGCGACCGCTTGCCGTGCACGACCTCGTCGTGCGAGAGCGGCAGCACGTAGTTCTCGGTGTACTGATAGATCGCGCGGAACGTCAGCTCGTCGTGGTGATGATTACGATGCACCGGGTCACGCGCCAGATACGTCAGCGTGTCGTGCATCCAGCCGAGGTCCCACTTGTAGCCAAAGCCGAGGCCACCGTGCTCGGGCGGCCGTGACACGCCGGCCCACGCCGTCGACTCCTCGGCGATCGTCTGCACGTCGGGATACGCGGCGTACACGGCGCGGTTGAAGTCCTGGAGAAACCGGATCGCGTCGCGATCGTGGTTCGAGCCGTCCTCGTTGGGCACCCACTCGCCTTCCTTGCGCGAGTAGTCGCGATACAGCATCGACGCCACGCCATCCACGCGCAGGCCGTCGACGTGATAGCGATCGAGCCAGTGGATCGCCGACGAGATCAGGAACGACTTCACCTCGTGGCGCGCGTAGTTGAAGATGTAGCTCGTCCAGTCGGGATGGAAGCCGCGGCGCGGATCGGCGTGCTCGTAAAGGTGCGTGCCGTCGAAGAAGCCGAGGCCATGCGCGTCGGTCGGGAAGTGCGCGGGCACCCAGTCGACGATCACGCCGATGCCCTGCTGGTGCAGCCCGTCGATCATCGCCATCAGATCTTCGGGCGCGCCGTAGCGCGTCGTCGGCGCGAAGTAGCCGGTGACCTGGTAGCCCCACGAGCCGTAGAACGGATGCTCCATCACCGGCATCAGCTCGACGTGCGTGAAGCCGAGGTTGGTGACGTGCTCGCCGATTCGCGTGCCGAGCTCGCGATAGCCAAGCACCTCGTTGTGATCCCGGCGCCACGACCCGAGGTGTAGCTCGTAGATGCTGACCGGGGCGCGACGGGCGATGCGCGCCCCGCGCGAGCGCATCCATGCGGCGTCGTTCCAGGTGTGCCGCGCGTCCCATACGATCGACGCCGTCGCGGGCGGGTGCTCGGCGCGCGCGGCGAGCGGGTCGGCCTTGTCGCGTGTGACGCCGTCGGGCCCGACGATCGCGTACTTGTACCGCGCGCCATGGCCGATGCCCTTGACCGTGCCCTCCCAGATGCCGGAGGACTCGCGCGGGCGCAGTGTATCGATGCCGGGCTTCCACCCGTTCCAGTCGCCGATCACGCTGACCAGGGCTGCGTTGGGGGCCCACACCGCGAACGCGGTACCGCCCTCGACGATGTGCGCGCCGAGTTTTTGGTACAGGCGGTAGTGCGTGCCCTGATTGAAGAGGAACAGGTCGTCGCTGGTGAGCAGGGACGTCACGGCCCCTGCACCATACCAGCCGTGACCGGAGCCAGCCGCTTCCCGGGCGCGAACCAGGCAATCGCGTAGCCCATTTTGGGAGGCCGGCGAAGGCCGTCCCGGATCGCGTGCCGCCCCCCGCACGGCGTATGCTGCGCCGCCATGACCACCGCCGCAGAGCACCGACGAGCGGTCGTGCTGCTCGTGGTCTGCGGCCTGTGCTGGAGCACCGGCGGCCTGCTGATCAAGTTCGTCCACTGGCACGCGCTCGCCATCTGGTCGGCACGCAGCGCCATCGCGGCGGCTGCGCTCTACCTCGTCCGGCGGCCGAAGCTCACCGGCATCTCGCGCGGTGAGTGGGGCGCGGCGATCGCCCTCGCCGCGACGACCGGGCTGTTCATCCTGTCGAACAAGCTCACCACGCCGGCGAACGCGATCCTGATCCAGTACTCGGCGCCGGTGTGGATCGCCCTGCTCGGCGCGTGGTTCCTCGGCGAGCACGCGACCCGGCTCGACTGGGTGACGATCGGCCTCGTCCTCGTCGGCATCACCCTGTTCTTCTTCGAGCAGCTCACGCGCGACCACGTGGTCGGCAACCTCGTCGCGCTCGGCGCGGGGGTCGCGTTTGCATTCTCCGCGATGTCGCTGCGCCGCGTGGCGCTCAGCGGGACCAGGGAGGCGCCGAGCGATCCACTGAGGCCGATGGTCCTCGGCAACATCCTGGGCGCGGTGATCGGCGCACCGTTCATGTTCGCCGCGGCGCCGCCGGACACCACCGGGTGGCTCGCCCTCGTCGCGCTCGGTGTCGGGCAGCAAGCGATCGCCTACCTCGCATACGCGCGCGCGGTGCATCACGCGACCGCGCTCGAGGCGATGCTGATCCCGATCATCGAGCCGATCCTGTCGCCGCTGTGGGTCGCCCTCGCGTTCGGTGAGCGGCCCGGCCCGTGGGCCGCGATCGGTGGCGTGATCGTCGTCGGCGCGGTGACGATGCGCGGCCTGAGGGGGACGGTTTCAACTTAGCCAACTTCTGCGCACCCAAGCGCGCGTCTTTGCTCGACAAGGCCTGAGGGGGACGGTTTCAACTTAGCCAACTTCTGCGCACCCAAGCGCGCGTCTTTCCTCGACAACGGAGGGACGGTTTCAACTTGTGCGGCGCACGTGCGTTAGAAAGTCAGCGACCCGCAGAGATGGAGCACGGGCGGGGGCCAAGTTGAAACCGTCCCTGCGGTCTCGAGCAATTCTCGGGCGTTGGGTCGACGTAAGTTGGCTATGTTGAAACCGTCCCCATTCCGACGAGCTTGTCGAGCTCGGTGTGGTCACCCCGCTCCATCGCAGCCTCGACCTCGAGCGCGAGCTTGTCGCGACCGAGGGTCACCACGGCGCGCACGCGGCCGCCCTCGCGGTAGACGACGTGGGCATCGCGCGCGTCGAGGTCGCCGTGCACCAACGGCGGGTCGAAGTTCTCGGCATGGCCCACGTAGCCGAGCGTGACGTCGTGATGCTGGCTCCAGAAGAACGGAATGTCGCGGCGCGAGGGGCGGCCGAGGATCGAGCGCGCCACCGCCTGGCCCTGGCGCACGGCCACCTGCCAGTGCTCGATGCGCACGGGCCGGCCGTCGAGCGGATACCGCGCGATGTCCCCCGCCGCCCACACACCCGGGGCCGCGCGTAGCTGATCGTCGACGACCACGCCGCGATCGATCGTGAGCCCCGCTGCCTGCGCGAGGTCGAGACGCGGGCTCACGCCGACGCCCATCACCACGGCGCCGGCAGGCAGCGTGCTGCCGTCGTCGAGGATGACCTCGGTGGCGGTGATCTTCGCCGGCTTGCGGCCGAGCCGGAACTTCACGCCCTTGCTCTCGTGCACGCGCTTCACGAACGCGCCGACCTCGTCGCCGAGCGCGCGCGCGAGCGGCACCGGGTCCGGACCGACGACGGTGACATCGACGTCCCGCGCGCGCAGCGAGGCCGCCACCTCGAGGCCGATGAAGCTCGAGCCGATGATCACGACGCGCTTGCCGGCGATCGCCTCGTTGGCGATCGTGCGGCTGTCGACGAGCGTGCGCAGCGTGTGCACGTGCGGCAGCTGCGCGCCGTCGAGTGGAAGCCGCAAGGGCTCGGCGCCGGTCGCGAGCACGAGCGCTTCCCAGGAGAGGGGCTTGCCATCGACGGTGACCGTGCGCGCGGAGCGATCGATGGCGGTCGCGCGCGCATCGACGAGGGTGACATCGATGCTTGCGAGCGCGTCGGCGGTCCGCAGATACACCCACTCCTCGGGCGCGGAGCCGGCGAGGTAGTCCTTGGAGAGATTGGGACGATCGACGGGGTCCGAGCCCTCCGCCGAGACCATGGTGATCGCGCCTCGGTACCCCTCGGCGCGCAGCGCCTCGGCACATGCAACGCCGGCCGCTCCGCCACCAACGATGACCACGGACGCAGGCCCACCGGCGTCGGCGGCCTTCACGTCGCGCTTCTCACCGACGCGGAGCTTGCCGTTCTCGAGCGCGACGTCGAAACACGCGATCGGCGCGATCGCCGGACCATGGCCGCGCCCGGTGGCGAGATCGAAACAGGCGTGGTGCCACGGACAGCGGATCGTTTCGCGCTCCACGAGCCCTTCCGCGAGCGGACCACCGTAATGCGTGCACGTGGCGCCCACCGCGTGCACCTGGCCACCGGAGCGCACGAGGATGACGGCCTCCTCGCCCACGTGCCCGAGCAGCGGCACGCCCTCCTGGACGTCGCTCTCGGCGACCCCGGCCTGAAGATCGGGTCCTGACGGCGGTGCTTGCTCTCCCATGCGCGCACGTTACGGCGCGGGGAGAATGTTCGCCACGACCGGCGTGCGCTGGATGCGCTCGGCATCGATCATCCGGAGGGTCGCAGCCGTGGCGCCGATGGCCAGCCCGATCACGTTGACGCCGGGCACGATCAACACGACGCCGACGATGGCCCCGAGGCCCAGCGTGCGCGAGGCGTGGTCGCGCAGGTACTTGGTCTTGTCGCGATAGCGCCAGTGCCGCCGCGACCACACGGCGTCGTAGGCGTCGTACGACGCGAACCGCGCGGTCGCGTACGCCGTGCCCACCATCGCAGCGACGGTGCCGACGACGGGGACCAAGAGGCCCACGAGCAACAGGCCCAGGGTGGCCATCAGATAGACCGACACGCGCCGCAGCGCATGGATCATTCCGACGACGACATCGCGCACGAAGCCGAACACGCTGAACCGCGGCGCCGGCACCCCGGTCTCGCGCTCCTCGATCGCTTCGGACAACATCTCGTTGAAGGGCGACGCGATCACCGCCGCGACCGACGCGAAGATCGTGATGCTGCCGATGGCGAGCACGATCGTGGCGACGATCTTCAACACCGCCTCGAGCCACGCGCCCGGCATGAAGGCAGCGATCGCGGCGATCGGCGCCGACAAAACACCGACGATCCAGACGATGGCGAGCACGAGGACGACGGCCGCGAGGACGGCGGGCGCAGCGACCCAGATCCAAAGCCTCGGATGCTTGCCGAGATAGCGTGCGCCTCGGAGGCCGTCGTTCACGCCGCGTACGAGCTCGCCGATCACACCTACGTGATAGCACCGTGGGCGCGCAGCCACTCGTCGATCCGCTGATCGAGGTCGGGCCGCGCGTCCCCGAGCAGCGTGCGCGCCGACCCTGTGAATGTGCGCGCGTTGGCGTGCTTGCCGGCTGACCTCAGCGCCCGGCAAGTCACCACTGCGGACCTGCGCCACGACGAGCCGCTGCTCCGCGCGAAGCCGAGCACGATCTCCGCTTCGCGGCGTACTTGTCCTCGTGTCGCCCGAACCTGAGAGAGGCGCGCCGTCAGGATCGGCGCAGCTATGCGCGGTCGGTGGACGTCACGCGTGCGTTTAGTCGACCTGGTCTAGCCCGTCGCCCTCGACCGATCCGTCGCCCGCCATCTCGCCCGACGACGGAACCTCGTCGTCCTTGGCGGCCGTGGGATCGTCCTCGCCCAGGTCCCAGCCGGTGTCGAGGTCGTCCATCGGCGGCGCCGTCGACAGCGACTTGGCGCGCGCGGGAGGAGGCGGCAGCGGCGTGGCCACGACCGGCGGGATATCCGCAGGCATGCCCACCGGCACCTCGGGCGGCAACCGCGCGGGCTGCGTGATCGCATCGTGCGCCGACACGGGCACCGCGCCCTCGACGGCGGCGGGATCCGCCGGCGTGCTGATCGCCGACGTCGCGCTCGCAGCGGCGTCGGGTACCACGGTGACCGGTGACTGCTCGGGGATGGCCGTCGCCGTCGCCACGATCTCGGCGATCGCGGCGGGCTCCGTCGACATTGGCGGTTGCATCCGTTCGCCACGACGGCGGCGCTCGCGGCCCTCCCTCGGTTCGCGCTCCGTGCGCTCGGCACGCGGCTGCACGCCCGCGGCGTCGAGCACGCGCTTCGCGGTGTCCTCGAAGCGCTGCTCCTGCTCGCGGTCGGCGTCGTCGAGCAGCGGGCCGGCCTCGGCCCAGCTGCTCCGCAGCTCGTCGACGACCTCGATCGGGTCGCGGCCCGAGAAGCGCAGGTCACCAAACGCATTCTTCGACATCGCGGCCTTGAGCTGCGCCGCGACGTCACCGGTGGCTTCTGCCTGCGGCGCTTGTTTCGGCAGCAGCTCCTCGACGCGCGCGATTAGCTTCTGGCGCTTGGCCTTGAGCTGGGTGGGGTCGAGCTCGGTGCCCTTCACGGTATCGGCGTTGGCATTGATCACGTGGGCGACCATCGCTGCGACCTTGGGCCCGAGCACGCCGAGCTCGCGCGCCTTGGCGCGCACCGCGATCGCGCGCGCGACCACGTCTTCGCCACCGACCAGCACGTCTGCGATCTCGCCCTCGAGCTCCTCGACCTTCGCGCGGTGCTCGTTGGCCTCGGCATCGCGTGACGCATCGCGCTTCGCGAACAGCGAGTCACACGCGGCGCGGAACGCCTTGTAGACCGCATCCGCATCGCGGCGCGGGACAAACCCGATCTCCTTCCACTCGCGCTGCAGTTCCTTGATCTCGGCGATCGCCTTGCCCCACGTGCCCTCACCCGCCTTGTCGGCCACCTGCTGCGCGCGCGCGATCAGCGCCTGCTTCTTCTGGAGGTTCGCGCCCTCCTCGGCGGCACGCGCCTCGAGCAGCGGCTTGCGGCGCTCGAAGAACTTGTCGCATGCCGCACGAAAACGCCTCCACAGCTCGTCACCCTGCTTGCGCGGCAAGTGCCCCGAGGTCTTCCACTGCCCCTGGAGCGCCTTGAGCTTCTCGGCGGTGGCCGCGAAGTCCGTCGAATCCGCCAGCGCCTCGGCCTCGGCGATCAGCGCCTCCTTGACCTTGGTCACCTCGGCGAACTTCTCGTTCTCGACGGCGCGCATGCCCCGCACGAGCTCGTAGACCTTGTCGCACTCGGCCTTGAAGGTCTCCCACAGCTCCTTGCTGCGGCGCTGCGGCATCGGCCCGACTTCCTTCCACAGTGCCTGCAGGCCCTTGAGGCGCGCACCGAGGTCGGGCGTCGCGGGCTCCGCGGCCCATTCTTTCGCCGTCTTGATCAGCTCCTCTGCCTTGGCGACGTTCTGCCAGCGCAGCCAGTCCTCGGCCTCGCGGCGATCGCTCGCCTTCACCACCAGCTTGCCGCGCGTGGCCTGATAGCGGCTTGCGAGCTTGTCGCGCGCATCGCCCTGGACCTTGCCGATGTCCTCGAACGCCTTGGCCGACTGCGACAGCACGCGATCGATCGCCTTGCCGTCCGCCTTGTCGTCGGCTGCCAACGCTTCCATCTCGGCGACGAGCGCCTCGAGGCTCGCCGCGATCGCGACGCTGCGCTCGGCGTTCTCCTTGTCCTTGGCCGCGCGCTCGGCGGCCCTCGCCGCCTGCTTCGCCTCGGCCTCGACGCGCTTGGCCTCGCGCTCCTCGCGACGCGCCTTGGCCTCGGCCTCGCGCGCTTCGCGTTTCGGATCCGACTCGGGCGCCCGCACGATCTCCGCCGCCTCTTCCTCGGCCTTGCGTGCCGCGGCGCGCTCTGCCGCTGCGCGCTCCTTCTCGGCCTGCGCCTCGCGCTCGACCGCACGCAGCTCCTCGGCGCTGCGCGCCTGGCTCTCGTGCATCTCCTTGCGCTTCCAGAACCGCGCGACGACCTTCTTGAACTTGTCGTCCTTGTCGTCCTGACCGCCTAGCTTGGCGAACGCTTCCTCCGCCCGCGTCACCACGTCTGACGCCTTCGCGAAGTCGAAGCTGTCCGCGACGTTCTCGACCTCGCGCAAGAGCTGCGCCTTCTCGGCGCGCCGGCGCTTCACATCGTCGGGCACGCCGGGTGTCTTGGTCGCCTCGGCCTCCGCCTTCTGGATCTCGATGACGACCTTGCGCGCCTTCTGGCGTACGGCCTTGTTCTTCGCCTTCTGCGCGATGTTCTCGAGCCGGTCGACGTCGTCGAGCTTCTCGACCGCCGCCAGCCCGACTTCCTTCTGTGTCGTATCGATCGCCAGCGAGCGCAACACGTCGCCGTCATCGATCCGAGCCACCGCCTCGAGCTTGAGCTCCTGCGCGGCGTCGGTCTTCGTCAGGTCCGCGAGCGCCCGGGGATCGCGGATCTCGCCGAACGCACGCTTCCGAATGGCCGCGTTCTGCCCTTTCACGATCACGTCGACCAGGGCGCGTTGCTCACCGAGCTTGATGATCCCCTGCAGCGCCGGGGTCGCGACCTCGACGTCCGGGCTACACGCCTTCGACGTGTAGAGCTCGGCGGCGCGGGCGTTGATCAGCTCGCGCAGGCTTCGTTCGGTCTCCTTGTCGACGAGCGACGTCAGGACCTCGGCGGCGTTGATCTTCTCGATCGCGATTCGGCGCACGCCAATATCGCGGTCGGTTCGAGCAACTTGTTCAAGGATGGCAGCGTCATCCGCGCCGAGTGCCTTGACGGCTTCGGTGCGAACGCGGACGTCGCTGTGGCGGTATTTGGGGCGAAAGAAGTCAGCAATCCCCATGGGAGGTGGGCGAATCTATGTGGCCTATCGCTCCCGCGCAAGCCGGATGGAGCCCCAGGATTTCAAACACTTGCTGCGCGAAATAACCTCCCCGAGACACGCCGTTGGCTCGGCATGCTTCGGAGTCTGGTGTTCCTGGTCGCGGCGGGCTGCGCGGGCCCGTCGACGATCGCCGCTGCCCCTGCCCCGCCGGTGCCCACCGAAACGGTCCCTGGTGCATTGGACTCCGTAGGTGCTGTGCCCCTGCCCGCGCCGAACGCCTCCGGGATCCCGCTGAACGAGATCGATACGACGGTGGTCCTCGAGGCCCTGCCGAACCACCACGCCGCCTGGACCGAGCGCCGCACGGCCGCCTACTCCGGCCGCGTCCTTGTCGCACTGGCCATCGGCCACGACACCGCCACCACCGAGGGAATCTACCTGTACGTCGTCGAGACCGAGCTTCGTGACGACTCTGATCATCGCGGCATTGTCGAACGCTGGCGCATCTCAACGATCGACCGCGCCGCCTCGCGCCCGGATGACGACCGCAACGCGTTCACGCCGTACTACTTCCGCGATGACAACGGCGACGATCACGCGCCCCTCAAGTTCGCGGTTCGCTTCCTCCCGCGCGTCAACGCACACGAAGCCGAGCGCACGCAGCTCGCGATCTACACGCTCGGCACCTCGGTCTTGGTCGCCGAGAAGCGGGTGAGCGCCTCGACTTGGACGGCACGACTCCGGGTCGACATGCCGCGGGCAACGGAGATCGTGCCCGTCATGCCGGGCTGGCATTAGCCGCACAGGTCGACGAGCGCGACCACGATAGTCACTCGGCCGTGTGCATGAATTCATCCCCTGTCATCGCGTCTCAGGGGGGACCACCCGCGCAATCCACGTCTCGTTCGCCGTGTTGAAGGAGCTGAGCGACGGCTGAGCGTCACCATCGATCCAGGCGGCAAGAGCGAACGCACGCTGCGGTTCGAGGACACGGGTGACAAGGCGTATACCGTCAGGCACGAGCTGGCCCCGGGCGAAACCGTCTGGACGCGCTGGGATCTCGCCGCGTGGGCAAAGCGCCGAACGAATGGCGGCAAGCCGCTCCCCAACGGCAGTTGGCGGGCCACCGTCCTCTACGACACCACGAAGGAGTCCGAAGACGTTTGGCGCGGCAAGCTCTCCACGGAGCTCACCCTGACGCTGCCCCGCAAGCGCTGAGGGTCAGCTGCAGAGATCGACGAGCGCGCTCACGATATCGACGAGGCGGAAGTCGCTCGGCGTGAACACGCGCTTGATGCCCACGTGCTGTAGCTCGGCGTGATCGGCCTTGGGCACAGTGCCACCGACGACGACTGGAATGTCGCCCGCACCGCGCGCCGCGAGCTCTTCGAGGACGGCCTTCGCGAGCTCGACGTGCGAGCCCGAGAGGACCGAGAGGCCGATGAGGTCGACATCCTCCTGCACGGCGGTCTGCGCGATCGCCGCGGGCTCGAGCCGGATGCCGGCATAGATAACCTCGAAGCCCGCATCGCGCGCCGCGACCGCGATGACCTCGGCGCCGTTGCTGTGGCCATCGAGGCCCGGCTTGCCGACGAGGAGCTTGGGCCGGCGCGGAAGTGCAGCGACGCGTGCGCGGACACCGTCCCACCCTTCCGCGCCGCTGCCCGCGACGGAGGCGCCGGCGATACCGGTCTGCGCGCGGTACTCGCCCCATACCGCGCGGAGAGTCGCCGCCCATTCGCCCGTCGTAACGCGTGCGAGGGCGCAGTCGATGGAGGCTTCCATGACCGGCCTGCCCGCGCGCGCCGCGGCTTCGAGCGCCGCGAGCGCCGTCTTGACCTTGGCCGCATCGCGCGTGGCGCGCACGCGCGCCAGCGATGCGCGCGCTTCGTCGACAGCGTGGGGGTCCGCTTTGAAGACGCCGCCGTCGTCACCACCGGTGAGGGGCGACGGAATGGCGTCGGTCCACTTGTTGACGCCGACGACGATCTGCTCGCCGCGCTCGATACGCGCCATGCGCACGGCCATCGAGCGCACGAGCTCCTTCTTGCAATATCCGCTCTCGATCGCGCCCTGAATGCCACCGACCTCGGCGATCTTGGCGAGCTCGGCGCGCGCGGCAGTGCACAGCTCGCCGACCTTCTTGGCGACGACAGGGCTGCCAGCGAACAGATCGCCGTATTCGAGAAGGTCGGTCTCGTAGGCGAGGATCTGCTGCAGGCGCAGCGACCACTGCTGGTCCCACGGGCGCGGCAGGCTGAGCGCCTCGTTCCACGCCGGCAACTGCAGTGCACGGCAGCGCGCGTCCTTGGAGAGCGTGACGCCGAGCGCCTCGATCAGGATGCGCCAGGCGTTGTTCTCGGGCTGCGGCTCGGTGAGGCCGAGGGAGTTGACCTGCACGCCGTAGCGAAACTGGCGGAGCTTGGCGTCGGTGACGCCATAGCGTTCGCGGCAGAGCTCGTCCCACAGCTCGCCGAACGCGCGCATCTTGCACATCTCCTCGACAAACCGCATGCCCGCGTTCACGAAGAACGAGACGCGGCCCACGCACTGCGCGAACGCGGCATCGTCGACGCGGCCGCGCGCGCGCACGCGATCGAGCACGCCGATCGCATCGGCGAGCGCGAATGCGAGCTCCTGCACGGGCGTCGCACCGGCCTCCTGGAGGTGATAGCTGCACACGTTGGAAGGATTCCACTGCGGCATCTGCGCGACGCAGTACTCGTAGGTCTCTGCGATCAGATCGAGCGATGGCTCGGGCGGAAAGATGTAGGTCCCGCGCGCGAGGTATTCCTTGACGATGTCGTTCTGGGTGGTGCCGCGCAGGCCCGCGATGTCGACCCCACGCTCGCGCGCGAGGGCGACGTAGAGCGCCAGTAGCCACATCGCCGTGCCGTTGATCGTCATCGACGTGTTCATGCGTTCGATCGGAATCCCGGCGAACAGCACGTGCATGTCGTCGAGCGAGGCGATCGGCACGCCGACCTTGCCGACCTCGGGCACCGCGAGCGGATGATCCGCGTCGTAGCCGCACTGCGTGGGCAGATCGAATGCGATCGAGAGGCCGGTCTGCCCCGCCGCGAGGTTCTGGCGGAACAGCTCGTTCGAGGCGCGCGCACTCGAGTGCCCCGCGTAGGTCCGAAAGATCCAGGGCTGGTCGCGTCGCGGTTCCGCCATCTCCTCGAACGCTACTGGCCAGAACCTGGATCGTCCAGCGAGCGCGCAGATAGGATCACCCCATCACGGTTGAAGTAGATCACCGTACAGTCGTCGTTGATCCATGCCCACACCCCAGCGTCGCCCAACGAGGCGCCCGTGCGCAATCGCATTGCCCACCTCCGCGCGGGCAAGTACGGTCGAAGGATGCGTATGTTCCTCGCGTCCGTCCTCCTCGCCCTCGCTGTGATCCCGGGCTGCTCCAAGGCCAACGAGAAGGCCAAGCAGGAGCATGTGGATCAGGAAGTCGCCGCGGTGTCGATCGACCAGCTGGAGACCATGCTGGCCAACAACGCGTGCATTCCCGTCGACGCCAATGGCGAGCAAACCCGCCGCAAGCTCGGCACGATCCCGGGCGCCGTGCTGCTCAGCGACTCAGAGACGTTCGCAACAAGCGAGCTGCCGGTCGACAAGACCAAGCAGCTGGTCTTCTATTGCGCGAACACGAGCTGCGGCGCCTCGGACGAGGCCGCGAACAAAGCGCGCACCGCGGGCTACACCAACGTCAAGGTGCTCCCCGAGGGCATCGCGGGCTGGCGTAAAGCCGGCAAGAAGATCCAGAACATCTAACGCTTCACTCGGGCACGGGCGCCGCGTCGCTTGCCGCCTACGCGATCGTCTCGCGCAACCCATCGACGAGCTTGGTCGCCGCGGTGACGCCGAGCTTGTCGCGCAAGCGGTCCACGCGCGCACGCGACCGCAGGATCTCGCCCGCACGTGCCGGTGCATGGTCGATCGTGGAGCGGCCACCGCACAGCTCGACGAGTGCACGCGCGAGCTCGCCAACCGTGATCTCGCTGCCCGTGCCGACGTTGGCGACTAGACCACTATTGCCATCACCGAGCGCAGAGAGGATCGCGCGCACGACATCGCCGACGTAGACGAAGTCGCGCGTCTGCTGTCCGTCGCCGAAGATCGTCAGCGGGCGGCCCGCCTTCGCACGATCGCTGAAGATCGAGATCACACCCGAATATGGGCTCGACGGGTCCTGCCGCGGACCGTAGACGTTGAAGAACCGAAGGGAGGTCGAGGGCACGCGGTGCACCGTCGCGTAGTAGGCGAGCGCGTGCTCCGATGCGAGCTTGTGGATGCCGTACGGCGAGACCGGGCGCGTCGGCGTGGCCTCGTCGACCGGCATCTCGCTGACGTCGCCATACACGGCGGCCGACGACGCGAGCACGATCTTCTTCACGCCGTTCGCGCGCGCGTATTCGAGCACCCGCAGCGTGCCACCGTAGTTCACGCGCATGTCGTGCGTCGGATCCTCGACGGAGCGCACTACGGAGACCTGCGCCGCCAGGTGAACGATGCGCTCGGGCGCACCGAACGGCGCGAGCGCCTTCGCGATCGGCTCGGCGACATCGTGCTCGACGATATGCAGGCGATCATTCGTCGCGTGCTGCGCGAGGTTCGCGCGCTTGCCCGTGCTGAAGTCATCCAGCACGACGACGCGATGGCCCTGCGCGATCAGCGCGTCCACGGTGTGCGAGCCGATGAAGCCAGCGCCGCCGGTCACGACCACGAGCGAGGTGTGCTGCATCGACGCACTGTACCGCCCGGGGTGCTAGGGTGCCGGTGAGATCATGATGAGACGCATCCGCGCGATCCAGATCGAGAAGACGGGTGGCCCCGAGGTGCTGCAGAGCGCAGAGATTTCCATCGGCGATCCGGGTCCGGGAGAAGTGCGCATTCGCCACGAGGCGTGCGGGCTCAACTTCATCGACACGTATCACCGCACCGGCCTCTATCCCCTATCACTCCCCGCCGTGCTCGGCGTCGAAGGCGCGGGCGTCGTCGAGGCCGTCGGCGAAGGTGTCACTCACGTCGGAGTCGGCGATCGCGTCGCGTACACGTCGAAGGAGCCCGGGAGCTATGCGGAGGCGCGCGTCTTGTCGGCGACCCCCGTGGTGAAGCTTCCCGATGCGATCGCGACGGACGCGGCCGCGGCGATGATGCTCAAGGGGCTCACCGTCCAGTACTTGCTTCGTCGCACGCGCCACGGCCTCGAGCCCGGCGAGTACCTCGTGTGGCACGCGGCCGCGGGCGGCGTCGGCCTGATCGCGTGCCAGTGGGCGCGCGCGCTCGGCTACCGCATGATCGCCACCGCCGGCAGCGCCGAGAAGTGTGCACTCGCTAAGCACCACGGCGCGGAGCACGCGATCAACTACCGCACCGACGATGTCGTTGCGCGCGTTCGCGAGATCACGGGTGGCGCGGGGGTGAAGGCGGTGTTCGACTCCGTCGGCAAGGACACGTGGGAGCGCTCGCTCGAGTGCCTCGCCCCGTTCGGGCTGATGGTCAGCTTTGGCAACGCCTCCGGGGCGGTGCCGCCGTTCAACATCCTCCAGCTATCGGCGAAGGGCTCGCTCTACGTCACGCGCCCCACCTTGCACTGGCACCTCCGCACCGTCGCGATCGCGGAGGCGATGGCAGGCGAGCTCTTCGCGATGGTGACCTCGGGCAAGCTCGTGGTGCCCGTCGAGCGCCGGTATCCCCTCGATCAGGCCGCGCAGGCGCACCGCGATCTCGAGGCGCGCATCACGACCGGCGCTGGCATTCTCATCCCGTAGTCAGCACGAGCCGATAGCCGGCGCCGTAGCGCGACTCGATCAGGTCGGTGATGCCGGCCTTGAACAGCACGCGGCGCAGGCGACGCACGAGCTGGCGCACGTGATCCTCGTTAGGCTCTGCCGAGTCGAGCGACAACAGCTGCATGAGCTCGCTGGCGTGCACGTAGCCGTCGCTCTTGCGCTCGGCCGCGGTCGCGCGGCGATACAGCGCCGAGATGAACTCGAACTGTGCCAGGGTCAGCTGAACCTGCCGGCCGCCGATCACCGCGACGCCACCCCCGCCACCCGTCGGCTCGCGCAGCTCGATGGTCAGCGTCATCGCGTCCAGCGACTCGGGCGCGAGCGGGCCGCGCGCCGTGTAGCCACCGAGCGTGCTCGGGTCGTCCTCGAGGCCCACGCCCGCGCTCGCGAGGAAGAACAGCGAGATGCCGCCGAAACGCACGCGCTCGCCATCGCGCAGCGGCGTCTCCGCGGTGAGGGGGCGGTTCTCCACGAACGTGCCGTTCGCCGAGCCGAGGTCGGCGAGCATCCACCGATCGACGCGGAGCTCGAGCACCGCGTGCCGCCGCGAGATCGTGCTGTCGAGGAGCACGAAGCCATCGGCGTCGGGATCGCGGCCGATCACGGTGCGCCGCGCGATGTGATGCACGCGGCCCCACGCATCGACGAACAATGCCGGCGTGGAACCCGCGCCGCGCATGCGCACTTGTTCGGGGGTGATCCGGATCGCGGGCTTCAGCTCCTCGCGACAGTCCGCACACGCAACGCCGACGAGCTCGCGCGCCTGGTGGCAGACGATGCAGCTAGTCGCGGTCACGCCCGGAGCTTACCCGTTTCGCGGCTCAGTCGCGCCCGAACGCGACCCGACCCAGCTGGCCGAGGAGCACGTCGAGCGCCACGCGATTGTCCCCACCCTCGGGGACGATAATGTCGGCCCATCGCTTGCTCGGCTCCACGTACTCGAGGTGCATGGGGCGCACGGTGGCGTAGTACTGGTCCCGGACCGAATTGAACGTGCGGCCGCGCTGCTCCAAGTCGCGACGGATGCGGCGCATCAGCCGGATGTCCGCGTCGGTGTCGACGAAGATCTTGACGTCCATCTGCTCGCGCAGTGCCGCCTCGGTGAACACGAGGATGCCTTCCACGATGATGACGCGCGCGGGCTCGATATGGCGCGTCTCCTTGGCGCGCGTGTGGTTTGCGAAATCGTAGATCGGAACATCGACGGCACGCCCGGCGCGCAGAGTGCGCAGATGCTCGACCAGGAGCGTGCTCTCGAGCGATGCGGGATGGTCGTAGTTGATGTGTGTGCGCTCGGTGGGCGAGAGGTGTGACTGATCTCGATAGTAGGCGTCGTGCTCCAAGGTCACACAGCGCCCCGGCATCGAGGCAGCGAGCTTGTGCGCGACGGTGGTTTTCCCTGAACCGGTTCCGCCGGCGATCCCTACGACGAGCGACATCGCCCGGCATCCTACAGGGGGCCGTCGCCGTAACCAACGTCGAGCGAGACCAAGCGATCCGAGCCGGATCGGCCCGCACGCCCGGACCGGAGCGAGGCGCGTGGTTGTTCCACGCGACGAGTTGGGACCGGACGTACGGGTCGAGCCGGTCGGAGCGCGACGGTCGCGGCCGACGGTGGTTACGGCGCCGAGCCCCGAAGAGCCGCGCCGATCATGCTCATCATCAGCCACGAGACGGTGCCCGAGATCTTGACCTCGGACTTCGCACGGGTGACGACGAGGCGTCCGCTAGCGTCGGTGGAGCCGGCAAACAGCTCGTCGAGGGGAGTCCGGACCTTCCCCTCCAAGGTTTTCGCAGCGGCGACGTCCTTCACGTCGAAATCGACCGTCAGCGCGATGCCGCCCTTGGCGGTGCCGGTGCGCAGCCATGCCCAGCTGTCGCTTCCCACGGGGAGGGTATCGCTGGGCCACTCGAGCTCGTCGGTGCCGTCGACGGCCCACGCGAGGTGGCGATTGGAGGGCAGCTTCGCGAGCTGCGTGCGCAGCTGCCTGGACAGTCCCGGAGGCGTCGCGATGTAGCTGCGGATCGTTGCCTTGTCCAGGTCGTTGCGGACCGTGGCGAACACGGTGTTGTCGTCGACGAAGTCATGGGTCCAGGTCGACATCGAGATGCGGAAGCAGTGGTCGACACGCTCGCGGTCCCAACGACCGCGGATGATCAGCGTGGCCTTGTCGACGGCATTGAAGGCCGGGCTGCCCAGGACCGCCCAGTCGGACTTCGAGACCAGCTCCTTGATGCAATGCGGGACCAGGTCGCCGAAGAGCGCGGCCTGCGGGGCCTCCTCGAGCTGGGTGAACAGCGCCACGAACCGCTCGTCCGCGCGGAGGTGCGCGACGGTGGCGGCGAACACCACCGACGTGTCGGGCGGCAGATACGCGAAGGCCGCGTCGAGCTCCTTCTGCGCGCGGGCCACCGGAATCGGCGCCCCGTTGACCTCGATCTCCGGCCGGATCGGCTGCGCCCCCGACGAGCCCGACCGCATCGCCCATGGGTCATTCGACGTGGGCGCCGGCCCCGGCACCGGGCCCGGCGCGGGTGGCGGCGTGTTCTCCATGACCACGGGCGCGGAAGGGGCGTCGTCACCGCTCGACAGCCGCCACGCGACGAGGCCGCCCGCGAGCGCCACGACCGCGAGCCCCCCGCCCACCACGGGCACGCGCGAGCGCCGCGGCGCCGGTGTCGGTGGTGTCGCGTGCTGGGTGGGCATCCAGGCGAGCGGCGTCTTTCCACGATCGGTGGTGTTCTGCCTCTCCTCGAACCACGGGCGCCGCTCCGCGGTCACCGTCGGGCGCACGGGCTCGGATGAACCGGTGGGCACGCGCGTGGACGCGGGCGCATCCCCCGGCGGCGGATCCATGGTCGACGGCCGCATGCGTGCGGTCTCCGCGGCGGTCGGCGCACTCCCACTGCCGGCCGCTTGCCCTACCGCATTGCGCAGCGCGATCGCCGTGGCGGGCCGATTCTGCGCGCGCGTGGACATCGCGCGCCGGATCTCGACGTCGAGCTCCGCGGGGACGTTCGCAAGCTCGACGAGCGGACGCGGCGACAAGCGCGCCTCGGGGTCTGCGAGGTCATCCCACGGTAGGCGTCCGGCGAGCATCGCGTAGAGGATCACCGCGAGCTCGTAGATGTCGGTAGCGACGCCGGCCGGCTGGCCGAAGAACCGCTCCGGCGCCATGTACGCCGGCGTCCCGCGCACGCCGCCGTCCATCGTCGTCGTCGATGCGGGCGCGGCCAGCTCCTTGGCGATGCCGAAGTCGAGCAGCACCGCGTTCACACCGCCGACGATGAACACGTTCTCGGGCTTGAGGTCGCGGTGGATGAGCCCCTGATCATGCAGCGTGGCGACGGCCCCGCACAGCTCGGAGAACAGCTCGAGCGCCTTGCCGACCGGCAGCGGGCCCCTGCCGAGCGCCTGCGCGAGCGTCTCGCCCTCGAGGCGCTCCATCGCGAGGTACGGGCGGCCATCGGGCAGCTCGCCCACCGCGAGGACTTTCACAACCGACGGATGCGCGATGGTCTGCAGCCGCTGCGCCTCGGACAGGAACTGCGATCGCACGCGGTCGGTGCCGGCGAGGCTTTCGTGCACGACCTTGAGCGCGACGCGCCGCGGCCCCCACGTCGCGTCGTACACGATCCCGCTGCCGCCTTCGCCTAAGACGGCTTCGATGCGAAAGGCACCGAGCGTGCGGGGGAGTCCTTCGGTCCTCATGGCGCGCAGCGAGCTGCCCCTCACCTTAACGCGGACGATTACGGCCTGACCATTGCTACTTCCTAGGAACGAGCCTCGTCGAGGAGTTGACCATGATCAGACTGGGCATCGCAGAAGACCACACGATTGTCCGCTGGGCGTTACGAGAGGCGCTTGGCAAGGCCGAGGACATCGAGGTCGTGGGAGAGGCGGGGACGGCCGCGGAAACCTTGGACATGATCAAACGCGAGCGGCCAGATGTATTGCTGCTCGACCTGTCGTTACCCGATCGCTCGGGCTACGACGTTCTGACCGAGATGCGCCCACTGGACACTGCACCTTTAGTGGTCGTGCTCACGTGGCATGCGGAGCCGAGCTACGCGGCCCGCGCGATCGCGGCAGGGGCGCACGGATATGTGAACAAATCCGTCGAGCCCGAAGCACTGCTGGCAGCGATTCGCGCTGTCAGCCGTGGAGAGCAAGTGATTCCACCTGGTGTGGAAGCACTACTCGCTGCCGGCGACGGGCATCCCGCGAGTGCGTTGACCGCGCGCGAACAGCAAGTGATGGAAATGCTGGCGCGCGGTATGACGAACCGCGAGATCGCGGAGCATCTCGAGATCAGCATCAAGACCGTGGATACACACCGCGGTCACGTGCTGAAGAAGCTCGGGCTTCGCAATAACTCCGAGCTGACGCGATTTGCCGTCAAACACGGCTACGTCGCGCTGTAGGGAGGAAGCCTAGCCCTAGCGCCAGGCGGGCTGAACCCAAGCCCTGGCACCGTCGCTACGCGTCACCAGCGCGCGTACGTAACCGCTTGTCGGAAGCGTGCGCCGCGCTGACCGCCGCGCGACGCGACCCACGCGGTTTCCGTTCTCGATCCACTCGATCGTGAAGGAGCCTTTCTCGGAGGGCGCCACCTCGACGACGAGCTCTTCGCCGTCAACCTCAGCGCGCGCCAGCACGACTCCGGTGGAGGCAAAGAAACGGCCGGCGGCGATCGCGGCGAGGATCGCCGCGGGTTCGCGTGTGGCTTTGACGACGATCCACGCGCCACCGGCGGGGTATTTCCCACCCTTTCCCGCGTAGTCGTGTGCGTCGTCGGACGCTACGCCCCAGATGCGTGCGCCCTGGCTCAGCGCGCCATCCCAGATCTCGTCCATCGACGGATGGTTCTTGTCGCCGTCCATCCAGTCGGCGAACGCCGTATTCGCGATCTCGACGAGCTGGAAGCCGCGACCAGCGAGCTCGGCGAGGAGCTGAGCGTTCATGCCCCAGAACCAGTTCGCGTGATTGATCTGCGCGATGCCCCCGAGTTGCTTCTGCTGAACGAGCGCCGCCTCGTACTTCTTGATCCGCTCGTTGGTCTTGCGGTCGGCCCACTCGATCTTGCCGATGGGCCGCGCCGTCACACCGAGAAGGTTGACATGGATGCGGCACTTGCCGCTCTCATCGCCGGGCGGGATGCAGCCCGACGGGTTGTGGGTGAGCTCCGTGCCCGCGAGAACGATGAGGCCCTTGTCGGGCGCATGCGCCGCAACGTTTCCCGCCGACGAGACCGTGGGATCGACCTCGCTCACCTTGTTGTGATCCGTGAGGACGATGAAGTCGTAGGCGCGCGTCTCGTACCAGCGAATCACGTCGGGGATGGGCGTCGTGCTGTCTCCGGACGGACGCGCGTGAACGTGGGTCGAGCCCTTGAGCCAGACCTCTGGCGCGTCGGGCACGGCGGCAACCGGTACATCCGGTGGTGCCTCGGGCGCATCGGGCGGCGCCGCATCGACATCGGCGTCGCGCGCGACCGTCGCGACGGCCGGCTTCACCAGCAAGGTCTCGGGTTCCTGCGCCGCGCACGCCGCGAGCGCGAGCAGCAGCGCCCACCTCACGGGATCGCGACCTCGTCGAGCGCGGCCGCCCCCGCGGGCGTGACGTTGGTGACCGTGCCCCAGGTCCCCTTGGTCCACTTCGCGCGCAGCGCGAGAAACAGGCTCATGTTGTCGGTGAGCATGCGGCGTTCGACGGGCTTCTGCCCGGAGAGCTCCTGCATCTCCGCTGGGTCCCCGACCATGTCCTCCACGAGTGGCGCGCCCGTCTTGCCGACGCGGATCTTCCAGCGCCCGATGCGCATCGCGTGCGCGTACTCGTATTGCGACGCGTACGACGGCGTCGGCCAGCCACGCCCGATGCCTTGGGCGAGCGGAATCAGCGACGCGCCCTGGACACCCGCGACCGGCGCACCTCCGACCGCATCGACGACGGTGGGCAAGAGGTCCACGCCCTCGGCGCCTTCCTCGATGATGGTGCCGCCGGGGAACCGTGCGGGGTCGTAGATGAGCAGCGGCACGCGCACGAGCGAGTCGCGCAACGAGCCCCCATGGCCGCAGCGGCGATCCTCGAAGAACTCCTCGCCGTGATCTGCCGTGATGATCAGCATCGTCTGATCCCAGATGCCCCACGACTTGAACTGCTCGATCATCCGGCCGAGCTGCTGGTCGTGATAGCTGATCGCGGAGTCGTAGATGGCGCGCAGCCGCTCGATGTCCTCCTCGGGCGGAATGATCGAGCAGCCCATCGAGCCCGGCTTGAAGCCGAGGTCTTTCGCGGTGCCGAACTCCTTGAACGGCCCGTTGTACGACTTCGGCGAGTAGAGGTCGATCCACGGCTTGCGCGCGATCCATGGCCCGTGGGTGTCGATCGTGCCGAGGAAGAGATACGTCGGATCCGTGCGCACCTTGTCGAGCTGCCCGAGCGCCGCGTCGACGATCTGCTGCCCGTAGATGATGCCGTTGATGATGCCCTTCTCGCGCATCATGTTGCGGTACTGCTTGAATCCGCGCGCGTAGCCGCTGTCCTCGGTGACGAAGCCGTTGCCGGTCACGCCGGTCGTGAACATCCCCGCTTCCGCGAGCTGCGTCGCGATCAACGGGAACCGCTCGTCGAGCTTCCACACACCCCCGACGCCGGCCATGCGGACGTTGTGCACCGCCGGATACACGCCGCTCCACACGCTCGAGTGGCTGGTCTGCGACTCGTTGCCCTGCACGTAGTACTGGCGGAACACCGCGCTGCTCTTGGCAAGCTCGTCGAAGTTCGGCGTCTGCGCGCGCGCCCCGGGCGTGAAGATCGGAAGCTTGTCGGCGCGCAGCGCGTCCATCACCCACAGCACGATGTACTTGGGCGGGTTGGCTTTCGGCAGCGGGGTCTTCGCCGGCCCGTGCAGCGTGATCCGCGGCGCCGTGATCTTCGCGCGCGGACACTCGCGCGCGACCAGCGACAGCGCGACCACGCGGCCCGCCATCTGGGTCAGATCCACGCGCGCCGCCGCGCTCGCGAGCATGCCGCCTGCGAACGCATCGGCGCTCGGCCGCGCGCGCACGTCGACGCGACACGGCGCCTCGACATCGGCAACCAGGTGCGCACCTTCGGGCACCGTCACGAAGTAGGTCACGCCCGCATCGCGCGCGAGCTCGAGCGAGCCCTTCGGATCGAAGGTGACCGCCGTGCGCGGATCTTCGTCGGTCGGCGGCCGTGCCACGCCGAAGCGCAGCCACTCGAACGCGACGCGCACCTCGGTCTTCTTCTTGTCCTTCTTCTTCGCGCCGCTCTTCCTTTTCTTCGCACCGGTCGTCTCGAACGCGATCAGGTTCTCGCCCACGACAAATCGCCCCGGCTCGACGCCCACCGCGATCGTCTGCCAGCCCGGCGACAACTCGACGCGCGCATCCTTACTCGCCTCGCGGCCGTTGACCTTGAGGGCGAGCACGAGCGCGTCCGCCGGCCCACCACCGTGGACGCGCGCTGTGAGCTGCACCGCGGTGCGCGCTTGCTCCACCGTCAGCGGCACCTCGAGCACCGCGAACCGGTCCGCGAGCGAGGCGCGCTTACCGTCCACCTCTGCGCCGATCGACCACCGCAGGACCGGCACGCCGAACCGGGTGTAGCGCGCGAAGCTCGCCGTCGCCGCGTCGATCACCAGCTCGCCCTCAACCGAGCGGTGCGCTGCGTGGCGATTGTCGACGAGATCGTAGACCTCGTGCTCGGGGCGCGCAGGTTGGGCGGGTGCCGCGTCCGGCGCGCTCACGGCGACCGCGTCGAGGGTGCCGGGCGCGGCATCGTTGGCCGGCGGCGGTGCAGCGTCGCGCGCGGACTCCTTGCTACCGCAAGCAGCGACCACCGCGAAGATGGCGATACAGAGTGACCTCACGCACCATCGGCTGTAGCATGAGACCGCTTGTACGCGCGTGTTGGCGTTACTGCATGACGAGGGTGGG
>JANRKM010000172.1:0-73640 GCA_033763475.1 Kofleriaceae bacterium
TCTGCGGCAGCATTCATCAGATTCGCCATACCCCCTTTGATCACAACGAAGGGTCACACGCGATCGTCTCGACGAGGAATCTCACAACTGATCGAAATCGATCCGGAATTCGACGTCGAATTATGACGCAGTAGTGTTAACCGACCGGCATTGAAGCCTTAGGGGTCGCTCCGTGGAAGTCGACGCTCGCCAACATCGAGGCGGCGCGAGCGGAGCGAGGTGCTAGGCTCACCGAGCTGCGGACGACAGCTCGTCCGGAGCCCGGACGAGAGCGCCGTACCCGGTGAGGACAAGACGACGCGAGAAGGAATCTCGTGTCATGTCCTGGATCCTCGTCCTTGTCTCCGGTCTGCTCGAAGTCGCGTGGGCCCTCGGCCTCAAGGCCTCGCACGGCTTCACCCGCCTCGGCGCGAGCGTGTTCACGCTCGTCACGATGCTCGCGAGCTTCACGCTGCTGAGCATCGCCGTGCGAAATCTTCCCCTCGGAACGGCCTATGCCGTGTGGGTCGGCATCGGTGCGGTGGGCACCGCGCTCGTCGGCATGACGTGTTACGGCGAGCCCGCGACGGTCGCACGGCTCGCATGTCTGGTGCTCGTGGTCGGGGGCATCGTCGGCCTCAAGCTGACGTCCCCCGCATGAGACGCGAAGATCAGAACGGAATGTCGTCGTCTGGGCCGCCACCGCCGCCACCACCACCGCCGTAGCCACCGAAGTCCGCGTCCGAGGGGGGCGGCGGGCCGTCCTCGCTGCGGCCGCGGCCACCGCCGTCACCTTTGCCACCGCCGAGGAACTGAACGTCCGCTGCGATGATCTCGGTGATGTAGCGCTTGTTGCCTTCCTTGTCGTCGTAGGACCTGGTCTGGATCCGGCCCTCGACAAACACCTGGCGGCCCTTGGAGAGGTACTTGGAGCAGACCTCGGCGCGCTTGCCCCATACGACCACGCGGTGCCACTCGGTCCGCTCCTGACGCTGGCCGTTCTTGTCGTTCCAGCTCTCGCTCGTGGCGAGGCGCAGCTCGCAGACGCCCTGGCCGCTTGGCGTGTACCGCATGTCCGGGTCCGCACCGAGGTGACCGACGAGGATGACCTTGTTGACTCCACCAGCCATTGCCGACTTCTCTTTCGCGTTCCGAGGGACGCCCCCTCGGTGGTTTGGTCCGAGAACACCGCGTTCTCGGCGACGAAGGGGCTCTACCACGTGGCCCTGACAGGGGCGATGGATTACAACCCCCAGCGATGTACCGAGACCTGCGGATAGCCGTCGTCATTCCCGCGTTCAACGAGCGCCGGAAGATCGTCGGTACCGTGACCACGGTTCCCGAGCTCGTCGACCACATCATCGTCGTCGACGACTGCTCCGCCGACGACACGTCCGCCGAGGCCAAGCGCGCCGCCAAGGAGCGCCGCGAGCCCGAGCGCGTCGAGGTGATCCGTCACGCCACCAACGGCGGCGTGGGCCGAGCGATCTCGACAGGATACCGCCGTGCGATGACCCTCGGCGCCGACGTAGCGGTGGTCATGGCCGGCGACGGGCAGATGGATCCTGCCGACCTGACGGCGCTCATCGACCCGATCGTTCTCGGCGAGGCAGACTACGTGAAGGGCAACCGGTTCAAGCACCCGGAGATCTGGTCGGCGATGCCGGCGACGCGGATCCTCGGCAACGTGCTGCTCTCGGCGGCGACCAAGGTCACCTCGGGCTACCGCCACGTGTTCGACTCGCAGTGCGGCTACACGGCGATCCACCGCCGCGCCCTCGAGCGCATTCCGCTCGACGAGCTCTTCCCGCGCTACGGCTATCCCAACGACCTGCTGTCGCGCCTCAGCGTCGCCGGCATGCGCGTCTGCGATGTCCCGGTGCGCCCGATCTATGGCGAGCACTGGAAGAGCGGCATCCATCTCGGCACCGTGGTCCATCCGATTCCGTGGGTGCTGCTGCGCTCGTGGGGCACGCGGCTCGCGGCGCAGGTGCGGCAGAAGTCCTCGCGCGCGTGAAGCTCGGCGTTCTGACGACCTCGTACCCGCGCTGGGCCGGTGATCCCGCCGGCAACTTCGTCGCTGCGCATGTCGCGGCGCTGCGCGAGCTCGGGCATGACGTCGAGGTGATCGCCGCGGGCGAGTCCCGCTCCGACCAGTACTCGCTGGTGCGCATCCCGAGCCGGCTGTTCTTCCGCGGCGGTGCGCCCGACGCGCTCGAGCACCATCCGCTGCGCACGCTGGGAGGTGCGCTCGCGTTTTCGACAAGGTTTGCGGCAGCGGTCGCCACCCGCGCGGCGCGCTGGGACTCGATCGTCGCGCACTGGCTCGTGCCCTCGGCGATCGCTGCGCTGCCGACGCGCGTGCCGCTGCTCGCAATCGCACATGGCGGCGACGTCCACACGCTGCGCCGCATGCGGTTGCTCGCGCCCGTTTTGCACGCGCTGCATGCGCGACGCGCGGAGCTCGTCTTCGTGAGTGCCGCGCTACGCGGGATCGCGATCCACGAGGTGCCGTCGCTCGCGGGCTGGCTCGCCGGTGCGCGCGTGCAACCGATGGGCATCGACGTCGCGCGGTTCGCGGCCCTCCGACGGACGCCGACGGATCCGCCGACGGTGGCGATCGCGGCGCGCCTCGTGCCCCTCAAGGGCGTCGACGTCGCGATCGCGGCGCTCGCGCACCTCCACGCGCCCGTGCGGCTGGTGATCGCGGGTGACGGCCCCGAGCGGAGGCGCCTCGAGGAGCGGGCCGCACGTCTCGCCCGCAGCGTGGAGTTCCTCGGTGCCGTCGATCTCGAGACCCGCGATCGGCTACTCGCATCGGCGAGCTGTGTGGTCGTGCCATCGCGCGTGACCTCTACCGGCCGCACGGAAGGGACGCCGCTCATCGCGCTCGAGGCACTGGCCGCGGGGGTCCCGGTCGTGGCATCCGCAGTCGGCGGGATGCCTGCCCTCGCACCTGCCGCCCGGCTCGTCGGGCCAGACGATCCGCGTGGTTTGGCCGCTTCGATCGAGGCGGTCCTCGTCTCGCCTCCGCTTTCTTCGGAGCTCGCGGCGGTTGTCGCACACCTGGACTGGAGAGCGATCGCGCCACACCTGGTGAGAAGCGCGTGACCCGGCGTACGTGTACACTGCGTAAATCTGTTCGCACGTCGGTCGGACCATTGGCGTCCGGATCGTCCCCAAGTTGTTGCAATCGCGTGACGATCCCGCGGTGACAGAAAAGTCTAGCGGCGGCACACCGCATGCTAGGCCTCGGGGCTTGATGTCCGAGACTGCGCGGTACGACGTCTCTGTCATTCTGCCGTTTAGTGACGACGAAGAGGCCGTCGGCATCGCGGTTCGCCGCACCGCCGAGCACCTACGCGGTCTGGGCCTGTCATTCGAGATCCTCGCGATCGACGAGGACTCTGGTGACAACTCCCACGCGGTCCTCGCGCTCCTGCGCGCCGAGGTTCCCGAGCTCCGCGTCACCCACGCCTCGGCCCGTGGCCGTGGTGTCGACGCTGGCGCGGCCCGCGCGCAGGGCACCCTGCTCCTCATCTCCACGCCCGACGTCGCGAGCGGCTCGCTCGATGGCATCGGCGACGCGTGTCGGCGCCTGCTCGCCAACGAGGGCGATGCCGAGATCGCGCTGACCCGCTACACCGTCGCGCATCGCATTCGCGCGCTGGCCGCGTTTCGTGGCGCGCGTCTCCTCGGCAACGCCATGCACCGCCGCATCGCGAAGCGCCTGCAGGTCCGAAACCTCATGATCCGCGTCTCGGGTGCCACCGGGGCTGCCGTCCGTTCGACGATCAACCCGCTCCGCGCGTTCGCTCGTTGGGCCTGACCCCCGATCTGCCTCGCACCGCGTGAATGCTCCGGGCGAGATCCCGCTGCTATAGTCACCACGTGTACTACCTGCTCGCGGTGGCCGCGCTGGGCTTGTTCTTCAAGTTCGGCTACCTCAGCGCCATCATGGCGCTGGCGTTTTTGATCGTCGTCCACGAGGGCGGTCACTACTTCGTCGCGCGCTGGTTCGGCATGCGTGTCGACCGGTTCAGCATCGGGTTCGGCCCCGGAATCTTCAAGAAGACCGACAAGCGCGGCACCACGTTCCAGCTCGCGCCTTTGCCGTTCGGCGGCTTCGTCGAGATCAAAGGCATGAACATCCTCGAGGAGGTCGATCCCGAGGACGCCAACGCGTATCCGAACAAGCCCGCCTGGCAGCGCTTCCTCACCATCTTCGCCGGCCCCGCCACCAACTACCTCTCCGCGATCGTCCTCGCGTTCGGCCTCTACACCTGCCACGGCGTGCCCGCCAACGTCAGCTACTACGCAGTCTCAGACGTGATGGCGGACTTCGACGCCACCGACAAGCTGAAGCCCGACGATCGCATCCTCGCGGTCGACGGCACACGCATCTTCGCGAATCAGCTGCCGTCGCTGACCGAGCTGGTGAGCGCGAAGAATGGGGCGCCGGTGACGCTGACCATCCAGCGCGACGGCAAGGAACAGGACGTCGCGATCAAGCCGGTCATGCGCACCAACTGGTGGACCGACGAGACGTTCTACCTGCTCGGCATCACGCGCTACGCCCAGACCGACACGGTCAAGATCGGCGTCGGCGAGGCGGCGAAGCGCGCCCTCGTGTTTCCTGTCGTGCAGACGCGGGTCATCGTCGACGGGCTCGCCGGCATCTTCAAGGGCACCGAGAAAGCGGACCCGGGTGGCCCGAAGCGCATCCTCGACGAGTTCAAGCGCGCGTTCGGCCACAGCATCGTCGCCGGCATCGAGTTGCTGATGATGCTGAGCGTGTACCTCGGCCTGTTCAACCTGTTCCCACTGCCGGCGCTCGACGGTGGCCGCCTGGTGTTCCTCGGCTACGAGCTGATCACGCGGCGCCGCCCGAATCCCAAGATCGAGGCGACGATCCACATGGGCGGCATCATGGTGCTGCTCGTCGTGATGGTCCTCGTCACCCTGCGCGACTTCAAGCTGCTTTAGCGATTCGCGCCGTCGAACCATGTCCGCGGCATGTGCACCTGAACCGAATCAGCGGCCGAGCAGCGCCGCGAGCGTGTCCCGAATCTCGACGGTGCCGCGCACCTGCGTGGTCTCCGGCGCGACGTGACCCGACATGATCCCCGCGTACATCTCGCGGTAGAGCTCGGCAGCCGCAGCCGAGATGCCGAAGCTCGTGAACGTGGGGACCACCGCGTCGAGCGGCGCGTCCTGTGCGGTGACCGGCTTGCCCGTGAGCGTCGCGAGCTCGGCCGCGATGTCCTCGGCGGAGTAATCGCGCGGGCCGGCGAGCTCGATCACCCGCTTGGTGCCGCGCGTTCCGCCCTCGACGAGAGCCGCGGCGACGGTGCGGCCGATGTCCTTGGTCGCGACCTGCGGGAACCGGAGATCCTTACGGACGAACGTGGGCAGCACGCCTTGCGCGAGTGCCCCGAGCGTCGCGCCCCAGTTCTCCTGGAAGTACGACGCGCGGACGGCCGTGAGTGCGGCGCCGGTGGCGGCGAAGTCGTGCTCGGCGCGGTGCAGCGTCTTGATCGGCCCCGTGCCGTCGGCGTGTTGTGCGCCGACCGACGAGAGAAGCACGACATGCGGCGTGTTCGCAGCGCGGATCGCCGACGCGAGGGACGCTGACAGCTTGGCATTGTCCTCGACCGGGTTGGTCGACGAGGTCGCAGGAGGGAGGAGGAGATAGACGCCCTCCACACCGTCGAGCGCGCGCTTCATCGCGGCCTCGTCGCCGAGGGAAGCGACGGCCACCTCCGCCCCCTTCGCCTTCCAGGCCGCACCCTTGGCGCCGTCGCGCACGATGACGCGCACCTGCTTGCCCTGCGAGAGCAGCGTCTCGGCAGCGACCGAACCCGTATGACCCGTGACTCCAGCGATTGCGTACATGGCAGCTCCTTTGTTGCGACCACCATGCGCCCGGCACCGCTATCCGTCCAATCGATGATACGCATACGGATCATGCGCGACGTTCATGCTGGCTTGGCGGGTGTGGACCTGAATCTTGTCCTCGCGCTCGACGCTCTGCTCGCCGAACGCCACGTCACGCGCGCGGCCGAGCGGCTCGGGCTCACGCAGTCGGCGGCGAGCCATGCGCTGGCGCGGCTACGCGACGTGCTCGGCGATCCGCTGCTCGTGCGGGGCCCGCGCGGGGTGATGGTGCCGACGCCGCTCGCCGAACGCCTTGCCCCCAGATCCATCGCATCCTCGGCGAGCTCGCGAGCACCCTGCGCGGGGAGTCGTTCGACCCGGCGACCGCCAGGCGCGCGTTCCACCTCGGCATCAGCGACTACGTCGAGATCGTGATGCTCACCAAGCTCGCAGCAAGGGTCGCCAAGGTCGCGCCGGGCATCGATCTCTGGATGCACACGTTCGCCGACTGGGGCGACACGCAGCTCGCTGACGGAACCTTGGACCTGGCCCTCGGGCCGCCGCGCGGCGAGAAGCGGCCCGCGGGGGCGTTCGAGAAGGTGCTGTTCGAGGAATCGTTCACCTGCCTCTTGCGCGCGAAGCATCCGCTCGCGGGTACGCGACTCACGCTCTCGCGGTACTGCGGGCTCTCGCACCTCATGGTCTCGCCACGCGGCACGCCGGGCAGCTACGTCGACACGGCGCTCGAGCGCGTCGGCAAGTCGCGTCGCGTCGCGCTCGCGGTGCCGCACTTCCTCGTCGTCCCGTACGTGATCGCGGGTACCGATCTAGTCGCGACACTGCCGACGCGCATCGCCAACCTGGTGGCCGACGCGCTGGACCTCGTAAGGTTGCCCCCGCCGATCGAGATTCCTGCGTTCCAGATCGCCGCGGCGTGGCATGAACGGAATCAGGCGGATCCACCGCATCGCTGGCTGCGCGAGCAGATCTTCGCCGTCGCCGGCGAGATCCGCTGACATGTCGGGCCGAGATTTCACTCGTCTTTCGTCGTCGAGCGGGTATACTTAGTGTAATGCTTACACCATTTGGGTTGGTCGCGGGCTGCGAGGCGAAGAACGTCGAGCCGGGAACATCGACGCTGTGGGCCTCGGTGGCGATCGAACCGCGTGGCAAGGCGCTCGAGGCGGAGCGGGCGCCGCTTGCCGTGGCGCTCGTGCTCGACGTCTCCGGCTCGATGCAGGGCGAGCCGATCGCCAACGTGGTGAAGAGCTGCGGGCTCGTGGCGGACCTGTTGAGCGACAAGGATCAGCTCGCGATCGTGACCTTCTCGACACACGCGGGCGTTCGCTGCGGGCTCACCACCGTCGACGCGCACGGCCGCGAGCAGCTTCGCGCGAGCATCGCCGGGCTCGGCGCCGATGGTAGCACCAACCTGCAGGGTGGCCTCGAGGTCGCTGCCGGCGTGCTGATGACCGCAGCTGCCGGGTTGCGCCGCGTGATGGTCGTGCTCAGCGACGGGCAGCCCAACATCGGCCTGCGTTCGGCCACGGAGCTCGCCGCCTACGTGCGTGGGCTCCGGATCGCGGCGTCGACGCTCGGCTTTGGCATCCACCACGACGAGAACGTGCTCGAGGCGATCGCGACGGCCGGCTCGGGGCGCTACGCGTACATCCCCGATCCGGTGCTCGCACGCGTCGACCTCGCGCGCGCCGCCCTCGCCCACGGCGGCGTCGTTGCCGATCAGCTCGAGCTGCGAATCGCTCCCGCCGACGGCGTGGAAGTGCTGCAAGTCCTGCCCGCGACCACGCTGCGCCACGGCAAACACGGCATCGCGGCGCCGATCGGCGACGTGTTTGTCGACGAAGGTCGTGCTCTCGCGATCGAGCTGCGGCTCGTCCTCGGCGCGACGGCACCGGGGCGGCTCGCCGAGCTCCTCGTCGAAGGCCGCGCCCCCGACGGCAGTAGGCACAGCGCGCAGGCCACGCTCGACGTGGACATTCGCGTCGGGCCGCGCGTGATCGATGCCGACATGCTACGCGCGATCATACTCGTGCAGGCCGACGCCGCGCGCGCCGAGGCTCGCGCTCAGGCGGATCGAGGTGCGATGCCAGCCGCCGCCTCGCTGTTGCGCAGGATCGCGGCACGGATCGACGCCGTCGCCGGCTTCGTGCGCAACGACGGCTCGCCACTCGCGGAGTTGCGCGAGCAACTCGAGGACGAGATCGCGAATTACGAGCGCAAGAGCGACGCCGCCGAATACGCGCACCAGCGCAAGGCATCGATGATGTATCGCTCGGCGTCGCTCCAGTCCGCCGCTGCCGTGCCCGACGCGCCCGCACCGGTGAATGCGCACCTGCTTGGCATCGGCGGCCCGGTCGTCGGCACGCGCCACGAACTGTTCGCCGAGAACATCATCGGGCGCGCGTCGAGCATCGGCATCTCGGTGAATAGCGGTAACCTCAGCCGCCATCACGCGCGCGTGTTGTTCGTGGCCGACACGTTCGTCCTCCAAGATCTAGGGTCGACCAACGGCAGCCGCGTCAACGGCGCCGTGGTGCAGACGCAGGCGCTCGCCGACGGTGATCTCGTAGAGCTCGGCGATGCGGTGTTTCGTTTCGCGCTCGCCAAGAAGGCGTGAGTCAGATCGACATCGTCGACGACCTCGGCCCGGGGTGGCACGGCCACCGTCATTTCTCCGATCTCGCGGCGAGATACCTGACATGCGGTGACAATCCGGTCGCGGTAAGGTGCGCAGGTTATGCCGCTCTCCGGCGAGGTGCTCGATCGGATCTCCATGGAGCCTGGCGTCTACTTGTTCAAGGACGCCAAGGGCACGGTGATCTACGTCGGCAAGGCGAAGAATCTGCGGACGCGCGTGCGCCAGTATTTCCGCGAAGGCGGCGACGAGCGGTTCTTCGTGGCGGCAGGCTTCCTCGGACGCGCGGTCGCGGACATCGAAACGATCGTGGTGAACTCCTCGAAGGAAGCGCTGCTCCTCGAGAACCACCTGATCAAGAAGCACCAGCCGAAGTTCAACGTGAAGCTGCGCGACGACAAGCAGTACTTGGTGCTGCGCCTCGTCGATCCGCAGGCGGCGCCGGAGGGGGCAAAGGGCCCTACGCGGCAGCAGTTCCCCCGCGTCGAGGTAGTGCGCAACATCCGCGACGACGGCGCCAACTACTTCGGGCCGTATCACTCGGCGACGGGAGCGCGCGAGACGCTGCGCACACTCAACCGCCACTTCCAGCTGCGCACGTGCACGGACCACGTGCTCGAGACGCGCGGCCGTCCGTGCCTGCAGTACCAGATCAAGCGCTGCTCGGGCCCATGCGCCATCGACGTCACGCCCGCCGCATACGCCGAGCAGGTCGAGGACGTGAAGATGTTCTTGCAGGGCAAGAACGCCGAGCTGCTCACGCGCCTCCGCGCCCGCATGACGGCACGCGCCGAGCGTGAAGACTTCGAGGTCGCGGCGGTGCTGCGCGATTCGATCGCCGCCGTCGAGCGCACGCTCGCAAAGCAGCACATCGTGCAGGACGATTTCGTCGATCAGGACGTGTGGGGCCTGTATCGCGAGGCAGACGTCGTCGAGGTCGTCGTGCTCTTCGTGCGCGCGGGCAAGCTCGTCGGCCGGCGCACGTTCCACCAGAAGGACCAGGAGCTCCCCGACGGTGCGGTGATCGGCGAGCACCTGCAGCAGTACTACGCGACAGGCACGTACATCCCCGACGAAGTGGTGGTGGGCGTCGAGCTCGAGGACGCGGATGTGGTCGCGGATTGGCTCGGCACCGCGCGCGGCAAGAAGGTGCGGATCATCGAGCCCCGGCGCGGCGTGCGCGCGAAGCTCGTCGAGCTCGCAGATCGCAACGCGGCGGCGTCGGCCACCTCACGACGTGGCAAGGACGGTGACGCTGACGAGCTGCTCGCGAAGGTCGCCAAGCGGCTCGAGCTCAAGCGGCCGCCGCGCCGCATCGAGTGCTTCGACATCGCGCACATCCAGGGCACTGAAACGGTGGCGTCGATGGTGACGTTCGTCGACGGCATGCCCGCGCGCTCGCTGTACCGGAAGTTCAAGATCAAGACCGTCGACAACAACGACTTCGCCGCGATGTACGAGGTGCTGACGCGGCGGTTCGCGCGCGCGGCCAAGGTCGAGGACGGCGATGACCCTGCGTGGGCCGCGCCCGACTTGCTCGTCATCGACGGCGGCAAGGGACAGCTCGGCATGGCAGTCGCCGCGCTGAACGACCTGAAGGTGAAGCTCGGCGGCGAAGACGGCCTCGAGGTGATCGGCCTCGCCAAGGAGCGCGAGCTCGACGCCGGCAGTGCGCCGGATCGCATCTATCGCCGCAACGTGAAGGATTCGATCGCGCTGAAAGCGAACTCGCCCGAGCTGTACGTGCTTGCACGGATCCGCGACGAAGCGCACCGGTTCGCCAACACGTTTCACCGCGATCGTCGCGGCAAGGCGACCCTGCGCAGCGAGCTCGACTCGATCCCCGGGATTGGTGCGATGCGGCGCCAGCGCTTGCTCAAGCATTTCGGCAGCGTGCGCGCGGTGCGGCTCGCAAGCGTCGAAGACCTGGCGAAGGCACCGGGCATGAACAAGAAGGCCGCGGAGCAGGTGGCCAAGTACTTCGCCGAGGCCGACGTGACGCGGGTGGCGAGCAGCGAATCGGAGGCCGACCGCGACTTCGACGCCAACGTCGAGGGTCGCGTCGGTGATGTCGACGTCGACGCCGAAGCACAGGGTTAAAGGTGATGGCGCTACTCGAGGCGGACCTCGGCGCGCGCGCCGCCACCGACGACATCACGCTGCTCGCGATCCAGCCGCTCAGCGAGAGGGCTTCCCACGCTGCCTGACCGCCGTGGCGGCGAGGTTCAGGATCACGTCCAGATCGATCGGCTTGTCGAGGAGCCGCGGCCGCGCACGCTCCACGAACTTCTGCACGCGAGGCGTGACAACGCCGCCGGTCATGAACACGAGCGCGTCCAGGCGCTCGGGGGCGAGCTTGGCGAACGCCTCGTAGACCGCAACGCCATCGAGCGCGGGCATCTGAAGATCGCAAAGCACCAGGTCGAACGAATGGTCGTGCGCGAGAATCGCGAGCGCCTCGGAGCCGCCCTGCGCCGTCATCACGTCGTGCTCCTCGCGGAGCGCATCGGCCATCGCGCGCAGCAACATCGGCTCGTCGTCGACGATCAGCAACCTACCGCGAAGCACCGGCAGGGCGGCCTGCGCGTGCGTGGCTTCGGCCACCGGGGTCGGCTCCCGATGCGGAATCGGGAACAACACCTCGATCATCGCGCCGGTACGCGTGCCGCCTCCCACCCGCGCGAGCCCGCCATGTGCACTCGCGATCTTGCGCACGAGCGCGAGACCCAACCCCGTGCCGATGTCCGCGGGCTTGGTCGTGAAGTACGGCTCGAACACGCGCTCGCGGAGCTCCGCCGGGATCCCCGGGCCCGAATCTTCGACCGAGAGGATCACGTGCTGCCCGTCGGAGCGCGTGGTGATCGCGATCTCGTGATTCTGGCCACTGTCGCCGATCGCTTGCGCTGCGTTCAGGATCAAGTTCGTCACCAGCTGCCCGAGCCGTGCGTGAGAGCCGGTGATCAGCGGCAGCTCGCCGAGCTCGAGCACGATCTTCGCCGTGTCCTTGTAGGCAGGGCGCGCGAGCTTGAGGGACAGGCGAACGACGTCGTTGAGCGCGAGCTCGACGACCTCGTCCGAGTCGCCGCGCGACAGCGTACGCAGATCTCCGACAACGACGCGGATGCGCTCCATGCCGGCGCGCGCGTCGGCGAGCATCACCTCGAGCTCGCCGAGGATCTCCGCGAGCCGGGCATGATGCTCCGCGCCGAGCGCGCGCGCTTCGGCGACGCGGCGGCGCGCGTGCTGCAGACCGAGCAAGATCCAGGCCGCCGGGTTGTTGAGCTCGTGGGCAACGCCGCTCGCGAGCTGGCCGATCGCGGCGAACTTCTCGGCGACGACCAACTGCGCCTGCGTCTCCTGCAGCGACGCATATGCCGCCTCGAGGTCGCGGCGCGTGGCGACCGCTCCACCAAGCTCCTCGGCGAGCACATTGATCGCCGCGGCGACCGCGTCAACCTCGTCGCGGCGCGGCGAGATCGGGAGGCGGACCGAGAAGTCCTGCCGCGCGAGCGCCATCAGCACCTCGACGATCTGATCGAAGCGAGGACGCGAGTCAGTCATTGCGTTGTTCGAGCAACCACCGCACTGCCCCCTCCTCCTCGCCGAACAACGCAGTCGGACACCGATGGACATCGCACCGCAGGAAGAACCTGCCGAGCACCCGACTCACGGATGCACCGACGAGCACCGCCGCGATGTTCGCCTCCGCGTCGGGCAGCTTCATCTCACACCCGGCTCGCCTGACCGCGTGGATGAAGCCGCGAGCGTCGCGGCGGAACGTAGACGTTCGGGACTCGGCCTCGTGCAATTCCTCGAATATCGCCTAGGCCCCGAGCGCCTTCAACGCCGTCGCGAGTACCATCACGACGATGAGGTGGCTTGTCAGTCTGGTGCTCGTCTGCGTGTTGAGCGCCCCCCGGCTCGCCCGCGCGGACCTCGCGTCGTCCCTGTATGGAGACGTGCGCGACGTCATCGAGGAACTGATCCAGACAGAAGTCACGACCTCCGTAGTTCACACGATAGAAGCTCGTAGTCCTGCCCTCGCTTTTTACATGCGGGGCACGCTGGAACGGCTCGCATCGCCGTACTGGGGCAGCCTGGGCCGTGTCCTGAAGGACGACCTCACGGTCGCCGTGTCGGACTTCGTGTACTGGCATCTCTCCGTCGGTGGAGGTGACGGCGACATCGTCGCGAGCGCCAAGCGGTTCTTCCGCTGTGCCAAGGACCCGGCCGGCAAGGGCGACGAGAGCTGCAAGCGCCTGCTCGATGCGATCGGGGAGCAGCGCCGCCCCCTGGTCGAGGTCGAGTGCCGGCGCGCGAAGCCGGCGGCGGATCGTCGGGTCGCCTGCGACATTGGACTCGCGGTTCTGGCGGCGCTAAAGGGGCGCGGCGAGGTCCGCCAGCACCTGGTCGATGCGATGTCCAACATCGTGCTCGGCGAGATCGCCGATAAGGACATCGGCGGCCGCATGCGGGACGTGATGACGCGGTGGATGGACCTGCCGAAGGACCTGCCGATGCCGCTGCTCGAGGCGCTCGGCAACGTCGACCTCGGCGCCGAGCTCACCGACGAGGCGATCGAGAAGCGTTGCACCGATCCGAAGATGCTGCAGCAAGCGCTCAACGACCCCCATAACCCGTTCGCGTGGATCTGCTTTGCCGTCACGCACGCGTCGCTACCGAAGGCGCTCGCCGCGACCGTGAAGATCAAGGAGAACGGCAAGGAGGTCGCGCGCGCGATCGACTACTGGGTGATCGCGGGTGCACTGAAGGACTTCGACACAGATCGCGACGACGACAGCGCGCTGCGGTTGCTCGCCGAGCTCGCCTTCGACGGTGAGTGCCCGGCGGGCAAGGAGTACGCCGAAGGCGTGTGGCCATGCTCCGGCAAGCGCCTCGAGCCGGGCGCGACCGTGCAAGTCACCTGGCTCGGGCGCATGTCGCCGCCCTGGCAGGTCAACGCGCAAGGGCGCATCGGCATCACCAACGGCAAGTTCCTCATGAGCTCCGTGATCAAGTTCCGCAAGCTGATGTGGCGGATCCAGGAGCTGCGCTCGCTCGTGCCTTCGTCCCTGGCACCGACGTTGTTCCACGCGGGCCGCACGGTGTCGGCGGATACCGCGAAGGTGCTGCGTGCCGCTCACCGCATGGCGCGCCTCATCGGCGAGTTGCGCGCGCGGTGGTATCTGTGGTCGCAGAATCAGAAGAAGGCGTTCGACGAGATCGACGTCGCGGAGCTCTTGGGCGTGGCGCGCGCGTCCCTCGGCGCGACGAACACGGAGCTGTCGGCCGCACTCGCCTTCCTCGATAAGGAGGCCGCCGGCGGGTCGGCGACGCTCGATATTGGAGACTGGCTGCGGATGGTAATGCGCGCGGACTACCGCTCGCTCGCGATGGAGTCGCTGCGCGCTGCGCTCGACCTCGAGCTGCGCAACACCAACCGCCCGCACGAGACGTTCTTCCTTTCGCTCGCGGCGTACCTCCTCGACAACAGCGAGGGCGTCGGCGAGCAGGTCGCGCGCGCGGCGTTCCGCGCCTCCGCCAAGGAGCTGCTGCTGTCGGCCAGCCACCGCGGCGTGCCTCGCATCGGAGACCGTCTTCGCGGACGCTTGCTGCCGCGCCTGTCGATGCGGCTCTCGTTCAACGATGCCTACGCGGTTACCGATGGCGACACGCGACGCTACACGATCGCGACGGACTGGCCGACGGCGATGTTCGCGGTGAACGACTATATCGGCCTCGAGGTCTCGTTCCTCGACTTCGTCGCGCCGCTCGCGGAGATGGCGCTGCGGCCGGCGGGCACCTATCACGATCAGCAGTACGTGGCGCTCGATGCGCTGCGGCCTCGCCTCGGCCTGTACGTCGCGGTGCCGCAGTTCTCGCGCCGGCTGGCGCTGTCGACAGGGTTCGGCACGCGGTTCGTCGATCTCGAGCGCGAGGACGACGGCAGCGGCGCGCTCACGGCGCGCTACACGTACAAGGCGTCGCTCACGTTCGATGCGGGGCTCGAGTTCGTCTTCTGAGCACGGAGGAACGCGATGGAGGAGAGTGTCACCACCAAGTTCCTGATGCCGATCGCCCTCGGGGTGATCATGCTCGGCCTCGGGCTCAGCCTGCAGCTCGCCGACTTCAAGCGCGTGATCAAGTACCCACGCGCGGTGGGTATCGGCCTCGTCTGCCAGATGCTGGTGCTGCCGTTCGCGTGCCTCGGCATCGCGCATTTGTTCCAGCTGCCGCCTGTACTCGCCGTGGGCCTCATGTTGCTAGCTGCATCGCCTGGCGGCGCGACGGCGAATCTGTTCTCGCACCTCGCCAAGGGTGACGTCGCGCTCAACATCACGCTGACCGCGGTGAACAGCGTGCTGTCGCTCGTCACGCTGCCGCTCATCGTCAATGCCTCGCTGGATCACTTCATGGGCGCCGAGAAGCCGATCCCGCTACAGTTCGGCAAGGTCATCTCCGTCGTCGCCGTGGTGTTGGTGCCCGTCGGCATCGGCATGCTCGTGCGCGCGAAGAAGCCGCTCACCGCCGATCGCATGGATAAGCCGGTGCGCATCTTGTCCGCGGTGTTCCTCGTGTTCTTGATCGTCGCGTCGATCATCAAGGAGCGCGCCCACCTCGGCGAGCACATCCAGGCGGTCGGGCTCGCGGCGCTCGCTTTCAACCTGACCAGCATGGGCATCGGCTACTTCGTTCCGCGCCTCGCGCGCGTCGAGCCACGTCAGGCGGTCGCGATCGGCATGGAGATAGGCATCCATAACGGCACCCTCGCGATCACGATCGCGTCGAGCTCGGCACTGCTCGACAACAGCACCATGGCGATCCCCGCGGCGGTCTACAGCCTGATCATGTTCTTCACCGCGGCGGGCTTCGGCTACCTCGCTGCGAAGCGTAGTGACGTCGCGCGCTTGTGATGCGCGAGCAACTCGGCGCGTACACTCGCCGGTAACCGCGCGATGCTCGCGCGTGCGCACTCCTTCGACATGAAGCGCGCGTGTCGGCGCACGAACGCCTCGACGCGCAGAGGATCCACCCGCCCGAGCTCGCGCAGGGTCGCGCCCACCGCCGTCTGATCTACGCGCCCGGGGGACCACACCACCGCCGCGCATAACGCGAACGCACGATCGATCACCTGCGCTGGTGGATCCGCCGCGCGCGCAGCGAACGCCGAGAACGCGAGACACGCAGCGCGGCGTTGCCACTCGACGTCGGCCTCGCGCCAGCTCGCGATCACGCGTGCAACCTCGCTGCGCCCTTGCTCGCGCGCGAGCAAGGTCCCGAGGACATGGAGGCTGAACCCGTCAACCGCGACCGGCTCGGCGAGGTGCCCGTCGGAGAACAAGCGCTCGAACGCGGGTAGATCGGACTCGCACAAGTGCTCGCCCAGGTGCTGCGCTAGCAACGCGATCGCGGCTTGCTTGGGCTCCGCGCGCGGCTCCTCGAGGAGCAACAAGGCAATGCGCTTCGCGACGCTGGTGGGGTGCGCGGCGAGCTCGTGCTCGCGCCACCACGCGCGCACGCACGCCGCGAACGCACCACGCGGTGCGCCGCGAAGCTTGGTCGTGCGCCGCAGCAGATCGGCCAAAGGATCGAGCGCCTCCGTGCGTGTTCCCCTGCGCGGCGCCCGGACCTTGCCCATGTGACCATCTTCCGCGATGCGCTGCGAGATATCTGTCGTCGCCGCGACACACCGTGAAACGTTTCCACGCCAACGCGGCGCGTCAGTCGAGGCGTAAACCTTTGGCCACGTCGTGCGTTGGAGTGCACGTGGGAACGTCGCGTCGCCTCCTCGTGCTGTCGTCTGTACTTGGCGTCATCCTGCTCGCACTCGCGCACCTCGACGGCGGTGCGAACGCCCGACACCGAAGCGGCGCCGACCACATCGCGGCGGAGGGGTCAGTAGACCGCACACACTCGAACACTCGCAGCGCGCTCCCGCCCCCTGCCCCGTCGCTGGTGACCACCGCCGATAGCACAGCGGAGGGGTTCCGTCTCGAAGGGCAGGTGACCGATCAGCGCCAGCGTCCGGTCGGCGGCGCGAAGGTCTCGCTCGGCCCTGGCCGCCAGGTAGTGACCGAGGGCGATGGCAGCTTCGCGTTCGACGATCTACCCGAGGGTGAGTACTCGGTGATCGCCGAGTGGAACGACGCGTACGCCGAAGAGCTCGAGCTCACGGTGAACGAGTACACCGATCCCGTCATGCTCGAGCTCGCACGCGGACCGTCGGTGCGCGTACACGTCACGCGCGAAGGCGGAGCGCCCGTGGTGGGTGCGCTGGTGCGAACGTCCGGTCGCCGGACAAAGACGGATGCCGACGGATACGCCATGTTGCGCGCCGTCGATTTCGATAGTGAATACATCACGGTCGTCGCAGCGACCTTGGAAACCAAGGGCACGAGGATCGTGACCGGCGATGATCCGGCGGCGACGATCGAATACGCCATCGAGCTCGGCGCAGGCACCGACGTGATCGGCACGGTCGTCGACGAGGCGGGGCTGCCGGTCGCGGATGCGATCGTCGATCTCGATCAGGTCGAGGGTGCTCGCAGCGAGCGCGCGCACACCGACGAGCACGGCGCGTTCACGTTCGATGCCATCGGGCAGGGACACTACAAGCTGGCCGCGCGCTCGGATCTCCACGTCGAGGGCCCGGAGCTGACCGTGGATGTCGACGGCACGGCGCCGGTGCGCACGCTGGTCCGCGTCGTGCGCGGCGCCGAGGTCACGGGCATCGTCGTCGACAGCCAGGGTCGACCGATAGCCGGCGCCGAGGTGCACGTCGGCCGCCACTGGGTCGAGACCAAGGCGGACGGCACGTTTCACGCGGCCGGCCTCGCAGCCGGGTTGATCGAGCTCGGGGCGCGCACGAAGACGGGCGCGGCGCGGACCGAAGCCTTCCAGCTCGCCGCGCGCGAACACCGCAAGGCTCGGCTCGTGATCGAGACCTCCTCGATCGCGGGCATCGTCGTCGACGCCAATGGCCAGCCCGTCGGCGAGGTCTCGGTGTTCGCACGGTCCGATGATCCGCAGGGCTATGGCCACGCCACGACCGACGCGGGCGGGCGGTTCGATCTCGGCGGTGTGCCACCGGGCGACTACGAGATCACGGCCACGCGCGAGGACAGCCGGCACGACGGCGCGAAGATCCGCGTCGCGGCGGGCACCCGCAACGTGAAGCTCGTCGTCGCCGATCGCGCCGGGCTCACGGCCACCGTGATGCTCGATGGCGTGCCGGTCCGCTATTACGGCTACGAGCTCCTCGCGCCCGACGACAAGCAGCCGTGGAGCCCGACGGCGGTGCGCGACGCGAATGGCACGTTCACCGACGAGGACGCGCAGCCCGGCAGGTGGACCGTGGCGATCGTCGGCCCTGGCTTCAAGCAGCTGCTCGTGCCGAACGTGCAGATCGTCGCCGGGCGCACGACCAACCTCGGCATCGTTCGTGTCCAGCGCGGCGCATCGATGCACGGGCGCGTCGTCGATGCGAACGGAGCAGCGGTCGCCAACGCCGAGGTCCGTATCCGCGCGGGCTTCTCGGCCGATCCCGATCAGCCGCTTCGCATGCTCGCCCGCGGTGGCTTCATGACCCGCACCCGTGCAGACGGCAGCTATCAGTTCGAAGGCCTCGGGGACCCGAACCCGACCGCCCAGATCACCGCCTCCCATCCGACGTTCGGGACCGCCGAGGTCGCCATCGACGGCCGGGAAGTTGTCGACCTCCAGCTCGCGGTGACACGGTGAGTCATCAGCGCGGCCCGACCTAAAAGTTGGGCAGGGGTGGGGGGAGATGTAGGATAAGGTGCTCCTGGGACCCGGGAGTCACCTATGTCCAAAAACCGAAAGATTCGTGAATCCTCGGCGTCTTCGCGCTCCAGCAGCTCGCACGATGACCGCCGGCGAGAAGTGCTCGGGGTGATCGGGCTAGGGGCAGCCCTGTTCATCCTCGTCGCGATGATTTCGCTTCAGGCGGGCGGGCAGGTCATGGGTCCGTTCGGGCGCGCGAGCGCCGGCCTGTTCTACGGGCTCGCGGGCATCTGTGGCTATGCGCTGATCACGCTGGGGGCGGTCGCGAGCGTCCGCCTGCTACTCGAGCGCAACCCCGTGATGCCGATCGCGGTGACCGCAGGAATGCTGATCGGCGTTGTCTCGATCGCGACCCTGGTGCACCTCGCGGCAGCGGGCTATCGCGTCGCGGGCCACGGCCCTGGTGGTGCGATCGGCGAGAACCTCGCCGAGATCCTGCGCGCGGTGGTCAGCACGGCGGGCACCGCGCTGCTCGGCGTGGTCGGCCTCGTGATCGCGGTGGTCGTCGCGACGCCGCTGCGCTTCGGTGATGTGCTGCGCGCGATGGGTCGCGCCGTGCACGTGGTCGGTCGCGGCATGAAGGCCGCGCTGTACGCGTTCGCCGGGTTCTGGGCCGACGTGTTCCGCGCGATGCTGCCCGACAAGGGCACCGACGAGGACGACGAAGAGGAAGAGGTCGAGATCGAAGAGGAGAATGTGCTCGAGGTCGGCGAGGATGATCGCGTGGTCGAGCCGATGATCATCGAGCGCACCACGCCGCAGATCATGGAGGAGGCGCCGAAGAAGTCGCGCAAGAAGCGCGAGCCGGTGAGCACCGAGATCGATCCACTGCCCGCCGTGGCCGCCGACGATGCCACCGACGCTCACGAAGAGCCCGTCGAGCTTGCCCCGGCCGTGAAGGGCAAGCGCCAGCGGTTCCCGCAGGGCACCAAAGTCGGCGAGGCGCCGACCGAGGCCAAGCCGTCGCTCGTTGTCGTGGACGATGCGCCCGCTGAGGAGGCGGTCGTCGTTGCCAATGGCGACAAGGCACCGCTCATCGTCGAGCCGCGGTTCAAGCACGCCGACAAGTCCGAGATGGCCGCGAAGGAGAAGGCGGCCGAGGCCGAGCGCCAGCAGAGCTTCATCAAGATCGGCGATGGCGAGTACCAGCTGCCGTCGATCCAGCTGCTCAACTACGACTCCGCAAACCAGAACGTCATCGACAAGACGGCGATGCTCGAGCTGTCGGCGAAGCTCACCCAGACGCTGGAGAACTACGGCGTCAAGGGTGACGTCGTCGCGATCCGCCCAGGTCCGGTCGTCACGATGTACGAGTTCGCGCCGGCACCCGGCACGCGCGTCAACAAGATCACCAACCTCACCGACGACCTCGCGCTCGCCCTCGAAGCGCTCCGCGTGCGCATCGTCGCGCCGATCCCCGGCAAGGCCGCCGTCGGCATCGAGGTGCCGAACAAGAGTCGCGAGAAGGTGTTCATCAAGGAGATCCTCGCGGACGACTCGTTCCGCAAGGGGCGCGCGAAGCTGCCCATGGCGCTCGGCAAGGACATCGAGGGCGGTCCCGCCGTCGTCGATCTCGCGCGCATGCCGCATCTGCTCGTCGCCGGTACGACGGGCTCCGGTAAGTCGGTGGCGGTCAACGCGATGATCTCGAGCCTGCTGTATCACTGCAGCCCCGAGGACGTCCGCATGATCATGGTCGACCCGAAGATGCTCGAGCTCTCGATCTACGAGGGCATCCCGCATCTCCTGCTGCCGGTCGTCACGGATCCCAAGAAGGCGAACCTCGCGCTGCGCTGGGCCGTCGAGGAGATGGAGCGTCGCTACGACCTGCTCGCCAACATGGGCGTGCGCGACATCTCGACCTACAACGACAAGGTCGGCAAGCAGATGGCAAAAATGGAGGCCGACAAGCTGCGCGCGGCTGCCGACGCGGCCGCTGCAGCCCTCGAGGACGACATCAACAAGGCCGTCGACTCCGACACGCCCGAGGAAGCCGACAAGCGCGAGAAGCTGGTCACCGCCCCGCAGTCACGCCTGCCGTACATCGTCGTCGTGATCGACGAGTTCGCCGACCTCATGATGACGGCCGCGAAGGAGGTCGAGACCAGCGTCGCGCGCATCGCGCAGAAGGCGCGCGCTGCCGGCATCCACCTGATCCTCGCGACGCAGCGCCCGTCGGTCGATGTCATCACCGGTCTCATCAAGGCGAACTTCCCGTCGCGCATCGCGTTCCACGTCACGTCGAAGACCGACTCGCGCACGATCCTCGACCAGAACGGTGCCGAGTCGCTCCTCGGCGCCGGTGACATGTTGTTCTCGGATCGCGGCGGCGCCCCGCAGCGTCTACACGGCTGCTACGTCGACGAGGAGGAGATCCACCGCGTCGTCGAGTTCCTCAAGACGCAGGGCCGTCCTGTCTACAACATGGACATCCTCAAGCCCCGCGACGAAGAGGGCGAGGGCAACGTGGACATGTCGGGCGCGCCGAGCGGCAAGAGCGACGACGATATGTACGACAAGGCCGTGTACATCGTCACGACGACCCGCAACGCATCGATCTCGTGGGTGCAGCGCCAGCTGCGCATCGGCTACAACCGCGCCGCGCGGCTCGTCGAGGAGATGGAGAAGCAGGGCGTGGTCAGCCCACCGGATCACACCAACAAACGCGAAGTGCTCGTGGCGCAAGCGTAGTCCCAACTCGGCGAGATCGCAGAGATCTGCAAAAAAGCGCACGCTCACCGATCACAAACGGCCGCACGGGTCTCCACCTCCCCAAAAGGAGGCCTTGTTGATGCTTGTCGTTCGCTCGTCGTGGTTGGTTACGCGTTTTGCTCTCGGCGCCATCGCGGGGGCCTGGCGATGGTAGGCGCATGCGGCGGAGGTGTAGAGGGGATGGAATCGCCCGATGCCGCTTCCATCGACTCGCCACCGTCGAACGATGCACCATCGCCGGACGGGATGGAGGGGTGCGAGGCCGGCTATCAAGACGAGGATCAAGATGGGACCTGCAAGCTCGGCTGCGAAGGCACAGGCGCGAACGATGCGCTGAACTGTGGACCGGGCGGGACGTGCGAGATCGACGCGGCCGGAGATCGCGGCTGCACCTGCGCGGATGGCTACGAAGGCACGTTCTGCGAGACCTGCGCGAGTGGGTACGAGCGCGTCGGCGCAGACTGCGTCCTCGACCTTCCGCCGACGACGAACCTCGCGCTCTGGCTCGACGCTGACAGTACGGCCTCTCTGACGGTCTCGAGCAACCGCGTGGCCTCGTGGGCGGATCGCCGTGGAGGGGCTTCGCCGATCACGCTCGCGCAGACGGCCCCCTCGGCGCGCCCTGGTTACAACGCGACCGGGCACGCGGGGCGCGGCGCGGTGGTCTTCGACGGCGACGATCAGCTGTTCGTGAACAGCTTCAGCGGCCTGAGTGGTGCGGACTACGAGGTGATCGTCGCCCTGAATCCGCTCGGCAGCGGCGCCAAGGGCATCGCGAGCCTCGCGTCCGCCACCACCGAGTGGGGGATGTTGCTGGAGCAGCCCGCCAATGGCGGAGACTACGTCGTGACCCACCGCGGACCGATCGCGAGCTCGGGCGGCGTGACCGCCATGGCCGACCGAACCAATGCGCCCGGCTCGGGGTGGGTGTCGGCGACCTATCAGTCGAGCCAGGCGATCGACACGTTGGCGATATTCGCCAGCGACGGAGCCACGTCGGTCACAAACGTCGCGTCGGCCTCGGGTACGGGGTCGATCGGCTCGCCGTACACGTTCCGCGTCGGCCGCTCCCAGAATGGCTTCATGGCAGGTGAGATCCTGGAGGTGCTCGTGTACGAACAACGGCTCTCCGTCACGCAACGTGCCGAGGTGACCGATTACCTGCGCGCGAAATGGAACCTGCCGTGACCCGCTGAGAAACGGGGCGTTGTCCGCCGTTGCGTGCGGGACGCGTGCGTCGGCGACACATCCACTGGGAATGCCGGGAGGCAGCAGATGGGTCTCATCTGCAGAGCAGGGTATCGAACAGATACTCGTGCTAACACCCCGAGGTAGATCAACTACTTCCCCGCATGAATCCCCCGCCCGGCGCCACGTCCAAACCCACGTGGTGCTCGTTGGGCACCCTCTGGAGACGTTGCCATGGACCTCATCGGAATCTTTACTCGCACCTTCCTAGGGATCATGCCCCCTGCTCAGCCGGCCGCGCCGGTGCGCGCCCCGCTCCTGCACGTCGTGTCGACGCCGCTGGTCGGTGCGCCCGGTGCCACCGCTGCCGCCCCGACCGCGACCGCGCCGGCCACCGCGATCACCGCCGACCAGGCAGTCGACAAGATCCAGGCCTTCTACGCGACCATCCAGCAGGTCACCGCGCAGTTCCGGCAGTCGGTGACGTACGACATGCTCGGCGGCGCGCCCAAGAACAGCGACGGAAAGGTGTGGATCCAGAAGCCCGGCAAGATGCGCTGGGACTACCTCGAGAAGAAGAAGGGCCAGGTCGTCGTCAAGAAGAGCTTCATCTCGAACGGCTCGTACCTGTACATGGTCGAACACGACAACAAGCAGGTCGTGAAGAAGAACCTCGAGCGCGACCTCATGCCCGTCGCAGTGTCGTTCCTCTACGGCAAGGGCGACCTCAAGAACGAGTTCAACGCGCAGCTCGATACCAGCGGCAAGTACGGCACCAAGGAGGACGTGGTCCTCAAGCTGACGCCGAAGCAGCCGAGTGCGCAGTACAAGGCGCTGTACCTCGTCGCGTCGACGAAGGACTTCCACGTCTCGCAGTCGATCATCGTCGACTCGTCGAACAACGTGAACCAGTTCCGGTTCTTCGCGCCTGACTTCAAGACACCGATCGATGGCAAGAAGACCTTCGAGTTCGACGAGCGCAGCGTGAAGAACTACCGCATCGTCGACGCGGACCAGCAGCAGCAGGGGGCGGGCTCGGGTGCGGGTGCACCGGCGCCGCTCAAGCCCGCGACGCCGCCCGCGAAGTAGCTACGAGAGCTGGGGGCGCAGAGCGCTCGGGAGCGACAACTTGGTGTTCCGAAAAGCCTCGAGCCCCGAAACCGCTACGAGGCGGCGCGGGGCTCGAATGAAACTGAAGTGCGATGGGTACTGCGGTGCGTGCGTCCGCGGGAGGCCGCTGACCGGAGCGTGCTAGGCCGGCGATGCCGGGGCGACGAGCTCGAGGTCATCACGACGTCTCGGGCGGAGCCAACGCAGGTCTACGGTTCCATCTACGGATCGTCTCTGGCGTGCAACGCTGCCTCCTTCGGTAGCCCGGCTGACTCGAAGAGTCCCGTGGCTTTGCGTGCCCACGCTCGCGCGAGGGTTGCCGTTTCGGGCGCGGGTAGAACATCCCCGCCTGGTGGTTGGGTGCTGCGGACTAGCTAGGGCCAGCCCTCACATGAGTCGTGCTCTTCACGCTCCTCCTTCCGAGGTGTCGTTTTCGAAGCAGTTCTCTCAGCTTTGAAACTAAGGCAACGCGGTGCGGTTTGTCACCAGGAATTTTCGCGTTCGCGAATTTTTCTCGACGACGATGATCGCATACATCACCGCACTAGCGGGCGGACGCTTCGGGCACGAGGCGTGACCACGCGGGCTGCGCGACACCATCGGCATCGCGCAGACCGAGCGTTGCGAGGAGCGACAAGAAGCGCGGATCGTCGGGCGCCAAAAATAGACGCGGGCGTCCGGCGCGAACCGCACGAGCAACGTGATCTCTTCTCCGTTCGCGTCCACGGTGGCATCGATCGCCGCCTCGAACGTCGCGCTCGCGAGCGTGTTGCGCGCACGCACTTGCATGCCCATCGCGCAAAGGGTGTGCCTGGATGTGGCTATCATCGCACGCCATGCAGCCCGGCTTCGTCACCGCGAATCGGCTCCGGTTCGCCTATCTCGAGGCCGGCGCGGGGCCGCTCGTGCTGCTCGTCCACGGGTTCCCCGATACGGCGCATACGTGGGACCAGGTGTTGCCCGCGGTCGCATCCGCTGGGTTTCGCGCTGTCGCGCCGTTCACGCGCGGCTATCACCCGACGAGCATCCCCGCCGACGGTGCGTATGACATCGACACGCTCGGCAGTGATCTACTCGCGCTGATCGAAGCGCTCGGCGAGAAGCGCGCGATCATCGTGGGGCACGACTGGGGCGCAGGTGCCGCGTACGCCGCAGCGGCGATGCGCCCCGAGCGTGTGCGCCTGCTCGTAACGCTCGCGATCCCGCACCCCGCCGGCGTTCCACGCTCGCCCTCGCTCGCATGGGCGCTCCGCCACTTTGTGACCCTGCGGCCAAAGAGCTCCACGTCAAAGGTGCAGGCGAACGACTTCGCGATGATCGACATGCTGGTGCGGCGGTGGTCACCCGCGTGGAAGGTGCCCGCCGAGGAGACGGCGCGGGCGAAGGAGGCGTTTCGCCAGCCCGGCTGTCTCGACGCAGCGCTCGACTACTACCGCTCCGTCGGGCTGCGCACGCCGGCGTCGCACAAAAAGAACGTCACCGTTCCCACCGTCGCGTTCGCCGGCGAGAACGATGTGATCTCACCGCGCCTCTACGAGAAAGCGCGCCACAAGTTCGAGGCGTCGTACGAGGTCGTGCAGGTCCCCGGCGGGCACTTCTTGCACCGCGAGCACCCGGAGCACTTCATCCCCGAGCTCGTACGCGTGCTGCGCGATCACGCCGCAGCTCGCTGAGCCAGCTGCCGAGCAACGCGCAGGACCGAGAAGAACACACGTTCTGTGCGATGATCGCAGGATGGGCGAGCGGCCGCTGCTGATCTTCGTCAGCGATATCCACTTGACCGATCGCCTCCATGGCAACGCGGTCAGCAAGGAGCTTCAGTTCACGCGGTTCTGGGAGCGCATCCAGGTCGCGCGGGGCAAGCGCCCGGCACAGCTCTGCATCGTCGGCGACATGTTCGATCTCGTGCGCTCGCCGTCGTGGTTCGAGGGACGGCATCGCCCGTACCACGGCGCCACCACCAACGGCGTGGTGAAGAACGTGGAGAAGATCGTCGACGAGACGATCAAGCGCGAGGCCGGCTTCTTCTCCGCGCTGCGCTCGCGCGTCGAGAAGGGCGAGCTCGAGATCCACTACGTCGTCGGCAATCATGACCGCTTGCTGCTGACCGCGCCGAACGCGCAGAAGATGATCGCGCGCGCGCTGATTGGCAAGGACACGATGGAGCTCCACAAGGAGCTCGCGTTCCCCGAGCACGGCGTGATCGCCTATCACGGCAACATCGGCGATCCGATCAACGCAAGCCCCGACGGGGACGCGACGATCGGGGACGCGATCGGCTCCGAGCTCATCCTCAAGTTCCCGCGCAAGCTGCGCGCGATGGTCGGCGACGATCATCCGGGCGTCGAAGAAGTGGACGACATCGACGACGTCCGCCCCGTGTATGCGGTGCCCGCGTGGGTGCGCCAGCAGAGTGCGATCCGCAAGGAGCTGCTGCGGCCGATGTCGCAGGTGTGGAGCGAGGTCGTCGACGAATTCCTCGCCAATGACTTCGTGCGCGACTGGCTCGGGCGCCAGCGCAAGACGTTCTCCCTCGATCTCGGCAAGAAGCTCCGCATGCTCCTCGAGCTCTCGCGCAACAAGGTGATGGCGCACGGCTCCGACGAGCGGCTCACGCAGCTGTACCGGTTCTTCCAGCACAGCTTCGACGGCAAGATGTCGACGCTCGCGGCCACCGAGCTGGAGAAGCGACGCGGCTATCGGTTCGTGGTCAACGGTCACTCGCATTTCCCTTCGATGCAGCCGCTCGGGCGGATCGACGGCAAGCCCGCCGTGTACTTCAATACGGGCACGTGGCGCGCCGTCCATCAGATCGGCCATGACATCGGCGGCCGCCCGAGCTTCCTCGCCTACGATGCGATGACCTACGTCGTGTTCTTTCCGATGGGGGATCCACTGGGGCGTGACTACGAATGGTGGACGGGTGCGATGGTCGCCAATCCACACCACTAGGCGAGCGCGTATTTCGGGAGCCGCTGCAGCAGCTTCTCCACCACCTCGAGACGGCGGAGGATCACGCGCCGGAAATTCTCGGTCCCGACGCGGGCGTTCTCGGTGAGCAGCTGCGCTTGTTGGGCTTCGAGGATCTCCCGCATCACGTCCACCTGTTCGTCGTCGAGCTCGAGAGTGGTGCTCATGCGCTCCTCCGAGGGCATCGACGGTGCAATCAACATGCCCCACCGCGCGCTGACAGTCCGCGCTAAGGTGCGCGCTGATGACGCTCCGCAAGCATCCACGTCAGTCGCCGCCGAAGGGTCCCGTCGTCCTCGTCGTGATGGACGGCATCGGCCGCGGTGCCGCCGACGAAGGTGACGCCGTCTCGATCGCAGCCACGCCGACGATGGATCGGTTGTGGGTCCCCGGCGTCCGGGCCGAGCTCCGCGCGCATGGGAAGTCCGTCGGGCTGCCGAGCGAAGATGACATGGGCAACAGCGAGGTCGGTCACAACGCGCTCGGCGCGGGCAAGGTCTACGCGCAGGGCGCGAAGCTGGTGAATGCCGCGATCAGCTCGGGCTCGTTGTTCGAGGGACCGGTGTGGAAGGCGGTCGTCGAGCGTGGTGTGCGTGGTGGTGCGATCCACTTCATCGGCCTGCACTCCGACGGCAACGTGCACTCGAACCTCTCGCATCTCGAGGCGTTGCTGTCCGCGGCGGCGAAGGCCGGCTGCAAGAAGCTGTACGTGCACGCGCTGCTCGACGGGCGCGATGTGCCGCCGACCAGCGCTCTCGACTACATCGAGCGCACCGAGAAGTTCCTCGCGCAGCTGCGGCTCACCGGCATCGACGCGCGCATCGTCTCCGGCGGCGGTCGCATGACGATCACGATGGATCGCTACGAGGCCGACTGGAAGATGGTGGAGCGCGGTTGGCACACCCACGTGCTCGCGGATCAGCGCGTGTTTGGCTCGGCGACCGAAGCCGTGCAAGCGCTGCGCGAAGAGAACCCCGGGGTGATCGATCAGGATCTACCGCCGTTCGTGGTGACGCCCGCGACGCCGGTCGTCGACGGAGACGCGGTCGTGTTCTACAACTTCCGCGGCGATCGTGCGATCGAGATCTCGCGCGCGTTCGAGGACGACGCGTTCGACAAGTTCGATCGCCTGCGTCGTCCCGAGGTCCTGTTCGCCGGCATGATGGAGTACGACGGCGACCTCCACATCCCGAAGCACTACCTGGTGACGCCGCCCGCGATCGAGCGGCCGATGGGCGAGATCCTCGCCGCGGCGCACATCTCGCAGCTCGCGATCTCGGAGACGCAGAAGTTCGGCCACGTGACCTACTTCTGGAACGGTAACCGCAGCGGCAAGTTCGACGACGGCACCGAGACGTACATCGAGATCCCGTCCGACAACGTGCCGTTCAACCAGCGTCCGTGGATGAAGGCGGCCGAGATCACCGACCGCCTGATCGCGGAGCTGCGCACCGGCAAGCACCGTTTCGCCCGCGTGAACTACGCAAACGGCGACATGGTCGGCCATACGGGCGCCTTCGATGCGACCGTGCTCGCCGTCGAGAGCGTCGATCTCCAGCTCGCGCGGCTCGCCAAGGTCGTCGAGGAACTACAAGGAATCCTCGTGGTTACGGCCGACCACGGCAACGCCGACGAGATGTTCCAGCGAGACAAGCACGGCCGCATCCAGCGTGACAAGAAGACGGGCGAACCCGTGGTAAAGACAAGTCACACGCTCAACCCCGTGCCATTCATGATCGACGATCCAGTGCGGGGCGACCGCTACGAGATCGATCCGGACCGGGCCAAGAGCGCAGGAATCGCCAACGTCACTGCCACCTGCATCGAGCTCCTCGGGTTCGTTCCGCCCGATGACCTCGAACCTTCGTTGCTGAGGTTTCGCTAACCACATGTCGACCTTCAAAGTCCTGCTCGCGCTGCTTCTGTTCGCCGGCGCGTGCACGAAGAGCGAGCCGAGCAAGAACGACCAGGCCAGTAGCAGCGGCGGCGGCCCTGCGAAGCCCGGCAGCAAGTGCCAGGGTGCCAACTGCCTCCCCGACGTGAAGTACGTCGACACGATCGGCAAGGCGTACACGCCGGAGAACCTCACTGGGAAGGTCGTCGTCGTGAACTTCTGGGCGACGTGGTGCAAGCCGTGCCTCAAGGAGATCCCGGATCTCTCGAAGGTGCAGGAGCGCTACAAGGACAAGGGCGTCGTGATCCTCGGGCTCATGACCGACAACCCCGACAGCCAGCAGCTGCTCAACTTCCAGTCCGACAACGAGATGACCTACCCGGTCGTTCGCGTGAACTCCGACATCCTGGTCTCGTACAACTATCCCGAGAGCTTGCCGACGACGTTCGTGTTCGATCGCACCGGCAAGCAGGTGTTCAGCCACGTCGGTGCGGTCAGCGAGCAGAAGCTCGTGGAGCTGCTCGAGCCGCTGATCGCGCAGAAGCTCTAACGTCGGTCCTCGCGTCGCGTAGCGCGCTTGGCGACGAACACCGGGCCTAGCTTGTCGAGCTGGGCGACGGTGACGCCCGCGCGAGCGTGGCAGTTGGCGCAAGCTGCGACGACGCGTGGGGCGAGGCGATACGCTTCCTCGAAACTCGTTGCGCCGGCGAGCGCGAGCGCCGCGGTGGCCACGCGCTCGTATTCGGCGTCGAGCGCCTGCAGGCGTGGATCGCGCACCGGGCGCGATAACATGAACGCGAGCGCCCGTGCCTCATCGAGTCGCCCGGCCGCGAGCATGGTGTCCACCTGGCGCAGATCGTCGATGAGCGCGCGCATGTGATGACGAACTTTTCCGCGATCCGAGCGCGGGGGACTCGCGGCGACCGCGCGCCGTCGCTCGGGATGCTGATCCCCGAGCCTTTCGACGTGCAGCGTTGGCCCCTCTGCGCCCGCCCGACAACTCGCAGAGAGGACCAGCACAACGAGAATCGCGCGTGTCATGAGCGATGCGACTGCATCGGCTGTTCCCGAGCCGGCTACAGCACGCGTCGTGAGAGCGCTAGAGGACGTCGCCGATCGATGCACCCGTCGCGGGTGGCGCGGCGAACAGCCCGAGCATGCCGCCGGTGTGAATGAACGCGACCGCGGCGCCGAAGCGCGACGGATTTGCGCGCAGCTCGGTGACCACGCCGTGGAACGCTTTGCCCGTATACACGGGATCGAGCACCACGCCGTCGGTGCGGCACACATCGCGGATCGTCGCGAGCTCCTCGGACCGACTCTTCGCGTAGCCGAGGCCGACGTGCCCGTCGACGATGTCGATGTCGTCGGCGGTGATGTCGAGACCGAGCCCCCAGCGTGCGTCGGAGTCCGCGCAGATCTTGCCGATCGCGTCGAGGAAGTACGCACGGTCGTCGCACACGTTGACGCCTGCGACGCGAATGCCGCGCTCGGCGAGCCGGAGGAGCTTCGCCCCCATCACGAGGCCAGCGCCCGTGCCACCCGAGCCGCACGCGTAGACGACGGTGACCGGGTGCGCCGGCGACGCGATGTCCTGGAGGTCGTCGGCGAGCTCGCGCATGGCGCGGATGTAGCCCCAGCTGCCGAGCGCGTTCGAGCCGCCTTCGGGCACGATGTACGGACGCCCACCGGCTGCGCGGACGCGCTCCGCCTGTTCGGCGAGAAGGCGATTGCGGTCGCGCCACGCGGGCCGTGAGATCCAGTGCAGCTCGGCGCCCACCAGGCGATCGAGGAGGATGTTACCAGTGGCCGCGGGCGGCTTCGCGGGGTCGTCGGTGCGGAGAATGAGGACGCTCTTCATCCCGAGCTGCGCGGCGGCGAAGGCGGTCGCGCGCGCGTGATTGCTCTGCTCGCCACCGCACGTGATGACGTGGGTGGCCTCCTCGGCCAGCGCTTCGGCCATCAGGTACTCGAGCTTGCGGACCTTGTTGCCCATCAGCTCGCTACCGGTGTGATCATCGCGCTTGACCCAGAGCCTGGCCCCTACGCCGGCTTCGTAGCGCAGCCAATGACCGCGGGTGGGCTGGTTGGCGAGGGGGACGCGCGCTGGCTCGCGCTCGTGGAGCTGGGACATCGCGCGACTGTAGCGCTACTTCCTCGCCGTCGATGCAATGAGGGCTCGCCGTCGCGTGTTATTGCATCATGGTGCGCCTCGCGATCGACCTCCGCATCGCCTTCGGCGCTGCTGCGCGTCAGACCTCCATCGGACTTGCGATCGCATGCGTCCTCGCCGTGACGTCCTCGGCCGCCGCCAAGGGCTGGCCCACGCCCGCTGCCGGTCCGTCCGCATCTGGAGATCCCGAGATCCTGTTCACCTTCGATGACGGGCCGAGCCCGGTCCACACGCCGAAGGTGCTCGACCTGTTGAAGAAGCACCACATCAAGGCCGTGTTCTTCATGGTCGGCGAGATGGCGGAGAGCGGGAACAAGAAGGTCCCGGCGATCCTGCAGCGCATCGTGCGCGAGGGTCACGTGATCGCGAACCACACGATGACGCACGCGGACCTGTGTCGCGTGAAAGAGGCGAAGGCGGTCGCGGAGATCGACGATGGCAAGGCCGCGATCGAGCGCGCGAGTGGGATGCCCCTGGTGTGGTTCCGCGCGCCCTTCGGCGTGCGCTGCGATCGCCTCGAGGCCGAGCTCGCGGAGCGCAACACGCAGCACATGCACTGGGACTTCGACCCGCAGGAGTGGAAACACGGCGACAAGGCGAAGACGGTCGACTACGTGACCGGCTCGCTGGCGCGCTCGAGCGCGCGCAATGTGCTCCTCCTCCATGACATCAAGGCGGTGACGGTCGAAGCGTTGCCCGAGATCCTGAGCTGGCTCGACGCCGAGAACGTGCGCCGCGCGAAGGAGGGCAAGCGGCCGATCCGCGTCGTGCAGGCCCCTGCCCTCGCCGTCGAGCAGTTCCCCAAGGGGCTCACCACCTGGGCCGGCGACGTCCTCGATCGCATGCGCGGCGTGCGGGCCGATCTCGCGCGCGTGTTGCCGTGAGACCGACCTTCATGGAGGCCCGGCGAGGGCGGCGACGAGATCGCCCATGACCTCGACGTCGCGTTCCGACAGGTCCATCTTGTTCAGCAGCTCGTCGAGGCGCGGCCGAAAGCTCTCGGGACCGCGACCCTTGTAGAACCCGCGGCGCGCGAGCGCGTCCTCGAACGTGGCGCGCAGACGCGCGCGCGCCGACGAAGATGCGCGCGGCAGCGGCGCACGGCGCGCCGCCTCGGCGAACAGCGTGAGGGTGACGGCGACCGACGAGGCGAGGTTGAAGCTGCCGAAGGGGCCCGGGGTCGGCAGGCGCACCACGCGGTGGCAACGCGCGGCGACGTCTGCCGGCAACCCGGTGCGCTCGTTGCCGAACACCACCGCGGTGCGCTCGCCCGGCGCAGGGAGGAAACCGGCGGCTCGCTCGACGGCGAAGGGCGCCTGCTCCATCGCCGTCGCGATCTTGCCCGAGGTCGCGACCACGAGGGCGCAGTCCGCGACGGCTTCGTCGAGGTGGCCGCAGCGGGGCGCGGCCTCCAGCAGCCCCTCACACGGGTGCGCCATCTTCAGCGCGTCCCGGCAGGCGAGGTCAGCGTGGACGTCGACGAAGCGGAGCTGCGCGCCGAAGTTGCCGCACAGCCGGGCGACGCTGCCGGCGTTCTCGCTACCGTCGGTGGCGACGAGGACGACGACGACGCCATCGAGCGGTCGGAGGGTCATGCGCCCACGGTGGCGGGGCAAGCGTCGCAGGTCAAGATCGCGAGCGCGTTGCCCCGAAGCACTCGCTAGCGGCCCCCTGCGCCCTTCGAGAAACGCCCGCGGAGGGCGGCACGAACTAGGGCTGGTAGTACGGCAGTCGGTGCGCGAGCTCGCTCGCGATCTGGTGGACCTCGCGCTCCAGCCAGTGACCGAACGCCTCGATCGTCTCCGGCGCCGTGGGCTGCTCCGGCATCAGCTCGTCGATCGCGCCATCGAGGCAGATCTCGTAGATCGGGTGCTCGCCTGTTGGCGTTGCGACGCGGCGGTCGAACAGGTAGCCGGTGCGTCCCCAGCCGCCATGAAACACGCGCGCGATCTCGTAGCCTCGCCCGGGATGGACCTCCGCGGTGTCCTCGAGATCGACCTCGAGGTCGCCGATCTCGAGACAGCACCAGCCGCCGCCAGACACGTTGCCGCAATAGAACATCGGCAGCCCCGTCGAGATCGGGTCCGCGATGATCCAGGTCACCGACTGATAGCGCGCGAGGAAATACTCGAAGGACGAGCCAGTGCGCGGCGCCTCGGGGATCGATGCCCAGCGGCCGAAGCGTTCCGCATGCATCTCGCAGAAGAACTCGCTGTAGCCGTGCCGCTCGAGGATCGCGGCGTCCCGCGTCGGATCGATCTCCTCGACGCAGAAGTGGCCCGCGGGATACTGCGCGCGCAGCTCGCGGATGCGCGCCATCGCCATGTCGACAGCGTCGTATGGATCTTCGGTACGCGTGAGCGGTGGCGCCGGGTGGTAGCGCGTCGCATCGAGCAGCTCGATCAGACGCAGCGTGTAGCCGTCGCGCACGAGCGATGCCGCGGTCTCTTCATGGCGCGCGATCGCGGCCTCGGGTGACGCGCATGGCTCGTGCTTGGGGTCGTGGTGCCACGGCTTGCCGATCCCGCCGCTCACCCGCACCTCCGAACCCGCGACGGAGAGCATGCGCGTCGCATCGGCCTTGCCGTCGACCCAGCGCACGAACTGGCGATGAAAGCGCCCGAACGGTGGAATCTCCCACGGCGACACGTCGCGGAAGCCCCGCAACAGCTCGCGCGTCGCCCCCGCGGGCTCGATGCTCGTATGCACAGGGCCGTTGAGGTGCAGGCGACGCACCACCACCGCGTCGTCGTGCACCTCGCGCTCGATGGCCATGCCGAGCGACAGGCTCCACGCCATCTGACGCGCTCGCACCGGTGACGTCGGCAACGCGGTCGGCGCGACTTGCTCGACGCGCTGCCCATCGCGCCACACCTCGAGCACGTATGCATGTCCGTCGCGGCGCCTGCCCCAGACTTCGCGCGGGGTCTCGACGAGGACGTCGAGGTCGTTGGGCGTCATGCGCCCATCGTGACACAGCTAGTTGATGGTCACCGGGAACAAGCCGATGTTGTTGTTGTAGTCGAGCTCCGTGATCGTCCTGCCGGGGTTCAGCTCGATGCGCAGAATGTACGAGCCAGGCACCACGTCGGTGATATCGATGAACTGGCAGTCGAGATCCGCCGAATAGAGATCCGCCCACCCCGGCGTGAGCCCTTGCGACGAACAGTTGAATGCGGCGGGGGCCGATGTTCCGCCGACGTTCCGATCGTCGCGTAAGCAGAATGCCTGCTTGTGGCCCTGGGCGACCACGGTACCCGCGTTGTCGACGAGCGTGTAGTTCGCGAAGTCCACGTAGTGGTAGTGCATGTGACACGAGTCGTACTTCCACTGCGGCAGCGTGGTGTTTGGTGCGCCGAGGACGAGCGCCGCGGTGCCCTGGTTGGTGACCATCGTGTCGAACCGGAGCAGGCGCCGTAGTCCCGGTCGCGCGAGGCACTCGTTGAGCACGCATGCGTTCGAGTTGAAGGCCTCGCGCGAGATGCGCAGGCTCGCGGCCATCTGCGAATACACGAACGTCAGATCGGGCAGTGGCGGTGGCGGCGCGTCGATCGGAGCGTCGATGGGCGCATCGATCGCAGCGTCGATCGCAGCGTCGATGGGCGCATCGATCGCGGCGTCGTCGGGAAGCTCGTCTGGCCGATCCGATGGCGTGCGCGCGTCCACGCGTGCGTCCGAGTCTCCGCACGCACCGCACATGCTCGCGACAAGCGCGAGCGTCACCCCGAACGAACGATGACGCATGCCGGCCGGGGTTGCAGAGACCACACCACTCGCCGCCGCGATCCTCCGTCGCGTTTGCGAGGAGTTCAACGAACAGCGCACTACGGCGCGCACACGAGGCAGCGCGCCTGGGTCTCGCATCGCGACGCATCCGCCGTGCGCCACGCAGGAATTACTTCACCGCGGACAGTGCGCCCTGTTCGACGTATTGCCCGGGGACGTAGTAGCCCCACAGTGCGAGCCGGTCGCCGCTGCACGAGAGCTCGTAGACCGAGTCGACACAACTACCACTGGTGTGGCGCAGCCGCGCCATCACGGTGCGACGCCCGTTGCGATCCTTGGCGCGATACAGGTCGTAGCTGCACGTCTCCGTCCACTCGACCGCGTCCTGCGTCAGCGTCCCCACCTTGGCGCCCAGCGGTCCCGGCCCGAGGTCGACGCTGAGGTCGTTGCGCCAATGCATCGGGATGTTGAACTGGTGGGTCTGCCCGCGCCAGCGCCTCGGTGGGGGTGGCGGCGCGTTCTCGCCCTCAGGAGGCGGCTGGCAACCGGCGGTGAGCGCGTCGAGCGAAGTGCGCTTCGCCGGCGTGATCTCGATGCGGATCACCTCGACGCCGTCCGCGCGGGGTTCGGCACCGGCGCGGTTGAGCGTCCCCGCGTCGACCATCGCTACGGTACCGCGATCACCGTCGAGGAACGCGAGTGGGATCGAGCCGTTGTAGTTGTTCGCGGGCTCGTACCACTCACTCGTGCGGCCGCCGCCCTCGAGCGTGATCGACGACCACGTCCGATACGGCTGGGTAGTCACGAGCTCGTCGAGCCGCACGCCGGCCCGGAGGCTCTCGGGGGTCAAGGTCGTGAACTTCTGGTTGTCTACGATGACGTCGATCTCGCGCTCGCCGATCTTCGCGATCTGGTGCGGTCGCACCATGCCTTCATCCGGCGGTGGCGCGGCCGGCTCACCGCAGCCAAGCCAGGCACCGAGTACGACGACGACCGCCACGCGCATCACCTGATCGACTGACACGGACCAGGCAGGGTTGCCACCGTGCGCTCACGGGACGGCGGTCAACATGCCGTGCTCGGTATACGTGCCATCGGACCGGTACCAGCGCAGCTCGAGCTGATCGCCCTTGCAAGCGAGCTCGACGACGCCCGTGGCGCAGTTGCGCTGGTGGACCCCGCGCATGGCGAGGCGGCCGTTGCGCTCGCCGATGCGGTACAGCTCCGACACGCAGGTCAGGTCGAAGTCTGGCGTGTAGGCCCGCAGGCGACCGATGCGCGCCCCCGCGGGCCCGTCGCCGAGATCGATCTCGAGGTCGTTCATCCAGTGGGAGGGCGCGTTCCAGTTGTAGGACGGCCCCTTCCACCGGCGTGGCGTCACTGCGCGCGGGCGCTCGCTGGTGTCGACGGCCGTGCAGCCGTCGGCTAGCTCCTCGCGCCAGGTCCGTGGCCGGGGCGCCAGCGTGATGTGGATCTCGTCGATCCCCGCGATGCGCAGTGCCGAGTCCGCAACCGCGGGATCGCCGCCCAGCTCGACGAGCGCCATTGCCCCTACGCCACCGTTGAGGAACGCCTCGGGCACGAGACCGGCGAAGTTCGAGCTCGGGTCGAGCCATTCCGCGGGGCCGACGCCCGGTCCATACGCCGCGATCGACGACCACAACAGATAGGACGTCGTCGGTAGGAGCTCGTCGAGCCGGACGCGTCCGCGCAGGCGCGCCTCGGCGAGCGTCACCACCTTCTGCCCGTCGACAATGATGTCGATGCTGTGCTCGCCGATCACCGGCACGACCGGAGCCGGTGCGGGCTCGACGTTCGTGGGAGGGGTTATCTCGCTGCCGCACGCCATGGCGGCCAACAGCACGAAGGCGACGCGCCGTTCCACCTATGTGGAGTGACATGACGATGACGGGCGAGCCACCGATCTCTTCCGGAGTGGCACAACCCGATAACTATCGCCGTCGACGCGATCCCCATCGAGGACATCGCCACTTCGATTGCGCCCCGTGTTATCGACGACGCGGCAACTTCCGCCAGGAAAGAGGTCACGATGGGTTTCTTTGACAAGCTCAAGAAGAAGGCGCTCAAGGTTGATGATCAACAGCTGCTGCTCGAGGCGATGCTGTGCGTCGCGTTCGCTGACGGCGATGACCAGTACGAGGAGACCAACCTCGTTCGCGCGTTCGCGAACACGCTCCCCGAGCTCAAGAACGCGGATGCCTACGAGGTCTACGAGAAGGCCGAGAAGGCCGTGAAGCTGCATGGCGCGCTCTCGCGCACCAAGGAGCTCGCGAACCTCTCGACCGACGCCCTCAAGCAGAAGGCGTTCCTGCTCGCGATGGACATCGCGCTCTCGAGCGGCGAGATCGACGAGGGTGAAGAGGCTGTGCTCGCGGCGATGGCCGAGACGATGCACATCCCCGCCGATCTGCAGGAGCAGATCGCGAACGTCCTGATGATCAAGTACACGACCTAATCGAGGTCACACGTGCGAGATCCCAAGAACCCGTTTGCCGATCGCGGCGACCGCACTACCGGACACAACGGTGTGCAGCTCGACGTGCTCGTCACGCCGGATCAGTACGTGATCGAGGTCGACCTCCCCGGCGTCAACGTCGAGGATGTCGAGGTGGCGATCGATGGCAACGAGATGACCATCAACGCCGTGCGTCGACGCGGTGACAAGGACGCACCTCGCAAGGACTATGCGTTCCTCGAGCGCAAGTTTGGCGAGTTCACCCGCACGATCGCCCTGCCCGGGGTGTTCGGTGCCGTGCTGGCGCAGACGCTGGCGAACGGTGTGCTAACCATCGCGGTTGGCCGCAAGGGCACACACGAGCAACTCTCGTAACGCGTCTAGCCCGCGAGTGGCTCGTCGGTTTACGATGAGCGCATGTTCCGCTCCGGGTGTGCCGCGTTGTTGCTCCTGAGCGCGTGTGGCGCGGAGGCGCCGGGTGACACAACACCCGATGCGCCGTCGGATGCCCGCGCGGTCGATGCCGCACCCGACATGGGCACGCCTTCCATCGAGGGCACGCCCGTTTCGTCGTTCGAGACCACGGCCTGCGAGACCAGCGTGGTGCTCGAGCTATCGCGGCAGATCGCCGACGAGGTGAACTGCTTGATGCCCGGCCAGCTCGTCACGTTCGACGAGACCGCCGAGATCCAGTTCACCGGCAGCGCCGTGTTGCCCTATACGTCGACGAAGGGCCGCGCGGACCTCTACGCCGCCACGCAGGGCGCGGGCATGCAGCTCCGCATCACCAGCGCGTTCCGCACGGTCGCGCAGCAGTACTTGCTCTATCGCTGGTTCCAACTCGGTCGCTGCGGGATTCCGGACGCCGCCACGCCGGGGCGCTCCAACCACGAGAGCGGCCGCGCGGTCGACGTCTCCAACTACAGCGCCTGGATCGCGCGCATGGGCAACGAGGGCTGGTCGCACAACATCCCGGGAGACCCGGTCCACTTCGAGCACCTCAGCTCGCCCGACATCCGCGGCGCCGACGTGCTCGCGTTCCAGAAGTTGTGGAACCGCAACGCCCCCGAGGACCAGATCGCCGAGGACGGTGAATACGGCCCGATGACGGCCGCGCGGCTCAAGATGGCGCCCGCCGAAGGCTTCGGCATCGGCGCGCTCTGCGAGGCCCGCCTCGCAGAGCCGGTGCGCATGTGGCCAGTGGAGATCGACGCCGAGCTCACCCACGCGCATTAGGGTCGGACCCTATTTGCACAACTTCGGCGCAACGTAGCCGATCCTGGTCCGAGGCCCGCTCAGCTCGACGTGGCAGCTACGTTGTGCAAATAGGGTCCGACCCTAGAAGCGGCGGTACGCGTTGAACAGCGTGTCGATGCGCTCGCGCTGCCCCGGTGTGAAGCCGTTGATGCAGTTGTCGTCGGCAGAATCCATGTAGTTGCGGACCGGGTCGTCGCCGCCGTCGTCACCGCAGGTGTTGCGCCCGACGGGACACCCGAACGCGGGCTTCGACGTCGCGGGGGTGTCATCGACGTAGTCACCGTTGAGCGCTTCGCAGTCCCCCTGGTACGTGTGATAGAGGCCGAGCCAGTGACCGACCTGGTGCACCGCCTGGTCGCCCAGGTCATAGGGTGCAGCCCCACCGTGCGGCAGGACCGAGTGCAGGAGGACAACACCGTCCTTGATCGGTGCCGCCTTGGTGGCCGAGGGGAAGGTCGCGTAACCCGAGAAGCCGTGGCCGGGGTCGGCGACGTAGATGTTGAGGTCGCGGCCGGTACCGCGGCGGAGGGCCGACTTGGCCTGGAGCTCGACCGCGCTACCTTGCGTCAGGGTGAACCAGTCGGGGTTCGTGGTGACGTCGATGGCCTTGAGATTGAACCGGAACCCGGTCGACGCGAACGCCGCGTCGAGCACACGCATCTGCGCCGTGATGTCGGCGTAGGGGACGTCGCCGTTGGCCCGGCCGGTTCCACGGCGGATGACGTGGACATAGACGTCGATGGTCGCGCCGCGGGCGTCGCTGCCGTGAGACGTCGGGATGCGCGACATCTCGAGCTCGGCCGCGAGCTTGCCGCCCTCGGTGGGTTCGTGCGTCCCGCACCACAGATGGGGCTCGATCTCCTCGTACGCCTCGACGTCGGAGGGATCCTGGCAGGCCGCAAGCGCCCCCACCATGCCCGCACCCGCGAGGAGAGAGAGGACTGCGTGACGCATGGGCCTAAGGAGTGCACGGGGTGTTCCAGCACAAAACGCGACTAATGCCGCGGAATCTGGAGGCCCGAGGTGCGTGGTCGCTGCAGCATCCGGCTAATGGATTCGCCGCAGAAGTGGGGACAGAAGGCGGCTATGGTAGGGTCCGCCAGGGTTCGCCATGTTCAGGATTCGCCAATCGTATCGAGAGGATGTCGACCAGGTACTGGGGGTAGCGGAGCACCTCGACACGGTCAACCTGCCCGCGGACCGCGGCCACATCGAGACGATTCTCGACAAGTCGGAGAAATCGTTCGCGGCCGAGCTCCCCGTCTCCGACCGGGAGTTCCTGTTCGTGCTCGAGGACCTGGCGAAGAAGCGGGTCATCGGCACGTCGATGATCTACGCGCAGCACGGCACCAAGCGCGCCCCGCACATCTTCTTCCGCGTCGAGAACGACGAGCGCTACTCGGTCACGCTCGACAAGCACTTCATCCACCAGACCCTCCGCATTGGCTACAACTACGACGGTCCGACGGAGATCGGCGGGCTCATCCTGCTGCCCGAGTACCGGCGCAACACGGACGGCCTCGGCAAGGCGCTGTCGTACGTGCGGTTCCTGTTCATTCGGATGAACCGGCCGCTGTTCCGCGGGCAGGTGCTTTCAGAGCTGCTGCCCCCGCTCGAGCCCGACGGCACGTCAAAGTTGTGGGAGGCGCTCGGCCGCAAGTTCACCGGGCTCAGCTATCAGGAGGCCGACTTGCTGTCGAAGGACAACAAGGAGTTCATCCACGCGCTGTTCCCCGACGATCCGATTCACACCGAGCTGCTGCCCGAGGACGTGCAGAAGATCATCGGGCAGGTCGGCCCGGAGACGCGCGCAGTGGAGGCGATGCTGCGCCGGATCGGCTTCACGTACGGGGGACAGATCGATCCGTTCGACGGCGGTCCGCACTTCGTCGCAAAGACCGACGAGATCGCGGTCGTGCGCGACGCGGTCGAGCTCGCCGTGAAGACCGTCTCCGAGGCCGATGGCGAGCGCCCATGGGCGATCATCGGTGTCCAGGGCGCACCGCGGTTGGAGGCAGCGAAGCGGCGGGAGGAGTTCCGCGCGATCAGTGCGCGCGTCATCCCCATGGACAACGGTTCGGTCGGTATCACCGCCGATGCTCGCCAGCGCCTCGGCGTCGAGGACGGCCAGAAGGTATGGCTCTGCTACGGGTGATGGTCCTCTCGCTCGCGGCATGCGGGCACGCGGGGGCCGAGCCGCCGGTCGAACAGCCGGTCGCATCGGGGATCGCTGCGCCCACCGGCTGGGAAGCGCTGCCCGACGTCGCCAAGGCGGTCGCCGCGGCAGCGAGGGGCCCCGGCGTAGCCGTCGACGGCAGCGAGGCATGGGGTGAGCGCGCGCGCGGTTGTTATGCGATGTGGCTCGCCATGCACGGCGAGGGCGCCTCGGCGACCGCGATCCTCGACGGCATCGCGGCGGAAGGCATCACGACGCGCGAGCTAGTGACGCCGCAGAATTCGACGGAGGGTGTGGTCTCGTTCGCGTTCGACAAGGGGGTCTACAAGGGCCACCTGCGCGCGCGGATCGCCGCGGGCAAGATCACCGCGCTCGCATGCTTCGCGAACGATCGCGAGCCGAAAGCATGCGAGGCGCCGTGCACCGCATTGCTCGGAGGATTGCCGTGAAGCGTCTCGCTGGTCTCCTCGTGCTCGTCTCGGCGACGGCCTCTGCGTCGCCTACTCCGATGGCGAATCCGCCCACGGACTGGCGCGAGGATCCCGAGGCGTCGTCGGCGCTGTCGATCCGCACCGCGAAGGCGAACCCGCTCGGCTCGATCGAAACAGCCACGGCGGCCCGGGCGTACTTCCCGACGGAGAAGGGCATCGGGCTCTACGTCGCGCGCGCGAGTGCCGAGACCGGCGCGGACCACCGTGCGGCCGCAACGGCAGCTATCGATGCGATCTACGCGGCACCGGAACGCGCCAAGGCGCTCGGCGGCACGGTCACCGTCGAGCACGTCGAGCAGCACGTCAAGGACATGCTGCGCACTATCACGGTGAACTATACCGATACGGCGCAGAAGCTGACGTTCCACACCCGCCTCGTGCTCGCTGCGACCAAGACCGGCGTCGTCGCGTCGACTGGCGAGTGCATCTGGGGGAGCGACGTCGCGCCCGCGCTTATCGAGGCCTGCAAGCAAGCGCTCGCGACGATCGACACCGGCACCGCGCGCGCCGATCGCGTGATGATCGATACGGGCACCAAGAACCCGTTCGACGACGCCGCGGGAAGTGCGGCCCCTGCCCCGCCGGCAGCGCCCCAGGCCACGCCGCCGGTGTCGCGGCCGCAGATGGAGCCGGCACGGCTCGACGACAGCGACCGTCTGCGCATGACGCCGATGTCGATCAGCCCGGGCCCGCGCGAGACGGATCGGCGCCCGGTGTATGTCGGCGCGGGGATCGTAGTGCTCGCGGTGATCTTCTGGTGGAACCGCCGCCGGCGCGACCAGCTGGACCGCGAGCGCGCGAAAGAAGAAGGCCGCGATCCCGGGACACAGAGGCCCCAAGCCGACGATGATGCTGACGATCTCCGCGCCGCCGCCCGTGGAGCCAAGGACGAGGACGCATGACCGACGAAGTGACTGCCGGATCCTCCGAACCCATCCTCATCGTCGACGACGAGAAGAACATCCGGCGCACGCTGCGCATGGTGCTCGAGAGCGAAGGCCACGTCGTGCACGAGGCCGGCTCGATCGCGGAGGCGGAGACCGTGCTCGGACGCGAGCTGGTGGATCTCATCCTCCTCGACGTCAAGCTCGGCGAGGACAACGGCCTCGAGCTGTTGCGGACGCTCAAGGCGCGCGGTGAGGACGGCATGTCGTCGCGCACGTCCGAGATTCCGGTGGTCATGATCTCGGGACACGCCACGATCGAAGACGCGGTGGCCGCGACCCGGCTCGGCGCGTTCGACTTCATGGAGAAGCCGCTCGATCGCAACCGGGTCGTGGTGACGGCGCGCAACGCGCTCGAGCGTCGCAAGATGTGGCGCGAGGTCCACGATCTCCGGCGCGCCGTCGACGCGCGCTGGGAGCTCCTCGGCAACGCGGCGGTCATGCAGGACCTGCGGCGCCAGATCGCCAAGGTCGCGCCGACGCGCAGCCGCGTGCTGATCACCGGCGAGAGCGGCACCGGCAAGGAGCTGATCGCGCGCGCCATCCACCGCAACAGCACCGTCAGCGGCGGCACGTTCGTGAAGGTCAACTGCGCGGCGATCCCGCCCGAGCTGATCGAGAGCGAGCTGTTCGGCCACGAACGCGGCGCGTTCACCGGCGCCGTCGCCAAGAAGCGCGGTCTGTTCGAGGTCGCCGACGGTGGCACGATGTTCCTCGACGAGATCGGCGACATGACGCTGCCCGCGCAGGCCAAGGTGCTGCGCGTGCTGCAAACGGGCGAGTTCACCCGTGTCGGTGGCGAGAAGAGCATGCGCACCGATTGCCGCGTGGTCGCCGCCACCAACCGCGACCTCGAGCAGATGGTCAAGGACGGCACGTTCCGCGAGGACCTCTACTTCCGTCTCAACGTGGTGCCCATCCACTCGCCCGATCTCAAGGACCGCACCGAGGACATCCCACTGCTCGTCGAGTCGTTCGTCCGCGAGTGCTGCGACGAGAACGGCCTCGGCTACAAGCCCGTCGACGAGCCCGTGCTCGATCGCCTCAAGCGGTACGACTGGCCCGGCAACGTGCGCGAGCTACGCAACGTCGTCGAGCGGCTCGTCATCATGTCCGACGAGGTGATCCGCGAAAAGGACCTTCCGCCCTACCTCGGCGGGCCGCGCCCCGCGTCGCGCACGCAGACAGGCCCGCAGACGGCGATCGACCTTGGCCGCTACGCGAACAAGAGCCTGCGCGAATTCCGCGAGGAGGTGGAGTCGGAGTTCATCCGCATTCGCCTCGCCGAGTTCGATTGGAACATCTCGCGTACCGCGCAAGCGCTCGGGATCGAGCGCACCAACCTGCACAAGAAGCTGCGAGCCCTCGGCATCCACCGCGGTGAGGGCGCTGGAGGAAACGACAATGACTAGGGTTGGATTCGTGGTCGTCGCGCTCGCGGCTGTTGCCTGCGGCAAGGGAGACAAGCAGGGCGGGGCTACCGCGAAGCCCGCCGATGTCGCCGGCGTCAACGCGCTCATCCCTGCTGCGCTCAAGGACAAGTTCGTGTTCGAGGAGACCACCCTCGTCGAGAAGCGCGGCAGCAGAAAGACGCTCTACAAGGTCGTCGCGCCCAAGGGCTGGAAGCAGGAGATGGAGAGCTTGGTGAGGCTGAAGCCACCCACGGACATGGGGTTCATGACCGGGTTCAACGTCGGCACGAACTGCGACGGCACGTGCACGCCGAAAGACTGGGCCGCGGTCGTCGACAAACAGGTGAAGCGGTTCGACAAAGAGAGCAAGCTGCTCAAGGATGAGAAGGGCCCGAACAATCGCACCGTGATCGCCGAGGCGAGTAGCGGGACGACGCTCGTGCTCGTCGCGTCGTGGAAGGACGGCGACCGGGAATACCTGCACTGCGGCGGCACGCTCGAGAAGGAAGTCAAAGAAGCGGCGCCCGCGTTCGTGAAGGCGTGCGAGTCCCTCACGGTCACCGAAGAGTAGCCCGCGCACTGGCGCTGCTCTCGCTCGTCGCGTGGACGAGCGTCGCAGCCGCGGATCCGCTCGTCGATGCGCTCGCGACGGATGATCCGCGTGCGCTCGGCGATGCCGTCGCCGCGATCGAGCGCGCCCCGACGACGCCCGACCTCGCCGATGCCCTCTACGCGGCGGGCCGCGCGACCGAAGATCGCTTGCTCGATCCAGCGCGCGCCTTGGCGATCTACGAGCGGATCCTACGCGAGCTCCCCGACGAGCGCGTGGCGACGGCGGCCCAGCGGCGCGCCGCACGCTTGCGCGGCGAAGTGGGTCCACGCGGCGAGCACGCGCTGTTCGCGGCCGAGCTCGCGCAGGTGATCGCCGACGCGGACCAGCTGCCACCGGAGCAGATCATCACACGCGCCCGCGCGCTCGCGCAGGCGTCGTGGCCGCGCGCCCCCGATGCAGCGCTGTGGCTCGGCGATTACCTACGCCGCCATCGCCGGTTCGCCGAGGCGCGCGCCGAGTATGCGGGGGTCGTCGCACGCTGGCCTGGAACGGATCACGCGGTGCTCGGCCTGCGGGGTGGTGCGATCAACGCGATCGACGCGCACGACTTCGATCACGCCGAGGAGCTCGCCCGCCTGTTGCCCGCGACCGCCCCTGCCGATCGCATCCTGCGCGACGATCTTCTCGGCGAGATCCGCACCGGTCGGCGCCGGGCATTCGCCTACACGGCATCGTGGGTCGCGCTGTTCGCGACGGTCGCGGGCCTGCTCGCCTCCCTCGCCGAAGCGATGTTCCGCGGTGGGCGCCGACTCCCTGCACTGCGGCCACCGTTCGAGGTGCTGTTCCTGGCGCCGGTAGCGGCGGTGCTGATCGGCGTCGCCTACACCGGCAACCTCGACGTCGCGCCGGCCGTCACCATGATCGCGCTCGGGGGCCTCGGGCTGGCGTGGCTATCGGGGACGACGCTCGACCTCGTGCGCGCACGTGGGCGGACGGTCCGGCTTCGCGCGCTGGCCCATGTCGTAGCCTGTCTGCTGGCGGCGGTTTCGATCGGCTACCTCGCGCTCACGCACGACGGCTTGATCGACCTGATGATCGAGACCTTTCGGTCCGGCCCCGAAGCGGGGTAGCCGAAAAATCGGAGGCAACACGAGTTGCCGGCTGTCACAGGAAGGCGAGTGCGGGATCGGCGGTGACAACGATGCGATGCACGGGTTCGCGACCGAGTAAAATCCAGGGTGCCATGAGTGATCGCCAGCTCGACCCGATCGTCACGGCCGCGACGATGTTTTCGGTCGACCGCATGGTCGCGCAGAAGGGCGCTGCGATCCCGCGCCCCGCCGCGAACGACCTCGCGTCCCTCGGTCAGTACTGGATGGCGGCGATGGCCGTCGTCGGGGAGGACCTTCCGCTCAAGGTCGCTGCGGATCTCCCGATCGGCGCGTTCGGCCTGGCGAGCTATGGGCTGGTCAGCGCTCCGACGCTCGCGGGCGCGCTCGACGCGCTGAGCAATACGTGGCTCGATCGCATGATTCCCGGCATGACACTGCGGGTGTTGCCGGTCTCGCGAGACGAGGTCGACGTGCGCATGCACTGCGACGACGAGTCCGGCCTGATGGCGCTGGTCGAAGAGATCGGGCTGGCCGTCATTCACCATCACCTCTCACTCCTCGCGTCTCCGGCGACGGTGCTGGGCGTCAACCTGCGCCGTCCCGCGCCAGAGAGTGCGGCGCCGTGGAAGGCGTACTTCGGAGTCACGCCGCGGTTCGCACAGCGCTACAGCACGCTCCGCCTGTCGGCGGCGAGCCTCGGCATCGCGCTACGTACCGCGAGCCCCGAGCTGCATACGATCGTGCGTGACGCCAATGCGGCTGCCTCCGCCGATGACTCCGCGAGCGGGCAGGTGCGGGCGTACGTGCGTGCGCATATCCTCGAGGATCTCGACGCGGCGACGATCGCACAGGGGCTCGAGATGACGGCGCGAACGCTCCAGCGCAAGCTGCAGGTGGAGCACACATCGCTGCGCGAGATCGCGGCTTCGGTGCGCATCGAGGTCGCGCGTGAGCTGCTCGAGCACAGCGATCGCACGATCGCCGAGATCAGCGAAGCCGTCGGGTTCGCGCAGCCGGCCTCGTTCACACGTGCGTTCGTCGCCGCGACGAACGAGACGCCCGCCGACTACCGCAAGCGCATCCAGAGCTAATTCAGTCGAGCTGCCGCGCAGTGGGCAGCGACGAGCGCGGGCCGAACGCCGTCAGCGCGACAATGCAGGCGGCAGCCCCTGCGACGCTAGTCAATGCGAAGCCGAGCACCATCACGGTCGGCCACACGCCGGCGCGCACTTCCTGGACCGAGTCACCGGCGGTGCCCCACAGGATATCGACCAGGCCCATGAGCGGCAGGTAGATCGCGAACGTCCCCACCCGCGCCGCGCCCTTCGCCGACGGACGCACGAGGGCGCGCCACACGAAGATCGCGAGCCCCGCGCTCCCAGCCGCGATGAACACGAACCCGGGCTGCTTCGCACCGCTCGCGCGATCGATGACCAGCGTGCTCGCCGCGGCCGCGGTCTCGGTCGCCACGCACGCGAGCAGCGTGCCGAGCGCCCCGCGATACCAGCGCCCGTGCGTGAGCTCTTTGTCCACGCCCACCGACGTCCACGTCGCGATCGACAGGATCGCCGTGAAGAGCCACGCGAGTGCGAGCATTCCTGGCGCGACAGCGCCGAACGCAGCGCCCCCGAGCGTGACGATCCAGAACACGACCAACCCGCGATGCTGCACCGCTACGAACGTAGCAGTATAGTCCGCGGGTGGAGCGCGGTCGCATCCTCGCAGTGAAGTGGGGCATGAACCCCAACTCGTCGAGCCTCGGCGTCGACGTGACGTTCCTGCTGGTCGGCGCGACCGCGCTGGCCGTGGTCACCCCGGTGCTCGGTGCGCTGCTGCGCTGGCGCAAGCCCGTGAAGGTCGACCCGCCCACCGGCTCGCCCTGAGACCACGGCGCGTTGCGATCGGCAGCATGCGCCTCGGCGCCAGCCGCGCAACCTCCTCGATCCATTAAGCCCGCGCGTGGCACGCGTGATGCCTGGGGCCGGCCCATGGCCCGCACCGCGTTCGCCCTCCACGTGTCGCTCGTCATCTCGTGCGCGGCGGGCGGCGACCAGGCCGAGGTCACCACCGCGCCGCTGGTCGGGGTCGACGGGAGCAAGGACCAGGCAGACCGCAGCTGCCACGTGGTGATGCGCCAGCTCGCGCGCGCCGGGTCGTCGTTCACCTGGGAGACCGAGGGTTCGAGCTGGGTGTGGTCGGGGTCGGTCGAGATCTCCGAGGCCGCCGCAAATGAGGGGCTCGTACCGGCGGTCATGTACCGGATGGCGCCCAGCGGGCCGTGGACGACCGTGCAAGCGACCGCATCGTCGGCGCCGGCGACGCTTGGCTATGCGCGGTTCGACGTGCGGCTCCATCAGGGCCTGCCAGGTCCGGGCTGGAGTGGCACGACGTTGACGAACGCGCGCATCGAGGTGGTGCCGTACCTCGCGTTGCCCGAAGGCGGCCGGCTGTTCGATCACAATCGCCACCGCTCGGACTTCGAGAACTATCTGCTCGCGTCACCGAACCTCGCCCTGCCCGGTGACGCGAGCGTGTGCTCGACACCCACGAGCGCGTCGCGCGCGCGCCTCGTGTTCGCGGCCGACTTCAGCGAGCGTCGTGAAGGTGTGCTCGTGCCCGGGGGCGAGGTCACGATCGCGTATGACGGCGCGAGGCTCACGCAGTGCCGCAACTCGCGCAACGGCACGCCGCTCTACGATATCACGGCGCACGTGCGGTTCGCGCCGAGCGGCGAGGAGCGCCTGGTCAGCGTACGCGACAGCTCACCCGCGCTCGCCGTGCCCACCGATGCGCGCAGCGTGACGCTGTGGTTCGAGAACACGGCGATTCCGGGCTGTCAGGCGTGGGACTCGAACTTCGGCGCAAACTACACGTTCGAGACGCTGCGCGCGCCGCAGTGGATCGGCGAGGCGCGCTCGCTGATCACACGCGACACGAGCGATCGCTGCGACGGCGGCGTGCCTGCGCAGACGGGGTTCTCCTTCGATACGTGGGCCCGGCAGCGCGCGGCGACGTCGAACGTGTGCTTCCAGGTCTACGAGCCGGGCGTTACTGATCGTGATGATCCCGCGCTGTGGCAGAAGCTCGACGCGCAGCTGCACTACAAGTTCGTCGGCGCCACGTCGTCCGAATGGCGGAGGTCGCCCGTCGCGTTCGATCGCCGTCGTGGCAACAACGCGCGGTACGCGTTCGACTGGCGCGCTCTCGATCCCCTGCGCAGCTATCACTGTCCCGAGGTGACGCCCGCGATCACCGCGCAGCCCGATGGCAACCGCGCCGAGGTGCGTCTCGAGTACTACGTGACGGTCAACGGCAGCGAGCTGCGGCCCGAGCCCGGCGCCGCGTTTGCGGGCGTATTCGTCGACGACGCCGACAGCACGTGGCGCGCGGCGAACTGTCCGTAGGGCTTTGACGACGGGAGCACGAACTTCGATTTTGATAGTCGAGTTCGGACGAGCACCCAGGGGCGCGCGCTCGCGCTCGTCATTGATTCACCCCACGGCGCATGACGCAGTACACTCCGGTGTGCACTCACTCTCGCGCCACCCCGAGGTTCACCGCAGCGGCCGCACCGGCTGGTTGCGCGCGGCCGTGCTGGGCTCGAACGACGCCATTGTCTCGACGGCAAGCCTGATGATAGGCGTGGCGGCGGCGGATGCACCCAAGACGGTGATCCTGACCACCGGCATCGCCGGCCTGTGTGCGGGTGCGATGTCGATGGCCGCGGGCGAATACGTGTCTGTGAGCTCGCAACGCGACGCCGAGGAGGCGGATATCGCGACAGAGACCAAGGAGCTCGCCGCGGCGCCCGAAGCCGAGCTCGAGGAGCTGACCAAGATCTACGTCGGGCGCGGCCTCGATTCCGCGCTCGCGCGGCAGGTCGCGGTGAAGCTGACCGAGCGCGACGTCCTCGGTGCGCACCTGCGCGACGAGCTGGGCATCCATGCCGAAACACGAGCGCGTCCGCTTCAGGCAGCGTGGATCTCCGCCGTCAGCTTCGCGGTGTTCGCGATGCTGCCGATCCTCGGCCTCGTGATCGCGCCGCCGGAGCTGCGGTTCGCCGCGATCGCGAGCGTCACGCTGGCGAGCCTCGCATCCCTCGGTGCGCTCGGGGCTCAGCTCGGAGGGGCGTCGCCGGTTCGCGCCGCACTGCGCGTCACGATCGGCGGCGCGCTCGCGATGACCGTGACGGCCGGCATCGGCCATCTCCTCGGTGTCGCGGTGAGCTGAGGAATCTCCCTAGCCACGCGGCATCACGTTTGCGTGTCTCCGACGGTGGAGGCCGTGATGTCCGCCCAGTCGCACTATTCGAAAGCTTCGATCAAGGGTCACCCGATCCACCCGATGCTCGTCAGTTTTCCTATCGCGCTGTACACGAGTGGCGTGGCGTCCACGGTCGTGTTCGCGGTGTCAGCTGACACGTTCTGGTACCGCGCTGCGATGACGCTGTTCCTCGCAGGCGCAGCGATGGCCACGCTCGCCGCGATCCCCGGCGTGATCGATCTGTTCGCCGGCATTCCGCGCCGCGCGCTCGCCACGCGCAACACCGGCATCATTCATATGGGCCTCAACGTGCTCTCGCTCGCGCTATTCAGCGGCGCTGGGTTCAGCATGCTGTCGGCCTGGACGCACACGACCGGGACGGAGGCGTGGCTGCCCTACAAGTTGCCGCTGACGCTCAGCGTGATCGGCCTCGTGCTCACCATGGGCGCGGGGTTCTTCGGCTGGAAGCTCGTGCAGACCCACCACGTTGGCATCACCGAGCCGCCGGAATCGACGGAGTACGAGAAATCGATGGCAGGCGCGACGTCCTTGCCGTAGGCTGAGCTCATCGTGTCCCTGCACGCGCGCCTCACGACGACGATGACGACCTGCATTCGCGGGCTCGTTATCGTGCGCGCTGGCTGACACCCACAACACGACAACTGCCCGCCGACCCGGACGTTCCGGGGGCCGGGCGGTTCGTCGTCGCGTATCGCCCGTCCTCGGCCTTTGACCTCGGAGATGGACGATGCACGCTGACGCACAGATAGATTCCCGATCCCTGATCCCGCCCGATGATCATCGCGCACTGATCGCGCGCCTCGATCTCGCGCATTTCCAGGACGAAGCCCCGGCGATGGTGTTCTGGCACCCGCGCGGCTGGATCCTCTACCGCCTCCTCGAGCAGGCCGCACGCGAGCACATGCTCGCAGGCGGCTATCGCGAGGTGCGCACTCCGCAGCTCGTGCGACGTCCCGTGTGGGAGCTGAGCGGGCACTGGGGCAAGTTCCACGATCACATGTTCGCCGCAGGCGACGGTGCCGAGGAAGCGGCGCTGAAGCCCGTGAGCTGCCCGTGTCACATCCAGATCGTGAGACATGCGGCGCCGTCGTGGCGTGACCTCCCGCTGCGGCTCGGCGAATTCGGCATCGTGCATCGCGATGAAGCGAGCGGCACCTTGCATGGCCTCATGCGCTTGCGGCAATTCACCCAGGACGACGGCCACATCTTCTGTAGCGACCACCAGATCCGCGACGAGGTGGAGCGGTTCTGTCGCGAGCTGCTGACGTTCTACCGGCGGTTCGGCCTCTCCGACGTGTCGCTGGCACTCTCGCTGCGGCCCGACAACCGGCTCGGTGACGAGGCGGCGTGGGATCGCGCGGAGCGGATCCTGGAGGAGGTCGGCAGCGCGCTCGGGATCCCGTTCGAAGTGGTGCCCGGCGCGGGCGCGATCTACGGCCCCAAGCTCGAGTTCCTGCTGCGCGATCGCCGAGGGCGTGCGTGGCAGTGCGGGACCATCCAGCTCGACTTCGTGATGCCCGCGCGCTTCGATGTGCGGTATGTCGCGGCCGACGGCAGCCGCAAGCACGTGGTCATGTTGCATCGCGCGCTGTTCGGATCGCTCGAGCGGTTCCTCGGGATCTTGCTCGAGCAGCACGGTGCGCAGCTCCCGCCGTGGCTCGCACCCGATCAAGTCTCGGTGGTGCCAGTCACCGACGCGCATCGTGCCCGGGCCAGCGAGGTGCGTGACGAGCTCGCGCGTGCGGGCCTGCGGGTGCGGCTCGATGCCGAAGACTCACTCGCGCGCCGGATCGCGATCGCCCACCGCGACGGCGTCCCGTTCATCGCGGTGATCGGAGATCGCGAGCTGCGCGATAACACCATCGCTGTCCGCCACGGTGACACGGTGTCGACCGTACCGGCCCGCGACGCGATCCCCGAGCTGGTGCGGCGCTGCGCGGGCGACTACTGACCAGGCGCAGGTGGGGGATACGGGGGATACCCACCCTGCGGATACCCACCCTGCGGATACCCGCCCTGCGGATACCCACCTTGCGGATACCCACCTTGCGGATACCCGCCTTGCAGATACCCGCCTTGCGGATACCCGCCTTGCGGATACGGCTGCGGGGCGCCGGGCGACGCGCAGCCTGTCGACTCCACATACTGCGTCTCGGTGAACTGGCGCTCGGTGGTCGTGGGCTGGGGAGCCGGGCCCTTGGGCAGCACGGCGTACGAGTACACGAGCAACGCGAGACCGCTGAGGCTGATCACCGCACCCGTCGCGTACGCGCCCGTTGGTTCCGACGGATACGGTCCCGGGGGCGGGAAAAAGCCAGGGTCTCGGAGGTGGAACTCGTTGTCGCTGTTCCAGGTGTCGACTGCGTAGTTGTAGTTGCTCTTGGCGCCCGCGTAGACGATGAGCCCCACGAGGCCGAGCGTGATCGCGCCGGCGATGTCCCAGCCGCGGCCGCGGACCTCCGGGCTCGTGTGCACCTGCTGGGTGTAGTCGATCTGGGCCTGCTGCACGCAGTGTGTACGCGTGACCGTTGCGGCGCCGCCCGAGAACCCGCCCGTCGAATAGCCGCCGCGGCGACCATGGACGCTCGTCGCGTCGAAGCCGCCCGAAATGTTCGACGCCGACACGGTCTCGACCATCGGCGCACCCACGAGGCGGCGCGCGACCTCGCGAGGAGGACCGAAGTTGGTGGTCTGCCCGTACTTCGTGCACGCGGGGACAAACAGCGAGAAGCACACCAGCAACGAGGTCGCCTTCACCATCGGCATGCCTTGTAGATCGTGCTGCCGTCGAGCAGCAACCACAATCGTGTCGCAGGTGACACCGCCGCGTTGCATGGGGGAAGCAGTCGCCTGGTGTGTGCACGGTCGTGTGCAGTGAAAGCCCGCAAACCTCGACGCCTTGCGCGCTCCTCTTGTCGGCATGCTCGTCCACCCGCGTTCGTGCACGCCCTAGCTCCTCTGATCGCCCCGCGCGCCGGGCGCTGCTAGATTCCCGGCGATGTTCACACGCGCGCGCCAACTGACGACCCGCCTCCTCGACGGCGGGCTCGCGCTCGTCGAGCGTGCGCGCGCTGCCCGCGCCCATCCGCCGCGCAAGGCGCGCCTCGAGGCATTTGGCGCGATCTTGCAGACCGTCGTCCCGCGCGCGCTCGTGTTCGTCGATCGTGCGTACGCGAGGCGCGTGCTCGACGTACGCGCACCAGCCATCTGGCAAGGCGACGAGCCCGCGCTGGGCGATGCGCCGTTGTCGGCACCCCTCGAGGCGCACCTGCAGCTCACCAACAAGTGCACCGCGGGGTGCCAGGGTTGCTATACGGGCGCGTCGAAAGCAGGCGCTCCCAACGAGTGGGGCCTCGCCGAATGGACGCGCGCGATCGATGCGCTCGCCGCCGCCGGTGTGTTCCACGTCGCGCTCGGCGGTGGTGAGAGCGCCATCTTGCCGTGGCTCGGCGAGCTCGCGCTCCACGCACGCAAGCGCGGGATCATCCCGAACCTCACCACCTCGGGACTCGACGGCCTCGACGCCCTCCTCGCGATCATCGAGCACTTCGGCCAGATCAACGTCTCGCTCGACGGGCTGCACGCCACCTACGCGCAGGTGCGTGGCTTCGATGGCTTCGCGCGCGCCGATGCGGCGATCCGCGCGTTGCGCGCGAAGAAGCGCGAGGTCGGCATCAACGTCGTCGTCACGCGCCACAACTTCGACGAGCTCGACGCGATCTTCGCGTACGCCGCCGAGCGCCGCCTCTCGGAAGTCGAGCTGTTGCGGTTCAAGCCCTCGGGGCGCGGCGCGCGCGCGTACGACGACCTGCGCTGCACCGACGCCCAGCACCGCGCCTTCCTCCCGCACATCCTCGCCGCCGCGCGCCGCCACGCGCTGCGCGTGAAGGTCGACTGTTCGTACACGCCGATGCTCGCGCACCACCGCCCCGACCGCGCCCTGCTCGCCGAGCTCGCCGTCTACGGTTGCACCGGTGGCGACTTTTTGGTCGGCGCCAAGGCGAGCGGGCTGCTCACGGCATGCTCCTTCGCGTCGCCGCCTCCACCGGCCGCCGACGGCTCGCGTCCGCGTGTCGACGCGCTCGCCGCCTACTGGACCCAACCGGGAGCCTTCGGTCCGTTCCGCACCTGGCGCGCCGCCTCGGAGCCGTGCTCGAGCTGCGACTATCACGCCCTCTGCCGCGGCGGCTGCAAGGTCGTTTCTGCTCATGTTCTCGGGGACCTATCCGCTCCGGATCCCGAGTGTCCGCGCGTCATCGACACACCGCGTCGCGAGCCCCGGCGCCATCACCTGACCGTGATATAGATTGCGCCAAATGAAGACGGTGATGATCATCAGCGACGCCACCGGCGAGACCGCCGAGCGCATGGTCCGCGCGGCGACGCTGCAGTTCAGCGAACCGGTGCAGATCCGGCTGTTCTCGCGCGTGCGCCTCGAGAGCGAGCTGGAGCAGATCCTCGAGAAGGCATCCGAGCAACGCGCGCTCGTCGTCTTCACCGTGGTCAACACCGAGGAGCGCGCGCTCATCAGCCAGCTCGTCGAGCGCTACAACATCGAGACCGTCGACCTCATCGGCGCGCTCATCAGCAAGCTCGCCATGTTCCTCGGCTCCGCCCCCGCCGGCGTGCCGGGCCTCCTCCACTCGATCAACGACGACTACTTCCGTCGCATCGAGGCCGTCGAGTTCGCCGTCAAGAACGACGACGGCGCCGAGCCGCGCAACCTCCCCAAGGCGGACCTGGTTCTCGTCGGCATCTCGCGTACGTCAAAGACCCCACTCTCGACGTACCTCGCGCAGCGCGGTCTCAAGTGCGCGAACGTGCCCATCGTCCTCGGCGTCGACCCGCCCGAGGAGCTGTCGCAGGTCGACGATCGCAAGGTGTTCGGCGTCATCGTGCAGCCCGACATGCTGATGCGCATCCGCCAGGCGCGCCTCTCGCACCTCGGCATGCCCAACGACTCGAGCTACGGCCAGCGCGCGCACATCGAGAACGAGATCGCGTACTCGCGCGAGATCTTCCGCAAGCACCCTAACTGGCCCGTCATCGACGTCACCAATCGCGCCATCGAAGAGACCGCGGCCGACATCCTGCGCATCTACCAAGAGCGCAACGCGCAAGCGTGACCGCCCCGTACCGCAGCTCCGGTGGTACCCCGTGCCCGCGCTGCGAGCTCCCACTCGCGCGCGAGCGCGATGACGAGCTCAGCTGCGCGAATGGCTGCGGCACGTGGCTCGGCAATGCGCACCTGCCGATCGCCCCGGACGATCTGCGCCCCATCTCCCGCGGCAATCCGTCCCGCGCCACCGCCCTCCCCTTCACGCGCTGCCTCGTCTGCAAGCTCTCGCTCAACGATCTCTACAAAGGCGACCGCAAGGTGCTCGTGCTCGGCCAGTGCCTCGAGCACGGCATCTGGATCGAGCAGGCTGACCGTGCCGCCTTCGAGGCCGCGTACGCGGCGGACATCCCCGCGCTCGCGCAGGAACGCGAGCAGCGCGAGGCCGAGGAGCTCGCCGCCAAGCTCGCGCGCGAGAAGCGCGAGAAGCACGAGCGCGAGCTCTCCGCGATGCCCGACTTCGTGAAAGAGCTCGTGCGCCGCGTCGCTCTACTCGAGCACCAGGTCGAGGATCTCAAGCGCAAGGTCGAGAAGCTCTCGTAGCTTCTCGCCGAGCGTACCGCGCGGGCGATCACGTACGCCCTCGCTCCGCGAGGTTTACCGAGGCCACGCACGAGGCGCAGCGCCTCGGCATCCGACTATGCTCGGGCGCCTTGGACATCGTCCCGGAGCTACAGACCGTCGCGGCGAAGAGGTCGGCGCAACCGCGCTTCGCGGAGCCCGGCGATCTCACCACGCTCGACCCGAAGCTGGCGAGCGACGCCAGCATCGGGTCGCCGATCGAAGCGCTCGAGCGCGACGAGATCATGCGCACGCGCGCGTTCAGCGTGTTCGTCGTGGTGCTCGCGGTCGTCGCGTCTGTTGCGGGGTTCGTGGTCCCCGGTGGCAATCGACGCGCGCTCCAGCTCCTGCTGATCGCGTGCAGTGCGGGCGTGTTCTCGATGGCGTTCCTCCTGTACCAGACGCTGGATCCGATCCGGTTTCGCCAGCGCCGTACCGCGCTGATCTGGTTCGTGCCGGTGATCGTGGTGAACGCCGCCGTCTATTACTTCGGCGTGTTCTCGCCGGCACCGATGGTTGTCGTGCTCGGCATCTATTTCGTCGGGCTCGGCAAGGCGCACCGCATGGCGATCGCCGCGTACGTGGGCTGTGCGGTCATGCTGGCGGCGATGGCCTTGGTCCCGATCCTCGGCGGGCGCGACCTCGGCGTCGCACACCCGGACCTGACGAGGACGCAGATGATCATCACCATCGCGCTCGAGCAGATCGTCCTCGCGACGACGATCGTGGTGGCACGCACGTCACGCCGCACCGCACTCGCAGCGGTCGGCGAGCTCGAGCAAGCCGTGCGCCTCGCCGCGCATCGTCAGGCGTTGCTGCTCGAGGCGCGCGACGAGCTCGAGCGCGCGCTGGGCAGCAAGCGGGGGCGGTTCTCGGCGCAGACGATCGGTCACTATCAGCTGGGCGAGCTCCTCGGCCGCGGCGCGATGGGCGAGGTCTACGCGGCCGTCGATACGCGCAACGGCGGCGAGGCAGCGCTCAAGCTGATCTCGCAGGCCTCGCTCGGCAACGCGGAGCACGTACTGCGGTTCATTCGCGAGCTGCGGACCGCCGCGAGCGTCGAGTCGCCGCATGTGGTGCGGGTGCTCGAGGTGGGTGAACAACCAGTGCCCTACCTCGTGATGGAGCGGCTCGACGGGCGAACCCTCGCTGACGTCCTGCGCGAGCGACGCACGCTGACGCCCGAGGAGGTCGTCGAGCTCATCCGTCAGATCGGGATCGGCATCACGGCGGCCGCCGCGGCCGGCATCGTGCATCGTGACCTGAAGCCGCCGAACGTGTTCGACCATCGCGGCGTGTGGAAGATCCTCGATTTCGGCGTCGCGCGCGCGCTCGATCACGGCGACACGCTCACGGCCGGCCACGTGGTCGGCACGCCAGCGTACATGGCGCCGGAGCAGGCACGTGGCGGCACGGTCGATCACCGCACCGATCTTTATGCTCTCGCGGCGACGGCGTATCGCGCGCTCACCGGCTACCCGCCGTTCGCGGCGAAGGAAGTCGCGGAGACCCTCTATCGCGTGGTGCACACGCGACCGGTTCGGCCTTCGCTGCTCGTCCCCGAGCTGCGCCCCGAGGTCGATCTCGTGCTCGCGATCGGCATGGCGCCGGAACCCGGCGACCGGTTCGTGACGGCCACGGCGTTCAGCGAGGCCCTGGACGCAGCCTTCGCAGGTCACGTCGCGCCGATGCTTCGCGCCCACGGGATCGCGGTCCAGCAGGCAGCACCGTGGTCGAGTGCACTAAAGCGGAGAGCGTGAGCCGGCGCAGTGCTTGCTTCGGTGGAACTAGAGAGGTTCCCCATGGTGCGCCAACAAGCGAGTTCCGACGAGCAGGTCGACCAGATGTTCCGCGAGGTCGAGCGAAGTCATCAGGTCCCATCCAATGTCTCGACGTTCGATGCGACGGACACGGTGCTATGTGCCCTCGCGATGCGTCTGCCTCGGGCAGATGCAGAAGATCTTGCCGACGTCGTGCCTCCGAGCCTGCGCCGCATGATCAGTCGGTGCGTCATCCACGAGAACGACCTGCCGGAGATCTCGTTCGATCAGCGAGGATTTTTGAACCTGATCGCGACGCGTCTCAGCATCTCCGTCGAAGCCGCGGAGCGGGTGTGTCGTGCGGTGTTCTCCGCCGTCCAGACGCTCATGCCCGAGGACGAGATCTGGGATGTACGGAATCGGCTGCCGCGCGATCTCGATGCGCTCTGGTATCCGTTCACGCAATCGGGACGTGCGGCGTTCGAGGAGCCCGTCCCCGAAGCCGCCAACGTGCTCCGTGCGCCGAGGCCGCTCGAAGAGCCAACGGAGAGCGTGCTGCGCGAGCTGGAACAGAGTGGCGTGTTGCCGAAGGGAACGGCCCCTGCCGCCGCCATGCGCGCCGTGCTGTGCACGCTGTCGATGGAGATGACTGGCGCCGAGGCGCGCATGTTCGCGGAGCTCGCGCCGCGGACGATGCGGAGGCTCCTCGATCGTTGCGTCGCGCATCGCGGCGAGCGGCCGCAGTCGTTCGACCAGGCCGCGTTCCTCGACCAGGTCGCCGAGCATCTCGACATCGAGCCTCGCGAGGCCGAGCAGATCGCGCGCACGGTGTTCGCGGCGCTGCGCGGACGCATGCCCGCCGACGAGGTCCAGCGCATCGACAATCGGCTGCCGCGCAGCGTGCGCAAGCTGTGGCGCCCGTCGCGTGACTAGCCGGCGGCCTTGACGCTCTGCGCGTACGGTGCGAGCTGTCGCACGAGGTGGTCCGCCGCGGTGCCCGCGCCATCCTCCGCACGCAGGCGCGCGCCGAGCGCCGCGGCGCGCTGCCGGACCTCCGGGGTCAAGACCGTGCGCAGCGCGGCGAGCAACGTCGTCCTGTCGAGCTTCGCGAACGGCACGTGCGCACCGACGCCGAGGCGCGTCACGCGGGCGCCCCAGAACGGCTGATCCGCGAACACCGAGCACACGACCGTGGGCACGCCGGCCTCCACGCTCGCCGCGGTCGTGCCGGCGCCACCGTGGTGCACGGCCGCAACGCATTGTGGCAGCAGCCATGCGTGATCGACGTTGCGGATGAAGATCGCGCGCGCGCCCGCCAGCGCTTGCACGTCGCCCAGCTCCGTCCAGCCCGCGGAGAGTACGAGCCGAAGATCGAGCGTCTCGGCGACGGCGAGGGCCTCCTTCACCATCGCCACCGGATCGAGCACCGGCATGCTGCCGAAGCCCAGGTACACCGGGGCCGGGCCGCTCGCGAGCCAGGTCGCGAGCCCGGGCGGAGGCGTCGCTTCGCCGAGCCGCTCGCGCACGGCCGCGGGCATGCGGATGAACCCGGTCGTCGTCTGCGTGGATGCCGCATCGCCAGGCGGTGGCAGCACGTGCTCGCTCCACAGCTGGAGTACCGGATGAGCGAAGTCGGCCGCGCGCGTGAGGATCGTCGTCGGCAGCGGCGCGAGGCCAAGCGATGCGCGGAACGGATTCAGCGTGTCGCGGTTCACCGGCCAGGCGACGCGGCGAAACAGCGCGTAGGTCAGCCGGTTCAGGAACCCGGGGAGCTGCGCCGTCGTCACCACCGGCGACGGATACGCACGCGTCGTCTCGAACGGGATCGTCTGGGCCACCACGTACGGCACGCGCCGGTGCTGCGCGAGCGAATACGCGAGATCCTCGGCCAGCGTGCCGCCGACGATCGCATCGGCATCGCGCGCCGCCTCCGCCGCCGAGGCGAACACGCGCGGATTGATTCGCGCGTTGATCTCCGCGAGCGCCTTCATGAACGCGCGTACGTTGCCGGCGCTCAGCCATCGCCGGCCAGCCTCCGACTCGAGAATCTCCTGCGAGCTGCCGAACAGCGGCGCGTACTCGATGCCGGCCTTCTCGACGAAGGGGCGCAGGTTCTCGGGCGCCGCCACCCGCACCTCATAGCCGCGCTCGCGCAGCAGCGACGCGAGCACCACCTGCGGCTGGGCGTCGCCCCGCGTTCCGTAGCTGTAGAAGACGACACGCATGCTCATGCTCCTTTGCGAATGACTGAGTCGATGAGTCGGCGCATCGCACGTCCGGTCTCGACCGCCGTGAGCTTTCGATCGCGGCGCAGCACCTTCCACGTGTAGACGTCGGTGGCCACCACCAGCAGCGCGAGATCCTGCGCGCGCCGTGCGGGCGCACGCGACACGGGTGGCCCGAACACCCTGGCCACCCACGCCGCGTGCAGCGAGCGCCCTTTGCGGGCGAAGGCCGTCACCATGGGGATGCGCCCTTCGAGCGCGAGGTTGCGCAGCGCCGTATCCCCGAACAGCTCGTAGGTCTCCAGGATCATCGCGAGCGCCGCGTCGACGTCGCCGGCGGGAACGCTGTCGCGCAGCGCACCATGGTGGCCGGCGGCACCTGCGAGGACGCGCGCCGCGAGCGCATCCTTCGAACCGAAGCGTCGGATCACGGTCTTCGTGGACACGGCGGCGAGGCGCGCCACCGCAGCGAGCGTGACATCGTCGTAGTACGCCTCGGCCAGGAGCTGGGTCGCGGCCTCGATGATCCGCTTCTCGGTCGCATGGGCGGCTTGCGCCCGCGCGACCTGCCGATACGTTCGCGCGCGCTCGGCCTTCAGCATTTCATGTCCAGCGACAAGACATGAAATATACACGAACGGCGGCCGCGCTCGCCAGCGGTCCGGTTCGCTACTGCGGAGCGCGCGCCCAGCTCGTGAGCGCGAGGCGCGTCGGCGTGGCGCGCACCCTGACATCCTCGAAGCCCGCGCTGACGAGGCCGCGGGCGAGGGTACCGCGCGAGAACCGGGTGGGATGGATGTGCTTCCGCGAGAACCCGCTGCGGCGCGCGATCAGCTCGAGCACGGTCGACTCGATCGCGGGGAGCCACGGCTCGCCGTAGTTGGGCGTGGAGAGCCACAGCCGACCACCGGGCACGAGCGCGCGGCGCAGTCCGACGAGCCAGCGCGGCCACGCGAGGACGTGCTCGACGACTTCCTTCGCGTAGATCGCGGCGAACCTGCGGCCGAGGTCGATCGGCTCCTCGGGCGCGACGACGGTGCCGCCGGTGATGCGCGGATCGCCCTTGGCGAGGACCGCCGCGACGGCGCGGTCATCGATGTCGACGACGTGGAAGGTCAGGCCGGGCGGCGCCGTGTCGATCTCGTGGAGGAGGCCACAGCCGACGACGAGGACCTCACCGCTGCCCACCTCACCGAGGAAGCGCTCGAGATCGCGCTCGAGTGGCTGGTGATAGAGCGTCCACGGAAACTGGCGCGCGCGGACGTGGTTCGCGAAGTAGTCGCTCTGCGCATCGCTCATCGCGGCAGCTCCGTCGCCTCGGCGACGATCATGTACTCGTATGCCGTCGACGAATCGACCGGCACCAGCGGATCCGAGACCGCCCACTTCACGAGCTTGGTGAGTGGCGCGAGGGCTGCATCGGGGAGGAAGCGCGCGAGGCGCGAGGGGTAGTAGCCGGTCAGCTTCTTGACCAGAAACTCCGCGAACGCCGGCGGCATGAACAGACGGAACAAGAACTCGCTACGTGCCGAACCGAGGCCGTACGCAGCGCGCACCTTCCAGCCGTGCGTCGCGAGGAGCCGCGACCACACCTTGGCGTCGTAGAGGTGCCAGTGCTGGAAGAAGCCGTTCATCGCACCGGCGACGCTCATCGCGATGCGCGGTGCGTGCGCCAGCAAGAACGACTGGAGCCGACCCTGATAGGCCCAGCGCGGCGTGGGCACGAACATCACCAGGCGCGCACCGACAGCGGCGGACTTGCGCAAATTGGCGAGGGCCGCGTCGATGTCGGGTACGTGCTCGAGCGAGCAGTTGCCAATGATCTGATCGAACTTGGTGCCGGCGAACGGCTGCTCGCGCGAGACATCGGTCAGCGCCGCGTTGATGCGCTTCTTCGCCTGCGCGATCTCACTCGCCGAGATATCGATGCCGTAGATCTCGCGCTGGTCGTGATCGCGAAGCGTCCACCAGAACCCGTCGCCGCAGCCGACGTCGAGCACGGAGCCACCGCCGTCGGAGACCGCCTCGATCGCGATCAGGCGATTGATCTCGCGCAGCGTCAGCGAGAGCGGCGCGTGTGCGAGATACGCCTTGATCCAGCGGTCGATCTGCTCATCTGACGGAGTGACGACATCGTCGGACGGCTCGGTCTGAGCATCATCGAGGTCGCGTACGAGGTGCGGCACACGGGTTACGTAGCACGGTGAGCACTCAGATCGACGCGACCGGCAACGCGACCTTGGCGGGCTCCAGGCTCTGCGCCGGAAGAATCAGCACGTAGCTTCCAGGTCCGCGTTCCCAGACAAGGGTACGCCCCGGGGCAGAACGCCCCAACAGCGGGAACCAGCCTTCGTTGCGGATCATTGCGAGCGGCGCGACGACCTCGGGGACGATGAGATCGATCTCGACGACGCCACCGCCAAGGTCCTGCTGCAACGGCTCCGCGTAGGACAGCGCCCCGAGCGGCCACCGCGGATAGAGATCGTTGTGGAGCGCGCCGCCGTACACGATCACCGCGCGCTCGTTATCGACCAGCGCCTTCGTCGTCGCTTGTAGCTTCTCGGTGACGAGCTCGAGCAGACGCAGGAAGTCGACGTGGCCCATACGATCGAGGAGAGAGCCGCGCTCGAGACACGTCATCTGTAGACCATGGGTCGCGAGCCGATTTTTCGCGCTCTTCATCACGAGCGCCTCGATGTCGGACTTCTGTGCGGGTGGACGCCCGATCACCTGCGCGATCTGTTGGCCTGCCCGCCGACCATCGCCCCCGCATCCGGTGTCGGTCCAGGCCTCGACGACGAGGTGCCGCGCACGCGGCATCATTTGATCGATGATGTCGGAGGTGAAGCGCGCGAGCGGGGACGCGGTCTGTGCCGTGCGCCTGGTGGGGTGATACTCGCCGACGGCGTAAACCTTCGCGGGCCCTGCTGCGTCGAGAACCGCCGCCACCGCGCCCGACGTCGTCGAGAACTCCTGGAACGTGAGCTCGTCGCACGGGTCGTACGGGGTGATGCACGAGCAGAGCACGACCAGCACGAGCCCGAGGCGCATGGCCTGATGACACCTGCCACCGACAGCGGTTTCGGCTCTTCTTACAGGTCCTGTTCGTCCGGCACGAGGCCGGTGGGGACCACGCGGTGCTCGCCCAGCTGGAGCGTGGAGTACGGGAGGCTGAACACCTCGAACGCGCCATGTGTAACCTTGCGCAACCCTTCAGAGCGCCCGCGGAGCAAGTAGTCGAACACGCCCTGCGCGTTGAGCGACAGGCCGATGAAGGTGCTCTGGTGCTTCGGGTAGTCCTGGCGCGCGGGGTCGTTCGGGTCGATCTTGTACGGCGGGTCGGGCTTGTAGCCGCGCGTCTCGAAGCCGAGCGAGACGTCCACGAACCGCGACCACCCGCCGTACTTCCAGTCGCGGATGCGATCGATCGACCCGAGGTGAAACGCGAGCAAGTACGTCTGTCCCGAGTAGTCCTCGGCGACGTTGACGTTGCCCTCGACGAATAGCTCCCGGTAGCGCTTGCTCGGGAAGTACTGGACGCGGAAGTCGATCGCGTCGTCGAGCGTGGGCCACATCGACTGCGCGAAGCCGAGTAGCGCGCCGAGCGTGTTGAACGTGAAGTCACCGTACGAGAACGTGTAGAGGTAGCCGTCCTTGATCTCGACGCCGAGGAACAACAGCTGGGCGAGGCCGCTCCCGACGAGCGCGGAGGTAAAGCGGCTGAAGCCGCCGAACTGGTCGAGCAGCTCGGTGCCGCCGCGCGCGACGGCGTAGGTCACCCATGCGTGGCCCATCTTGTCGGCGCCGGCCGAGTACTGCTGCGCGCTGAACCAGCTGTCCTGGGCCCACGGCTTCCATGACCCGTCGCCCCCGGTCATGAAGGCATGGCCTTCGCGCTTGTACCACGCGAAGTACGCCCAGGCGGAGAACCCGGCGTAGAGGCCACCGAGGGTAAGGACCGAAGCGAGTCGCCGATCGGGCTTGGCCTCCATGCGGACCGATAGCGCCTTGGCCGGTGCGTGGTCGAGCCACGGACTTCCGGCAAGAGGTGCGGCATCAGGATCATGGGTCGCACCGTCCGGAGTTGCTGGTCCGGCCACCGCCGCACTATGCAACACCGCGATCAAACAGACAGCTGCGGCTGATCGCGCCACGCGTGACCTCATCGCACGCGAGCGGTCTGCAGACAAGGCGCCAAACCTCAGCTTTCTGAGCCCAGGTTCTGTCGACGTGACGCACGTACACCCAAAGTGGCAACATGCGTCAACCTTCTTGAACCGCTAGGCGAATCACTATAGCTTGCCCTCACTACTTACCCCCGCGGGCCCGTGTCTCGTGCTCGCGGCTTCATAGCTTCGCCGTGCAAGTCAGCTCGTTTTTCACCCAGTCCGTGCGTGCGTCCGCGCGCTGCCTCCGCCTCAGGAGGACCGCGTGACCACCCACACGATCTGGGTCATTTGTTACTTTCTTGCGTTGATCGTCTTTATCAATCGCTACATCGCGGGCATCGCGATGAGGGTGATTCGCGGCAAGCAGGGCAAGTGGGACGAGACGCGCGACGACTACGAGCCGACGGTCACGGCAATCATCCCGATGTTCAACGAGGGCTCCGCGATCAAAGAGACCCTGCAGAGCATCCTCGATTCGAACTACCCACACGCGAAGCTCAACATCATCTGCGTCGACGACTGCTCGACGGACGATAGCTACGAGCAAGCGCGCCAGATCGCGAAGACGTCCAACGGGCGGCTCACCGTGCTGCGCAACCGCCACAACATGGGCAAGCGCCGCTCGATCATCCGCGCCACGCGCGAGGCGACGTCGGAGATCATTCTCTCGGTCGACTCCGACGTCGTGGTCGACGCCGACGCCGTGCGCCAGCTCGTGCGCCGCTTCACCGAGGACAAGCTCGCCGCCGTCGGCGGCTGGGTCGACGTGCGCAACAAGCACGACAACTGGCTCAGCCGCATGCAGACGGTGAAGTACTGGTACTCGTACCAGCTGATGAAGAACCTCGAGTGGGGGTTCCGTCGCGTGATGTGCCTGTCGGGCTGTCTCACCGCGTACCGCCGCAGCGTGCTCATCGAGCTCGAACCGGTGCTCGAGCACCGGTCGGTCCTCGGCGTGCCGATCAAGTACGGCGAAGATCGCTTCCTCACCCGCCAGATCATCAAGGCCGGGTACCTGACGACGATGACGCTGGATGCGCGCTGTCGGACGTTTGTCCCGACGACACTGTCGGGCTACTTCTCGCAGCAACTGCGCTGGCGCCGCTCGAACATCGTCGACTACGCCGGCGGTGTGAGCCACGTGTGGCGCCTCAACCCGGTGCTCGCGATCCACTTTTTCTCGCAGATCGCGCTCCTCCTCGTATACCCGGTCGCCCTCGCGCGCGCCGTGTCCGCGTTTAAGTTCTTCCCCGCCACCGTGCTGCACATGCAGGCGGTGTTCGTGTTCGGCATCATCTACCGCTGGCGCGTTCGCAAGTTGCCGGCGAGCGAGCGCGTGGGCGCGATGGCCTTCGTGCCGCTAACGCTGCTGATGCCGGTCACCTACGCGCTGCTCACTCCGCTCGCCCTGTTCACGCTCGACACCGCGAACTGGGAGACCCGCAACCACGAAGAGCCCGCCGACGAGCCGGCGACTGCGACGGATCCCGAGGTCCACGACCTCATCGCGGAGCCGATTCTCCTCGAGCCGGCGGCTGCGGCTGCGATCACGGGCACTGGCAAGCTTGCGCGCGCGCAATCGGCTGCCCAGATGCCCGCTGCTTAGTGGTAAGGAGTGGCCATGGAAGCGCCCGCTCGTCCCCGGACCAAGTTCTGGGTCGCGATTCAGCCGTCGATCGTCAAGGTCTACAAGGTCGCGGGACTGGTCGCCCTGACCGCGATCCTCGTCGGGCTCATCGGCTTCCTCGTCCTCAACATCTTCTACTTCTTCGACAACACCTGGGTACGCCCGGTGGTGCTGTCGCCGACGCACCAGAAGGTCGTCGAAGCCTCGACGCAGCTCGCGGATGCGAAGCTCCGCCTGAGCACCGTCGAGACCGAGCGGGTCGAGATCGATGCACAGCTCGCGGAGATCGAGCGCGCGGTTCTCGTCGACGAAAAGTTCCTCACCGAGGTGGGGTCCACCGTCGAGAAGCCCGCCACGCCGGAGCAGTGGCTGCTGCGTCGCGAGGTCGATCGCGTGAAGCTCGACAAGGACAACGCCATCGGTCGGCGCGCGCCGCTGCACCAGCGCCTCGAGAGCCTGAAGCTGCGCAAGGCGGAGCAAGAGACGGTCGTGAAGCGCATCGAGGCGTCGCCGTACCTGCGCGCGATCAACAACAAGATCGTCCTCGCGTTCGTCCCCTATTCGAACCTTCGCAACGTGAAGCTCGGGACCAAGCTCTATGGCTGTGCGTGGGGCCTCGTCGCGTGCTCGACGGTAGGGAAGGTCACCGCCGTTCTCGATGGTGAAGTCACGGATATCCATCCGCACGACGAGAGCGTGCAGCGCGGCATCATGGTCGAGATCGACGTCTCGTCATCCGCCGCCGGCGAAAAAGTCTTGTTCGCTGGCGGGAAGCCGCTCTGGCTCTTCTAGTGATTCCGCTTACGTAACGGTTAGGCGCATGTGGGTTAGCTGTGGGGTTCTCACCCGCGCTGAGACCATGCGCACAGCGATCCCGATGATCGAGCGATCTTAGAGGCTTGCGGGTCTCGGTTCGGATCGTGTTCAACTTGTACAACCGAAACAGGTTGTAGATACAGGGACTTTGCCGATTGGACCCTGTACGATATTTGCCTCTGGACGGGGATCCGGCGTCCTACGTCCGTAGCGGGGGCTCTCACATGAACGACGACAAGACTGTCCTTGGGAACGGCTTCGATGACGCGATGGATGCGAAGACGGTGGCCGACCCCAAAGATCCGGAGCCTCCCCGCGCCGCGCCGCCCGTGAGCGGCAGTGGATCGATTCCACTCGATCGCGGCACGAAGCTGCCCGCTCGCAACACGATGGTCGGCGTGCAGTCGCGTCCGCGTACGCCGTCGCAAGCCCCACCCGTCATCGCGGCGGGCACGCAGCGCGGCCCCGCCGAGAGGACCGTCGTCCTCGGCGGCACCCCGGCCCCCGCACCCGCACCCGCACCCGCACCACACACGATGCCGCAGGGCACACCGCCACCCGGATCGAATCAGGCGCTCAACGTCGCGAGCGCCGCGAGCGCCGCGAACGCCGCGAACCCGACGATCATCGGTGCGCGCTCGAAGCGCGACTCCGTCGGTCCGTCGGTGAGCTCGAACACGGGCGGCTCGCAGCCAGGCCGCAGCGCGTGGGACACGTACGACGGCTCGTCGCAGCCGCCGGTCGCGCAGCAGGGCATGTCGTCGCTGCCGCAGCTGGGCGATCGCATCAACCAGTACGAGGTCATCAAGCTGCTCGGCGAAGGCGGCATGGGCTCGGTGTTTCTGGCCCGTGACGTTCGCCTCGGTCGCCGCGTCGCGATCAAGTTCCTCCAGACGAATCAGCCCGAGTTGACGCAGCGCTTCCTCGTCGAAGCGCGCACCACCGCGCTCTGCCAGCACGACAACATCGTCGTGATTTACGAGGTCGGCGAGCACAACGGCTCGCCCTACATCGTCCTCGAGTTCCTCAACGGCAAGCCGCTCACCGAATACACGCAGAACGGCCAGAAGCTGCCGTACACGCGCGCCGTCGAGGTGATGACGTCGATCCTGAAGGCGCTCGACTGCGCGCACCAGCAAGGCATCGTTCACCGCGATCTCAAGCCCGACAACATCTTCATCCAGGACTCCGGCAACCTGAAGGTGCTGGACTTCGGCATCGCCAAGGTGATGCAGCAGGGCAGCGAGTTGAACAAGGCGTCGGGCCAGATCCGCATGCCCTCGCCGCTCGAGCTCGCGACTGGCACCAACACCGGCTTGACCCGTGTCGGCACGATCATGGGCACGCTGAAGTACATGTCGCCCGAGCAGTGGGGCATCGGCATCGAGATCGATCACCTCACGGATATCTGGGCGTGCGGCGTGTTGCTCCACCGCATGATCTGCGGCCGCCACCCGCTGCACCCGCTCGACGGCAACCAGCTCGTCGTCACCGCGATGCTCGAGCTGCCGATGCCGTCGATGGCAGAAGCCGCGCCGGCGGACGTGCCACGCGAGCTGATTCAGATCGTCGATCGCTGCCTCCTCAAGCAGAAAGAGCTCCGCTACCAGTCGGCCAAGGAGCTGCTCGAAGCACTCGCGCCGTTCATGCCCGGCCGCCGCACGACGGAGCTCCAGATCGACGAGAGCCCGTACGCGGGCCTGTCGTCGTTCCAGGAGAACGACGCCGGCAAGTTCTTCGGTCGTAACCGCGAGATCGCGGCGATGGTCACCCGCATCCGTGACCGGCCGCTGATGGCCGTCGTCGGTCCGTCGGGTGTTGGTAAGTCCTCGTTCGTGCGCGCCGGTCTCGTACCGGCCCTCAAGCGCTCGGGCGAGAACTGGGAGACGCTGGTCATCCGCCCTGGCCGCAAGCCGATCGAGTCGCTCGCCGGCGTGATCAGCCCGATGGTCGCGACCGCCGCCAACCTCGCCGACGAGATGGACGAGCAGAGCAAGCTCGTCGAGAGGCTCCGCAAGGAGCCCGGTCACCTCGGTCACGTGCTCCGTGGCCGTTCGCGCCGCGACAACCGGAAGCTCCTCCTCTTCATCGATCAGTTCGAGGAGCTGTTCACCCAGGTCGCCGACGAAGAGGAGCGCAAGGCGTTCATGGCGAGCCTCTCGGCCTGTGCCGACGACGCGACCAGCCCGCTGCGCGTGGTGGTCTCGGTGCGCGCCGACTTCCTCGATCGCGTCTCCGAGGACCCTCAGTTCCTCGCCGAGCTGACGCAGGGCCTGTTCTTCCTCGGTGCACCGAGCCGTGAAGGTCTGCGCGAAGCGATCACGCAGCCAGCCGAGCTCGCTGGCTTCAAGTACGAGAACGACACCATCGTCGAGGACATGCTCGTCCACCTGTCGACGACGCCGGGCGCGTTGCCGCTCCTGCAGTTCGCGGCGAGCCAGCTGTGGGAAGCGCGCGACAAGGCGCGCCGGCAGCTGACGATGTCCGCGTACAACGCGATGGGCGGCGTCACCGGCGCCCTCGCGAGCCACGCTGATCGCGTGGTCCAAGAGCTCGGCTCGCAAAAGCACGCCCTCGTGCGCGCGATCCTGCTGCGCCTGGTCACCCCGGAGCGCACGCGCGCGATCGTCCCGCTCGCCGAGCTGCGCGAGCTGTCGCGCGAGGTCGGTGAGGTGCAGCGTCTCGTCGATCAGATGGTCGATGCGCGCCTCCTCGTCGTGCAGACGCTCGAGGGCGGCAAGGGATCGACGGTCGAGATCGTGCACGAGTCGCTGGTGCAAAACTGGCCGGCGCTGCGCCGCTGGCTTGACGAGAACCAGGACGATGCGGAGCTCGTCGATCAGCTGCGCACCGCCGCGCGCCAGTGGCACGCGAAGGGCGGCGACGTTGGCCTGTTGTGGCGCGGTGAAATGGCCGACGAGGCCAAGCGCTTCAAGAAGCGGTTCAAGGGCACGCTGTCCGACGTAGAGCGCGCGTTCCTCGACGCCGTCGTCAACCACGAGCTCGTCCAGGCACGCAAGAAGCGCATGCTGGTCATCGGCGGCTTCGTCGCGCTCGGCGCGGTGATGGTCGTCGTCATGGGCTTCCTCGTCGTGATCCAGAAGTCACGCACCGACGAGCGTCGCGCACGCCAGCAGCTGCAGGCACAGCAGGGCGCCCTCGAGCAGAAGACCAAGGAAGCCCTCGCGGCGAGCGAGGAAGCCAACAAGGCGCGCGAGGAAGCCGACAAGCAGCGCGTCGTCGCGGAGAAGCGCCTCGCCGAGGTGCAAGAGAAGGAGCGGCAGCGCCTGGCAGCGCAGGCGGAGACGCTCGCGGTGCAGGAGGAGAAGGCCGTGGTCGACACCAAGCTGGTCGGCAAGGAAGCCGAGCTCGCGGAGAAGAACCGCAAGCTCGAGGTCGCGCTCAACCGCGCCGAGATGGCCGCCCTCGAGGCGAGCCGCGAGCGCGACGAGGCGGAGCGCCAGCGCAAGCGCGCCGACGAGCTGTACCTCATGGAGAAAGATCGCGCGGAGAAGTTCGAGAAGATGATCGGCAGCAAGGCCGTCGAAGACCTCAAGTAACGTAACGGCGGGGAACCATCGATATGCTCAAGCCTATGGTAGTCGGGCTCGGCCTCGCGCTGAGCTTTGGAATCGCAAGTGCGCAGCCTGCGCCCAAACCGTCACCCGAGAAGAAGAAGCCGGCCACGGACGAGAAGGCCGGCGAGTCGCTCGAGAACGGTGGTGATACACGCCCCTGGGCGGTGGGTGTCCCCCCCGAGAAACAGCAGGCCGCGCTGAAGAAGTTCCGCGACGGCAACCTCCAGCTCAACACGGGCTTCTTCGCCGACGCGGCGAAGCTGTATCGCGAGGCACTCATCGACTGGGACCACCCGGCGATTCACTACAACCTCGCGCTCGCGCTTCTCAACCTCGACCAGCCGATCGAGGTGTACGACTCCCTCGAGAAGGCGATCAAGTTCGGCCCCGCGCCGCTCGAGAAGGACAAGTTCGACCACGCGAAGGAGTACATGCTCCTCGTCGAGAAGCAGATCGCGACGGTCGAGGTCAGCTGCGCCAAGGCCGGTGCCAAGGTCTCGGTCGACGGCAAGGAAGTGTTCACCGTCAAGCCGGGCGAAGTCGGCCGCTACAAGGGCCGCGTCCGTGTCGGTCGCCACACGTTCGTCGCCGAGAAGCCCGGCTACAACGCGCAAGTCGACGCGCCGTACGTCGAGCCCGGCCAGAACTTCCGCATCGAGCTGACGCTGTACACGGCCGAGGAGCTCACCCGCTACAAGCGGCGCTGGAACGCGGGGTGGATGCCGTACGCCGTGATCGGCGCGGGCGTGGTTGCGGGTGGCGTCGGCGGCCTCATGCAGATGTCGGCGACGTCGAAGTACGAGGAGTACGACACCGAGGTCGCGCGCTGTAACGAAGCGAGCGGCCAGATGGGCTGCACCGAAGCTTCGGTGACGGACATCAAGAAGAGCGGCGACACCAACCGCACGATCGGCATGATCGGCTACGGCGTCGCCGGTGCCGCGATCGTCACGGGCGTGCTGCTGCTCTATCTCAACCGCGAGCAGAGCTACGAGATCACCGCCGATCAGTACAAGGCGGAGCAACGCAAGAAGGGCTTGCTCGGTGTGAGCCCCGTCGTCGATCCGTCCGCGCAGGGTGGAATGACGGGCGCAGTGGTGTTCGGACAGTTCTAACGTTTCTTCGACGACTCTCGCAGGAGACCGTTCATGTCTTCGAATCGCTTCCTACTCCTAGCCTTCCTCGGTGCAGTGCTCGGCGCCTGCGCCCAGGATCCCAACTCGATCGTGTGTCCCACGACGGGCATCACCTGCCCGACGGGCACCATCTGCGCAGCCGCGCAGCCGGTATGTCTCGTGTCGTCGTGTGGTAACGGTCTCACCGACTCCGGCGAGCAATGCGACGACGGCAACATCCACGAGGGTGATGGTTGTTCGCCGAACTGCAAGCGCGAGGAATGCGGCAACAGCATCCAGGATCCCGGCGAGGTCTGCGACGACGGGAACACCGAGTCCGGCGACGGCTGTGCGGGCGACTGCGAGTCCGAAGAGGACTGCGGTAACGGCGTCGTCGACGTCGGCGAAGACTGCGACGACATGAACGACGACAACACCGACGCCTGCGTCAGGTGCAAGGACGCGGCGTGCGGTGACGGCTTCAAGCGCACGGGTTTTGAAGAGTGCGACGGCGACAACATGGGTAACCCCAATGTCGACGGCGACAGCTGCTCGGCGTCGTGCCAGCTCGAGGGGTGCCACAACGGCCGCCTCGATCCGGGCGAAGAGTGCGACGACATGAACCTCGACAACACCGATGCGTGCGTCTTCGAGTGCAAGGACGCCCGCTGTGGCGACCTCGTGATCCGCGCCGGCATCGAAGAGTGCGACGGCGACGTCGGCCCCGATGACACGTGCTCCGATACCTGCCGCCTGAACGGTTGCGGTAACGGCATCCAGGACCCCGGCGAGCAGTGCGACGACGGCTGCCTCGCGGGTGTGGCCGGCACGTGCGAGCCCGCAGACGACGGTGACGGTTGTTCGTCCTCGTGTACGTTCGAGAACTGCGGCAACGGCGTCGTCGACTCCGGCGAGCAGTGCGACGGCAACGGCACCGGCACCGGCGGCGAGACCGCCGACTGCAACATCGACTGCACGATGAGCGTCTGTGGCGACGGCAAGCGTAACGCGCTCGACATGGAGGAGTGCGACAACGGGCCCACCTCCGACCCGACCGGCAACGGCGACCTGCGGAACTGCACGCTCGCGTGCAAGCTCAACTTCTGCGGTGACGGCAAGGTCGACCAGCAAGCGCCGGGCATCGAGGCCTGCGACGAGGGCCCCGGCGGAAACCTGGACGACGGCATGGGCTGTTCCAGCACCTGCACGTTCGAGGGCTGTGGCAACGGCGTCATCAACCCGGGCGAGGACTGCGAAGACGGCAACTCGATCAACGCGGACAGCTGCATCAACTGCCGCGCGGCGCGCTGTGGCGACGGCTTCGTCCACGCCGGGTTCGAGCAGTGCGACGGCACGGCAGGCACCAAGCCCGCCGGTCACAACGAGGCGACGTGCGGAACGACAGGCGCCGCCGCGTGCCGCTGGCAGTACTGCGGCAACGGCTTCCTCGAGGGCGCCGAGCAGTGCGACGACGGCAACAACAACAGCGGCGATGGCTGCACCGCGTCGTGTATTCGCGAATACTGCGGCGACGGCGTCGACAACAACGGCTCCGCGGAGCAGTGCGACGGCGGCGGCGAGACCGCGACCTGCGACATCGACTGCTCGACCGCGTCGTGTGGCGACGGCATCGTCAACGACCTGTTCACCGTGCCGAGCACGGGCGGCAAGAAGGAGCAGTGCGATGATGGCGGCAACGCGAACAACGACGGTTGCTCGTCGACGTGTCAGTTCGAGCGCTGCGGCAACAACATCCTCGACAACGGCGAGCAGTGCGATGGCACCGCGCTGCCGACGCCGCCCGTGGCAGGTGCGACGTGTGGAACGACCGGCGTCAATGCGTGTCGCTGGGTCTACTGCGGCAACGGCATCCTGGAGGGCACGGAGCAGTGTGACAACGGTCTGACCGGTCCGAACGCCAACAGCAACACCGCCGCCTGCAAGGCGAACTGCACGGTCAATACGTGTGGCGATGGCTTCGTGCTGGCCGGCATCGAGGGCTGCGACGACGGCAGCGCGAACAACGGTCCGAGCAAGGATTGCACCGCACTCTGTCAACCCAACCGCTGCGGCGATGGTTTCCGGGATCAGACCGGCGCGTCGCAGGAGCAGTGCGACGACGGCAACGCGTCCAACGCGGACAGCTGCACCACGACGTGCCGCACGCCGACGTGTGGCGACGCTCAGATCAATGGCAGCGAAGAGTGCGACGATGGCAATACCGCCAACGGCGACGGCTGTCAGGGCAACTGCAACGTCACGAACAATTGGACGTGCACCGGGACGAGCTTCAGCATCTGCACGCGTAACCCCGGTTGCGGCAATGGCTTCAAGGAGTCCGGCGAGGGCTGCGACGATGGCGACATGAGCAACGGCGACGGCTGCAGCTCGACGTGTCAGGAGGAGAACGGTTGGAACTGCACGGAGCAGTCCGGCTTCAGTGTCTGCACGTTCCCGCAGGTTTGCGGCGACGGCGTCATCACCGCGCCCGAGACGTGCGACTTCGGGATGACGGACAACAACGGTACGGATTGTGCCAATGGTTCGCCGCCCGCCTACGGCCTGCAGAACGCCTGCGTCGCGTGCACGAACCTATGCGTGGCGACCGTGTCCGCCGACTTCTGCGGTGACGGCGCGATCAACGGTGGCGGCGAGGTGTGCGACGGCGCGGCCCTGGGTGGCGCGACGTGCATGAGCCTGGGTCAGGGCACCGGCACCCTCGCCTGCACGGCGGGCTGCACCTACAACACCTCGGGTTGTTCGGGCTTCGCGCTGAACGTGACGGTGACCGGCTCGGGTACGGTTTCGTCGAACCCCGTCGGGATCACCACCTGCGGGGCCGGCGGCAGCGGTGACTGCACCAACGACTACTCGTCGGGAACCATGGTCACGCTCACCGCGACGCCCGCACAAGGCGCGTCGTTCACGGGGTGGTCGGGTGCGTGTAGCGGCATGACGTCGACCTGCACCGTGACGATGACCGCGGCACGCAACGTCACCGCGGCCTTCTCCACCGTTTTCACCCTCAACGTCTCGATCACGGGTGCGGGCACCGGGTCGGTCGCCTCGAACCCCACCGGCATCAACTGCCCCGGTGACTGCACCGAGAACTACGCGAGCGGCATGGTTACGCTGACGGCAACCGCCGCGGGTGGCTCCATCTTCACGGGGTGGTCAGGCGCGTGCTCCGGTACCAGCACCACGTGCACGGTCACGATGAGTGCCGCCCGCAACGTGACGGCGAACTTCGCGACCGCGTTCACGCTCAACGTCGGGGTAACCGGCAACGGAACCGTCAACTCCGCTCCGACGGGCATCGTCGCGTGCGCGGCGGCCGCCGGTGATTGCGACGAGCCATACGCCAGCGGCACGATGGTCACGCTGACCGCGACGCCGACCGCCGGCAATGTGTTCACGGGGTGGTCGGGCGCGTGCTCGGGTTCCGGCACGTGTACGGTCACGATGAGCGCCGCACGCAACGTGACGGCCACCTTCGCGACGGCGTTCACACTCACGGTCACCAAGGCGGGTGGTACGGGAACCGTGTCGTCTTCGCCGGCGGGTATCTCCAACTGTGGTGGCGCGTCCATGCCCGACTGCACCGAGGACTACGCGACCGGCACCTCGGTCACGCTCACGGCCTCGACGGCGACGTCGGGCTGGACCGGCTGCGCCACGATGACCACCACGACGTGCACTGTCACGATGGACATGGCGCGCGCCGTGACCGCGACGTTCCCCTAGCAGGGCGCTGAGAAACGCCGCACCGCGGCGGTTCTCGCGCCCTGCTCCCGTGCCCGTGCCCGTGCCCGTGCCCGTGCCCGATCGCTCGCGCGGCGCCGGCCGCGACAGGCCGGTGCCTTGGCGGTCTATGTCGCA
>JANRKM010000173.1:0-40805 GCA_033763475.1 Kofleriaceae bacterium
TCTGCGGCAGCATTCATCAGATTCGCCATACCCCCTTTGATCACAACGAAGGGTCACACGCGATCGTCTCGACGAGGAATCTCACAACTGATCGAAATCGATCCGGAATTCGACGTCGAATTATGACGCAGTAGTGCTAACTAACTGACCAGCCTTGCCTCTAGCGTGTCAGCGCTGCGAGGTCGCGGCATCACGCCGGCGTCCCGCGACACCGATGCGCCTGTCGCACGCGGCGTGTCACGGGCCTTGATAGGCGCTGCGTGTACCCGTGCGCGCGACTCCGTTACTCGTGAAGCATGGAGTCGAGACTCGCAATCATCCTGGTGCTGGGCGTCACGACCACCGCCGCTGCACAATCGGTCACCACCGGCGCCATCTCTGGCCGCGTCACCGACAAGGCCACGGGCGAGCCCCTGGTCGGCGCGAGCGTGTGGGTCACCGGCTCGAACGGGGAGCCGCAGACCGCCTTCACCGAGGCCGATGGCACGTACAAGGTCACCGAGCTCTTGCCCGGCGTGTACACGGTGACGTTCTACGTCGACGCGTTCACGGTGACACGCAAGAACATCCGGGTCAGCGCCAACGACGTGACCCCCGTGTACCAGGCGATCCGCCTCGACGGCACGGCCGGTGACATCATCGAGATCCACGCGCCACCGCCGCAGATCAACCCGACGTCGACGGCGAAGAGCTACAAGTTCGATCGGAAGTTCATCACCAGCATCCCGACGCCGAGTCGCGGCCTCGAAGGTGCCGCAGGCACCACGCCGGGCGTCAACAACGACGGCATCGGCATGGCGGTCTCGGGCTCGACCTCGCTCGAGAACCGCTACCTCGTCGACGGTATCGACATCACCGGCCTCACCTACGGCACGATCGGCACGCCGATCCTGTCGGAGTTCATCGAGGAGACCGAGGTGATCGCGGGCGGCTACAACGCCGAGTGGGGCCGCGCGATCGGCGGCATCATCAACGTGATTACCAAGTCGGGCTCCAACACGACGAAGGGCAGCGTGTTCGGCACCTTGACGCCGAGCTTCCTCGCGCGCCCCACCCAGTCGACGCCGGTCAACGCGTCCTCGATCGACGTCGAGGCGAACCGCGCCTACAGCGCCGACTTCGGCTTCGACATCGGCGGACCGCTCATCGAGAACAAGCTCTACTACTACGTCGGCTTCGCGCCGCAGCTCGCGCGCACCGACTACACGCGCATCACCAAGCGCCAGACCGACTGTCGCCAACGCCTCGCATCGGGTGAGCTCAGTCGCTGCGACGCGCGCCTTACCTCGCAAGGAGGGTACGCCGACGGCGCACCCGACGTGGATCCCGCGACCGGCTTCTACATCACCGACGAGGTCGACCGCGAGGTTCGCGCCGGGACGACGCAGAGCTACACCGCGTTGGGCAAGCTCAACCTCGCCATCACGCCGAGGAACCAGGCGCAGCTGAGCTTGATCGCGGTGCCGTCGAAAAGCGAGTCGCCGGGCATCTACGGCCTGCCGAGCTCCGGCGGCCACTCGAGCGGCCTCACCACCGACGTCGCCGCTCGGTGGACCTCGAAGTTCAACCAGGACCGCACGGAGGTCGAGGCCGTGGTCGCGTGGCACCGCTCTACCAACCGCAGCGGCGCGCTCGACCCCAGCCTCGACAGTCAACCCCGCCAGATCCTGATCGGCGGCAATCTCGGCACCTTCTCGCAGCTCGGCGGCGAGTCCGCGAAGACCACCGCGGGCTGCACCGACGGAGGCAGCAACGATCCGTACCAGAACATCACCAACTGCCCGATGACGTCGCTGTCGTACGCGATCGGTGGGCCCGGCTCGCTCGCACGCGATCTCGAGGATCGCCGGATGGCGCGGGTCACCGGGACCCACCGGTTCCGCGCGCTCGGCTCCCACGAGGTCAAGGCGGGCCTCGACGTCGAGCAGGACCGCAAGACGGCCTCGCGCCTCTTCTCGGGCGGCGCGTTCATCCAGAACGACATCGGCAGCTCGGTGCAGATCTCGCGCTGGGTGCAGCTCGCACCGCGCAACACCGACGACCCGCGGTTCGATCAGGTATGCCGCACGCCCGGCGCCGGCGAAGGCGCGAGCGGCATGGGCAACAGCGCCTCGTTCACGTGCGACTACATCGGCGGTACACCCGGTGATCCGGGCACGCTCGTCGAGGGCGAGACGCTCAACTGGGCCGCCTTCCTGCGCGACTCGTGGCGCATCCGCAGCAACTTCACGCTCAACGCGGGCGTCCGCTACGAGGAGCAGCGCATGCGTTACGCGTCGGATCTGCAGGGCACCGTCGATGCGCTGACCGGTAATCGCTACGGCAAGAACGCGATGTCGCTCACGGGCAATCTCGCGCCGCGCGTCGGAGCGATCTGGGATCCGACCGAGGAGGGCAAGGCAAAGATCTATGGATCGTGGGGCAGGTTCTTCGAGTCGATCCCGATGGACATCAACGACCGCTCGTTCGGCGGCGAGGTCAGCTATCAGCAGACGTATGCGCTCGGCGCAGGCGCCCCGTGTGGCCCGAGTGACCCGAAGCTCGGTGGTCCCGACGGCCGCGGCTGTCTGGCGACGACGGAGAAGGCGGACACCGAGCAACTGATCGGCTCGAGTGGAGTACTGGTCGCTCCCGGGATCCAGGCGCAATACATGGACGAGACGCTGGCCGGCTTCGAGGCCCAGCTCGCGCCGGATCTGAAGCTCGGCGTGACCTACCAGAACCGTCGCCTCGGTCGCGTGATCGAGGACGTGTCCACCGACAACGCGGACACGTACATCATCGCGAATCCGGGTGAGTGGTCGCGCGCCGAGGAGCACGAGCTCGAGACGCAGCTCGCCGCGGCCACGGATCCCGACACGATCTCGCGGCTATCGAAGCAGCTGTCGCTCTATCGCGGGATCCGGCAGTTCGATCGCCCCGAGCGCAGCTACGACGCGCTCGAGGTCACGCTCGCGCGCCAGTTCTCGCGCGGTCTGTTCGTGCAGGCGTCCTACACGTGCTCGCGCACCGTTGGCAACTACCCGGGCAGCGTCTCGTACGACAACGGCCAGGTCGACCCCAACATCTCGTCGCAATACGACTTGATCGAGCTGCTCGCGAACCGGCGCTGCAAGCTCCCGCAAGACCGCCCCCACTCGATCAAGCTCGACGGTCACTACACGTTCGACCTCGGCAAGAAGGACGCGCTGACCGTTGGCTCCCGCATCCGCATGCTGTCGGGCGCGCCGCAGAACGCCCTCGGCGCGCACTACCTCTACGGTGCCGACGAGTCGTTCCTGTTGCCGCGTGGTCAGCTCGGCCGCAGCTCGACGGAGCACGGTGTCGACGTGCACCTCGCCTACGGGCGCCGGCTGTCGGACAAGGTTTCCGCCGAGCTCTTCATCGACGTTTTCAACATCTACGATCGCCAGGGCAGCGCCGACACCGACGCAACCTATGCGCCGCAGTACCGGCGCTCGACTCCGGGCGGCGGCGCCTCGAGCGAGAACAACGTCAACCCGATCTCCGGTGGCGACTACGAAGACCTCATGTGGGCGAAGACGATCGACGCGCGCGGCAACGAGACGTCGATCCCGACTGCGCGCAACCCCAACTTCGGCAAGACGGTCAGCCGTTATGCGCCGACGTACGCGCGTGTTGGCTTCCGGCTCACGTTCTGAGACGATGGGCGCTGGAGCGCAGCACGGCGGTACGAGTCTTGCTGCGAGGCTGAGCCATGAGATCGATTCGCAAGATCGTCGTCCTCGGTGCCAACGGCGCCATGGGTTCCGGGTCAGGTGCGGTGTTTGCTGCGGCGGGGATTCCCACGGTGTTCCTGGCGCGCACGATCGAGAAGGCCGAAGCAGGCCGCGCGCGGGCCGAGCAGATCACGAAGGGCAAGGCGTGTGCGCCGACGATCACTTGCGGCACGTACGCCTCGGACCTCGGGCACGCGTTGCTCGACGCCGACCTCGTGTTCGAGGCGGTGTCGGAGGACCCGGAGGTCAAGCGAGAGGTGCTCGCGCTCGTCGACAAGCTGCGCCGTGATGACACGATCGTCGCGTCCGTGACGTCGGGGCTCTCGATCGGCGGGCTGTCAGCCGATCTCAGCGAGAGCATGCGCAAGCACTTCCTCGGCATTCACATGTTCAATCCGCCGACCGTGATCAAGGGGTGCGAGCTCATCGCGCACCCGGGCACGGATCCGGGCGTGGTCGCCGTGGTGCGCGACTTCCTCACCAAGGTCGTGGAGCGCGAGGTCGTGGAGACCTCGGACACGCCCGCGTTCGCCGGCAACCGGCTTGGCTTCAAGGTGCTGAACGAGGTCGCACAGCTCGCCGAGGAGCACGGCGTCGCGTTCATGGATCAGCTGCTCGGGACGTACACCGGGCGCGCGCTGCCGCCGCTCGCGACGATCGATCTCGTCGGCTGGGACGTGCACAAGGCGATCGTCGACAACCTGTGGAACCTGACCTACGACACCGCGCACGAGCAGTTCCGCCTGCCCGCCTACATGCAGCGGATGATCGACAAGGGCCACCTCGGTCGGAAGACGAAGGACAAGGGCGGGTTCTTCCGCCTCGAGGGTAAGGGCCCCGACGCGAAGATGTTCGTGCTCAATGCGAAGACCGGCGATTACCACCCGCATGCCGTGGTGGTGCCACCGATGCCTGCGTTCGCCGAGCGCATGAAGGCCGCGATCAAGAACGGCAATGGCAACGGCTATCGCGCCGCGATGGAGGTGCTGTGCACCGCCGAGGGCAAGGAAGCCGAGATCCTGCGGCGGGTGCTGCTCGGCTACATCTCCTACGGGATGGGCCTCGTCGGGGAGGTCGTCGAGCGACCGCGGGACATTGACCGGATCATGGGCTTTGGCTTCAACTGGGCGCCCCCGGGTGTGCTCGTCGACGCGATCGGCCCCGGTCGCACGATCATCATGCTCGAGCGCGAGAAATTGCCGGTGCCGACGCCGATCCTCGAGGCCGCCACCCATCAGCGCCCGCTCTTCAACGAGCCGTCCGTCGACAGCTCCAAGTACTTCGTGGTTGCAGCCTGACTCCCGTGATACACGCGAGAGCGTGACGAGTCCTCCGCCGCGCCACTTCACCGCAGACTACGTCGAGCGGGCTCAGCTCGCGGACGGCACGCAGGTCGTCGTGCGACTGCTGACGCCGGAGGACAAGGGTCTCCTCGAGGCCGGCTTCAACCGGCTGTCCCCCGAGTCGCGGTATGCGCGGTTCCTGACGCCGAAGACCACCCTGACCGATGACGAGCTGCGCTACCTGACGGAAATCGATCAGGAGAATCACTTCGCGATCGGTGCCGTGCTCGAGAACGGCGACGGCAAGGGCAACCCGATCGGCCTCGGCATCGGTAGGTTCATCCGTCTGCCCGAGCTGCACGCGACGGCGGAGGCTGCGATCGCAGTCGCCGACGAGGCCCAGGGCCGCGGGCTCGGCAAGCTGTTGTTCATGCGCCTCTGCGCGGCAGCGGCGGAGCGTGGCATCGAGCGGTTTCGGTGCGAGGTGCTGGGGTCCAACACCAGCATGGCCGCGCTCATCAAGCGCATCACGCCCGAACGCACGATCGAGGTCGGCGGTGGCGTGATGTCGATCGAGATGCAGCTGCCGAACGTGCGGCCGACCGCGTCGATGACGGGGCCCGCGCCGGCGGGTGGCATGTACGAGTTCCTTCGCGCGGCGGCGCAGAACGCCGTCGAATGGACGGAAGCGGTGCGGCGGCTGTGGCGACGCGGTGATTAAGGGTCCGGCTGCATTTTAGGTCTTCACGCCGCGAACCCCGATTGTGTACGGTGGCGCCGATGCGCGCCGCCATCCTGCGTACCTCGAGCCTCCTGATCACGTTCGCCGCGTGTGGAGGTGACGGCAAGACCACGCCGGACGCACGGCTCCTGGGGGACGCGCCGGCCGACGCACGCCCGTGTGGCGCGACACCGCAGTACGGCATGCCGACGCCGATGAACGAGATCGCGACGCGCGACGCTGACACGATGCCAGAGTCGATTTACTACGAGAGCGCGCTCAACGCGGATCCGCAGTACGACGCACTCACGATCCAGCTGTTCAAGGGCTACGGCGCCTTCGAGAAAGGGGAGATCGAGCCCAAGCTCATCCCGCTCAACACGGTCGAGGCGCAGTTCGAGACGTGCGGCGCGTGTGTCGTGCTCTACGCCGACTACGATGACGCGACGGGCGAAACGCTGGGTGGCACGTACCTCGCCTCGGGCGGCTCGCTGAACCTCCAGGGCGTGTCGCCCAACATCAAAGGTCTCCTGCTCAACACGCGACTGGTCGAGGTCATGATCGACGACGACACAGGCGTGTCGACGCCGATCGGCGAGTGCGCGACGGAGATCTCGTCGTTCGCATTCGACTTCCCGGTCACCACCGAGACCACGTTCGTGGGGGGCGGCAAGCCGCGCCCGCGCAAGCTCCGCCGCTAACGCAGCTAGCGGAACGTTGCGGTCATCGTGATCGGCACCGCGGCCAGCGCGCGCGAGATCGGGCAGTTCTTCTTCGCCTCCTCGGCGAGCTCCTTGAACTTGTCCGCAGTCATCCCCGGCACGCTGCCCTCGAGCTCGAGGGCGATGCCGACGATCGTCCAGCCCTTATCCTGCTTCTCCATGCTCACCGTCGCAAGCGTCTTCAGCTCGGTCGGCTCGGCACCGGCGTTCGTGATCTGGAACGCGGTCGCCATGGTGAAGCAGCTCGCATGCGCCGCGGCGATCAGCTCTTCCGGATTCGTGCCGGCCCTGCCGTCCTCGGCGATGAAGCGCGAGTTGACACTATAGGGTTGATCCTTGATGGCTCCGGACAGGGTCGAGATCGTGCCCGTCCCCTTGGGTCCATTTCCCCGCCACATTGCAGTGCTCGTTCTCTTCAGCATGCGAGCGGTATACCCCTCGTGTACGTTCGAGGCCATGAACGCCAAGGACTTCATCGCCACTCAGATCGCTGCCATCCAGCGGGGTGACCTCACCGCGGTGCGCGCCGGCCTCACGGAACGTCATCGCGACAAGGTCACCGCCGAGCTGCTCGCGAAGGCACAGCTCGAGCTGCAGTCGATCACGCTCGACGAGCTCGTCGGCTCGACGGTCGATGTCGACGACGGCGTCAAGGTCATGATGAAGAACGAACGCACGCTGACCACGCTCGTTCCATCGGGCGATGTGTGGCTCGCCGACACGCTGTGGTTCAAGTAGTGTTATGACGAGGCATGGCAAGCCATGCCGATGCTGTCGTGGTCGGCGCGGGTACCAGCGGAGCGACCGCGAGCGCCATGCTCGCCGAGCGCGGCTTCCGCGTGATCTGCGTCGATCGACGCCCGCTGCGTGAAGCCGGCGCGCGGTGGGTCAACGGCGTCCCACGCGCTGCGTTTCTCGAGGCAGGTGTCGCCCTGCCGGGTCCGGACGAGAGCGAGGGTGCACCGGTGCCGTTCCACCTCGTCACGCCGTCCGGACGCGCGGTGGTGCCGGAGCACGACGTGCTCGACGTCGACATGCGCAAGCTGGTCGCGCGCCTGCAAGCGCGAGCCATCGCGGCCGGCGCGGAGCTACGCGGCGAGGTCACGGTGCACGGTCGCGACGGTGATCGCCTCGACACTTCCGCTGGTCCGGTGCACGCACGGTGGGTCGTCGACGCGTCGGGGCTGACGGGCGCGCGCCTGCTCGATCAGCCCGCCGTCGACCCGGACGATCTCTGCGCCGCCGCGCAGGAGGTTCGCGAGGTCACGGATCGCGAGGCCGCCCGGGCGTTCTTTCGTTCGCACGACGTACCGCCCGGCGAGATCCTCGGGATGGTCGGCGTCGCCGGCGGCTTCTCCGTCCTCAACGTTCGCCTGCACCACGGCGAGTCGACGATGGGCATCCTCACCGGATCGATTCCGTCGCTGGGATATCCATCGGGCCGCGCGATCCTCGACGACTTCGTCGAACAGCATCCCTGGATCGGCGCGCGCCTGTTCGGCGGCAGTGGCGCGATCCCGCTGCGCCGTCCGTACGATCGGCTCGCCGACGATCGCGTGGTGCTCCTCGGCGACGCCGGCTGCCAGGTGTTCCCGGCGCATGGCTCAGGCATCGGCGCCGGTATGGTCGCGGCGCGCATGCTTGCAGACACGCTCGCCGCGGGCGGTACGCTCCGCGACTACGAGGTCGCGTGGCAACGGCGCCATGGCGGCCTCTTCGCCTTCTTCGACGTGTTTCGCCGCTGGAATCAGACCGTTGACGCCTCGACGCTCGGTCAAGCGATGAGCCTCGGCCTCGTCGACGCGGAGACGTTGCGCGCCGGGCTCGATCAGGTGATGCCGCGCCCGTCACTACGCAGCGTCGCGGCCAAGGTGCGGACGCTCGTGGGCGAGCCCGCACTCGCAAGTCAGCTCGCTACTACCGCGGCCCGCTCCGCCGCCGTGCGCGCGCTCTACGCCGCGTATCCGCGCAGGGTCGATCAGGTCGCCGCGTGGTCGCGCAGCGTCGACTGGCTGCTAGGCTAGCGCCGATGCGGGGGCACTATCGTCGCTACGTGGCGCTGGGCGACAGCAGCACCGAGGGTCTCGACGATCCAGATGGATCGGGCCACTTTCGCGGCTGGGCGGATCGCCTCGCCGAGCACATCGCGATCCACAACCCCGGCCTCGAGTACGCGAACCTCGCCGTGCGTGGGCGCAGCGCAGGTGAGATCGCGGCGACGCAGCTCGCACCTGCGCTCGCGATGCAGCCCGATCTCGCGACGGTCGTCGCGGGGATGAACGACCTCCTGCGCCGCAACTTCGATGCCGTGCGCGTCGCCGGTCACGTCGGCGAGATGGTGCGCGGCCTGATCGGGGTAGGCGCCACCGTCGTGACCTTCACGATCCCCGACGTCTCGGGCCGCATGCGCCTGGGCACCACCCTGACAGCGCGCACCGACGCACTCAATCGCGAGCTGCGGCGACTGGCGCAAGAAAGCGGCGCGATCCTGCTCGATCTCGCGAACTACGCGCTCGCGTACGACGAGCGCATGTGGGCGCGCGATCGCATCCACGGCAACTCCGCCGGACACGCCGCGATCGGCAACGAGCTCGCACACGTGCTCGGTGTGCCGGGGGCCATTCCGGGCTCCCTGGCAGCCACGCTCGAGCCACCGAGCCCGCGGCGTCGGCGCGACCTGCTCGTCGAGGATCTCCGGTGGGTCCGCCTCTATGTCTTGCCGTGGGCATGGCGCCGGTTGCGCGGCCGTACCACCGGCGATGGCATCACGGCGAAGCGCCCCACCCCGCGCGTCATCGTGCCCCGCGATCCGGCGCGCCCCTGAATAGGGTCTGGCACTACATGCTGGTCAGTTAGCGGATCCGGGGGGCACGTGTCACGTGTCACTGCTCGTCCACGTCCACGATCAGCGGCACATCTTGCTCAGCATGCCGACGATGCGCACCAGCAGCAACTTCGCTTCCGCCAGGTCTGGATCAGAGATCGCATCCGCCACGGATCGACGAGGGCCGCGTCGCCGCGAGGGATGGCGGGGATCGATCGAAACACGAACGCGAGGTGTTCGATCGCGCAGCGATAGACGTCGAGCTTTTCGTCGTCGAGCATGCCGGCCGTATCGGCCAGCGGCCCAGCGTGGGTGCGGCCCAGATCGTGGACGTGGACGAGCACGTGACACGTGACACGAGCACGACGAAAGTCCTTAACTGACCAGCATTGTAGTCTAGCGCTAGTCTAGCGCGGTCTAGGCTTCGCCTTGGTCTTCGTGGCCTTCGCGGAGGTCTTGGTCTTCGGTTTCGCTTTCGCCGCAGGCTTTGCCTTGGCGACTGACTTCTTCTTCGCCGCCTTCGCGTTGCCGCGCACCCGGTCGTAGTGCGCGATGTAGTCGTCGACGCTCATCGCCTTGATCGCATCGCCGATCGCCGACGACACGAGGTCGTCCGCGGCGGAGAACCGCACGCACGACTTGCCCATGTCGAGCTTCTTGCCGGCGGTCTTGAACGCATCGCGGAACTTCTTCTCGCGCGCCGGATCGCCGTACACGGTCATCAGGTAGAGCGCGTTGTAGTTCTTCTGCGCGCCGAGGCTCGCGATGCACAGTGGCTGCCCGTTGTACGTGTCGGGCTTCTTGGCCAGCGGGATGAACCAGCTGATCATCCCGTAGATGATGCCTTCCTCGTAGCCCGAGGGGAGGTTTGCGTTGACCAGGTCGCGCACGCGGGCGATCTCCGCGCGGCGGGGTGGCGGCAACGACGACAGGTATTGCGACACGGAGGTGGCAGCGCTCGAGACCATGACGCCGCTAGAATAGCGCGACGAATGATCGACTACGACGGACGCGCCTGGCTTCCGATCCTGTTCCGGCTCCGCGGCTCGGTGATCCCGCGGCTGTTGCCACGTTGCGTGATCGCCGCCGCGATCGGTGCGGCAGCCGTGATCGCGCTCGAGGAGCGTGACCTCAAGATCCCGACGCTCGCGCACACCCTCGTCGGCGTTGCGCTCGGCCTCCTGCTCGTGTTCCGCACCAACGCGTCGTACGATCGCTACTGGGAGGGTCGCCGCCTCGTCGGGTTCATGGTGAACCGCAGCCGCGATCTCGCGCGCCAGGTCGCCGCGTACATCGAGAACGCCGAGACGCGGGTGCGGATCGCGCGGCTGATCCCGGCGTTCTATTGGCTGTCCGCGGAGACGCTGCGCAAGTCACCCTCGCTCGGCGCCGCCGCTCCGCTGCTCACCGACGCACAACGCACCACCCTCGCAGGCGCGGGCTTTCGGGCGCCCCTGGTATTGCGCTGGATCAGCGAGGAGCTTCACCTCGAGGCCAAGGCGGGCCGCCTGTCGGAGCAGCGCCTGCAAGCGCTCGACGCGAACCTGACCGCGTTCAACGATGCACTCGGTGGAGCGGAGCGCATCTTGAAGACGCCGATCCCGTTCGCGTACGCGCAGCACATCAAGATCTTCGTGGTGCTGTTCTGCTTCAGCGCGCCATTCGCGATGGCCGAAGTGATGGGCTGGGCGACGCCGGTCGCGAGTAGCCTGCTCGCACTCGCGCTGTTCGGCGTCGACGAGATCGGTGTCGAGATCGAAGATCCGTTCGGCGACGATCCGAACGATCTACCGCTCGACGCGATCGGGGCGGGTATCGAAAAGGCTGTCGGGGAGATGACGCGAGCGCCCACGTAGGCGATGTGCTTGGGGGCACGCCTGGCACGGCCGATGCTCTGTCTTCGGGCGGAGGCTTCTTCCATGCGACTTCCCACCATGTTCCCTGCCGCCATCGTCGCGGCTGTGCTCGGAGTGGCGTGCACGAGTGGCGGCGCGTATTACTCGGGCGGCACGACGGGCGTCTATGCGACAGCGGTAACGCCTGATCTCGTCACGGTGAGCCCCGGCGTGTCGGTGATCGCGGGCTGGAACGAACCGGTCTTCTATTCGAATAACTACTACTGGCGGTACTACGGCAACCGTTGGTACCGGTCGCCCTATTACAACCGCGGCTGGGTCTACGCGACGCCACCCTATGCCGTGTCGCGCATCGATCGCCCGTGGACGTATCGGAACTATCGTCCGTACGGCTACACGACGGGGCGCTACTACAACAGCGGCCGCTATTACAACGACCGCTACTACAACAACCGCGCGTACAACGATCGCTACCGCAGCGGCAACTACTACAACCAGCAGCGCTACAACCAGCAGCGCTACCAGCAGCAGCGCTATCAAGACCAGCGAAACTATCGCGGACAGAGCGTCTATCGCGACCAGGGTTCGTACAGCCAGCAGCGGCAGTACCAGGGCCGGCAGCAGCGCCAGCAGCAGCAGCGCCAGCAGCAGCAGCGTCAGCGCAACCGCAGCTACAGTAACTAGCTTCGATTGACGAACGCGCCGACACGGCGCGAGCGGCTACTTCTGGTAAGCCTCTTGCCCGTGAAGGCGTTGTTCACGTGCCTCGTCGCCACCAGCCTCCTCGGCTGCAGGCCCTCGCGCCTGAGGCCAGCGCCCGCAGAGCTGCAAACCACGGCCGAGCGTTCGCAGTACACCCGGACGGGCCGCTACGCCGAAACCGTCGCCCTGTGTCAGGCGTTCGCGCGCGCGTACGACGGCGTTCGGTGCGACACGATCGGCGCGACGGCCGAGGGGCGCCCGATCGTCGCGCTCGTGATCGCGCGCCGGCCGCGCTTGCCGGTGATCTATGTGCAGGCCGGCATCCATAGCGGCGAGATCGAGGGCAAGGACGCCGGGTTCTCCTTCATTCGCGATCTCCTCGACGGCAAGGTCGCCCCGGACGCCCTCGAGCACGTGTCGGTGGTGTTCGTCCCGGTGCTCAATGTCGACGGGCACGAGCGGTTCGGTCCGAACTACCGCCCCAATCAGCGTGGCCCCGAGGAGACAGGCGTCCGCAGCAACGCGCAGCGCCTCAACCTCAATCGCGACTACGTGAAGGCGGATGCGCCGGAGACGCAGGCAGTGCTGCGCGTGATCGCGACGTACGACCCGGTGATGCTCGTCGATCTGCACACCACCGACGGCGCGAAGTTCGAGCACGACATCAGCGTGAGCCTGACGCCGATCGCTCCGCGCGGCGACGGCCTCGACGAGCTCGGCAACGCGCTGTCCTCCACGCTGGGTGCCCGGCTGACCGCACTCGGGCATCTGCCGGTCGACTTCTATCCGTCGTTCGTCGATGACGAACGGCCCCATTCGGGGTTCACGCGCGGCGAAGCACCGCCGCGGTTCTCGGTCAGCTACATGGCGGCGCGCAGCCGCCTCGGGATCCTCGTCGAAACGCACAGCTGGCGCACGTACAAGGAGCGCGCCGTATCGACGTATCACACGCTGCAGGCGCTGTTCGAAGACGCCACGCGCAACGCCGCGACGTGGCGCCAGGTGGTCGACGCAGCGGACCGCCGCGACCACCAGCTCGCCGGCACCGACGTGACGCTGATCTGGAAGGTGTCGCCGGCGTCGCGCGAGATCGAGTTCCGCGGCTACGCGTACGAGCGCCGGATCTCCGACCTGACCGGTGGCATCTGGCTGGTCTACGACGAGACCAAGCCCGAGATCTGGCGCGTGCCTCTCTACGATCATCTCGAGCCCGACGTCATCGTGAGCGCGCCGCGCGGGGGCTACATCGTCGAAGGCGGGTTCGCGAACCAGGTCGCGGCGCTTCTCGATCGCCATGGCATCAAGTGGCGCCGGATCGAAGACCTGTCATCGCGCGAGCTCGAGGTGTTCCGCGTGACCGCCTCCGACCTGAAGGCGACGTACGAAAACCGCACCCGCGCCTCGCTGCAAGGCGCATGGAGCCGCGAGCGACGCACACCCGACGCAGGCGCGATCTTCGTCCCGATCCGGCAGCCGAAGGCGCGCTTGATCCTCCACCTGCTCGAGCCGTCGCTGCCCGACTCACTCGCGCAATGGGGGCTGTTCAACGCGACGTTCGAGCACAAGGAGTACATCGAGCCGTACGTGATGGAGGAAGCCGCGCGCGCGATGCTCGCGCAGCAGCCGGGCCTGCGCGCCGAATACGAGGCCGCGCTCACGTCCGATCCGTCACTCGTGACGCCCGAGGCCAAGCTCGACTGGTTCTACCGGCGGCATCCCACGTGGGACGAGCGCACGAACCTGTTGCCCGTCTACCGCATCGACGCGGAACCGCGCTAGATCGCGAGCACGATCTTGCCGAAGCCCGCGTTGCTCGCCATCCGCACGTGCGCTTCGCTGGCCTTGTCGAGTGGCATCACCACGTCGATCACCGGCGCGACCTTGCCGCGCGCGAGGAGCGGCACAACCTGTTGTTCGAACGTGCGCATCGCCTCGATCTTCTCCTCGAGCGGGCGCGCGCGCAGCACGGTGCCCATGATGCGGAGCCGCTTGCGCAGGATGAGCCCGAGATCCAGCTCCTGCTTCGCGCCGGCCATGAGCCCGACGAGCACGATGCGCCCGAGCGGCCTTGTGGCGCGCAGATCTTCGTCGAGGTAAGCGCCACCGACGAGCTCGAGCGTGACCGCCGCACCCATGGGATCCTGCTTGGCCACCGCATCGGCGAACTTCGCGCCCTCGGCGAGAATGCCGACGTCGAGGCCGAGCGGCTTCGCGCGCTCGAGCTTGTCCGCCTGACGCGCGGTGCCGATCACGAACGCACCGAGCGCGCGGCCGAGCTGCACCGCGGCGGTGCCCACCCCGCTGCCCACCGCATGCACGAGCAAGGTCTCGCCGCCTTGCAGGCCCGCCTGCCCCACCATCGCGTCGTGCGCCGTGATGAACGCTTCGGGGACGGCGGCGGCGTCTTCGAACGAGAGGCCGTCGGGGATCTTGGCGAGCGCGCGTTCGTGGGACACCACGTACTCCGCATAGCCGCCGCCTCCAACGAGGCCGAACACGCGATCGCCGACCTTCCAGCGCACGACATCGGGGCCGAGTGCGTCGACCTCGCCTGCGATCTCGAGGCCCGGAATATCGGGTGGCGAATCGGAGGGCGCGGGATACGCACCCATGCGCTGCAGGAGGTCCGCGCGGTTGATCGCCGTCGCGCGCACGCGCACGCGCACCTCGCCGCGCGAAGGTTCGGGATTCGGCCGCTCGACGAGCTGCAGGACGTCGGGGCCGCCGGGCTTCGTGATCGCGATCGCGCGCATGTCCTTCTTTACTCGACGAGGAAGTCCTGGTCGAGCGTCGAGCGGATCGGATGGCCTACGTCGTCGAGCGCGGGAGCGTAGCGGAACTTGAAGATTAGCCCCGCGGCTTCGGCGTCGCGCGGCCCACCGAAGCCGCGCACGAGCCGCGCGCCGACGACGTAGCCTTCGCTGTCGATGGTGACGCGCGCGATGAACGTCTCCCCCTCGACGGTCCGGCGCGAGCGCTTGGGATAGACGAGCTGAGCGGGCCGCGCCTTCGAAGCGGTTGGCTCGCCCAGCGCGGGTGGCGGTGGTGGTGGCGGCGGCGGGAGCGCACCGCCGAAGCCGGCCCCGAGGCCCTGGCCACGTCCGCTCCCCATCCCCGCGCCCTCTCCGCCATCGCCACCCACACCAGCACCATCATCGCCGTGGGAGTTGCGCGTGTAGGCCGCGTCGAAGTGGATCGCGCCACGTGGATCGACATCGGCGATCGCGCGCGATCGTGTGCTTCGGCGAGACGTCGTTGACGACGGGCGCGCGGGGTTCGCGGCGGCGAGACGAATCGGTGCTGCGTAAGAGGCGTCGACCGGCTGACCACCGCCGGAGCCCGATGCGACCGGCGGTGTGGGTGGACGTTGCGGCGGAGGCACCTCTACGATCTCGATCCTGTGCGCCCCTTCGCCCGCGGAGGCCGGCGCACCGTCGCGTCGCACGAGCAGTAACAGCGCTCCGAGGGCGACGTGAGCCGCGATCGACCCCAGCACCTGCGCGCGCATGGACTCCAGTGTCCTCGATCCCACGGCGATCCGCTCCTCACGCCTGTTCGTGCCCTGCGGTGTCGTCGCCGCAATGCGACCGTATGCTCCGTTACGAGTCCGTAAGTCCCCGTACGGGTGCTGTTATGATCGCAGCGCACATGGAAGCCTTCGTTCAAGGCTGGGGGCTCACGATCGCCAAGTGCGGCGTGATCATCCTCGTGTTTGTCGCCGCCTGGATGCATATGGCTCGCGAGCTGGAATGGGTCCGCGCGCTAACCGACCACCTCGGCTTCGAGCTCGTCGCCGACCAGGCGAGCAGCAGCGCACCGAGCTCGCTAGCCGCGCAAGCGATCCGCGATGAAGCGCACGCGATCGCGACCGCGCAGGATCCAGCCTGGGCACAGAAGCAAGTCCGATCATGGCTGATGCGCGCGCAGCGCCTCGAGCCAGCGCTCGCGTTCTGGACGGATCTGCTGCGCCAGCTCGGCCTCCTCGGCACCGTGCTCGGCCTCGGCATCGCGCTCGCGCTCGGCGGCGACGATGTCGCCAAACTGCTGGGACCGCTCGCGCTCGCGATCTGGACGACGATCGCGGGCCTCGCGTGCAGCATCCTGTTGTCGGCGATGTACGCAATGAAGCTCACCGCGTGGGTCGATGCGTGCGAGAAGAACATCGAGGCGTGGGACAGCCGCCGCCGGGCGCGGCGAGGCGCGGCCGCGTGAGGCCGCCGCGTCGCGTCCATCGTGCGCCCGACTTCACGTCGCTGCTCGACGTGTTGTTCGTGGTGATCTTCGCGCTCCTGATCCGCACCGCTGCCGTACATCAGGCCGCGGCGAAGGTGCCCGAGTCACCAGCCGCTTCCCCGCCCCCCGCGCCCGCGACGCCGCAACCGCCGCCGGACGTCGTCGCGCTGCGCATGCGCGCGCTCTCGGATCTCGAGGGCCAGCTCGCGAGCCGCAAGCCGCTCGTGATCCGCGTGTCCGCGACGGGTACCATCGAAGCACTCGAGCTCGACGGGAAGCGCACCGCGCTCGACATGCCGCTCCTCGAAGGCAGCGCAGATCCCGATGTCGGCGTTGCCTACCTCGGCGATCGTTCCGCGGAGCTGCGGCTGTGCCGGATCGCGGCGGTGCACCTGCGGCTGCCGGATCTCGCCGGCCACCTCGTGATCGTCGCGCCGAGCGTGCCACTCGCGGATCTGCCGCACGCGCTGCATCGCGGCCTCCATCGCGATCTCGATCGCTGCCTCGTCGAGCAGCGCGGCATCGCGACCATCGTCGCGCCGGGGAGCGTGACACCATGAGCACCGACAAGAAGCTCGCCTCCGAAGTCGCCAAGCAGCTCGACCGCCGCCACATGCGCCGGAAGATCCTCGTGCTCGGTGCCCTCACCGGTGCGATCGTGTTTGCCGTCACCCACCTCACGTGCGGGAAGGGCTTCGGCATCGGCGGCAAGGGCAAAGGCGACGGCGACGGCAAGGGCAAGGGCCCCGGCTCCGGCACCATCGCCGTCACAGTCGACGCCGCACCCGCGCGGTGCGCGGTGCGGGTGCACGCAAAGGGCATCACCGTCGACGGCAAGGACGCCACCCGCGACCAGGCGGTCACTGCCTGTAAGGCTGCGCCAGGGGCCGATGTGGTGATCACCGGCGACGCCCGCCAAGGTGACTGGGAGGCCCTCAAGACCGCCCTCGAGCAGGCGGGCGTGACGATCTACAGCCGCGAATAACGGAAGCCGCACGGGTGTATCTTCCCGCGCGATGCGAACTGCACTCGTTCTCCTGGTGATCGCGGCGTGCTCGGGTAAGGGCGAGAAAGCCGCTCCCGTCCCAACGCCTGGCTCGGGCTCTGGCCCGGCTGCTGAAACAGCGACGCCGAAGGCCGCCAACGAGCCCCCGAAGCCCGACAAGAAGGCGGAGAAAGGGCAGCTGCCCGCCGAGGATCCCGAGGCGCACAAGAAGTACCGCGCCGCGCTCAACAAGGGCCGCAAGGCGACGGATGCCAAGAACTACAAAGACGCGATCGCCGCGTTCGACGAGGCCCTCGCGATCAAAAAGGGGGACGCACGCGCGATCAGCGAGCGTGGGTACGCGCGCCTGCTGTCGGGCGACCTCGACGGTGCATCGCGCGACCTCGACGACAGTGCCACCCGCACCAAGGACCGCAAGCTGCTGTCATCCATCTGGTACAACCGCGGCCTCGTCGACGAGAAGCGCGGCAAGCAGGACGGCGCGCTCGTCGCGTTCTACATGGCCAACGCGCTGCGCCCGACCGACGCGGCGAAGAAGAAGATCGAGGGCAAGACGGTGTGCCCGGTGACCATCGAGCGGCCGTACGAGCGCGAGGGCGAGTTCAGCAAGGCATGGGAAGCCACGGACTGGCAGGACCTCGCGAGGCAGGCCGTCGAGGATCTCGAGGGAAGCGTCCCGCCACCGAGGCCGAAGCGCTCGAAGCGCTGACCGGGGAGAAGACCGCACCGAAGCTGCCCGGCACGATCACCATCCGTTCGTACATGGACATGGTCTCGTACGTCGTGTGGAAGGACGGCGACAAGCTGCGCGCGCACCCGATCGGCTACGCGATGGGCGGCCGCTGCCCGGGCACCACGGGCTTCGCGGTCGAGGGAACGTCGGGCTCGCTGGTCCACCTCCGCGGTAGCGAAGCCTTGGAGGGCGGCTACTCGTACATGTGCGAGGACAAGAAAGGCGAGCTCTACGAGTGCACCGGCGCCGATGACGAGGTCGGTGCCGGCACCGCATGCCTGGGCGGCTCGCCGACCGAATACGACCTCGTGTTCGACACCAAGCAGGGCAAGGTGCTGCTCGGCATCGGTCGCCCGAGCCTGGAGAACCCCGCCGACGACGTGAAGATCTCCTTCGAGCCGACCGGGCTCAAGCTCTCGAGCGCGGCGTGCGGCGATCGCATCGAGAAGTTTTAGTGTCCGAAACGGTCGGCCGAATCTATCGACCATCGTTCAATAGTGGCTCGCTCGGTTGCCGTCGCGACCGAAAGGCACAGCGCAAACCGCTGTCCGCACTCACATAACGCGCCGCAATAATTCGGCCTCGGAAGGTCCGACCTTTACACTCGAGATGGTCCAGGCGTTGCAACGCGGCGCGCCATTATGCGTAGCCTGCTCCTGCTTAGCCTCGCGACCTCGTCCCTCGTTGCTTGCACCGCCACGGCCACCAGTACGCCGGACATGTCGTCCGCGTCGGTTCGGGACCGGCTGTCGAAGGACGCACGCCTGTGGATCGCGCCGTCCGAGCTCGCCGGCGCGATCACCGCCGAGAAGCGCGAGAGCGGTGCGTGGAGCGGCTCGACCGTCGACCTCGGCATCGAGAACGGCGAGCTGGTTCTGTCAGCTGATCAGGACACCGTCACCGTCGAGGGCTTCCAGCTCTCGTTCGCCCCGATGCAGCTGCCGCAGGGCCTGTTCGGCGGCCAGACGGCGGAGCTCACCGACGTCCGCTTCGACCTCCCCAACTCCTCGCGCTCGCCGGCGCGGTGGACCGACAACAACACGGCGTCGTTCACCGCGATGCTGGAGCTCGAGATCCACTGGACGCTCTCTCTCGATGGAGCCCCCGCGCCGCTCGGCTCGCCCAAGCTGCCGCCGGTGCCCGTCGACGTCACGCTCGGCGGCGACGGCGACAGCATCGAGGCCACGATGAGCCTGCACGCGGGCGGCGAGCTGTGGAACTGGGCCGGCCTGGTGAAGCTCAGCGAGCTGCAGCTCTCCGTCGACGCGACCCTGTAGTCCCGGTCTGAACAGGTGGTAACACGGGGAGGTCGGATGATCTCGACCCCTGGTATGACCTCGCGAGGGAAGCGGATCGCCGCGTTCTTCGCCCTCTCCATTCTGTTCTTCCTGCCCAAACACGTGGAATGTGGCTACCCGGGCGGGGAGTGCGGCTACATCGGCGACTACCACCGCCTGTGCAAATCCTGGGAGCTCGAGCCGCTGGGCCTGTTCCTCGTCGAGAAGCTCGTGGACAGCAATGTCGGGTTTGCCTACAAGCGGGGCGTGGACTGCCGCTAGGAACCGCTTGCCTCGGGACAGCGAATCCAGAAAACTAGGAGGGCATGTATCGCGACGACGCTACTGCTCTCGACGAACATGACCGCGCGGTCGGCTCGATCCTGATCGGCGAGACGCTCGTCGCGCAGTGCGAGCGTTCGGCGACGCAGCTCGCCGACAAGCGCAGTCTGCCCGCCGATCGCTGGCGCGCGGTGCGCGACATCCACGACGACTACACCGAGATCTGGCGCCAGCTGGATCGCGCGAAGAAGATCCTCGACGCGCGCGGTGCGAACACGATGGGCTACGAGGAGCTGCGCCCACACGTGAAGCCTTCGCTCTCGATGCCGACCGACGAGCGAACGGCGGTAGAGGCTGCGGCGTTCAACGACGTGCGGCGCGCGATCGAGCAGCTCAAGCTCGCCGTGCCCGGCACCGACTGGAAGGCGATCGACAAGCGCTCGCACCAGCTCTCCGAGACGCCGGGGCTGCATCGCAGACATCGCGCAGCCACCGCTGCCATCCTCGCGGTGTTCGTGACGTTCGCCGCCGGCTACATGGTGACGATGGCGCAGGACAAAGAGCCCGATCCCGCCGCGCTGATGCGACGCGAGATCGCTGCGATCGCGAAGGAGCGCAAGCTCAAGATCGCGATGACAAACGCGATGCTCGGCAAGCGCTGCGATCCGCCGCTCGCACACGATTACGTCAAGCTGCTCGCGATGGACGGCCGTAAGGACGACGCGATGGCGTTCGCCGACAGCTACACCATTCGCTGCGGCGAGGACCGCGTGGTCCTCAACTGGGCGAACGCACCACGCGTCGTCCGGCGCTAACCGCGCGCGTCCCTGGGCGCTCCCGACGCCGCGTGGCATGCTCGCGCGCATGGCGGATGCGGATGACGTGATCAAGAACGCGGGCCGGCTGTTCAGCAAGCTGGGCAGCACGCTCAAGGAGACGAGCAAGACCGTCGGTGGTCAGGTCAAACAGACCGCGAAGCAGGTCACCGGTCTCGGACGTGGCGGCATCAAGATCGAGGTCGACCAGACGCGCGTCGCGCCGGGCACCTCGATCAAAGGTCGCGTCAACCTCGCGCTCAGCGAGGCGGTCTCGGCCAAGCGCCTCGTGGTCACGTTGCGCGCGCGGCAGCGGTTCGTCACGGTCAATCGCGGCGATGGTGGCCGCAGCGTCGGCTCGTCGCACGCGCACGTGTATCAGCTCGATCGCGAGCTGGCGGCGTCGCAGACGTACGAGGGTGGCTCGTTCGAGTTCGAGCTCACCGTTCCGCCCGACGCGCTCGAGCTCAAGCCGCAGGCGTCGACCGGTGCCCATCCGCTCGCGGACGTGGCCCGCACGGTCGCCTCGGCGCTGACGCCGACGGCGGGCCCGATCGAGTGGCAGGTGCTCGCAAAGCTCGAGATCGCGTGGGGGCGCGATCTCACGAGCGAAGTCGACATCGTCGTCGCACGCTAGCTACGCGGCGAGGTTGCAATGCACACGCACGATGCCCTCACGCACCGGCATATCGAGGGCGCGCTCGGTGGCGGCACGCGCTTCGAGGAGTGCCTGCCGGCCCGCGTCGAGGCGCCACGGATGGGACCGCGGTAGGCCATCGACGACAAGCGCGACCATGTCGGTGCGCGTCGGGATCGCGAGCGACGTGGGGGACGCGACGCGCCACGGCGAGCGGTTGCTGATGTGGTGGAACAGAAGTCGTCCTGGCGGCACGCCCGCGATGCCGGGCCGATCGAGGATGCCGCCGTCCCAGTACGGGCGCCCGCCGATCCACACCGGATGGAACATCGCAGGCACGGCACAGGACGCGCGGATCGCGGTCGCGAGGTCGCCATCCTCGAGGACGGTGGTGCGGCGCGCGAAGATATCGAACACGCTGATCCGCAGCGGCACGCGGCACGCGCGCATCGAGGTGGTGGGGAGCATGCCGCGCAGCAAGCCGTCGAACTTCTTGCCCGCGAGCAGGCCCACGCCCGGGGCCGGATCCCAGAAGTCCTCGCGCCGCAGCTCGCCGAGGACCGCGCCGAGCTCGTCGGGCTCGAGGCCCGCGGCCCACGCTCCTGCGACCATCGCACCCGCGCTGGAGCCGGCGACGTGGATCGGGCGCAGACCGCGCGCGACGAGCGCCGACAGCATGCCGGTGTGCGCGAAGAACGAGAAGAAGCCGCTCGACATCGCGAGCCCGAACGGCGCGCGCGCGAGCCAGTCACCGAGCGTGATCACGGCGGGCACCTTGCCACGTTCGGCACCGGGTTCCGAGCGTCAGCGGCCCTGCATCGCGGCGCAGCGACCGGTTCGCCGATACCCCGTTAGCGCCGAGAGGCCGAACCCGAGCGCGAGACCACCCTCGACCACGACGCCGACGCCGGCCATGTCGTCGTCGCTCTGCGCGAAGTAGATGGCCCCGGTCGCGGCGAGCACGGCGATCACGGTGTCGATCGCGGGCGGGATCCGGCTCGTGTCACACTGCGCGATCGCCGGCGGCGGTGGTGGTTGGGAGGGGGGCCCGTCGACGAAGACGAGCGAGCAGCCCGAGAGGAGCACCAGGGCAACGCTACGAAACATTCCGGTGCATGTTAGCCGAGGGGGTCCGTGCTAAGACCGGCCGCATGGTGAGCCAGCCGTGAGTGCGCCCGATCCGTCGGCGCGCATGCCGCGTCAGATCCCCTTCATCATCGGCAGCGAAGGATGCGAGCGGTTCTCGTTCTACGGGATGCGCAACATCCTCACCGCGTTCCTGGTCGGGACGTTGCTGCTGTACCTGCCGACCGAAGCCGCGCGAAAGGCCGAAGCCAAAGCGGTATTCCACACGTTCGCGATGGGCGTGTACTTCTTCCCGCTGCTCGGCGGCTGGGTGGCCGATCGCTTCTTCGGCAAGTTCAATACGATCCTCGGCTTCAGCTTGATCTACTGCGTAGGTCACGCGCTGCTCGCGATCTTCGAGGACAACGTCAACGGCTTCTATACCGGCCTGTTCCTGATCGCGTTCGGCGCCGGTGGCATCAAGCCGCTCGTCGCATCCTTCGTCGGCGACCAGTTCGACGACCGCACCAAGCACCTCGCGAAGCTTGTCTTCGATGCCTTCTACTGGATCATCAACTTCGGCTCGTTCTTCGCATCGCTGCTGATGCCGGTGTTCCTCGACGCATGGGGTCCGAGCATCGCGTTCGGCATCCCGGGCGCCTTGATGTTGATCGCCACGATCGTGCTTTGGCTGGGCCGCCGAATGTACGTGATGGTGCCGGTGGCGCCGAGCCCACCTGGCTCGGGCGAGAAGTCGATCGCGACGATCCTCCTCGTCGGCGCGGTCGCACTGCCGGTCCTGTACTTCAAGCAGAAGTGGCTCGGGATGATCGTCCCCGCTGGCTTGTTCGCGGTGGGCGCGGCCCTGTGGCTGGTGGGCAACCGCGTCGCCTCCACACGCCCGTCCAGCGACGCGCGCAAGCACTCGTTCGGCAACGTGGTGCGTACGGCGCTCCTTACCCCCGACAAGCAGCGCGGCAACCTTGGCCTGTGGGTCGCCGTGGTCGGTGTCGTGCTCGCATTTGGTTCGCTGGCACTCCATCCGATGGGCACGTTCGAGTTCGTTCCTGTCGTGTGCATCGCGCTCGTCATCGTGATCGCGTTCGGCGGCATCGGCACCTCGATGCAGCTCGAGCGCGCGCGCGGCCTTCACCCCGATGAAGCCGTCGATGGCGTGAAGGCCGTGCTCCGCGTGCTGATCGTGTTCGCGCTCGTGACGCCGTTCCACTCGCTGTTCGATCAGAAGGCGAGCACGTGGGTGTTCCAGGGCGGCGAGATGGCCACGACGAGCTGGGACGTCAGCGAGAACTGGTACATCGACTTTCAGCCCTCGCAGATGCAGGCGTTCAACCCTGCGCTGGTGATGCTGCTCATCCCCTTCAACAACAAGTTCCTCTATCCGTGGCTGCGTCGCCGCGGCTGGGAACCGACGGCCTTGCGCCGGATGACCTTCGGCATTCTGTTCTCGGGCATCGCGTGGATCGCCGCCGGCGTGCTCCAGCTCGCCATCGACGACGCCCCTGCGAAGAGCATCTCGATCTTCTGGCAGATCCTGCCCTACGTCCTGCTCACGTTTGGCGAGGTGCTGGTCTCCGCGACGGGCCTCGAGTTCGCCTACAGCCAGGCGCCGCTTGCGATGAAGGGCGTCATCATGAGCTTCTGGAACCTCACGACGACGATCGGCAACCTGTGGGTCCTGCTCGTCGACGCGGGCATCCGCAACAAGGGCGTCACCAAAGCGATCGCCGAGACCGGCATCAGCAACACGGCGTTCCTGATGTTCTTCTTCGCGCTGTTCGCGTTCCTCGCGACGCTCGCGTTCTACCTGTACACGCGCCGCTACCGCGTGACGGACAACTATCGCGCCGCGAGCGGCACGGGCCCCGGCCCGCAAGGCAATCTGCCCGTCGCGACCGCACGCGAGAGGTAGCGCGACGGAGTAGCGCGTGAACAACGCGTGAAACACCGTCCGGGCGCTGCGGCAGCGGCATAGTCTGGCAGCGATGAGACTGGCAGCGTCGTTGGCGGTGGTCCTGGCGTGGGGTTGTGGCGACTACGGGGCGAGCAGCCCGGATGCACGAGCGGATGCGCCACGGGACGGCGCGCTCACCGATGTGGCCCCGCCGGTCGACTTCGCCGTCCCCGTGGATGCGATGGCGGATGCGCCCGTTGACGCGATGGTCACGATCGACGCCGCACCACCGACGCCGTTGGCGGTGGTCGAAGACAGCATCGTGGTGACCCGCCCAGACACGTCGATGCTGTCGTTCGACGGCGCGATGTACTACGCGCAGTGCGGTCCCTTCGATGGAACCATCGCACCGCATCCTTCCGTGATCCTGGCGCGCTACGTGCCGGCCACGCAGGCCAAGTGGTTGCTCAAGGTCGTGATCTCCGACGTCACCATCGGGACGCCGCTGATGTTTCCTAACTCGTTCCATTACACGATGCCCACCGGGGCAGAGCTGGTCGTGAACGACGAGCCGAACGAGGCCGCCTCGTCACAGCCGGAGTCGTCGGGCTCGGTCACGTTCCAGGCGCTCGACTGCAACGGAACGATCGAGCTCACCGTCGACGCGACGCTCGGCAGCGAGCTGTCCGAAGGCCCGAGCGTGCGGGTGCAGGGCTCCCTGCGCGCCATGGGCGGAAGCTGAGCCGCTACCAGCGGATCGGGCCGTTGGGTAGGCGCGGCCAGAACGCCCAGCGCGCCACCTCGCGTCGCGCCCGCACGCCGTCGATGCGGCCGGGGTGCTCCTCCTCGTACGGATCGTAGAGGTGGACGAAGCCGGAGTAGCCCGCGATCGCGAACCGGCGGCTCTCCGGGCAGAAGTCCATGCTCGACGCCGACGAGCCGAAGCCCTGGACGAAGGCGAGCTGGCCCTGGGTGTTCACGCAGCGCAGCACGCCCGAGCCCGCGAGCGCGAAGGCGCCCGGTGATTGCACGCTGCGCTTCATGGTCGCGTCGAGCACGTCCTTGGGCAGCCAGCAGCCCGCGTATACGCGCAGGTTGTCCTCGATCACCGGCGCCTCGCCGTGGACCTCGTAGGACGCGAGGTCCTTGCCGCGGTTGCCGTCCCACGCGAAGGCGATCGTGGCGCCGTTGTAGAAGTGGCACGAGTTGAACGCGACGTGGCCGCCGTCGTCGGAGAACGCCGCGAAGTGCGGGTACTCGCTGATGTGACCGACGGTGGCGTACCAGGTGGGCACGCCGTCCTCCCCGATCTCCGCGGTGAAGTGGCGCGAGTCCTGCGAGCCCCACGCGAGCCGCGTTCCATCGCGCGAGATCGCGACGTGGGTCATGTCGCCGCACGACGGCGCCTCGGTGCTGTCGTCGTCGTCGGAGCCGTCGTAGTACGGGGCGAGCGCGGTCGGCAGCAGCAGGTGCCACGGCGGATCGCCCGGGCGCCGCGAGCCGAGCAGGATGCCCTGGCGGTAGCAGCTGACCACCACGCGCATGCCGTCGTCGGAGACCTGCATCTGCTCGACGTCGAACGAGGTCTCCTCGGTCGACCAGGCGGCCTGTTGCGCCTCGGTGAGCCCCTGTGGCCGCAGGATCTCCATGCCGGGCCACGGCAGCGTCGCGAGCGGCTCGCGCGTGATGCCCGCGAGGCCTGCGCGCGGGTCATGCCACGTGAGGCCGGTCGGCTTCGCCAGCACCAGGTGATCGCGGTTGCGCGAGCGCGTGGCCCCGATGACGTCGCGGACCGGCGTGGCCGTGCCGCCCTCGAGGAAGTACATCTGGCCGTCCTTCTGCCACGGCGACCCGTAGCGCACGAGGACCTGATCGGGGCCGAGGATGGTGACGAAGCCGAGCTGCGCGTCGTTCGACTTGATCCATTCGAATACCGGCGCATAGGCAGGATCGAACAGCTCGCGCGCACGCGCCCATTCGCCCTGCTTGTTGAGCTCGACGATCGCGTTGATGACCGCGTCACCATCCTCCTCGGTCCGCGGGTCCTCGATGCCGAGATCGACCTCGGTGTCACCGCTGTACAACTTCTCCAGACGCTGCCCGTAGTCGGTGAAGTACGCGCGGCCCTTCTCGTTCCACGCAGCCGACAGCTCCTCGACCGTCGACCATTGAATCGATGCCTTCACGCGCTTCTCTGGCTTCTTCGGCGGCGTCGGCTTCTTCGCCGCCGGCTTGGCCTTCTTCGCCGCCGGCTTGGCTTTCCTCGCCGCCGGCTTGGCTTTCCTCGCCGCCGGCTTGGCTTTCTTCGCCGCCTTCTTCGCCGCCGGCTTGGCTTTCGCCTTGACCGGCTTCGACTTCGCTTTGGGTTTCGACTTCGCCTTCGCCTTCGCCTTGGCCTTTGCCATCCGGGAACAATACGCCGCTAGTCGACGCGTTCGAGCCGAGCGGGCACCGACTTGTGCCACGGCGTCCCGACAAAGGGATCTCGGTCTTCGGTCGACGTCAGCTCGTTCGGGGCGATCCCCGTGACCTTCGCGCCATCGACGAGCGGGTACCCGAGGCCGAGGCCATTGGGCAACGCGACGTGACCGCGCTGCATGGTGGCGGAGACCTCGACGACGACGACGACCGTGTCCTTGCGCGTGGTCAAGCGCACGGGCTGCCCGGTCGCGACGCCGAGCGCCGAGGCGTCGTCGGGATTGATCCGCAGCGCACCCTCGGCGTCCTTCTTCCGCCACAGCGGGTCGCGGATGATCGTGTTCGCGGTGAACGACCGGCGCTAGCCCGCGGTGAGCACGAACGGGAAGGCCGCATCGGTCGTGGGCGCCGGGCTCGCCTGCACGCGCGCGAGCTCCGCGAGCATGTCGGGCAGCGCGAGCACGAGCTTCTTGCCCGGCGTCTTCACGCGGCGGAACACGTCGGCCCACTCGTCGACGGCGAACACCACGCCCGACGCGTTCGCGACGATCGCCTCGAACAGCGCCGTCGCGGCCTGTAGGGGCGCGCCACCGAAGCCCGCGCGCGCGAGCGAGGGCCCGTGCTCCATCGCCGCACGCAGCGCGAGGCCGAACACCACCGCACCTTCACGCGCGTCGTCGGGGAGCGGCAGCGTGCGATACAGGATCACCGGTGCCTGCGGCCCGAGCCGCGGGTCACTCATCACCTTCGCCATCATCGTCATCGCGTACGCGGCGCGATCGTGCGCGACGGCGCGCAGCGGTGCGAGGTCGGCCTCGGTGATCACGCCGAGCGCCTCGACGAGCCGCGCGTGGATCTCGGCTTCGGGCAGCGTGTTCGCCATCGGCGGCATCAGGCGCCGCCGGAGATGGAAGTAGTTCTTCGGGAAGTCGAAGTTGAAGAAGGTCGCCTCCGCCTTCTCGAACTGGCTCGCCGCCGGCAGCACGTAGTGCGCGAGCCGCGCGGTCTCGCTCATCGCGACGTCGATCACCACGAGCGTCTCGAGTGACGCGAGCGCCTCGCGCATCCGCTTCGAGTCCGCCAGCGAGTGCGCCGGATTGGCCGCCTCGACGAGCATCGCGCGATAGCGCTTGGGATGGTCGGTGAGGATCTCGTCGGCGATGTTGTTGCACGGCACGAGGCCACCGACGAGGCGCGCCCCGACCACCGGGCTCGTGCGCTTCGCCTCACCGTTCGCGATATCGACGAGCGTCGCGGGAATGAAGTGCGTCCCGGGCTTACTGAAGCTGCCGGTGAGGAGGATGAGCAAGCGATGCAGATAGCTGACCAGCGTCGAGTCGCGGTTCATCTGCACGCCGAGGTCCTCGAAGCTCGCGAACGCCTTCGCACCACCGATGATGCGCGCGGTGCGACGGACCAGCGCCTCATCGAGTCCACACCGCACACACGCGTCGGCAACCGAGACGCTCGCCAACGCCGCTGCGACCTGTTCGAATTCCCCTGCGGCGACGTGGGCGTCGAGGAAAGCGCGGTCGACCAGGCCCTCCTCGACGAGGATCGCGAGCAACGCGAGGAGCAGATGTGCATCGGTGCCCGGCTTGACCGCCAGATGAATATCCGCGAGCTCGGCCGTCTCCGTGCGCCGCGGATCGACGACGATCAACGTGCGCGCCGGATCCTGCGCGATCTCCTTCAGCGTCACGCGCGCACGCGGGATCGAGTGCGAGTGCCACGGGTTCTTGCCGAGGAACAGCGCGACGTCGCAGTGCTCGAAGTCCGCGCGCGTGGCCGCGCCCATCATGCGGTCGGAGATCCAGAACTCGCCTGTCTTCTCCTGGGCCAGCGCACTGGAGCGATAGCGCGAGCCGAGCGCGCGTCGCGTCGCCGTCGAATACGCGCCCGGCAGATGGTTCCCTTGGCCGCCGCCGCCGTAATAGAAGATCGCGTCCCCGCCGTGGGTGTCGCGCACCGCCGCGAGCCGCGCCGCGACCTCGCGAATCGCGGTGTCCCAGTCGATCTCCTCGAACGTGCCGTCGGCGCGTCGGCGCAGCGGCGTGGTCAGGCGATCACGCCCGTGCTGGTAGAGATCGAGGCGGTGCGGCTTCTCGCACGCGTAGCCCTGCGATGACGGGTGCCGCTTGTCCCCGCGCAGCTTCACGAGGTGACGGCCATCGTCCCCGCCGAGCTGGACCTCGAGGCCACAGTTGCACTCGCACAGGATGCACGCGCTCGCTGTCCACTCCGTCATCCCCCCTAGCCTACCAGCCGGCTGGAAGCACCGCATTCGCAGGCATTGGCTCCATGAGCGCTGCGAGATCGAAGCAGTCGGTACGGCCGGTGCCGTAGTCGTGGTTCCGCCCGTCGTCGAGTTGCGACGGTGTCCCAGTCACATCATCCGGGCGGTCCGCCATATCACGCGAAGTGCCAGGCGCATCCCTGGCGCATCGGGCAGTGATGGATCGAGCAACGGCACATCGGCCAGACGCGACTTCATGCAAGCGGAGGCGAGCACCGCCAGCCACGGCAGAACAGTCTGTGCCGAAACCGCATCACGCTCACACCATCGACGACCGCGCGCCCCGGCGCTACGGTGTGAGCAATGTCGCGCGATCCGGTCATTCGTACGCTCCAGCTCGGCTTCCCGTGGGAGACGGTCGACCCGTTCCTGTTCTGCGTCCACCACGACGACGCGTATCCAGCGGGCAACGACAAGCTCGGCCCCGCCGCCTCGCTCGCCGGGCGCGACCTCGGCATGGACTTCGCCGGCAAGGACGGCTGGCGCATGTATCACGGACGCGAGGTGCCCGGCTTCCCGGGCCATCCGCACCGCGGCTTCGAGACGGTGACCATCGTGCGCCGCGGCCTGATCGATCACTCCGACTCGCTCGGCGCTGCCGCGCGGTTCGGGCGCGGCGACGTGCAGTGGCTCACCGCGGGGAAGGGCATCGTGCACGCGGAGATGTTCCCCCTCCTCGACAAGAGCGCACCCAACCCGCTCGAGCTGTTCCAGATCTGGCTCAACCTGCCGCGCGCCGACAAGCTCGCCGAGCCGCACTTCACGATGCTGTGGGACCACAACATCCCGCGCCACACCGCACGCGACAGCGAGGGCCGCACCACCGAGGTCACCGTGATCGCGGGCGCGCTCGAGGGGATCACGCCGCCGTCCCCGCCGCCGAAGTCGTGGGCCTCGCGGCCCGAGAGCGACCTCGCGATCTGGACGATCCGCATGCAGCCGGGCGCCGCGTGGACGATGCCGCCCGCTCGGGCCGGCACCAACCGCACCCTGTACCTGTTCGTTGGCGATGCGACGATCGGGGCGCGCAGCTACAAGAGCCCGACGGGCGCGAGCCTCCACCCCGACACGCCAGCACCGATCGTCGCCGGCGCCCAGGGCGCGGAGCTACTGCTCCTGCAGGGCCGCCCGATCAACGAGCCGGTCGTGCAACACGGCCCGTTCGTCATGAACTCGCGGCAGGAGATCATGCAGGCGTTCGCCGACTACCAGCGCACACAGTTCGGTGGCTGGCCGTGGCCGAGCGAGGCGCCCACACATCCGCGCGAGGAAGGCCGGTTCGCGCGCCACGCCGACGGCCGCATCGAGCGCGTCGAAGGCTAAGCAGGGTTAGAAACAGCAGGAGTCGCGGTAGCCGCAGGTCGCACAGCGGTAGTGCGCGTGCTCGGGCTGCATCAGCGTGCAGCAGGTCGGGCATGTCGACGCGAGATCGCAGGAAGCGCGCGGGGCCTGCCCTGGACGCGCATCGGAGCCGTGCTCGATCGGCGATGTCAGCGGAGGCGGAAGGGTGCCGCGTGGATGGCGATCCATGATCCTATCAGGTAGCACGCGGGTCTGACGCTGCTTCGCGCGGCATCAGGGTCGCGAACGTCTCCCCGCTTGGCGGGTCGATCAGCGTCGTGTCGTCCTTGTAGACGCGCGCCGAGTTGTAGAGCCGCCGCAACGCCTCCCACAGCGGCAGCGACTGGTAGAACGCGCCGAAATGCGCGCGCAGCGCATCGCGCACCACCCGGCCGTGGCGAGTGCTCATCGCCGGAAACAGGTGATGCTCGGTGTGGAACCCGAAATCGAGCGTGGCGAACTCGAGCACGCGCGGCAGCCGCACCGAGAGCGAGTTGACCAGCGGATCGTTGACCGGGGTCAGCGGGCTGAGGTTGTGGTTCGAGAGGATGAACGCCATCACGATCGCGTTCGCGATCACGAGGGGGATCAGATAGACGAAGATGAACGGCACGAAGCCGACGAGCACCGCGACCGTGGCCCAGAACGCGACGCCGAGGAAGAACTCGAGGAATGCGCGGCGGTGCAGCCCGGGCGACAGGATGTTGAGCTTGCGCGCGTTCCACAGCATCTGCTGGCTCTGGCCGGTGAAGCCAACGAACAGGCTGGCCAGCGACATCAGGCGGCGACGACCGAGCCCGAAGTGATCGGCCATGATCCGTGCGCTGCGCTGGGTCTCGTATTCGAGCAACGTCGGGTACATGTCCGGATCGATACCGGGTTGCCCGCAGTGATTGTGGTGGACGCGGTTGTGCCAGTTGGTCCACAGCGTCGGCGACACCGTGAACGGCAAGAAGCCGAAGAAGCCGACGATCTTGATCGCGAGCTTGCCGCGTACGACCGCGCCGTGCAGCGCCTCGTGGCCGAGGAAGGTGATGCCCGCGAGGGAACAGCCGATGATGATCGAGGCCACCGGCCACAGTAGCGCCGGCACGTGGCCCGCAGCGAGCGCCCACGCGATGGTGCCGATCACGATGGCGTGAAAGGGCAGCCACAGCACGCGCGAGGTAGCAGGCGCGAACGCCTGTTTCGGCAGCACGGGCCGAATGGTGCGGGCGTAGGTCGCGATAGTCCGCAGCTCCATCGTTCGCCGGTTAAACCACGGATCAGCGACGCCGCGTAACGCGTTCACGTCATGACTGCGTCACGGCCGAACCTGTTGAATCACCAGCCGATACCCGCTTCGATCGACGCGAAGCTCTGCACGTCACTCTTGGTCGTGGCGAGCTCGTCGGCGTGCGCGAAGTAGGCAAGACCTGCCGTCCCCGTGACGACGAAATCGAGCCCCTTGTACAGGGGCGCAAACCACTGCGCGGATACCGCGGCTTCGGGCCCCGTGACCGACCCGCGATCCTGGTCCGGCGACCCGAACACGAAGCCGGGATTGTCCTTGCCGACCTGCATTTCGGCGATTCCAAGCCCGCCGCGCGCGTAGAGCGTTCCCTTCCACAGTGACCGATTCGCGACTGCGTAGTTGATGCGATAGTGGGACATCTCCTGGCCGTAATCGTCGTGGATGAGCTGCGCGCCGGTGCCGCACGCTTCGATATCGAAGCCGAGGGCGATCTTCACGTCCATGCAGATCGTCGGCCGCCCGATAAGATCTGACGTCGCCCGCCCGACGCGCAGGTTGATCCGATTTACCACCTTCGGATGGTCGGCCGCCGACGTCTCGCGGCCGTCATCCGCGGGCGCGTCGGCATGCGCGAGAGCGGACACGAGCAGCAGTGCGAGGGCGAGACGGCTCACGTCCCGAGCATCGCACGATTCAGTTCAGGGGTCGTTGTTGCTTCCGCGACCCGCCGCGTTGTCCCAGTCACGGCGAAACCGGTCGCGCATGCTCTGCATGCCGGCCTCGAGCTCCGCGTTCGAGATCTCGCCGTTCTTGTCGGTATCGAGCGCCGCAGGATCGCCGCCGTTACGGCGGAACATGCGCGCCTCCTTGAGCTCGTCGGCGGTCAGCTTGCCATCGTTGTTGGCGTCGAATCGGCCGTGCATCTCCTCGGCGCGCTTCGCGCGGGCGGCCGTCAGCTCCTCGGGCGATAGCGTGCCGTCACCATTGGTGTCGATCTGCGCCATGCGCTCCTTGCGGCGCTCCGCCATGCGCTCCCGGCGCTCCTCCCACCGATCGCGGCGATCGCTCGAGCCGTTCTCATCCGAGGGGGGGCCTTCCTGGAGCGACGGCGGCCGGTCGGCACGCGGCGCGCGCGGGCGCTCGAAGTCGATCTTGCCGGACCGGCCCTTCCGCCCACCTGTGTCCGCAGTGGTCTCCTTGGCTTTCGTCGACGGAGCCTCGGACTCCGGAGCATCCGTCTTGCAGCCCGCAGCGAGGAGCAAACACGAAATGAGGGAGATACAGAGCTTCATGGCGTGTCCGAGTTACAGCAAGGCTCGGACCAGCGCGCAAGTGCTCGTCGCTACTAGCGTGGAAATTGCGCAGCGAAGTGAGGCGATTCAGGGGGCTGCGGATCCTGCAGCCGGGGGGCGCAGGATCGGCGGTCGCACCTCGCGGCGCGCATCGCGCCGGTTTGCCCACACGCTGGCCACGACCGATAGGGAGATGCACACCGCGATGATCCCCACCGACACGAGCGGCGGCAGCGTCCCCCATTGCGCGAGCATCAGCTTGGCCCCCGCGAACGCGAGCACCGCAGCGAGCCCGAATCGCAGGTAGCGCAGGTCGGCGAGCAGGCCGGCGAGGACCTGATAGAGAGCGCGCAGTCCGAGGATCGCGAGGAGGTTCGAGCTGTAGATGATGAACGGCTCCTTGGTCACGGCGAACGCCGCCGGCACGGAGTCGATCGCGAACACGATGTCGGTGAGCTCGATCGCGATCAGCGCGATCAGGAGCGGCGTCGCGACGCGGCGACCGTTGCTATACGTCGTGAACTTGTGACCATCGAGCTGGCGCGTCCACGGCAGGTGCCGTTCGAGCCAGACGACAACCTTGCTGCCCTCTCGCGACGCGGGCTTGTCGCGAAGCAACTTGAGCGCGGCCAGCAGCAAGATGCCACCGAACACGTACGTGAGCGCGTGCCAGCGCTGCACCGCCGCGGCGCCGGCAAAGATCAGGATGCCGCGGAACACGATCGCGCCGAAGATGCCCCACGTGAGCACGCGATGTTGCTCACTGCGTGGGATCGAGAGGGCACCGAACACGAGCAAGAACACGAACAGGTTGTCGACGGAGAGGCTCTTCTCGAGCAGGTACGCTGCGAGAAACTCTTCAGCGGCGTTCCGTCCGAAGTACAGCGCGACGAACAGGTTGAAGCCGAGCGCCGTGGCGATCCAGAACACTGTCCACAGCACGGCGCGCTTGCGCGAATCGACATGGTCACCGCGATGCGCGAACAAGTCCGTCATCACCGACGTCAGGACCACGACGCCGAGCACCACCCACGCCCAGATCGGGACGGCGAGCGTCTGCATCGCTACGAGAACCTCGCAACCGGGAAGAGCAGCATCCCGAAGACGAGGTGCAGTGCACGTGCCGCGGCGAGGTCGTCGTGCTTCGGATCAGGGAGCGCGCGCGATCCAAACGACGTGACGCGCACCGCTGTTCGGACGCGGCGCGATGCGATGTTGCTCGACGGCGAACCCGACGCCACGCAAGCGCCCGGTGAACGCGCGGTCATCCTCCACCGACCACACGCCGAGCACGCCGCCCGGCGTCAATGCGCGCCGCGCACGCTCGAGTCCGCGCACGCCGTACAGCGCGGCGTTGCTCGGCGTGGTGAACGCGTCGGGGCCGTTATCGACGTCGAGCATGATCGCTTGATAGGCGCCGTGTGCGGCGCGAATCCGCTCGGTGACGTCGGCGACGATCACTTCGACACGGGGATCATCGAGCGGTCGGTCGGCAAGGTGTGCAAGCGGTCCGCGATTCCACGCGACGATCTCCGGCAGGAGCTCGACCACCTCGACGCGCGCATCCGGGGCGAGCACGCCGAGCGCAGCGCGCGCGGTGAAGCCCATCCCGAGCCCACCGATCATCACGCGCACGTCCTTGCGGTCTGTTAAGCCCGCACACGCGAGCGTGGCGAGGTGTTCTTCGGATGCGTGTGCGCGGCTGTTCATCAGCTCGGCACCTCGGAGCCGAATGGCGTACTCGTCGCCACGTCGTGCGAGCACGAGCTCGCCGGTTGGCACGCTTGCACGTCCGAGCTCTTGCCACGGGATCACGCATGAGATGGTACGCGTGATCGAACCCACGCGCGGCAGAACGGGTTAACGTGTTCGACGTGAACGCTGAGGCCTTAGCAACCTCTGCGGGTGATGCTTTCCCGGACGCGGGCGAGTTCAATCGCATTCTCGGAGCGCAGGAAGGCAAGGCCGGGCCGCGCCTGCGGACCATCCTTGTTGCCTTCGATCCAGGCGCTCCTCTCGTCGAGCAGCTCGCGTCGCTCGAGAAGCTAGGACGCTTCATCGTCGCGGGCCCTGCGGTGGAGACCACCGGGCACACAGCGATCTTGCGCCTCCAAATGGTGGTCGAGGCGCTCGAGAAGATCGCCCCAGCGCGGACGCGTTTCCAAGGCGTTTTGCACTCGGTCCTGTCGCAAACCCGTGCAATCAAGCTGTTCGGCGAGGTCGGTCTGCCCAACGACAAAGGTCTGTGGGCAGAGACCACCGATCGCCTCGCCCGCCGGTTCCTCCCGGAGGCACCCGCGCCACACGAGCTGTGGCGCCTCGCCGGCGCGATCGTGCGCCGCCTCGACGAGCTCGACTGGCTGGGCCCCGCTGCGGACCCGCTGCTCCACCGCATGGCCGAGGTCGGCGGCGACGCATGGGAGCCGCTGCGCGCTTCGATCATCGACTCGATCAGCATGATCGCCACGCGGATCGCGGCGCTCGGCATGGCCGAGCAGTTCCGCACGCGCACCGCCGTCTCGGGTGTCCGCGACTCCCCGCTCTATCACCTCACGCGTGCGCGCCCGCAGGAGATGCCCGATTTGATCGAGGCCGCGCGCCGCCACCTCGATCAGGTGCGCATCGCCCTCGAGGAAACCGGCGTCTCGATCGACGTCGTGTACTCGCTCGACTCGATCGAGCGTGGGCTCGCGCGCATCGAGCTTCTGTTGCCGTTCGCGGATGGCGATGACGATATCGAGCCTACGTACGAGATCCGTGCCGTGCTCGCGGCGATCGGGCGCGGCCTCGTCGGCGCGCGCAGCTTCACGCAGCTGATGAGCGACAACCTCCGGTTGCTCGCGCGCAAGGTGATCGAACGCGCCGGCAAGACCGGCGAGCACTACGTCACCTCGGGCAAGCGCGAGTACTGGAAGATGATGTCGTCGGCCGCCGGCGGTGGCGTGCTGACCCTCGGTACCGCGGTCGCGAAGTTCTTCGTCAAATGGGGCCACTGGCCGCTCTTCATCGACGGTCTCCTGTCCTCGGTGGTGTACGCGGGCAGCTTCGTCGTGATGCAGCTGCTCGGCTTCACCCTCGCGACCAAGCAGCCATCGATGACTGCGGCCGCACTCGCCGGCACCATTCGGGACAGCGCCGGCCCTGGGCGACTTGACGAGCTCGTCGCGCTGATCGCCCGCATCGCGCGCTCGCAGTTCGCGGCGGCAGTGGGCAACGTGTCCGCGGTGATAGTGACCGCGCTCGGGTTCGATCTGCTGTTACAACATTTCCGAGGACATTCGTTCCTCGACGACAAAACTGCCCACGGCGTGATCGCGTCCTTCGATCCGTTGGGCTCGGGCACGATCTTCTTCGGCGCGCTGACCGGCGTGCTCCTCTGGATCTCCAGCTTGTTCGCGGGTTGGTTCGAGAACTGGGTCGTCTATCGCCGACTGCCCGAAGCGATCGAGCACCATCGGCACGCGGAGAAGTTCGGCAAGGCCCGCATGGTCCGTCTCGCACGGTTCATCGAAGGCCAGTCGGCGGGCTTCGGCGGCTCGGTCGCATTGGGCTTCCTGCTCGGCATGATCCCCGTCTTCGCGAAGTTCGTCGGTCTCCCGCTCGACGTCCGGCACATCACGCTGTCCTCCGGCTCGCTGACGCTCTCCATCTCCTCGCTCGGCATCGACGGCGCGGGGTGGAGTCCGGTGATCTGGGCCTGGGTCGGCATCGCCTTCATCGGCCTGCTCAACTTCGGCGTCAGCTTCGCGCTCGCGCTGATCGTCGCCCTGCGCGCCCGTGACGTACCCCGCGGCGAACGGCGCCTGCTGCCGATCGCGGTCCTCAAGGCCTTCGTCAAGCACCCGTTCCGGTTCTTCTATCCGCCCAAGGACGAGCCGGGCGTGCCCGCTGCCCATCACCACCATTGACGGTGCATGAGCCGCCGCGTCATCAAGACGAGAGGCCGGAGTCGCCCCGGGCGCTCGGGTGCATGCGGCTCTCGACAGAGCCCGACCGTGACGATGCACGCGGACTCGCCGTCCTGCGCGCAGCACTCGACGCCGGCGTCACCCTGCTCGACACCGCCGACGCCTACTGCCTCGACGACAGCGAGCGCGGCCACAACGAGCGCCTGATCGCACACGCGGTCGCCGGTCGCGATGTCCGCGTGGTGACCAAGGGCGGGCTCACCCGTCCTGGTGGAGCATGGGTGCCCGACGGCAAGGCGCGCCACCTCGTCGCCGCTGCACGCGCGAGCCGCGAGCGCCTCGGGGTCGACGCCCTCGATCTCTATCTGCTCCACGCCATCGATCCGCGCACGGCCCTCGCCACCAGCGTGCGGGCACTCGCCCGCATCCGCGATGACGGTGTCGCCCGCGCGATCGGCCTGTCGAACATCACGCTGCATCAGCTCGAAGCAGCCGAACAGCTCGCGCGGATGGACGCCGTGCAGGTCGAGCTTTCACCTTGGAAGCTCGATGCCGTGCGCGGCGGGCTGGTCGCGGCGTGCGCCTCACGCGGCATCCAGCTGCTTGCACATCGTCCGCTCGGAGGACCTGCCGGTGTGAAGCGCGCCGCGAAAGATCCGGTGCTGCGCGCGATCGCCGAGCGCCTTGCTGCCACGCCGTGCGACGTCGTGCTCGCGTGGCTGCGCGCGCTGTCGCCGGTGATCGTGCCGCTGCCCGGAGCCACGCGCGTCGAGACCGCACAGAGCGCCGGACGTGCGCTGATCCTCGACGACGAGGCGCTCGCGCAGCTACGCGCGCGGTTCCTCGCGATCGGCGATACCTCACGCTCCACGGCTACGCGCGCCGGCGAGATCGTGCTGGTCACGGGGATGCCCGGTGCCGGCAAGTCCACGCTCGCCGAGGACTTCGTCGCCAAGGGCTATCTGCGTCTCAATCGGGACGAACGCGGCGGCTCGCTCCTCGATCTCGCACGCGAGCTCGACGCCGTCCTCGCCGGTGGCGCGGACCGCGTGGTGCTCGACAACACGTACGGCACCCGTGCCTCACGCGCGCCGGTGATCGAGCTCGCGCATCGCCATGGGCTCGCGATCCGCTGCGTCGTGCTGGCCACCGCGCTCGAAGACGCGCAGGGCAACGCCGCTGCTCGCGTGCTCGCGCAACACGGCCGCCTGCTCGAGCCCGCGGAGCTGCGCAACGGCACCATCGGCCCCGGCGCGCAGTTTCGCTTCCGCCGCAGCTACGAGCCACCGCGCACCGACGAGGGCTTCACCACCGTCGAGGAGGTCGCCTTCACGCCGCACCCGCGCACGGGCTCGCGGCCCGCGCTGCTCGTGGAGCTCGACGACGCGGTGTGGGTCGGCCGCCCGCGCACCGTCGACAAGGTCCGCCTCCACGCCAGCGCCGCGCCGGCACTCGCCGCGTGGCACGCCGCGGGTCACGTGCTCGCGGCTACCTCGTGGCAACCGGGCGTGCCGCGCGAACAGTTCGCCACGCTCGTCGCACGTCTCGAGGAGCTGCTCGGCCTCACCCTCGTCACCGCGTGCTGCACGCACGCGCCGGGTCCGCCCGTGTGCTGGTGCCGCAAGCCACTCCCCGGGCTCGCGCTCGCGCTCGCACGCGAGCACGACCTCGCCCTCGATCGCATGCTCTGCGTCGGTCGCGGTGCCGCCGACAAGGGCTTCGCACGCCGGGCGCGCATTCGCTACCATGACCTCGCGACGGGGTGGCCCATACCCGATCAGCTCGGCCTGTGAGCCGGCCGCGCGCCCCGCGGCTACACCGTGACGATGGTCGCGTCGATCCCGCGGGTCTCGAGCAAGTGGTCGAGATCGCCCGGGTCGCTCGTCAGCAGTTGATCGCCATCCTCGACGACGAGCGCGACATGCCCGTCGATCACGTCGTCCGTGCCCGCAAGCGCGAGTAGCTCCCCGGTACGCTGATCATCACCTGGCCCGAGTGCACGAACACCGACACTCGCGAGGACCTTCGCGAGCAGGGCTTGTTTGGCACCCTGCCGCCAGACCTGTGCGACCACGGCTGCGCTGGTCCGCAACGGTACCCGGCGTTGCTGCAGGACGCGCAACATGGCCCCCACACGGCGGTCGCGCTTCTCCACCGCCACGAACGCGCCGGCGTCGAGGACGGCGCTCACCGCCGCTTCTTCCCGCGTGGCGCGCCCAGTCCCAAGGCCTCGGCTGCTTCGGTCAGCTCTCTTGGCGTGAACGACCCTTCCTCGGCCTCCCACTGATCGAGCATATGACCGAGCGCCTCGTTACGAACCCGATCCGCGGTTGCCTCCGCGATCCACGCCGAGAGGCTGACCTTCGCGCGCTTGGCCGCCTTGCGTGCGGCAGCCCCCAGCTTCGGGTCCAGCGTGATCGAGAGCCGATCGACGTTCATACATACGAGCGTATTACATACGATAATATGCGTCAAGACCGGCCAGGTTGTGGGGCGTCATCACCCAACGACGGGTGACGGTGCGCTAAGCTCGCCGTGTGAGCAGGCGCGCGCAGCTCGATCAAGGCCTTGCCGTTCGCATCGTCGCGACGCGCGCCCTGCCCTATTCGGGCGACGCCCCGACGCACGACGATCGGCCCACCCACGTGCGCGCCGCCTCGGGCATCGCGATGCATGGCGGCCGCCTCGTCGTCGTGCAAGACGACGCTTCGTTCCTCGCGGTCGTCGCCAGCGATGAGGTCTCCGCGATCAAGCTGCCGCGCGGCATCGACGGCCGCCGGCGCTTCGAGGTCGCGCTCGGCAACAAGCTCGACAAGCTCGACCTCGAATCGTGCCTCGCCATCGACGACGAGCTGTGGGCGTTCGGCTCGGGCTCGCTGCCGATCCGGGAGAAGATCTGCCGCGTGCGCCATGACGTCGTGCGCGTGCGCGATGCCGAGCCGTTCTATCGCCAGCTGCGCGAAGCGCTCGGCGGCCCGATCAACATCGAGGGCGCCGCGCGCGTGGGCGCCGAGCTGTGGCTGTTCCATCGGGGCAACTCGGGCCCCGCCGACCACGGCCCCGCAGTGCTCCGCACCCAGCTCGCCACGCTGCGCGCCTGGCTCGACGCGCGCGACCGCCTCCCTACCTCCCCGCAAGTCGACTACTACGACCTCGGCACCATCGAAGGAGCGCGGCTCGGCTTCACCGACGCCATCGCCGATGGCACACGCGTGTTCTACCTCGCGTGTGCCGAGCTCTCCCCCAACGCGGTCGACGATGGCCGGGTCGTCGGCTCGCAGCTCGGCATCATCGAAGGAGACTGCGTCCGCGCCACGCCGCTCCTCGGTCCCGATGGTCAGCCCGTGAAGGCGGAGGGCATCGCCCTCGATCCGGCGCGGCCGGGCCACGCCTGGATCGTCCTCGATCCCGACGATCCAGCGACGCCGGCCACCCTGCTCGAGGTCGAGATTACGGGGGCTTGACCTTCCCCTCGGATCGGCGACGATCTTGCTATCGATGGGGACCATGCCGCGCGCCGTGCAATTTGGCCTTGTTACAGCCGTGATCCTGGGACTCGGGACCTCACTCGGGAACGCGGCCCCCCTGCTGACCGTCGAGACCAACACCACCCAGGTCGGCGCCGAGTGGGCGCCGGTCAACTGCGTCGCGATCTGGGTCGAGAACGAGGCCGGCGAGTTCATCAAGACCATCGGTCGATGGTGCCAGCTGCGCAACCAACACCTGGTCGCCTGGCAAGCCAAAGCCGGCCTCAACGACGTCGATGCCGTCTCCGGCGCCTCCCGCCCCGATCACAGCATGCGCTTGTCCGTGACCTGGGACGTCAAGGACAAGCTCGGTGTCTTGGTGCCCGACGGCATCTACCGCGTCCGCATGGAGACCGCGGACGGTGACTCCACGACCTCGAACCAGAACTGGCAGGGGTCGTTCACGTTCACCAAGGGCCTCGCCCCCGACATCCAGATGCCCGCCGATCCGGGCGCGCACTACCTCAACGTTTCGATCAAGTACGACCCGACCGCGAACGAGTGCAACAACAACGTCGTCGACGTCGGCGAGACCTGCGATCCGCCCGGCTCGTGCCCGGTCGACTGCGAGCCGAGTGGTGATGCATGCGCCCCCAACGTCGTCGTCGGCACCGCCGCGACCTGCACCGCCGCGTGTGCGATCGTCGAGATCACTAGCTGCATCAACGGCGACGGCTGCTGCGTCGAGGGCTGCGGCCCGCTCATGGACAGCGATTGCACCGACGAGAAGATCGACGGTGGCTGCTCTACAAATTCCACCGGCCCGAGCAGCGCCCTCCCGCTCTCGCTCGGTGTCCTCGGTGCGCTGGTCATGTTCGGCCGCCGCCGCCGCCGCTAACGCCAGTCGGGTTGCCCCGGGCAGCGCCCGGGGCTCCCACAGATCCGGACGTGCCGATTTCCGGCATCCGGCTCTTCGTCCACGGGTTCGCTACGTCCGGTAGACGCTGTGGACGACTCGCGGGGGCGGGAGCGGAAACCGCT
>JANRKM010000174.1:0-5447 GCA_033763475.1 Kofleriaceae bacterium
GTTTGGCATCAGCGATGACGGTGTGACGTTCGAGGTGCCTGGGCACCCGTTCGAGGTGCGCGCATATCATTTTCAGGGGCGGGCGCGGATCACCGTGCAGCGGCTGCCGCTGTCCCTCGAATGCGCGCGAGCGCTGCTGAACGCGCTCGCCCACGCCCACAACAAGTTGGAGCAGGAGATCGAGGCCGCAACGAGCGGCGGCGAGTACCCTGATTTGGGGCTGGGGGTTTGACCTCCAGATCGGAAAGTGAGCTATAGGCGCGAGCCGGTCGGCTGACGCTCGGGCGTAGCCGAGCCGAGCTGTGATGCCAGAGATCCCACTTGCGATGTCGAGGGCAGACCTGACACGCTGAACCGGTCGAAGGGCAGACCTCACCCGTTGCGAGCGGGGAGGGACGCGCATCCACAAGCGCGTCATGCACCGTCGGCGGAAGCAGCGCCGGGCCGATGCACCATTGCGAACAGATTAACACACTCACCGTCGAGGAAAGCGAGCTGGGTAACCAGCACGACGAAGGCGCGTGGATTGATGCGCTCGCGCTGGCGCCTGCCGTCGCCGATGCGCTGAAGCGCCTCGACGAGCATGGTCCACTCGATCGCGCGCACGTCGCGCGTAAGGACGCCGAGAAGCAGCGCTTGCTGTGCGAGCTGCGCCGCCGTTCGATCGCATGCATCCGCAACGCCGCTGCCGCTCGCGTGCTCCGACGTGCGCCTCGTCGTCAGGTTCGTCGGCGCGCCAGAAAACCAGCGCGACGAGCGTCCGGTGACGGCGGCGACGGCGACGACGGCGCAAGTGCGCTCCTAGGTTCTAACCGCAACAAGGGCGGGCAGCCCCCTCACCAGAGGGCTTGCCCGCCCTTTCTATTTTCGGCCCCTATTCGAAAACGACGCCAATGACGAACGCACGCCAGGAAACCAACGCTCAATCGGCACCGCCCGCGCGGTTGCGCGAGGTGCTGCGATGACCGCCGTCGTCAGCGGCGCGGCGGGCGCGCCGACGTCCGCTCCCTTCGGGCCCTGGGGCCCCCCCACCCCCCCCACCGGATTGCCCATAAGGGACATAGGGCAATCCAGTGGGGGGCCCCCCCTCCCCCCCGACGAGCCCGGGGAGATGATGGGGCGCTCGCCCGACTGGCCGGAGCTGGGCCGCGAGGCGCGGCAGCTCACCCGCCTCGTCGCAGCAGCCACCGGGCAGCGCGTGCGGTGCTCTTGGGCCCGTCGTCGTTGGTCGACGCCCGAGGCCGACCGTGCGAGCGCGCCGGACGCGGAGGGCGTGCACCCGCCGACGTCCGGCGAGGAGTGGCGCGAGACGATGGCGTGCGGGGACCCCCTGTGCGTCGGGTGCGCGCTGCACCGTGCGGCCGCCGACCGCGACCGGATCGCCGGCGCGTTGGGGGCGCTGGTCGGAATGGGCGTGCCCGTTGCGCGGATCTTCGTGAACCTCGCGGGCGAGGTCACCGACGCCGTGTGGGCCCACGCGAGCGGGCTGGCCGGCGTGTCGGAGGCGCCGCCGACGCCTGACGAGCCATGGGCTCGCGGGCGAGCGATGGGGGCGCCTGTCGCCCGAGCGGGGCTGAGCGCCGTGCACCGCCTCGGCGACCGGCTCCGAGCGCTCGTGTGGCCTGGCGCGAGGGGCGCGGCGATCACGATCGTGCGGCCGGCGATCACGCTGTCGGGCGAGCGTCGGCTGGCGCTGGATGTGCTGGTGCCGCTCGTGTCGATCGACTACGCGTGCGCACGCGGGCGGGTCTCGATCTCAGGGGCGCCGACGGCGATCGAGGCGCCCGACGAGGCGGCGGTCGGCGCAGCCATCGCGACGGCGGTAGCGCGCGTGCTACCCCGGTCGCGAGCTACGAGCTGGCATCTGGACGTCACCGCCGACGCAACCGATCTGCGCGAGCACGTCGCCGCCGTCGTCCTTCCCTCAATCGCCGACGTCGGGCTGTACCTGCGCGACGGCCGGCCCATCGACGGCGATACGGTCCGGGCGCTGATCGCCGTCGACACGATCACCGCCCACGATCGCACGCGCGAGCGCGCACACCACGTACGATCGTGGGGCTGGCTGTCGAGCGCGATCGTCGCCCACGCCCGTCGAGCGCTGGGCCTCGTCGAGGTGGACGCCGTCCGCGCCGTCGAGGCAGCGCGGGCGGCGAGCGTCGTCCACACGAGCGAGGCGGCTCGGCTGGCCGAGGCGGTCGAGGAGCTAGCGCGACCGCTCACACCAGCCGACGAGCACACCGCGTGTCGCGCCGCCGAGGAGGCTGCACGAGCGGAGTACGAGACCGCTCGCGCGGTGGCACTGATGACGGAGGCTCCGGCAGACGAGCAACGCGTGCGCGCCGCGGGCAACGAGGTGACCCACGCCGCGCTGGCAACCATCGGAGCGTGCGAGCGTGCGGGGCTGCCCCGTCGGTTGGATCGGGAGCTGCGGCCCACGGGCTGGTACGCCATGCCTCGCAACGCGGCCTACGACAGACGTCGACGCGGGTACATCGTCCGCCACATCGGCACAGGCGAGCGGCGGGTGATGACCGCGGACGCGTTCGCGCGACCTGGCGCGCCCGCGCTCGCGAACGGCGATGCGCTCGCCCCTGAGGAGCGCGGCTGGACCGCGTTGCCGTCGTGGTGGCTGGATTCCAGCGGTCAACCTATCGGCGACGTGCGCCCGACGATCACTCCGCACGCGTCGTGGACGGCGGTGCTCGCGGAGCGCGATCGGTTGCACGCGGAGGATCGCGCCGCACTCGACGAGGTGCACGCCGCTAACGTGACGGGGCTGCTCGCCCTGGGGTTCCCGACCGCAAGAGGTGCAAATTGATCGATCGCGATCGTCTCGACGAAGCCGCGCGACTGGCGCGCGATTATCAGCAGACGCGCGGCTACGCGTCCGCCCAAATGGCCGCACACGTCGCGGCAACCCGGCTCGGTTTGCCCGTCGCGCGCGTGCTCGATCGTCTGCTGACGTTGTACGCGGAGGAGCGGGAGCGCGCTCGCGAACGTGCACGGTCGCCGCTCATGTACTCGCCCCTCGTGCCGCTAGGGATGTGGCCGGGCGCTCCGAGCGGGCCGCCGCGCCTCGGCTACGCGCAGCCGCCGCCGGAACCGCAGCCCGCGCGGCTCGCGAAGATCATTCCGTTTCCGACGTCGACACCGACGATGCATGGGCCCGCGTAAGATGAGCGCCATGATCGAGACACACGAGACTTGCGAGCCCTGCGTCCTCGCTGAAATACGCGCGCGAGCGCTCGACGCGATCGCCGCCGCTGACGAGATCTGTCGCGCCGCCGATCGGGCCGTGGCGAACTACCATCGCGCGCTGGCATCGCGCTCGGTGCGTGTTCGTGCACGCGCTCTCGCGCGCTCGATCGTCGCTGGTCGCCGAGCCGTCGAGGCCGCTGCACGCGCTGCCCACGCTGCGACCGAGTGGGCAGCGCAGACGACGATCGAGGACCCCTGCGAGCAATCGACAGCGCACGAGCTGGCGACGCACGCGCGGCGTGTGGCTGCGCTCGCGTCGCTGACGTTTCGCGCCCACCGCAACGCGCGGGTCGAGGGGCCGTCTTGACCTCAGAGTCCGGCTCGTTCGAGCCCGGCGCGCAGATCCGACGCCAACAAATGGCCGTATTCCCTCTCGGTGGTCGTGATCGAAGCGTGCCGGAGCAGATCACGCGCGAGCAACAAACTCTTCGTCGCGGAGATCAGCGCCATGGCTGCCGCGTGCCTGGAAGCGTGGACGCCGTAGCTGTCATCGACGCCAGCCGTCCGAAGCGATCGCTTCCAAACTTCGTGCAACGTCCGCGTCGCCATGAACTCGCCGGGCCGACCGCAAAAGAGGGGCGCATCCTTCGCCGTCGACTCGCCGACCTCGCGTTTGATCGCGAGCCACTTGTCGAGCACCGCGGCCGTCTCGTTCGTGATGGCCACGGCTGCGGTCCTGTTGCCCTTCGCCTCCGAGAACACGATCGTCGGCGGGTTCCGACGGTAGTCGCCGACGACGAACGCGCAAAGCTCGAACCGTCTGGCGGCGGTCCCGAGCAGAACCAAGACGATCGCCGCGTCCCTCGTAACCGCGATGTGTGCATCGTCGTCCGCCAGGATCGCGTGTGCCCACGTCTTGAGCCTGACGATCTCGTCGAGTGTGAGCGCGCGTTCGGGATCGACCCGTGCAAGTTGCCGCTTTGGTCGCTTGCTTTTGCTGGTCGGCCGCAATGCCATTGCTCAATCATGCCACGGCCCACAATTGACCATTGTGGGCATTGATTGTTACTTAGGTAAACAGTACACTTAGCCAATGCCGAGAAAGACGCGCAAACTCACAGTCGAAGGAAGCACGGTTGTCGCCGTCCGCCTTCCGCATGATCTGCACGAGGCCGCGCTGCGGGCTGCCGGCGGCAGCGAGAACATGTCGGAGTGGCTGCGCAACGTCGTTCGCGTTGCCGCCGGCCGCAAGCTCGACAAGTCGGCAGGCTTCAGCGAGGGATGGTCGGCCGGGTGGGCCGACGCGAACGCGCGTCTTCGCGCTGCTCTGAACAACGCGCTCAAGGACATCGGCTCATGAGTACCCGCGAACGCGTGATCTTGTTGGCCGACGACCCGGACGAAGAGCCGACCGAAATCGGAGCGGGCAACCCACCGCCAGCGCCAACACGCGCACCAGCGCAGCCGCCGCCGCTGCCCGCGAGCGTCCGGCGCTTGAGCCCTCGCGAGGTTCGCGAGCTGAAGCACGTCGTGCGCGTGATGACCGCGGACCGCATCGCGCACAACCGGCGACTGGCCGACGTGGCGGACATGCTCCGGCCGACGGCGGGGGCGCTGCCCACCGTCGGGCGCTGAATATCCAGCACGCAGCCCGCGTCTAACTCGCACGGAGGCTCCATGCTCGCCGCCATCGAAATCCCGCCCGCCACGCCCCCCGAGGCGCATTTACTCGATAACCCCCCCGACGACCTTCTAGCTGCTGCTGCCGCGCTCGATCATGCCGCGCACGCGGGCGACGATCGAGCGTACGAGCTGGCTGCGCGTGCCCTGCGAGCGAGTTGGCGGCGGGCGATGACAGGTGCGCGTGCTGCCGTTCGGCGCGCGATGGCTGGTGCACAGGTCGTGGTGGCTCTTCCCCTGCCCTCCGTGGCAGACGCTCGTGCGGCTGCGCGCAAGCTCGCTGTGATGCTGGTTCGGCAAGTGATGGGAGGCGCGCCATGATCCGCCTGTACCTGCGCAGGTCCGAATCCGACGGCCAAGAGTATTCGCTCACGACCCAACGGGCCGGGGCCATCCGTTGGATCGCCGGCTCCGCGTTCGCTGGCGATCAGATCGTCGACTACATCGACGACGGGTTGGCCGGCGACGACTTCACCCGCCCCGCTCTGCGCAAGTTGATCGCCGAGGCCCAGGCCGGCGACGTCATCGTCTGCCGCGACCAATCGCGCGTCGGCCGCGATGCCGTC
>JANRKM010000175.1:0-2675 GCA_033763475.1 Kofleriaceae bacterium
CATCACAGGACACACGGTCCGTGTGCAGCTCTCGATCCGGTTCTACGCCATGAAGAAGAAGCTCCCGATCATCGCCGTCATCGCGCTTGTCCTCGCCGGCGGCGTGTACAAGTTCGCCCTGGCGACACCACCCCCTAAGCCCAAGTACAAGGTCGAAGGGGAGGTGTACGTGATTCCGAAGGAGTTCCTAGTGAACCTGAAGGATGGTCGCTTCGCTCGTCTGAACGTCGCCCTCGAGTTCAGCCATGGTTACAGTGCCGCCATCGCGGCCGCCGAGGCCTCCGCTGGCCATGGCGGCAAGGGAGCCCCGAAGCCCGTCGAGGGCTTCGGCATCCTTCCGCAGGAACCGGTGGTCCGGGACATCATCTCGGACGCGCTTGCCCAATCGAGCGCGCGGAAGCTCAGCTCACCCGAGCGCCGCGAGAAGCTCAAGAAGCGCATCGCGAAGAAGATCAACAAGACCACCGACGTCAAGGTCCACGAGGTGCTCTTCACCGACGTCGCGGTGCAGTAGGTATTCAGGGGACGAGTTCGGGCGCTTGGTCGACGTAGCGCTCGCGGAACGCGCGCAGGGCCGCGATCGCCTCCGGGCTTGCGCGCGGGCACGTGATGGACCGTGTCCACGATGTCGCAGCCACCGCTGCTGACATCTCGGTGCCGTTTTGCACGAGAATGGTGTGATACGCAGGGGAACCCTTGACGGGCTCCTCGAACAGCGCTTCGAGCGCCGCGCGCGGTCCCGGCTCGATGCCCGGTCGATACTGGAGGATGACCCGTCCGTGCTCAAGTGCATGGACGAGCTGCTCCGGCCGAGGCTCGCTTCCCGGATCGAAGAGACCGTCAAGGGCCGGCTCAGGGGAGTGATCCCCGGACGTCGGAGGGTTGCTCCGGTAGCGAACGGTCTTCGTGGTGTGCGACGCCCCCTCGTCTCGATGACGTGCCAGTTTGCACCCGGCGCGCGAGGCCGCGACCTTCGGATCTGCCGCGTTCATCGCGGATGGCTGGTCGCGACCGCCCGTCGCGGTGAGCACTGCAACCGCGGCGATGACCAAGAATGCTCCACCTGCCATCGCGAGAATCACCACACGATGCAGACGATGCTCGTTTTCCGGTGTCGCCGCAGGCGTTGGTGTGACCTCGACGGGATCGTCCATTCGGTCAATCTACTACGCCCTGTCGTTGCTCAGGCGAGAGGCGCAGGCAGTACACGCCGGCGCAGTACCCGGCTGGTCACCGCGACAACAACCACACCCACGGCGAAAATCAGTAGCGCGTGCGGAGTCACCGTCAGTGAACCGATGCCGCCCGTTGCGGCCGTCAGCGCGACGAAGAGGCTCGCCGCGAGCACGGCACCAGAAGACGCGATCGCTACGGCCATCGGCCGCACCGGCACCGTTGCGGTCACACTCACGCCGCACAGGTGATCCACCCGCTCGGGTTCGATGCCGGCGCCACAGCGGTCGAAGGCCAAGAGAGCGGCCGCGAGCGCCCTGCGGTCGGCTGGCCCCGATGCGGCGGCCGCGTCGGCGGCGATCTCGGCCAACAGCGCGTGCTCACGTTGGAGGTCTCGCAACACCGGGAGGAAGAACAATCCGAACGCCGCGCTGCGCGCAGCGATGGCCCGCAGTGGGTCGCGGCGCGCGGCGTGGTGTCGCTCGTGTGCGACCACGCGGTCGAACTCCTCATCGCTGAGAACTGCCCGTGCACCGGCGGTGGCATAGACCCGTGGCGACAGCAGCCCGCCACAGAACGCTTGCGGCCGCTCGCCGACAACGATCAACGCACCGCGATGGCGATCGACGAGACGCAGACGACGACAGCCGCGGCGGTGCGCGGTTCCAAGCCGCAACAGCATCCAGGCCGTCCGCGCGATGACGAGAACCCCCATGCCGCCGAGTGCGAGCGCCGCCGTTGTCAGCAGGTCGTGTTCGGACAGCAACGTTGAGCAGGTGTCGCGCAGGATCGAGCCGTCCACCCGCAGGCGCGACGCTGCGACCAGCAGGGCGCCCAGGGTGACGGCCGCACCTACGAAGATCACGCCCGCCTGGGCGATGGATACGCGGCGGGTCTCAATCACGGCGGGCGAGGCGCTGGAGACGCCGGCGGCGGTCGGGGTCCAAACGGGCGAGGCGGCGCGCGAAGTGGACCAGCGCCTCGTCTTCGTATCGCTCGAGTAGATCCTCGACATCAGCGGCGGCGCGACGATCTCGATACGCCTCAGCGGAAAGCGCCGGGCGGTACACGTCTGTGCGCCCATCGCGCTCGCGCTCGAGGAGCCCCTTCTCATCGAGGCGCTGCATGATCGTCAGAACCGTCGTGTACGCACGCGGTCGAGCCTCGGTGGCGTTCAGGGCGCGCAGCACCTCGCGCACGGTGACCTGGCCGTCGCGCCACACGATGCGCATCACCAGCGCCTCGAGCTCGTGCAGCTCGGGCGGGACCGATTCGTCTGCCGAGGGCATTGTGGGAGGGTATCGGCGCCGGGGCAACAGACCAAGAGCCCGACCTGCGATCACCGCCGGGGCAGCGACGGTCTACTGATATGGCCTGACGTTTGTCAAGGTTGCAGCACTGAGGGCCCCGCTTTGGCGGGGCTCTCTGTTGTTGGTCGGCAGAGCGGGGCGCCGGGCTCGGTGTCGGCGTTGCCAGTCTGATGATGCGAGGGTTGAGTACCT
>JANRKM010000176.1:0-4855 GCA_033763475.1 Kofleriaceae bacterium
TCGAATTCTCCCGCGTCGATCGTCACGACCGACGACCACGAGGTGTTCGAGCGAATCCAGGACGGGCTGAGCTCCGGCACGGCGGAGTGGGTAGACCTCACGCGCGGTCTGGGTCGCGACGTCGCCGGTGCCGACGGTATCCGCGGCGTGGGGACGAGCGAGCTGGCGATGCGCAACCAGCACGAGGCCTGGCGCCGCTACATGGAGGGGTCCGCATGAGCGCAGCCGTGATCGCTGCAGCCGCGTCGGCGGAACTCGCGGACGTGACGCGCTTCCTCGTTCGCGAAGCCCGACTGCTGGACGAGTTGCGTCTCGAGGAGTGGCTCGCGATGTTCGCGGACGACGGGCACTACTGGGTGCCGGCAAGCTGGGGTCAGCAGGACGCGCGCGAGCAGCTGTCCATCTACTACGAGGACGTCGACCTGCTGCGCGCGCGTATCATGCGGCTGCAGCACCCGCGTACCGAGACGATGCGCCCGCCGCCGCGCACCGCTCACCTGGTCACGAACGTTGAACTGGAACCGACCGCGCAGCCAGGCTGCGTCGAGGCCCGCTCCGCATTCGTGATGGTGGACTACCGCCTCCGCGAGCAACGCACGTTCGCCGGACACTATCGCCACGTCCTGCGTCGGTCGGCGGGTGACTACCGCATCGTCCTGAAGCGCGTCGACGTGCTCAACTGTGATGCCCCGGACGGTCACGTCCGGATGATCATCCCGTTCTGACGCTGCCGGAGTGCCGGCGCTGAAGCTCGAGCTTGTCGAGCTTGCCGGCGCCGTTCTTCGGCAACTCCTCGTGGAACACGTACCGCTTGGGCCGCTTGAAGCGCGCGATGCGCTCGAGACAGAAACTGTCGAGACGCTCCGCGGTGGCATCCGGGGACGCGACCACGTGCGCGATCACGGCCTCGCCCCACTCCGGGTCCGGCACTCCCACGACGGCCACCTCGCGCACGCCAGGATGTGCGAGGAGAACATCCTCGACCTCGCGCGGATAGATGTTGCTGCCGCCGGAGATGATCAACTCCTTCGCGCGGCCGTGCAGATGCAGACGGCCGGCGGTGTCGAACGTCCCGAGGTCGCCCGTGTACAACCAGCCGTCGCGCAGCGCACGGGCGGTCGCCGCCGGGTCCTCCCAGTACTCGCGCATGACGGTGTCGCCTCGGACCGCAATCTCGCCGCACTCGCCTGCCGGCAGTGAGGTGCCGTCCGGCGCTCGGATGGACACCTCGACCCCGGTGCGGACGTAGCCGACGCTCGTGAGTACGGCGTCGTCCGCAAGCGCGTCGCCAGACCCGTGCGCCTCCGCAGGCAGATAGCTGATCGTCATGGGCGTCTCGCCCTGGCCGTACAGTTGAGCAATCCGCGGCCCGAGCGCGCGCAGCGCGCGCTTCAGATCCTCGAGGTGCATCGGAGCGCCGCCGTACAGAAACTTGCGCAGTCGACTCGGATCGAGCGGGTGCCGCTCGATCGCGGCGACGACGCGGTTGAGCATGGTGGGCGCCAGGAACGCGGTGGTCGCCCCATGCCGGTTCGTGAGCTCGATCACCTCCGCCGGATCGAAGGTCGACGCCGTCGTGAGTACGTGCGCGGCGCCCTTCATGGTGAACGGGAGCGCGTACAGCCCCGAGCCGTGCGACAGTGGCGCCGCGTGCAGCAGGCGTTCATCCGGTCCGATCGCACCGTAATCCGCGAAGTACGCAAGACTCATCGCGGTGAGGTTGCGCAGCGTCAGCACCGCGCCTTTGGGACGCCCCGTCGTGCCACTGGTGAAGAAGATCCACGCCGCGTCGTCGGCAGCGCGCTCGGCGAGCGGCGCGCGCGGCCCGTCACGCAGGGCCTCGTACGCCGCGGAGCCCACGTCGACCACGTGCGCGGGCGCGAGATCGATGCCGGCCTCGGCGAGCGCGCGGCGGTGCGCCGCGTCTACGAGGAGCACGCGTGCACGCACGTGGCGCACGATGAACTCGACCTCGCGAGCATGCAGCTTGCAGTTCGCGGGCACGACGCACAGCCCCGCATGCCAGCTCGCATAGAGCAGCGTCAGGTACTCGGGGCAGTTCGGCAGCCACAATACGACCCGTGCGCCCGGCTCACGCACGAGCGTTCGCAATCCGCCTGCGAGCGTCGCGACCTCGGCCGACCACTGATCGTAGCTGCGCCGCGTCTCGCCACCTTGGATCAGCGCCGGCGACCCCGGATTCAACGTGGCGCTGCGATGCAACGCTGTCGCAAGGTTCATCTGCCCGCTCCTCGATGCGCGGCACGGCCGCAGGTCGCCGCCATCGCGACTGAGATTGAGATTGACTTGCAGCGGACTTTCCGAAAAGTATACGGAACGTCCGGAGGGGGAAACTTATGGTTCTCAACAGCCGCCAGCTGCTGCACTTCCTCGCAGTCGTCGATCACGGTTCGTTGGGACGCGCGGCCAAGGCGCTGCACATCTCCGAGCCGGCGATCAGCAAGAGCGTGCGCATTCTGGAAGATGCGCTGCAGGTGAAGCTCTTCGACCGCGGCCCGCGTGGGCTCGAACTCACGACGTTCGGCGAATCGCTCGTCGGCCACGCGCGCGTGATCGCGGTCGAGCTGCAGCGCGCGACGCTCGACGTGAACGAACTGCGGGGTACGCAGGCCGGACACGTGCACGTCGGTGCCGGACCGAGCTTCGCGTCATCCGTCTTGCCCCGAGCCGTCGCACGACTGCGCGCAGCGCGTCCTGGCATTCGCGTGTCGATCTCGGAAGGCTACGCAGAATCGATGGTGCCGCGCGTGCTGCACGGCGAGTTGGACTTTGCGCTGATGACGCTCGAGGCCGCGCGACCGGATCCAGAACTCGTGCAGGAACCGTTGGCACAGGACGAAGCGGTCATCGTCGTTCGTGCTGCGCATCCACTCGCCGGGCGGACCGTCGAACTCTCAGAGCTGTGCTCGTATACGTGGCTGCTGACGAAGAAGCCCGACCTCATCCGCGTGCGCCTCGAGGAGCTATTCAAGTCTGCACATCTGGAGCCCCCGCCGGTCGCTGTCGAGTTCGCGTCGCTCAGCTTCGCGTGCGCCATGCTTCGCGAAGACGACGTGATCTCCTTCTTGCCGCGAAGCGTGATCGAATCCGACCTGGCACGCGGTGACCTCGCTGTCGTGTCCGCACCCGGTGGGAGCTGGCGACGGTCGATCGGAGTGCTCTACCGGCGGCACGCGTCGCAGTCTCCTGCGTGTCAGGCGATGCTGAGCGAGTTGCGTCGTTTCTATGGCCGCCTTGCGCCACGGGCGCCGGACGTGCGGCCTCGCTCAGCACACGCAGCGCGTTCGCGTGTGGCAGCCGCAAGGGCGTAGCGCTGCGGGGCCAGACATCGTATCGAGCGAGCACCGCGCGAATCTTGGGAGATCGCAAACGCTGCGCCGTGAACTCGGATTTCGCGACATCCTCCAGGGGAAGGACGCGAACACGGATTCCGAGCGCGCGACCGCGGCGCAAGATGTCACGTCGAGCAGGATAAGCGAACAACGATTCGCGAATTGTAAGTGGTGGCTAGGGCGGGACACGAAGCGAAGTCTCCAACCCGGCGACTCGCCTGTACTTTTCGGCTCGTTCCCGAGTTCGGTACCCCCGCACCGTACCCCCGACGCTCGTTGCACAGGCGTCTCCGTCTGAGTGACGCGAGCACCGCCGGGCGAAACCGCCCGGCGCGCCGAGATCGCGAAAGCCTTGCCGAGCAGAGATATCGGCGATACATCCGAGTCACACCGAGCGTCCCGTCGGCAACCTCACGCGTGTCTCCAGTCGCCAGCATGCGGGAGGGCTCGGCCCGGCAACCGAGCTCCGCAACGGCACCAGGCTGGACAGTGTTATCGAATTCCGATAACCTCGATACGTGATCGAGAGCTTCGGCAACGCGCTCGCGGAGGATCTCTACCTCGATCGAAGATCGCGGGCGGTGCGGGCGTTTCCACCGGATCTGCACCGGGCCGCCCGACGCAAGCTTCTCTATCTGCACGACGCCGCAGAACTCTCAGACCTGCGGGTACCGCCGGGCAACCGGCTGGAAGCGCTGAAGGGCCGCTGGCGCGGGTACCACTCGATCCGCATCAATGATCAGTGGCGGGTGGTGTTCCGTTGGATCTCGGGCAACGCACACGACGTTGCCGTCGTCGACTATCACTGACAGAGGGTGAGGACACCATGCCGCGCAGTCACCGGGAAAGCCCCGCGAATCCGTTCCATCCGGGCGAGATGCTGCTCGAGGAATTCCTGCAGCCGGCCGGGATCTCCCAGGCCGAGTTCGCACGACGCGTCGGCTGGACGAAGGCGCGTCTCAACGAGCTGATCAAGGGGAAGCGTGGCGTCACCGCCGACGCTGCGCTGGATCTTGCCGAGGTGCTCGGCACGTCGGCACGCCTGTGGATGAACCTGCAGGCGACGTACGACCTCGCGCAGGCCGAGAAGAGGCGCGACGCGGCCTGAGCGGTTCAGCGACGGACGAGATTACGCCGGCAACTTAGGGAATTTCGCGCACGCAGGCGTCACGCCCGCATCGGAGTGCGCGCCACGTTCTCCGAATCTCAATACACGAATTCGAGATCTGGTGGCTAGGGCGGGAATCGATCCTGGCCGGTAAGTGCCCGCATGTAAGAGCTCTTTCCTAGCAAGCGCGAGTTACATGCCCCCACCGCGTACCCCCACCCTCGGCGAGCGGTGTCCGCTCTCAGCTGAATGGCTTCATTCGTGGCCGGAAGGGCATGCGAACCGGCCTTTTCGAACAACCGGTTGGCGGCGGGCGTCTGTTCCGATTTCGACGTCGTGCGGGTGTCCTTGTATGAGCGCGCCCAACTCGCCCGCATTCCTACAGCTGAACCCG
>JANRKM010000177.1:0-11830 GCA_033763475.1 Kofleriaceae bacterium
TGGTCGGCCGGGATCCTCCGCTCCGGGGATACGACCGAGAACATTGTCGCCTGCTTGTCGTCGGTGCCGCGCATGCATCCGACCCTATCCGGACCGGATCACCGAGTCGATCCCAGACTCGGGTTTCTCAGCAGCCTGCTAACCGCAGCGCTCACGCAGGTGATGGCTGCACGCAACGGTGGCACGGCTCGCCAGTTCGACCAGATCGACAGCGCCCCCGAGGAGCGCAGGAAAGGTGTGACGATCAACCTCGCGCACGTCGAGTACCAGTCGGCGACGCGCCGGTACGCGCACATCGACTGCCCGGGCCACGCCGACTACATCAAGAACATGATCACCGGCGCCTCGCAGATGGACGGCGCCATCCTGCTCGTCGACGCGACGCAGGGCATGCAGGATCAGACCCGCGAGCACGTGCTGCTCGCGCGCCAGATCGGCGTGCCGCACCTCGTCGTCTTCGTGAACAAGATGGACGTCGCGGACGAGGAGCTCGTCGGATTGGTCGTGCTCGAGATCGAGGAGCTGCTCCGTCAGCACGGCTATGTCGACGTCCCGGTCGTCAAGGGCTCGGCCCTCGGTGCGCTGCAGGCGATCGCCCGTGGTGTGCTCGACGATCCGTGGGTGAAGACGATCGAGGAGCTCGTCGCGACGCTCGACCGCACGATCCCCGCCCCGGCACGCGACCTCACTGCGCCGTTCCTGATGCCCGTCGAGTCGGTGCACACCATCGACGGCATCGGCACGGTCGTGACGGGGCGCGTGGCGCGCGGCACGCTCGCGGTCGGGGACGCGCTCGAGATCGTCGGCCGGCGTGACGGCGAGGTCCGCACCGTCGTGATCACGGGCATCGAGTCGTTCCACCGCGAGCTACGCAACGCGCGCGCGGGGGAGAACGTCGGGCTGCGGCTGCGTAGCACGGCGCGCGACGAGATCGCCCGTGGCCACGTCCTCGCGGCCCCGGGTTCGCTGCAGCCGCACCGCGCGTGTCAGGCCGAGCTCTACCTGCTGACCCACAAGGAAGGCGGGCGGGCGAAGCCGATCCGCACGGGCTACCGGCCGCAGCTGTTCATCGGTGCGATCGACGTCACCGCCACGCTCGACATCACGAACGACCTCGACCCGGGCGCGCGCGCGACCGTGGGCCTCGCCCTCGACCGCGCCGTCGCGCTCGAGTCGGGCGTGCGGTTCGCGGTGCGAGAAGGCGGGCGGACGATCGGCGCAGGTATCGTCACCACCGTAGCGTGATGTGGAAAGGCCCCGTGCATACGGGGCCTTTCTGTTTTGCGCTACGGCCGCTCGAAGTCCGCCCAGATCGGTTTGTGATCCGAGCGTCCTGCCTCGTGAATGTTCGCCTTCACCGCGATCAGCCGCTCGTCGTAGAGGATGTGATCGAGCTGGAACTTGAGCGTCACGCCCGACGATAGCCTCCACTCCCACGTCCGCTGTGCGCCCGCGTGTTGCCCGATCGCGTCGTGGTACCCGAGCGCCGCGAGTCGCCCGAGCGCGAGGCCATCTTTCTCCTCGTTGAAGTCACCCACGATCAGCGCCGGCAAGGCGGGGTCGAGCTTGGCGAGGTGGTACTCGATCTCGCGCAGGCGATTCTCGCGCGTCGAGAAGTAGCCGACGACCCAGCTGCCGCCATCGCTGATCGGCGGGCGCAGATGCACGTCCAGCACCTGGATGCGACCGAGGTTGGTGTCGACGAGGACGCGCCACGCGAAGAACATCCCGCCGTACGACGGCAGCTTCTCGATGCGCGCGATCGGAAACCGCGACAACACGCCCATGCCACCCGCGGGCATGTCCTCGGGGTCGGCGAACGCGTGGTGCGGATAGCGGCGCTGAAACGCGTCGATGAACGCCTGCTCCCAGACCTCGTTGGTCTCCTGCAGGAAGATGAGGTCGGCGTTCAGCGGTGCGAGCGCGCGCACGCCCTCCGGGTCACCGGCGAGGCCGAAGTTGACGTTGTAGCTGACGACGCGCAGCTGCCCGGCGTCGGGTGTCCCCGCCTCGACACCGGCCCCGGACTTCGCGCATGCAGAGAGGAGGAGGCATGCGACGAAGCCGCGGGGCATGAAGGCTTGGACACGCCCGCGACGGCTCGGGTTGCTTCGCCGGGGGGACGGTTTCAACTTGTCCAACATTGCCAGCGGTATCCACTCGAAATTGTTCGAGGGTGCGGGGACGGTTTCAACTTACTGTCCGCAACTGCACCAAAACCGTGGGCTGCCGACGCACGACGCACAAAGTTGGACAAGTTGAAACCGTCCCCAATCGGCTAGTGGTGACGCGCATCGTGTGTGGTAAGGCGCGCCGTCACGCGTTCCTCACGCGAGATCATTCCACCAGGACGAAGACGGCGCCCCGGTCGCGATAGTCACCGGGCGTGCCCACCGCGACGGTCGAGCCGTCGTGGGACAGCGAAAGGATGACCGCATGCGACACACCGAAGGCGACGAGTCCCGCAAACCTCGCGACCGGTTCCCACGACTCAGCACGCTCGAGGATCGTCCCCATCATCATGTTCGGCGGTGCCGGCATCGCCCAGCCGATGTGTTCGCCATCGGGCGATGAGGCCGTCGCGACGGGACGCATCGTATCGAAGATGACCGGAGCTGACCACGCGACACCATCATGCGTCCACTCACACACCAACGCAGTGCTGGTGCCCGTGGCGCCACGCAGGACCCGCCCGTCCGCCGATAGCCAGAGGTTCCCGACTCCTTCGCATCCATGGACCGATGGGGAAGTCCCGTGATCGTGAGAGATCCAGCCGCCCGGGGTTCGGTCGGCGACGTGCAGTGACCCGCTCTCTGCGCCGATCCTCGGCCCCGCGACCAAGCGCGATCCGTTTGCAGCGATCGCGGCCCCCGAGGCGTTCGGGCTAACTTCGGTCGCGAGCACGGCCTGCTCGATCCAGGTGGTTCCGGAGCGCTCGAAGACGTACGTGCCCTGAAGGGACCCGGCCATCAACATGTCTCCGCCGCTCGACAATCCAACCACTCGACCGAGATCGGTGGGCACCGCGTTCGAGCCGGTGAGCGGCGTCGAGATCGACCACGCTCCACCCGTTCTCGTGGCGACATACGCCGCGGATCCGGATAGCGTGCCGATGGCGAGCGTATTGCCATCCTGGGTGAAGGAGAGCGACCAGCCGAACTGCATGTTGGCGCGCGTATCTGGCGGCTTGATATACGCCTCTTGCGACCAGGTCGAGCCAGCACGCGTGAAGACGTAGACCGCGCCCGAATTCCACACCGTGTTGTCGGCAGCGTCACCGTTGACGCCGTTGGCTGCGCTGTCCTCCCACGGGGCGCCAACGGCGATGGTGGTTCCATCGCTCGAGACTGCGACGCTGTGACCGAAGAAATCGTCGGGGTCTGCGTTCGGGGCTCGCAGCGTTGCCTGCGTCGTCAGGTCTCGAATCACGCGCGCATCTTGCGGGGCTGCAGCGTCCTCGAGGGACCCGGAGCCTCCGCACGCCATGAGACCGATCGCGAGGAACACCGTGCCGACCACGGGCCACATCTGTCGAGGATACAACCGCAAGACTTCGAAGACGGCGCCGAACGCCAGTATCATGTTGCGCGTCAGATCCAGGTAGTCCTGCATCATGAATCTGCGCCCGCTGCGTCTTGTTCGCGTAGCCGAGCAGGAACTCGTAGAGCCGCTCGAGGACGAAGTAGTAACAGAACACTGCTCCGGCCGCGAAGAACACCGCGGAGGAGCTATGCGCTCCACGCCCACGCGCCGCCTTCCGCAGCGTCGCGGCAGTCGCAGGATGATGCGTCCGCAGGGGAACGAGGCCGCGGTGCCGAGCGAGCCTCTTCGATCGAGTCCGCGTCGTTCTTTCCACCACCGCCGAAGGAATCGTCGATGCCGTCGGTGGATGAGGTTGCACAAGCAGCGAGGAGGAGGAGGAGGGGGAGGGGGGCGAGGCGAAGCATCCCGCGGGTACTGGTCGCCGCGCGCTCGCTCGGGCGGACCGCGGGTACGGCGGGGACCGCGGGGACGGTCCTCGTCGCGTTCGTCGTGAACTCGACGCTCTGCGCCCTCGATGTGCTTGGGCGCATGGCACGCCTCCGCGACGCGCTTGACAGCATTCATATCCGCGGTCATCACGACACGTCCCTTCTCGATGTCTGCACCGATCGCAATCGACGCCAATGGCCGCTGCGCAGGTGCCACGCCCGGCGACGCGGCTGCGAGCGGAGGCAGCGCGAAGCGCAGCGCTCGAAGCTGCTCGACCAGATCCGGCGCTGCGCCCACCACCTCGGCAGCCCGACCGCTCCACCCGATCCTCGCGGCGAGCCGATCGCCGCGTGGCTCAGGGAACGGCCCAGGTCACGACGTCGCCCGCCGTCGCGAACGGGCTACCGTCGGCGCCGGACAGGGGCTTCGCATCCGCCTTGCGGTAGACGTTCCAGACGTCCTTGCCCGCCGTGTAGCGATCCGCGCGGTGGAGCCAGAAGCCGGCGGGGCCGGGAATCGCTTCGCCCTTCAGCGGGTGCACCTCGCACCCACGCATCGGCGTCGCGTAGGCTGCCGGGTTTGCGTTCATGCGGCTGCCGTAGTTGTACTGAACCAGCAGGTACGTATCGTCGGAGAGGCTGACGGCGCCAGCGATCGGCGCATCCGCCGGGCCGTCCAGGAGCGGCGTGGTCTTACCGTCGGTCCCCGTGCACTCATAGCCCGTCTTGGTCGGCGTGATCGTGACCTTGCCGATCGCCGTCCCGTCGAGCTGCTTGGCGAACGCCGGCACGCCGAGCTTCTTTGCGTAGCTCTTGCTGGCGATCGACCAGAACTTCGGATCGTCGCAGTGCCACTCCTCCTCGTTGTCCTCGATCCACTTCTTGCACGTGGTGAGCACGGGACCGTCCGCCGTGGTCTCGACGCCGAACCGGAAGCCCTCGGGCTCGAGATCGCCGATCTTCTCCGTCTTCCACGCGACCTTCGAGAACGCGTCCGCTCCCGCGGAGAGAGGCGAGTCCAGCGTGCCCCACACGGGGCCTTCGGCCCCACCGACCACGACGAGGTAGAGCGGCCCACCAACCTTGGGCCACGCGACGTCGAGGATCTCGCGGTCGGGCTCCAGCAGCTGGTGCTCCTTCTTCAGCTGCACCACACAGGCCTTATCGACCTCGTACAGGCTCACGCAGCGCCCACCGCCCTGACACGCACCGGCGACGGCGAAGCTCGCCGGCTCGCACGTCGCGCCCGTCGCCACGGGCGCCGCGGCCGCATCGATCGCCGCAGGTGTCGCATCCGCAGGCGCCGCCGTCGTTGGCGGAGGCGGCGGAGGCGGCGCGGCGCTTGACTGCTCCTTCTTGCCGCCGCACGCAACGAACAAAACCGGCAGGATCGAGCACCAACGTGAATGCACCATATGGGGGAACCTACGCCTCGCAACGGGGTTCGTGGCGGTCCTATTCATCCAGGGCATGAACACGGTCATGAAGGTTGTCGTCGGAGCTTCCCTGCTGGTCGCGATCTGCTGCGGTGATGGTGGCGGATCGCTACGCGCGGGGGACTGAACTCGCCCCTCGAGGCCTCGTAGAAGCGCAGCCTCGACGTGCCCCCCCCCCCTTGTCTGAGAGCCAGCTGGGGTCACGACGTCGGTGACACGCGCCGCGATGACACGGTCAGGTTGTCGCCTGCGGGATGCGTGGTTGACGGATGGCCGCCCCCTCGCCGCACTTCGGGATTCGGTGGACAATGAGAGCTGAGAAGCCGGATTCGATCACGTCGGCTCGAGGCTGAGGCAGATCGTACGTGCGCGCTCGCCATCGAGTGTGCCGAATCCTTGGCACATGACACCGAGGCGTGGCGAGAGGCCGATCACGTAGTGACCGTCCTTGAAGTCCGAGGAGAACTCGACCTTCGGTTCGAACGACACGACCCACTCGCCAGTCGGCACGCGGTTGCTACCCGTCATTTTCTGGTCCTTGTGGTGCCGGATGACGCCCGCCCGGGTTGCAACCTTCTCGTCGAAGTACTCGGTGCATTGCAGGAGCTGGATCGCGCGCTCATCGTCGACGTAGATCTTGGCGATCGCGGCGGGCTTGCCAGCGCACTCGCCGAAGCCCTGCGATGTGACCCGGGCCCCCTTCGGCACTGCGATCGTTGCGGGCAAGGGCGCTGGTAGCTTCGACAAGTCCACGCGCTCCCAGCCGTCCGGCATATGGAAGGGTTTGGCCTCGGGCTCGGCGTTGCCAGAGCAGCCCGCTGCAACCAGGAGACCGAGGGCAGTGCATTTCATGCCGTCTCCATCGCACGTTCGCGGGCGACAAAACACGCGATAGAATCGGCGACGCCGCGCGCTTGGCTTGCGAAGGGGCTCGTCCCAGTTTCCCCCTCGCAGCCGGGCGCGAATCCTTGCGGCTTCGATCCCGACGCTGGTTTGATGTGCGGTCCGTTGTCGTTTGCTAACGACGACCGCGACGTGGAGGTTCGCCACTGCGAGCGGGCCGGTTGCGTCAAAGCCGCCCAGTTCGCAGAGGTTGCGATACGCGCCGAACCAATTCCCCCCTGATTTCGTCGGGGATCATGAACTCGCCGACCATGCGCGCGTCCGCGTCGGCAGCCGCGCGAGTAGCTGCCCGAGCTGTACGGGCGTGACGCGGCGGATCACATCTTCATCTGTGTGGCGCGCCGCCTTACGCTGCAATTCCCCCGCCCCAAGGCCCACGAGCCACGTGTGATACAGTTCGCGCACGTCCTCGGGCGGAACGTTCGACGGCGACGTCCGCCTCGAGGAGGCGGCGACCACCGGCCACGCACGACCGCGGAGTTCGCCCGCGACGGGAGCATCGTCGCCGCCCTCAGCGACTTCAGGGGCGGGTTCCCGTAGAATCGCTCCATGGTCGACGTCGACGTCACCGCCATCCTGGTGCGCATGCGCGACGGCGACGACAAGGCGCGCGATCAGCTGTTTCCCGCCGTGTATCGCGACCTCGAGAAGATCGCGATCGCTCACGTCCGCGGCGGCGCCACCCTCGAGCCGCGCGGCCTCGTCCACGAGCTGTACCTCAAGCTGACCTCCTCGCCGCTCGACGCGCGCGACCGCAAACACTTCTTCGCGATCGCCGCGCTCGCGATGCGGCAGATCCTCCTCGACCGCGCGCGCAAGCGGAAGTCGGCCAAGCGCGGCGGGGAGCACGCCGAGCGGGTGACGCTCTCGGGCCTCGCCGAGGCCGACAGCGGCATCGATCTGGTCGCGGTCGATCGCGCGCTCGAGAAGCTCGAGAAGCTCTCGGAGCGGCAGGCGCGGATTGTCGAGCTGCGCTGCCTGCTCGGCCTCACCGTCGAGGAGACGGCGGAGACCCTCGGTGTCTCGGAGCGCACCGTCGCAGGCGAATGGCGCCTCGCGCGCGCCTGGCTGTCCCGCGAGCTCGCGGCCTGGGACGGCGATGCCGATTGATCACGCCAGGCTGACCGAACTGTTCAGCGATGCGATGGACAGGTCCCCCGCCGAGCAAGCGCGCATCATCGATCAGGCGCGAGCGACGGATCCGGCGCTCGCCGCCGAGCTCGTGGCGCTGCTCTCCGAGGACGTCAGCATCGTGACCGCGCTGCGCACGGCGGGGCTCAAGCCGGACGACGCGCGCGCCACGTTGCGCGAGAACACGATCCCGTCGCAGAGCATCGCCATCCCGAACTACCGCGTCACCGGCACGCTCGGAAAGGGCGGCATGGGTGTCGTCTATGCGGCCGCGCAGCTGCGCCCTCCCCTCCCCGTCGCGATCAAGGTCCTCCACGTGATGGCGCCCGAGGCGATCGCGCGGTTCCAGGCCGAGTTCGCGATCATGAAGTCGCTGGTGCACCCGTCGATCGTGCGCGTGTTCGAGACTGGGGAGACGGGCAAGCACCCGTACATCGTGATGGAGCACGTCGACGGCGTGACCCTCGACGTCCACGTCATGCAGCGCGCACCATCCCGAGCGGACCGGCTCGCGCTGTTCGCACAGCTGTGCGACGCGGTGCAGTTCGCGCACGACAATAGCGTCGTGCATCGCGATCTCAAGCCGCACAACATCATGGTCCGGCGCACCGGCGGGATCGCGATTCTCGACTTCGGCGTCGCACGCACCGCCGGCTCCACTCGCTCTATGCACGGGGACGTGATCGGCACGCTCACGTACATGGCGCCCGAGCAGGCCGCCGGGCGTATCGACGAGATCGATGGACGCGCCGACGTGTACTCGCTAGGCGTCGTGCTGTTCGAGCTCGTCTCCGGCGGCGTGCCACACGACCTCAAGGGCCTGCACCTCGCCTCGGCCGTCAAGAAGATCATGACCGAGCCGGCACGCGTCCTCGGGAGTGGCGACCGCGAGCTCGACGCGATCTGCCAGGCCGCACTCGCCAAGCAGCGCGACGGTCGCCCGCGCTCCGCTGCCGAGCTCGCTCGCCGGATCCGCGCAATAAGCCATTGATAACCATGGTTTTTCATCGCCCGCGCTAGATCCGCTGCAGGGTTTTTGGCGTGCCTGCGTGTGTCCTTACGAGCCCCCCAACACACACCAAGGCGCGACGATGAAGCCCTCCAACCTTATCTCCCATATCCTCGTTTCCACCTCTCTCCTCGCCACGGCTTGCACCGATCCGACGATCGAAGACATCGTCAACGACGCTGGCGACGTCGAGACCCCGCCGGCCGAGCACGGCCCCACGCCGATCGGTACCCCCGGCGAGCAAGAGCTCTCCTACGACGACGGCACGCGCTGGTCGTGCCGCACGCAGAAGGTTTCGATGCAGGAGAACCCCGAGCGGTTCGTCACGCTCAACCCGAACGCCGACATCATCTACCCCGGCGCGCTCGTCCAGGCCGCGTCGCTCGCCAGCGGCTCACCCGAGCCGATCCCCGTCCGCCGCGGCGAGGGCACCATCGTCCTCTCGCTGGTCAACGGCGCCGATGCGAGGTTCCAGCGCCACCTCGACGAGGTCACGCAGGGCAACGTCGTCGACGCGCAGAACGAGCTGCTCAACGGCGTCCAGAACGACGCGATCCCCGCGAAGTTCGTCTACGACTACCAGCTGTTCGACTCGAGCGAAGAGCTCGCCGCGGCGATGGACGTCAAGGTCGAGTGGCTCTCCGGCTCGAACGTGCACGTGGCCGCCGAGGCCTCGCGCGAGCAGCACGTCATTCGCGCCGTGATCCGCCTGACCCAGGAGTACTTCACGACCACGTACGACATGCCGACGTCGGTCGCCGAGTACTTCCACCCCGAGGTCGGCTCCGGTGACCTCGCCGAGTTCGTGCAGCCCGGCAACCCGGCCGCGTACATCTCGTCGGTCACCTACGGCCGCCAGTTCTACCTGGTGTTCGAGTCGACCTCCTCGAAGCAGGAGCTGAAGGCCGCGGTCGACGCCGTATACAACGGCCTCGTCGTCGACGCCGAGGGCCACCTCAAGAGCGAGCTGCGCGAGACGCAGAGCAAGACCTCCGTGAAGGTGTTCGCCATCGGTGGCGACGCGGAGTCGGCGCTCGACGTCGCGGCGGCGGCGTCGAACCAGAAGATCGACGGCGGCCTGTTCCAATCGCTCTCGGCCTATCTCAAGAAGGGCGGCACGTTCTCGACCTCGAACCCCGGCCTCCCCGTCTCGTACACCGTGCGCGACGTCAAGCGCCGCGCGGTCGTGAAGGTGAACCTCGGCACCGAGTTCACCGAGCGCCAGTGCAATCCGCTCGTCAACGAGAGCCGCATCGACCTCACGCTCGACGCCAACAACGCCATCTTCGATGCGAACGGCCTCATGGTCGGGTGGCCCGGCGACACGCTGAAGCAGAACGAGCCGCAGACGTTCCACGACATCCGCAAGGAGACCGACGCCGCCGGCCGCACGTGGGCGAAGCTCACCATCCAGTCCAACGCGACCGGCCTCGACTGCCAGGCGATGGCGCACGGTCACACCGTGATCACCGTGACGCGCCCCGACCTCCCGCTGATGAAGCTGCACTCGACCGCGACGTTCTCGATCCTCAGCGGTGGCACACCCTTCGTCGGCTCGCACCTTCTGCGCGAGCGCTGGGGCCTCGGGTGGTTCGGCGCGACCGGCCTCGGCTACTTCGCCGTCAACAGCGCGGGCCAGTTCGGTTACACCAACTTCACCAGCATCGCGCAGCCCGACGGCCACGTCTCGACCACGATCATGCAGCCTCATCAGTACATGAAGCAGTGGACCAACGGCGTCTCCCTGCGCAACTGGAGCGGGCCCGGTCCCTCCATCGACCTCGGCACGCAGGCGTGCGCGATCGGCTCGACGCAGGACTCGTGGACGTACCCCGGCACGCTCGGCGAAGTTCGCATCTACAACGGCGAGCTCTCGAACGCGCAGCGCGAGATGGCGGAGTGCGAGCTCGGCCAAAAGTGGGGCATCGGCGTCGAGGGCTGCAAGGACGGTCGCCCCGTCAAGACGTACTGATTCTCCTCCGCATCGGAGGCAGCCGCCGAGCTCGTGAGGGCTCGGCGGCTTGCGTTTTTTCGGCGCGTGCGCTCGCGAACGCGTACACGGCGATCGGCTCGAGCTGCATCGGCTCGAGCTACATCTGCGCTTCAGGCCGCGTGCTCTTGCTACCGCCACCACACGCCGCGAGCGCGGCGACCATCCATCCTGCCCGAGCGAGTGCCCTCATCCCGCGAGCGTACCCGACGCCGCGGAGATCACTCGGATGGGCTACCAGGTCCGCGATCACGACCCGCGCAACCCCCGACGCTAACGCGCGGCTCTCCACCAGCGCCGTACGAGATGCCCGCGGTGCGTCGGCCGAGCGCAAGTCGGGGTGCAGCTCGGCGCCCGCTGCTCCGCGCGCGTCGTCCCCGAAGTTGCGCTGCCTCGGATCGGGCACCCTGCCAGCGGCGAAGTCTTGCGCGTGCGCCGCGCGCGAACGCGATCGCTAGAGCGCGGCCCTCACGACCGGGACCGCGAGTGCGCTCACACTCCCCCCAAGATGCTCGAAGACGCGCTCGACATTCGCGCGATCACACAGCAGCACGAGCGTGCGCCCTCCATTCATCTTGCCCTCGCCAGCGTCCGTCACGAACAGCTCTGCGCTCTCCAGGTACGTCGCACGAATCACCCACCGTCGGGCGAGCAGGTCCCATGCGATCTGGCGCATCGCCATGTCCCCTGCCTCACTGTTGACGTAAACGAGCACGTGTTCGCTGTCCATCCTGGCCATCCTGTATACCCGCCGGCGCATCGAGATCCAGCGCACCCTCGGAGGGCGGCTCGGCGGGAAGAACGCGGTCGACGAGGTGGGCGGCGGTGCCGGCCATCCGGCGACTGGTGCGCGACGGGAAGAAGCCGCGGGTCTTGCACGAGAAGGCGACTTGCCGCTCGTCACCGCAGCGCACGCATGCTTAGATCGCTATTCGCCTCGCCGATGGCTCCATCACTCGGGAGAGCGTCATCGACGGAAGCGACCAGATGGGCCACGCGTTCGCCGCCTTCGAGATCCCGGGATAGCACTGCGCGTCGATCCGGCTCCTGGGAACGGGTCGACGCTGACTCGTTGGCTGGCGCGCCGTACCCCACAACCGCGGGGCTACCTCCGTCTCTTGACCGGCGTCGCCTTGAGGCAGCCTTGCCGTCCTTCACGTAGACGGTGAACTTCACTGATCGTTGTCCCCCGGCTACTGCAGGACCTCATGGTGGACCTTGGTGACGTGCACGGACAGGGTCTGATCCTCGGCGTCGCCGCCCGTGACGATGAGCTCGCCGTGCCCACCGCAGTCATCATGCATCGCGACGTGGTAACGCCACAGCCGCCCCTCGGACGTACCCTCCATCGTCCAGCTCGCGCCGGCCCGTTGAAACCACGTCGCGCTGA
>JANRKM010000178.1:0-132538 GCA_033763475.1 Kofleriaceae bacterium
GCGCGCCCTCGCCTCCTCGACGTCGAGCACGCGCGTCGCCGTGCCCATCGCCGAGGCGATCGCCTCGAAGCGCACCACGCGCAGCGCCGCGAGTCGCCGGATCACCTCCGGCGGCATTCGCGCGGCGAGGTGCACGACGGCGTTCACGCGGGTCAGCATGCTACGTTCGCGCCGTGGGGACTAGAGCGGCACGGCGCACGGGGATCGCCGTCATCCTGGCCGTGCTCGTCGGTTGTGCGCCCGCGGTCGACGGTCCCGTCGAGCGGCAGCGCGCGACCGATCGCGCCGACGCGGACCGCACGGGTGCGCAGCTCGCCACACTGCCCGGTGCGCTCTCCGCGAGCGTGACGATCCACCGGCCTGCGCGCGATCCGCTCGGCGTGTCGCCGCCTTCCCCCGCGTCGGCCGCCGCGCTCATCGTCGTCGATAATCGCGCGGATCGCATCGAGGTCACCACCGCGGCCACGGCCCTGTTGCGCGCCGCCGCGCCCGAGGTGGCCACGCCAACCGTGGTCACCGTCGTCGGCGCTCATCGCCCCGAGCTCGCACGTGTGGGCCCATTTACCGTCGCCGCCGCGTCGAAGGGCACCCTCAAGGCCGCCCTCGCGCTGGCGCTCGGCGTGATCGCGGTGCTCGCGGGCTGGATCGCGCTGCGGGAACGGCAGCGCCGCGCAACCTAACCTACACGAGCGATCAGCTGGGTGAGCTGCTCGCGCAGCTGGTTGACCGCGACAACGTCGGTCATCTGCATGAGGTCAAAGCCGATGCACTTGGCGGCCTGCTGCGGAATCGCGTCGGCCTGCGCCTGCAGTGCGCGGCCAGCATCGGTCAGATGCACGAGAACGACGCGCTCGTCCTCGGTGGAACGCTTGCGAACCAGCAACTCGCGTTCCTCGAGGCGCTTGAGGAGTGGCGTCAACGTGCCCGAGTCGAGCTTCAAGCGTTCACCGAGCTGGCTGACCGCGACACCGTCCTGCTCCCACAGCACGAGGAACACGAGGTACTGCGGATACGTCAGCCCGAGCGGCTCGAGCAGCGGCGCATATGCTCGCACCACCGCGCGCGACGCTGCGTACAACGCAAAGCACAGCTGGAAGTCGAGCTTGAGGTGGAACGGGGTCATGTGGCCCTTTCATGCCACGCGAAGGTCAACATCGACGTTGCCGTGCATGGCTTGGGAGTACGGACACGCGTCATACGCGGATCGGACGAGATCCGACGCGTCCGTGGCGGACAAATCGGCAAACTCGATCACCAGCTGGATGTGGAGCCGGCCGTGCCGGCGTACCTGGACCCGCGCCGTCACCCAGACGGCCCCCGTGGCGATCTCCCGCTCGCGGGCGAGGTCGTTGATGGTCTCGTTGAAACAGGCGGCGTAGCCGGCAGCAAATACCTGGTCTGGGCTCGCCCCTCGCTGACCGTCCTCACCCGCGATCCGGGCGCGCAGCTTGCCGTCATCCGACATGACCATCTTCTTGCGGTCCGAGACCGCGGTTGCCACGAAGCTCCGTTCCCCGCTCACATCCATGATTCCGTGATACGCGAGAACTAGAGCGCTCACAATTGAATTGTGAACAATCAGATTGTAGGCAATCAACCCGCCTTGAACCTACACGGGGTTCAAATCGGCTATCGCCGCGGGAACAGCGCCCAGTAGTCGAGCTCGAGCACGATCCGGGGATCTTTCGTTCCCGACAGCAGCGGCTGGACCTGCGTGAGCTCGGTGTAGCTGAGGTTCTTCACGGCAGACAGACGGAGGCGCAGCGCACCGACGTCGCGGCGGCCCGGAATCTCAGCGCGCTCGACGACCTGGGTGAACGCGCGCAAGGTGTCGCCGGCGAACGTGGGCGCGACATGCGCCCCACCGTTCCACGCGGCGATCTTCAGCTGCGTGTTGAGCCCATTCTGCGCGAGCGCGGACGCGATGCTGATCACGTGCCCGCCGTAGACGAGGCGGCGACCGTTCTTGCTCTCGGCCATCCCTATCGCGTCGAAGTGGACCTGCGCGGTGTTGTGATAGAGACGCGTCGCCTGGACGTGGTCGGCCTCCTCGATCGTCATCGCGTCCGGGTGATCGAGGCGCTCCGACACCTCGTAGTCGTCCCAGCGCGCCGTCGAGCCGAACGCCCACGCGAGATCGGGGAACCGCTGCAGGTTCATCGGCTCGGGCACCGGCAGGCGATCCGGCGTGACGACCGGCGGCAACGTCGGGACGTTGTTCACGCCCTTGGCGGCGCTCTTGTCGCGCTTGGGCACCATCACCCAGCGCACGAACGAGAGCACCTCCTGCCCCTTCTGGTTGGTGCCGCGCGTGCGGACGTAGACCACGCCCGCCTCGCCGCTCGACACCTCGCGAAGGCCGATGACCTCGCTCTCCGCGACGAGCGTATCGCCAGGGTACACGGGACGGAGGAACCGCACGTCCGCATAGCCAAGGTTGGCGGTCGCGTTGTGGGAGATATCCGGTACGGACTTGCCGAACACGACGTGGAACACGAGCAGATCGGGTAGCACCTCACGCGCGAACCCGAGCGAACGCGCGAGCTCGGTCGACGACGCGAGCGGCTGACGATCCGCGGTCAGCGCCATGTACGTCGAGATGTCGCCGCCGTGCAGGGTGCGAGGGATGGCATGCACCAGGTGTTGGCCGATGCCGAAATCCTCGAAGAAACGACCCGTCGAAACCTTCCTCATGGAGCGAAGAAGGACCCTATACCGGGGTTCGCGCCGCGACAAGCACGCCCGTCCTAGGGCCTCGCGCGACAGCGGACAATCCAATCCGCGCGGGCGAAACGCAAAACGCAGCACGGTCAGGTGCTGCGTTCCGGAGCGGCGACTGCCGTCGATTACTCGGCGAGCAGGTAGCTGTACGCGATGCTCTGCGGACCGCCGTCCCACGGCGGGAACGTCGCCGACTTCACGGCGGCCTCGACGCAGCTCGCGACGGGCGTCCCGGCGAACACGCCCGTGACGGTGACCTTCTGGACCTTGCCCGACGGAGCGACGGTGAGCTTCACGGCGGCGGTGCCCTGCGTGCCCGCGTAGCAGGCCTGAGCCTTGCCCGCGATCGAGCCCATACCGGTCTTGATGTCCGAGCCCGAGAGTGACTTCTTCTCGAGGGCGGGCTTGGCTTCCTTCTTCGCGTCCGAGACGCCGGCTTCCTTGAGCAGCGCATCGAACGACGGCTCCTCGCCGCCCTCGCCCTTCTTGACCTCTTCCTTGGGCGCGACGACCGGAGCGGCCGACTTCTCGGGCTTCACGGTGTTCACGGTGTCGCGAATCTCGACCTTGTGGACCTTGTCCTTGTCCTTGCTGTCCTTGGTGTCCTTCGCCACCTTGGCAGCCGGCTTTTCCTCGGGCTCGGCGGGCGCGACCGCGGCAGGCTCCGAGGCCACAGCAGCAGCGGCGGCGGGCTCCGGGGCCGGCAGCGGCTTCACCGTCGGAATCTCCTTGGAGGTCGACGTCAGCTCGGGTGCCTGGGGCAGCGCGCGGTTCTCGGCGACCGCGGCGGCCGGCTTGTCCTTGCCGCCGCTCATCGCGACGTAGAGTCCCACGCCCGCAGCGGCAGCGACGCCAATGCCGACGAACGCCATCACCTTATTCTTGTTGCTCGCCGGCTTCGCCGCGAGGCGCGCGCCGATCGACGATGCGTCAGCCACCGACGCGGCGGGCGCATCGAGCGCGGTCGCCGGCGCGGCCACAGCGGCGGCCTTCTTCTCGGCCTTGAGCTCGGCCTTCATTTTCTCGCGCGCAGCGCGATCCGCGGCCTCGATCTCGGACTTGCTCGGCAGGCTCGCCAGCTCGGGGAGCGAGACCATCTTCGCCGGCTCGGGGAGCGCGACGGCCTTCCAGCCTGCGCTCGACGACGCGAGGATGTCGTCCTCGCTCACAGCCGGGTTCTGCGTGGAGCGGCGCGACGACAGCCGAGCCTTCGCGGTGGACGCGAGGCTACGGATGTCGTGCAGTCCAGAATCTTCGTCTCGTTCTTTTTGACTCATGGGCGAAACAACCAATGGAGAGGAAGCAGAGGGAGTGCGATTCGAGCTCGAATTCGACGAAGTCTGCATGATGCCGTCCTCCAGACGCGCCAAGGTCCGTTGCGGAAGGCCCTCGAAATAACCCGGAGGGACCTCATCGTCCAGGACTTTCATCGCGCGCTGGATTTGTTCATCGAGGTCATCGGACATTTTTCACTTGACCGTCGCTGAAGGTGCGATTGCAGAAGCGGAGTTGGTGGAGGAGTCCACAGGGGACTCCCTCCCCGCAGAGTGATCCTCGTTCGATAGTTTCTGCCGCAACAATCGCCGCGCTTCATTCACGCGCCAGGCGACGGTGCCCTCGGGAATCTCGAGGATCTCTGCGATCTGTTTATGCGGCAGTTCCTCGACGGTGGCGAGGACGAGCGTGACGCGCAAGGTGGACGACAGCGAGGCAATGGCAGCGAGCACGCGCTGCACTTCGCCGGTCTGTTGCAGCTGACTCGCGGGGCTCGACGCCTGATGACCGAGTGCCTCGGGACGTCCGCCGATGTGCGCCGCCTCGGTGTTGCCGCGCTGGTGGAGCGCCGCACCGCGCTTGTCGGAGCGCAGGGCGTTGAGCGCCGTGTTCACGGTGATTCGATAGAGCCAGGTAAAAAAGTCGGCGCGACCGTCGAAGGACGCGAGCCCGCGATACGCGCGGACGAACGCCTCCTGCGTGACGTCATCGGCATCGCTGTGGTTGCCGAGGATATGGAGTGCGGCGGCGTACACGCGTCGTTGGTAGCGCTGGACGAGACGACCGAAGGCTTCGCGGTCACCTTGCCGCGCCCGGTCGAGGTCTGGGTCCTCGTCAGCCATTCCGGGAACTATAAGGTGACCAACGCTTCGACAACAGCATCACGTTTGGCCTTTGGTCGAAACGACGCGGGTTGACGCCTGGGACCGCCTGAGACTTTCGCTGGCCTAACGGCGGCGATCGGCCTCGAAGAGCTTCGGAGCGAGGCTGGCGGCTAGCTCGGAGAGCCGCGCAAGGGCGCGCGCCGCCTCGGCGTGCGCGACGAGCTTGGAACGTACGCGCTCAGCCCCCGCGTGGGCGGTATCCGACCGCCGGACGCTCACCTTGAGGTCGAGCACGTTGAGTGGATCTGGGCCACCGAGGGAGGCGCGCAATGCGGTGATCCGCGTACGTGCCTCCCGCAACGCATCGGCGACATCGTCGGCGTACGCTGCGACCAGCACCTGCGGCTCGGCCGTTCCGGCGGTCAGCGCATCGATCTCGACGAGCGCGAGGTCCCGGAGGCGGGTCGACAGGGCCTCGTCCGGATCCGGGGGACCGCCGCCCTGCCCCACCGAGCCCACGTTCGCGACGAGGGTCACGCCTTGTCCTTGTCGTCGTCGGCCGACTTGTCGGCGGCCCCGGCCTGCAGCGCCTTCTGCTTGGCGGCCTTGTCGGCCTCCATCTTGGACTTGAGCTTGGCGAGCGCGTCCTCGGGACCGTCGGGAAGTGCGAGCTGATCGTCCTTCTTCGACGCCGCGAGGATCTTCGCGTCGAGCGCCGCGACCTCGGCCGCCTCGCCGCGCATCGCCGCGTCGACCTCGGACTCGATCACCTCCGAATCGATGCGGTCCTCGGCAGCCTTGAACCGGTCCCACACGCTCGAGTCGTTGCCGAATGCGTCCCCACCGGCAGAACGCGCTGCCGCGAGCTGCGTCGCCAACGTGCCCTTCCGCATCTTGAGCATCTGGAGCTTGGTCTCGAACTCCTTGCGGCTCTTGTTGAGCTGGATCGCGTAGCTCTGCGCCTCGTGCTTGTCACGCTCGATCTTCGCGTATTCGGTCTCGCAGCTCTTCTTCTCGCGCAGGGCCGTGCGCGCCGCTTCCTCGTCGCCGGCGCGCAGCGCGACCATGGCGCGGCGCTCCCACTCGGCGGCCTTCGCCTTGTACTTCTCGAGGTCGTTGTCCATGGTCTTCGCCGTGGCCTTGTACGAGACCAGCTCGGCGAGCGCCTTCTTGCGACCTTCTTCGAGCTCGAGGATGGCCATGTCGAGCTCCTTCTCCGGATCGATCGCCTTGTCGATCGCGGCGTTCGCCTTGCTCGAGATGCCTTGCTTCAGCCTGCCGAAGAAGCCCATACGCCCCGAAGGATAGCCTAATCCTTACCAAGGCCGTACTTGCGATACCGCTGACGGAACTGATCGTAGGTCAGCCCGAGCAGCGCGGCGGCTTCCTTCTGCTTGAACCGCGTCCGCTCGAGGGCGTCGCGGCACAGCCACGCCTCGAATGCCTCCACGCGCTCGTCGAGTGGCTTGCGCGGATCGTCGGCGAACCCCGGCCCCGTCGACGCGGCGGCACCGTTCGCCTCGGGCGGCAGCGCGGCGTCGACGTCGGCCTCGGTGATCACTTCACTCTGCGCCATGTACACCGCCCGCTCGACGATGTTCTTGAGCTCGCGCACATTGCCCGGGTAGTCGTACTGCGCGAACCGATCGAGCGCCGCGGCGCTGATCTCCTTGGCGGCGATGCCCGCGACCTCCTGACGGAAACGCGACAAGAAGTGCGCCGCGAGCACGGGCACGTCCTCGATGCGCTGCTTGAGCGGCGGCAGGTTGATCACCTCGAACGCGAGTCGATCGTAGAGGTCCGCGCGGAACTTGCCGTCGGCGATCGCCTGCTTGAGGTCGGCGTTGGTCGCCGCGATCACGCGCACGTTGACCTGGATCGACTCGCTGCCCGCGACGCGCTCGAAACGCTGATACTCGAGGACGCGCAGGATCTTGGCCTGGAACTCGAGCGACATGTTCCCGATCTCGTCGAGGAACAGCGTGCCGCCATCAGCGAGCTCGAACTTGCCTTCCTTCTGCTTGGTCGCGCCGGTGAACGCACCCTCCTCGTGGCCGAACAGCTCGCTCTCGAGCAGGCTCTCGGCGACGGCGGCGCAGTTGATCGTGATGTACGGCTCGCTCGCGCGTGGCGACAGTGTATGGATCGCGCGCGCGACGAGCTCCTTGCCGGTGCCGCGCGGACCGAGCACGAGCACTGGCCGCGGCACCGGCGCGACCTTCTCGATCTTCGTCATCACCGTGCGCATCGCGGTCGAGTCACCGACGATCTGCCAGCGCCGTCCTGCCGCCTTGCGCAGGCGCTCGTTGGTCGCGCGCAGCTCGCGGTTCTCGTCCTCGAGGCGCTTGCGATCGAGCGCGTGCTTGACGATGCGCTCGACCTTCTCGACGGAGATCTCGAGCTTGTCCTCGAGATACGGGTCCTTGGTGATGAAGTCGACCGCTCCGGCCTTCACCGCCGCGACGGCGTCGTCGATCGTGCCGTGCCCCGTGAGGATGATGATCGGCAGCTCGGGGAGCTGGAGCCTGATCGCGCGACAGATCTCGATGCCGCTTCGGCGCCCGGGACCGAGATCGAGGTCGAGCACCGCGAGGTCGGCGTCGTTGCTCGCGAGCCATGCGATCGCTTTCTCACCGTCGTCGAAGCCGACCACGTTGCCGCCTCGCGCCTTGAACACGTCGCCAAGCAGGCGGCGCACCTCGGCCTGATCGTCGACGCACACGATGGTACCGATCGTCATGGTCCACCTCGGTCGCTGGCCCACATCGGCAACGAGGCCAGCGAGCTCTTGTCGGTGGGCAGCGTGATCGTGATGGTCGTGCCGCGCCCCTCTTCGGACTCGACGGTGATGCGCCCGTGGTGCGCGCTGACCACGCGCTCGGCAATCGCGAGCCCGACACCCGAGCCGGTCTCCTTGGTCGTGAACCCGGGCACGAACAGGCGGCCGAGGTGCGCGCGCGGGATACCGGGGCCGGTGTCCGCGACCACGACCTCGACCAGCGGCGCCGTGCTCGAGCCGGGCGCCGCGATCGCCCGCATGCGCACTTCGACCTCACCGCCACCCGGCCCACATGCCTCGGCCGCATTCGAGATGATGTTGAGCAGGGCCTCGCGCAGGAGCACGCGATCGCCGTGCACGTCGGGCAGCGCGGCCGCCGTGTCGATGCTGATCGGCACCTGCTGCGTGCGGGCCTGCGCAGCGAGCACCACCTCGTGGAGCAGCGCGGGCAGCGGCACGCGCTCGACGGTCGGCGTGGGGGCCTGCATCGAGCGCAGGTACTGGGCCCACTCCTCGTAGAGCGCGGTGACGTCGGCCTCGAGGTCCTTGAGGCGATCGTGCACGTCCCCCTCGACGGCCAGCTTGCGCGCCGAGCGCGTGCGGGCACCGATGATGCCGAGGAGATTCTTCACGCGATGCCCGTGCGCGTAAACGCCGGCGATCACGTCGTGGCGCACGACCTCTGCGGTGGCCGTGACAAGGCGCGGCGCGACGGTGCCCGCCGCGCTGCCGGCGCCCGGATGCGCGGCGTCGAGGAGGCGTCCGACGATCACGCCGAGGCTCGGCGATTGTGCGTCGAGCATGCGCGCCGCGTTGCGCCAGGCCATGCCGTGACTCGCATCGATGCGCAGCGCGCGCTCGATCTCCGCGAGGGCGCCGGCCTGATCACCGCGATCGAGGACGAGCAACGCGAGGCGGCACGCTGCCGCCGTGTGACCCGGTTGAAACGCGAGGCCCTTGCGGTAGGCCTCCTCGGCGCGGTCGCGCGTCGCGAGATCGTCGGCGCACAACGAGCCGTAGAGGAACCACAGCCGCGCCCGATCGAGCGCCGGTAGCTCCTCGCCCGCCGCAGCGTGAATCAACGCGTCGAGCTCGCCGAGCAGCGCATCGCGCTCCGTCGTCGCGTGCTTGTGCGTGCGGCGCTCGAGGCGGCGCAGCTTGATTGCGGCGCTCGCGGCCCCCGCTTCTTCGATCGCCGCGAGCGCTGCGTCGATCTGCGCTTCGGTGACCGCAGGATCGCCGACCGCGTGCCGCGCGGACAGCAGGGCTGCGGCACACATCCGGCGCCCCACCGAGTCACGCGCGGTCTCGAGGCTCTCGGCTACTTCGAGACTGCGTCCGTGCGCGACCAGCGCCGTCGCGATCTCCTCGAGAAGCGTGAGCGACGACGTCGACACCGACTGTGACGCCGCCGAGATCGCAGCCTCGAACGCCGCACCAGCCTGCGCTGCCGCACCAGCCGGGTCGCCCTGCGCCGCCGCGGCGCGCGACAGCTCGAGGTGTGCGCGCGCGCGGTCCCACTGCCCGAGCTTCGGCGCGTCGAGCGCTGCGCCGAGCGTCATCCGCGCCGCCGCGATCTCGCCCGCAGCGAGCTGCGCGCGCCCGAGCAAGATCCGCGTTGCCGGACCGGGCGCGCGCTTGGCCGCCTCGGTCGCAAACGTTCGGGCGCCTTCGGCATCGCCTTGCGCGAGCGCGAGGTCGGTCAACCGCAGTGCGGGCAGCGGATCGTCGGACTGCGCGAGTGCTCGCGCCAGCGCGCTGCGGGCTGCCGCCGGCAAGCCGAGCGCCCAGTAGCGGTCACCCAGCTCGACGAGAGCAGATGCAGAGCCCATCGCCGCGAATGGTACCTGATCGGGCGCCCCGGCGGCGTTCCCGCAGAGCGGTACAGCTACCTCGATGGGCGTCGACGGCGGCGCAGCACCAGCAACACGCCCAGCGCGGCCACCCACGCAGTCATCGCGCCCTGCCCCGTCTGGCAGCAGCCGCTCTCCTCGAATTCGTCCGTGGGGTCGAGCGCTTCGCCCGGCAGCGGCGCCGCCCCACACGTCAGCGTCGGCGAACACGGCGCGAATCCGTCACACGCACCACACGCGAGCGGCGCACCGCATCGATCCGGAACACTTCCACACTCCGCCATCGCGTCCGCGCAGGTGTTCGGCGTGCAACATCCACCGCCGCGCTGGCCCGGCCCACCGAACGAGAAGCTCGTCGGTGTCGTCTGCCCCACGCTCCACTGCGCCGGGTTCGTCACCGTCCCCGTGCGCGCATTCGCGGGCACCCGTGCGCCTCCGGCCGCGAACAAGAACAGGTCGTGCATCGACGATGCCATCGGATCATTGCCGAACGCGCCATTGCCCATCTCGCTGCACGACGACGCGCTCGCCGCGGCGATCTCGCCGAACCACTGCACGTAGCCCGCGGCCGTATACGGCGTCGGCCACAGCGAACCCGGGAAGTAGCCGAGATCCTCGCCCTGATACGACAGCCACCAGTCCGTGCCGCGCAGCTCGATCGCGTACTCCGCCGTCGCGCCCGCGGAGACGCGCATCCCGGGCTTCATCGTCGTCGACACCTGGACGAAGCCACCGCCGTTGTAGCAAGTCGGTTGCCCGTCGACCCAGTGGAAGATGAACAGGCGCGGCTGGAGGTCGTCGTTGACCAGCGGATCCACGTGCCACCCGATCTCGACGATCTGTCGGCCATCTGCCGACAGCACCCCGATCTCGCCGAGCGTGTGTGAATCGCCGGCCGCCAGCCCCGGATCGCCCTGCTTCATCAGCGCGCCCGCACCGGCGCGGTTCGTCCCGAGCTGCTGCTGGATGTACGCCGCATACAGGAACGCCACCGGATCCGCGTGCGGACTCGCCTGCACGCCGGGCATCGGCACGCGTCCCTTCGGCGCATAGCGGTCCTGCGACGCCTCCACCTCCCCTGCGCCTGCGGTCGATGCAAGCGCAGCTACGAGCAACAGCGAACGGCGAAGCACGCGACGGGAATACCACCGGCCTCGACGGCGAAGAGCGACAAATCACACGGCGAAACGCGCCACCGCCACACGCGAGCACCTACCGCCAGAAAATGTGCCGCCCAAGACGCCAAGACCGCCAAGCAGAGTTGTCGGAACGCGTCACGCCGACGGGCGAATACCGCGTACCGCTCGAGCACTCGTGCTCCGAGCCTCAGGACTGCGTCCGATCGCGCGGCTCACGCGGGACTAGTAGGTCGTTCTTCTCGCGCTGGTTGTCGACCCTGCGCTTGAGCTCGACGAGCTCGCGCTGAAGCATCTGGACGCGCTTCGAGGCACGAGCGATATCGTCACGATCGGGCGACCGTCGAGCCCTGAGCTCGAGCGAGTAGTCGAGCGCCGCGCGCATGTCGCGCTCGAGTGATTCGAGCTCCCTCTCCAGTTGCTGCAGCTCTGCGCGTTCGCGAGTGACCGGTGAACAATGGGGGTAGAAGAACCGCTCACGCTCGCTGGGCGGCACTTCGCGGATCTCGGGCTCCGTCACTCGCATTTCGATCACGGGCGCAGGCGGTAGTGAATCGCCATCCATCGCCAGCGCCCCGAGAACTGTGAGCGCGAGGGCGGCCGCCGCCCAACACGCCGCCTCCATCCGCAGACCGATCATGGCTTCGACACTACGCGAGCTGCTTCTTGCGCTCGGCCAGGTGCTTCTCGAGCTTCTCGAGCGCGTCGTCGAGCTTGCCCTGCGCCTCGCCGCGATAGTCGGCGTGGTTCTTGGCTTCGCGCAGCGATGCGAGAGCGGCATCGAGAGTAGCGACGTCCGCTTGTGCACGCGCGCGCACGGCGTCGTGCATCTCGTGGAAGCTCGAGTAGAAGTCCTGGAGCATGTCGCCTTGTCGGAGCGGCGTTACTTTGCCCAGCTTTCCGACGGCCATCTTGTCGAAGTACATCGAGACCTTGTAGAGAGGCCCGGCGACCTTGTGGGTCATGATGAGGAGATAGAGCGACAGGATGACGACGAGGCCGATGCCGACGCCGACCATTTTGTAGACGAGCGCGCGGTCTTCGGACTCGAGGCCGCTCGCGACGGTGTCCTGGAAGTCTTCCTGGCTCGCGCCGGCCTGGGTGAGCGCGGCGAGGTCGCGCTCGATCGACTCGGAGGCTGCGCGCTTCTGCTGGTAGATCATGTAGCCCAGCGCGCCCGCGATCATACCCGACAGGATCGTGACGAGGAGGACGTAACGAAGCTGCAGCTTCTTGTCGAGCAGGTAGTTCGACAGCTTGCGCTTGTACTTCGGACGCCCGGCCGGTGACGCCGGCGGGCCTGCCGTGGCGGCGCTGGGGTCACTCAATGGCGTTCTCCTTCTTCTTCCGCATCGCGCGGAGCTCGGCGAGCGTGGGATGGTCGCCGAGACCAGCACCTTCGGCGGCCGCAATGACCTCCGCGAGTCGCGCGATGTCGTCCTTGTGCATGGTCACGACGCCCGCATGAGCGGTCTTGAAGTGCTCGTAGAAGTCGACGAGCTGGTCGCCCTTGCGCAGATTCCAGACCTTGTCGAAGCGACCGTCGCGCATCTTGGCTAGGTACAGGGTCACCTTGAACAGCGGGCCGGCGACCTTGTGGGTCATCTTGATGCCGTAGAACGCGAGGCCCAGGACGAGCACGAGGCCCGTCACGATGAGCACCCAGAGGATGCGAAGGCGGCCCTGCTCGAGCGCCATGATCTGACCGGCGAGGCGCAGCTCGCACGTCCAGTGCGCGACGATCTTGGTGCCGAAGTCCGACGGCATCTTCGGCACGCTCTTGATCATCGTGAGCGAGCTGTCGTCCATCGTGATGCGCGCGCGACGCGGCGGTTCCTCGTCAGCAGGCGTATCGGTGGAGCCCGCTTCGCTGCCCGCGTCTGCCTCGTTGGGGGGCGGCGGCAGCGGCGCGGGCGCGCCGGGCTCGTCGAGCCGCATCGGCACGGCCGGAGCGGCGGAATCGTCGGCTGGCGCGGGCGTCTCGGGCAACTCGGGTGCTTCGACCATCTCGGGCACGCGCGGACATGGCGTACCGCGGACGCTCGCGACGGAGACGGTCGTTGTCTCGTTGGCGACCCGCATGACCCACCAGCCGAGGCCGAGCATCAGCAGGGTCGACATGCCGACCATGACCAGGGTGAAGCGGAGCTGGTACTTCTTGTTGATAAGAAGATTCTTCCAGCTGCGCTTGTATGGCTTGGGGGCGCTCACGGGACCTTGGATTGGATCGTCGGGACTATTTTCTTCGCGATCAAGTCTTCGACCACGGCCGCGACACAATCTTCACCACCCATGGCGATGTCACTGGGTGATGAGCTGCCCTGAACTTTCGCGCCACCGTTTAGGAACGCGAACATGCTCTTGTCGGGGAAACTCGCGACCAACATCGAGATCTTACAGGAAATTGTCGCCGTAGATCCGCTTGTCGTGACCTTGAGCTCGTTCAGGGTCCCGTCGACGTAGAAGCCCGTGAAACCCTTCGCAGTTAGCTGGGATTGCGTCGGGGTACCGCCGGCCGACCAATCGGTCGCCATCGCCTTCGCGACCCGCCCCAGCGTCGACTTTGCGGTCTTTTGCATGAGGGTCTTGAGCTTCCCGTCTGCGGCGTCCCCGGTCTTGGCCGCCATCGGGCCGATGTTGACGTAGATGTTCTTGCCGCCTCCTCCACCACTGGGCGGCGGCGGCGCACCACCAGCCGCACCTAGCGCCTTGAGTGCGGTGTCGGCCTGCGCCTTTACGAGTGCGCTCGGATCCTCTGCCGCGGCCTTCTTCAGCGCGCTGATGGCGAGGTTGTTGACGCTCTTGTTAGTGCTCCCCGCCACGAGCTTGCCGAGACCGACGGCTGCCGCGCTGCGAACCTTCGCGTCGTTGTCGTTACCGAGCGCCTTCGCGAGGGGAAGGATCGCCTTCGGGTCACCGAGCTTGGTCAAGTTGAGCGCCGCCGACAGGCGCACGCGTTCGGAGTCTGCTTCGAGATCCTTGGCAAGCCTGTCGACCGCCTGTGCATGTGCGTTTGACGAAGCGAACGCGCCCATGACGAGCACCATGAGCGCCGTAAGCGCCAGCACGCGCTGGACAGCGGCGCGAACGAAAGCAACGGCGACAGGTCGTGTCATGCGTTCACGAACTGAGACGTCGCTCCCCACGAACGTCTTCAATTCGATAATTCAACCGTACAGAGGATCAGCCTTCGTCTGCAAGGTACCGACGCGCAAGCTCGACGTAGTGAAGTGCGCCGTACCGGATCTGCTCCCGCTCTTTGTCGTCGAGTGGGCGCTTCACCTTCGCAGGAGATCCGATCACCAAGCTGTGCGGTGGGATGTCGGTGCCCGGAGTGACGAGCGCACCTGCACCCACGAGACTGCCGTGTCCGATCCGTGCACCGTCGAGAATGATCGCCCCCATGCCGATCAAACAGAAGTCCTCGACGATACAGGCATGAATGATCGCGCCGTGACCGACGGTGCAGTCGCTGCCGATCGTTGTCCCGAACTTCCCGCTGGTGACATGAACGACGGCGTTGTCCTGCACCGACGTACGCGCACCGATGCGAATCGGCATCACGTCACCGCGCACCGCCGTGCCGTACCAGAGCGAGCTCTCTTCGCCGATCTCGACGTCGCCGATCACGGCGCACGTTTCCGCCAGGAACACACCGCGCCCGATCACGGGTCGCTTCCCAGCGAAGGTTCGAACCGTGGCCGGCATCAGCGGAGGGGCCGGCGCGCGGCTTGCTCGGACGCAGCGAACAGCTCGTCGAGCACGGCGTCGAGGTCGTCGGCATTCGGTGCCACCGGTGCGACGTAGTTGATGACCCCGCGGCAGTCGACGACGGTGAAGTGAATGCGCTCGCCGTCGGGGATCGTGAACTCCTCGTACAACGACGGCTCCGCGAGTGCGAGAGGCACCTCGAGCATCGGCATGCGCAGCGCCTTCGCGTGTTCTGGTTCGCCCGCGGTGACCGCGAGCGGCATCGGGCGTGCGATGCCCGGCTTGTCGGCCTGCGCGCGCGACCACGCCGCGAGCTTCGCGAACACGGCTTCACAACCGGTGCACCGCTTCGCATCGAACCAGCCGACGATCGTCGTCTTGCCGCGCATCGCGGAGAGATCGATCGAGCCCGTGTCTTCGACGGCGTAGAGCTCCGTCGCGACGACCGGCTGACCGACGAGGCGACGGCGCAGGATCTCGTCGCGCGAGACGAGCTCCGCGGTGAGTTGCACCGGACGTCCGTCGCGGGTGACGTGGATCTTCACGGAGTCGCCGGGCTCGTGCGACTGCACGACCCGAAGCACCGCATCGCAGTTCGCGACCTGCTGGCCGTCGATCGCGCGCAGGAAGTCGCCGGGCGCGAGCCCCGCGGCCGTGGCGCCACGGCCGCGGGTGATCGAGTCGACGATGCACGGCCCGACCGCCACCCCACCGCCGGGCGGTGTGCCCTGCATGTCGTGCATGCCGATGCCGAGGAACGCCGGGTTACTACGCTTGGCGTCCGCGTGTGCGATCGACGACAACGCGACGATCGAAGCCGAGAGCGCGAGCCAACGCATAACTCGGTGAGACTAGCGAAGAGAGCCCACCGGAGCCAGCCAAACGCCCATGTAGGATAAAGTGAGATTTTTGACTCCATCCCCCGGGACTGGCGATCATTATTCTGTGAAGCGTCGTGAACCGTTACCGGATCTCGCCCACGTGCTCGAAGACAGTCGCCCGTACCGCGCCTCCCCCGCGGTGCCCCAGGAGATCCCGGCTCGCGAAAAGCGGGTCCATAACCGCTTCGATAAGGCCTTCATGGTCCTCATCGGTAGCGAGGTGTATGGCGACACCGTGGGCATCGCCCGCAACGTATCCGCCGGCGGGATCCTCGTCGAGCTCAGCTATGCCCCGCCGCTGGGTACCGTCGTGACGGTGCATTTCCAGCACGTGCGTGGCGAGGACCAGGTCGACGAGATCGTCGCCCGCGCCGAGGTCAAGCATCACCATTACCTGAACTTTGCAGGGTCGGGAGAAGCCGCATCCACCCGGGCCGTTGGCCTCCGCTTCCTCGAGTTTGTCGACGCCAGTGACATGATCGACGCCGAACGACTGCACTGACGGCGGAATCATTCTCCCGTCGACGACGTTGGATCACTAGCTTGCGCTCGACCGCCCGATTGGCTACGTCCTCACCCGTGCGCCGCCTCCTCCTCGTGACCGTGCTCGCGACCTCGCCCGTCGTGTTCGCGGAGTCGAAGTCCGAGAAGTCGGAGAGGTCCGAGAGATCCGAGAGGTCCGAGAAGGCCGAGCCGCCCAAGGCGCCCCGCACGCCCGGGCCCGACGATGCGAAGGCCGTCGAGATCTTGAACCGGATCGCCGCTGGCAAGACCAGCGCCGAGCGCAAGGCTGCGATCGACGAGCTCGCCAAGGTCGCGCCGACCACGATCGATGCGATCGGCGAATGGCTCGTGCGCCCGCACACGTCGTCGGTCGCGGACCGCCGTGAAGTGCTCAAGTCGATCCAGGCGAGCGTGCCCGACAAGTCCGGCAAGTTCGCCACGCCGCCGCGGCAAGAAGGTAAGGCGCGCAAGGCGGACGACGAGGTCGACTGGCTGCCCAAGCTCCTCGAGCTCGACGCGGCGACCGCGGGCGTCGGTGAGGTCATCGCTGACGACGCCGCGATCCGCGCGCTCGCCGCGACCAAGGACATCCGCGCCGCGTATCCGATCTTCGAGGCCGCGTTCGCCGAGGAGACGATGATCTATCGCGACGAGTGCGGCCGCTATCTACGCAAGATGGAGCCGTACTCGATCCCGGCGCTGACCAAGATGTCGCAGACGTCGGGTGACCGTCGACGCTACGGCAACTACCAGCTCGAGCGCATCGATCGCCAGGAGCCCGGCAAGGCGCTCGCATCCGCCGGCGGCGACGAGGCCCTCGCGATCGCCATCCTCGACACGTATCGCGAGACCCGCCTGCGCGAGGCCGTGCACGCCGTCTGGACCATGGTCAACGATGGTCGCCCGCGCGTCCGGGCGGCCGCGCGCGCCGCGTGGAAGGACTACATCACGGGCCCTCCCCCGCCGCCCGCGCCGAAGAAGAAGCTGCAGCTCCCCGGCGGCAAGCTCACCAAGAAAGAGAAGCCGCTCTACCTGACCTATCGCGAGCTCGCGGACAACGAGCTGCGGATGTCGGCCAACGAGCTGCTCCACGAGGACTACCCGCTCGAAGACCCGATGTCGCTCAGCGATGACGACCGGCCGACGAACACCGTCAAGATCGATCTCGAAGAGGTGACCCAGCGCCTCTACGACTACTACGACGGCGAGCGCGCGAAGGCCGATGGCGAGCAGTGGGCGCAGGCCAAGGCGAAGGCCGACGCAGGTGACCTCGTCGCCGCCACGCAGCTCCTCGATCGCCTGCTCGCACAGAACCCGCAACGCGCGCAGACGGCCGAGATGGCCAAGGTCTACTTCGCGTACGCGAAGCAGCTTGCCGACGGCAAGAAGTGGGACGAAGCCGCTGCCGCGTACTCCAAGTCGCATGGCCTCGACCCCAAGGGTGCCCAGGCGACCGAAGCGCTCGCCGCGCACCACTACACCCTCGGCAAGGCGCTCGAGGCGGCGGGCAAAGACGGCGGCCCCGACTACCGCCAAGCCGTCGCGCTCAAGCCCGACTATGCGCCCGCGCAGGCGGCCGCCGAGCGCACATCTCCGTCGACGCGCCCGACCTGGATGCTCTACGCCGGTGTCATCGCGGGCGCCTGCGCCGCCTTGCTATTCGGCGCGGGCCTCATGCGACGCCGTCGCGCCTGAGCTCGCCTGTGGCGATCGCGTCGCAAGCTCCGCGCGGCCCACGCGACGCTGTCGCCGCCCCGTCGTGCGATGATGCCCGCCGACGATGATGGGTAAGTTGATCGTCCTCGAAGGACTCGATGGCGCGGGGACGACGACGCAGGCCAAGCGCCTCGTCGCGAACCTGACCGCCCAAGGCACGAAGGCGCACGTCACGCGCGAGCCCAGCGACGGGCCCGTCGGGGTGCTGATTCGCCAGATGCTCACCGGTCAGCACGCGATTGAAGGCCAGGCGATCTCGCAGAGCACGTTTGGTCTTTTGTTCGCCGCCGACCGCCTCGACCACCTTCAGCGCGAGGTCGAGCCACAGCTCGCGGCGGGCGCGACGGTGATCTCGGACCGCTGGTACCACTCGTCGCTGGCCTATCAGGGCACCGGTGCCGACCGGGACTGGATCATCACGCTCAACGGGCGCGCCCGTCGGCCAGACCTCACGATCTTCTTGGCGGTGCGGCCCGAGGTGGCAGCGGCGCGGCGCGTGGCGGCCGGACGCGTGCAGGAGTTGTTCGAGGATCTGCGCATGCAGGAAGACGTCGCCGCTGGCTACAAGGCGACCATCGCGGAGCTGCAAGCACAGGGCGAGCGCATCGAGATCCTCGACGGCGAGATGTCGCAAGATGCGGTGTTCGCCGGGATCCTGAAGCTCGTCGCGACGCTGAGCTAGACAAAAGTTGCGAACGCCCGCCGGCGGCGTAGCCTCGATTCCATGCGCCTCGCGCTCGCTCTGCTCGTCGCCGCCGCCTGCGGTCCCAAGGTCAGCACGCAGCCGGTCCGGTTCGACGAGGATCTGCGCTCGACGTCGGAGGGCACCGTGGGCGAGCCCGAGGTCACCGCCGTGCGCGTCGAGGCCCCGCCGGGAAAGGGCCTGCGCCAGGGCACCATCCAGCGCGATCGGCTACTCAGGATTCTCGACGCGGGCGCCGGCCACTTCCTGCGGCAGGTCGAGGTGACGCCGCGCATGAACGGCGAGCGGTTCGTCGGATGGCAGCTCGTGCAGCTGATCGATCGCCAGGGTCCCCTGGTCGATGTCGATCTCGTGCCTGGAGACATACTCTTGGCGGTGAACGGTAAGCCCCTCGCCCGCCCCGACCAATTGCAGACGCTGTGGGACTCGCTGCGGACCGCCAACGTGCTCTCCGCGCAGCTATGGCGTGGAGATGCAAAGCTTTCGCTCGAGTTTACGATCGAGCCGCCGGTGACGGGCACTGTCGCACCAACGCCTCCAGCGACGGAGGCGGCGCCAGTCGCGCCCACCACGCGAGTGTCGCCGCCCGTACAGCTGCCGACGACAAAGAAGAACTAGCCGAAAATTCTACCGGCGTCGGATCGCGCAGCTCGCACACAGCTCGGTCCCATTCTTTGGCACTATGGCTCCCGTGGTGCGGGTGTTTCTCGAGTACATGGGCGACAGTCTGGAGCTGCCCGTAGGCGAGACGCTGATCGGGCGCGACATCAGCTGTGCGATGCGGTTCAACGACCCCTCGGTGTCGCGCAAGCACCTCCGGTTCATTCGTCGCCAAGGCGAGGTGTTCGTCGAGGATCTCGGAAGCGCCAACGGCACGCTGCTCAACGGCGATCCGGTCGGCGGTGCCGCGCGACGCATCTTCGATGGTGACAAGGTCAGCGTCGGCACACGCCTGCTCACGGTGCGCCTGCTCGAGGAGAACGACCTCGAGCTACCCCAGACGTTCGTGCTCGCGAAGCTCGACATGACGCCGACAAAAAATCGCGCCCGCGGCAGCTCGCAGATCGCCGCGACGGTGCCGCCGCCCATGGGCGCAGAGAGCTTGCCGCCCACGCTGCCTCCGCTCGCCCGCCGCCGCCACGATCGCCTCCCGATCGAGCTGCGCCTGGTCTATGCGAGTACCGAGCTCGAGGTCGAGGCCGTCTCGCGTGACCTGAGCGAGAGCGGCGTGTTCGTATGCTCGACGGTACTCGAGCCGATCGGCACCACCTGCAACATCACGCTCCTCGTCGACGGCGCCCCAGCCGTCGAGGTCCGCGGTGTCGTGCGACGTATCGTCGAGCGCCCCGAGCGCCTCGGCAGCCCGATCGGCTTCGCCGTCGAATTTGTAGGCGTCGCGCCCGACCAGCTGACGTGCCTGCGCATGATCGTGGCGCGCACGACCGATCAGACGCGGCCGATCGATCTCACGTAGCGTCGGTCAGCACGGCCAACGCGCTCGCGGGGTCGTTGCTGAACACGCCGTCGACGCCGAGGCGCGAGAGCCGCACGAGCTCGGCGGGTGCGTCGACCGTCCACACATTCACGGGCGTACCGGCGCGGTGCCAGGCGCGCACGGTCTCCTCGGTGCAAAGCGTGTTCTGCGGATGCACGAGGCTTGCGCCGACGAGGGTCCCTGCCCATCCCTTGCGGAGCGGCAGCGCCTGGTCCTCGGCGAAGATGAACGCGAGCGCGACCTCGGGGAGGTGGCGGTGGAACTGCACCAGCACCACCGGATCGAAGGACGACACCATGATCTGGTCGGCACGGCCCGAATCCTTGATCACTTTGGCCGTCGCCTCGACGAGTGCGCCCGACCGCCCGGGCTGATTGGATTTGATTTCGACGTCGATCTCCAGATCGATCGCATGCAGCACCTCGGCGAGCGTGGGCACCGGCTCACCGCCCACGCGCAGCTGCGCGCGTTGCGTCTTGGACAGCTGCTCCATGTGCCCACCGCGCCCGGTGAGGCGCTCGAGCTTGCTGTCGTGAAACACCACCACGGTGCCGTCGCCGTCGAGTCGCACGTCGAGCTCGATGCCATCGGCACCGGCCGCGCGCGCCTTGTCGAAGGCGAGCATTGTGTTCTCGGGCGCGTGGGCGGAGTCGCCGCGGTGCGCCCACACACGGGGGCGCCCACGCGTGCGCTTCCAGCGCGACGCGCGGCCCATACGTCCGAGATGCGGCACGAGCCGCGCGAGGGTCTTCTTCGTCATTTAGGAGCGACTACTCGACGAATGTCTTGTGCAGCGCGCGCGTTAGGTTGTCGACGTGCTGACGGTCGCACCACAACGTCACGCGCAGCGGCGACACGCTGACTGCGTTGAGGGGCACGCCGGCACCGACGGCGCTCGCGCGCGCCTTGTTGATCACGCCCGGGTTGGAGCCGATGCCGTGACCGACGATCGTTACCGCGCCCTCCTCGCCGAACTCGACCTGCTCGCCGAGCACGTTGTCGAGGCGCTTGCGCACCTCGGCCCAGTCGGGGACGTCCGCGATGGTGAACCACGCGCGCAGGTCCTTGCCCTCGAGGTCGAGGTGGGTGAGCGGGATCGACGCCGTTTCGAGGATCTGAAGGCAGTGCTCGACGGCGGCGCCGCCGTTCACGCGCAGCCGGATCAGCGACGCCTGGCCGGTCACCGCGGCGACCTGCCGCTCGCGCTCCGGCGTGAAGTCGACGCGCGTGCCTCCGCCGTCCTTGTTGGTCGCGCGGGCGTACAGCGCGATGCCGCTGCGGCGCGCGAACTCGACGGAGGCGTCGTGCAGCACCTTGGCGCCCTGCGCCGCGAGCTCGAGCATCTCGTCGTGGCTGATCGAGTGCAGCAGGGTCGCCGCATCGACGACGCGCGGATCCGCGGTGTAGACGCCATCGACATCCGAGCAGATCTCGCAGTAGTCGGCACGCAGCGCCCCGGCGAGTGCGACGGCCGTGGTGTCGGAGCCACCGCGTCCCAGCGTGGTGATCTCGCGCTTGTACGAGACGCCCTGGAAGCCCGCGACGATGACGACCTTGCCCCGGTCGAGCTCGTCCTCGACGCGGAACGGCCGCACCTCGACGATGCGCGCGCCCGAGTGGCGGTCGTTGGTCAGGATGCCTGCCTGCGAGCCCGTGAAGCTGATGGCCTCGAGGCCCTCCTCCGAGCAAGCCATCGACAACAGCGCCATCGACTCCCGCTCACCACAGGTGAGCAGCATGTCGAGCTCGCGCCGCGACGGAGCCGGACTGACCGACTTTGCCTTCTCGATCAGCTGATTGGTCGTCTTGCCCATCGCGGACACGACCACCACGACTTTTTTGCCCGCCGCTTTGGTGCGCGCGATGCGCTTGGCAACGAGCTTGATCTTCTCGGCATCGGCGACGGAGGAGCCGCCGTACTTCTGCACTACGATTCCGGTCGGAGTCACGTCGGGCACCATACACGAACAACGCGCCACGAGTGTCTCGTACTCCTGCTAGCCTCGTGACATATGGCAGCCCGGCGGATCATGTTGGCCGCGCTCCTGGCGCAGGCGGGCTGCGCCGGGAACATGCGGACGCGGCCGAGCTGGCCGGATGCGCCGGTAGCCCTCCGTGACGACGCCGATCGCGATCAGGCAATCGATGCCTTGTGGGTGATGGCGCCGGGCGCGGCGCGGGATCATGCGCGCGCGCAGATCGCCGACGCCATCGCTCGTCGGATCGAGGACGCGATCGGAGAGGACCGCCCGTTCGCGGCCGCGCTCCTCCTCGATCAGCTGACGTGGATGTGGCACGCCGATCCGTCAACGCTGGGGACTGGCCTGCGCCCTCAAGCCGAGCTGCTGCGGCGTCTGCGCGCGATGTTCGCAAAGTCCGGGGCACTGGAGCCGACGCTCCGGACGCTCGTGGTGCTTGCCGAGGTCGATGCGGGGCGGCGCGCCGAGCACCTGGCCGAGCTCGACGAGATCCTCGCATTCGCAGACGAGCTCGCGATCGCCGACAACGGCGACAGTGCGCGCCGCTCGCAGCCGATCCTTCTGTTGCAGCCGACCGCGCTCGCGCTGCCGCTGTCGTGGCTCGTCGACCGCTACGTCGCCCTGCTCGTCGAGCGTCAGCGCGTGGTCGCCACGCTGCTCGACACGCAGGGCGCGTCGATGCAGCTCGTGCGCGCGCATCACGATGTCCTGTCGACGGGCCGCCGGATCGCGAACGTGCTCGCGCGGGCGGGCCGCACGCAGGAGATCCACGCGCGCCTGCCGCTGAAAGGCATCGGCGCCGATCGCGAGCTCTCGATTCGCGCCGAGCTCGTCGCGTCGAACCCTACGCCCGAGGCGTACCGCGCCCTCGCCGGCCGACTGCGCGAAGACGATCCGCACGAGCGCAAGGGCGACGCCGCCGCCGCGCTCGCAGTGTGTCTCGCGGGGCTTGCCCGGTTCCCGCGCGACGAGAGCCTCCTCGTGGCGGCCGCCGGGGACGCCCGCTCGCTCGGCCGCATCGAGCATGCGATCCAGCTCTACGAGACAGCCCTCGGTAGCACGGACGAGGTCGACGCCGCCGCCGCGCTGCGCCTCGGCACCTTGTACGGTGAGCGCCTCGAGCGCCTCGCCACTGGCGGCCGCCCCAACGCCGCCCTCGACGCGTGGCGGGGCGTGCTGACGTTCACCGACCGCGAAGCGGAGGAACATCCCCACACGGTGTGGCAGCAGACGCAGGCGATCGCCGAGTCGGGCCTCGGGCGCGGTCTCGCGAGCCAGGGTCTCGTCGCGGATGCGCGGCGCTCCTTGCGGGCGTCCCTCGACCGCGCGCCATCGATCGACGCGTACGAGACGCTCACCACGATCGACGTGCAGACGAACGAGTACGCCTCGGCGCGAAGGTGGGTCGCATCCGGGTTGGGGCTGCTGGGGTCGCAGAGCAGCGGGGACCGCTATCGCCGCGCGAAGCTCGAGCGCCTCGACGGAGATGCGCTGCGCCGCGCGGGCCGCTCCAAAGAGGCGGCCGCGGTCTACCTCGATGCGATCCGTTCATGGACCTCGCTCGGCGACAGCAAGCGGCTGCCTCCGTCAATCGCCGCGGAGCGCCAGCTCGACCTGGGCCGCACGTTCTGGTGGCTCGGCGATCCCGACCGCGCCGTGGAGAGCGTGCTCGAGGCCATCGAGCTCGACGTCGAGAATTCCGGCGTCGTCGCGAGCGCCACGGCGTTCCTGCTCGAGGTGGGCCGCTACGCGGATGCACTCGACGCGTATCACCGCGGGCTCGTCGCCGACATCGGCGATCGCGCAAAGGTCTACATGGCGCTGTGGATCGCGTGCGAAGCCAAGCACCGCGGCGAGCCGCTCGATCGCCTCGCCGCCGAGTACCTCGCGAGCCGCGAAGGTGACACCTGGTACGAGCTCCTCGCCCGCGCTGCCACGGGACGGATCTCGTTCGACCGGCTGCGCGCCGCGGCCACCACGGGCCCGCGCAAGGCCGAGGTGGCGTATTACGGCGCGCTGCTCGGGCTCGATCCGCAGGCAGCAGCGCCCGCCGACAAGCGCGTGATACTCGAGCGCGTGGTCGCCGCGGGTCTCGTCCTCGACGCCGAATACGACCTCGCTCGTCGGTACCTCGCGGCGCCGGCGCCATGACCGAGGCCCTGCGCGCGCTCGGGCATCGGCTCGTTGTCGCCGGGCTGACCGAGCAGGCCTTGCTCGCGTGGGCAGGTACCTATCGGCTCTCGATGTTGCCGCGCGTGGTGCCAGAGCTCGCAGCGCGTCCCGTGGTGCCGGCGGCGACCGCGCTCGCGCTGTTCGTCGGAGGCGCCGCACTGCCTGTCGACGGGGTGGCGAAGCGGCTGCCGCTCGATGCGCTGCTCGCGCACGGACTCGTCGAGCGCGCGGGCGACCGGGTGCGGGCGACCGTCGCGCTCCTGCCGCTGGCGCGGAGCCTCCTCGTGTGCGACCGCCTCGACGCGTCCGACCACGAGGACCTCGTGTGCTGGCCCGACGACTCGAGCTACCACCTCGCCAGCGCACTCGGCCCGGAGCGCGTCGCTCGCTGGCTCGACCTCGGCACCGGCTCGGCGTTCGCACCACTCGCGCGGCCCGAGCACGCGGCGGAGATCACGGGCAGCGATCTCAACCCGCGCGCGGTGCGGTTCGCCACGCTGGGCCTAGCGCTGTCGGGCATCGGCCACGTCACGGCGGTGACCGCCGAGCTGGCCGACGCACCGACGGCGCTCGCCGAGCTGGTCACGTGCAACGCCCCGATCCCCGAGGATCCGGACCGCGCCGTGTGGCGCCGCACCGATCGCGCGTTCTTCGACCGGCTGTGGCCAGCGGCGCGCGCGCGGCTGGTCTCGGGCGGCCAGATCATCGTGCACGCGACGCTCGACGCCCTGCCCGCCGATTTGCCCGGCGAGGTCGCCGTGGTGGTCTACACGCCGCCCGGTATGCGCGCCTACGCGGTCCAGTGGTGGACGCCGGACGCCCCGGACCGCCGCGTGGTTGGGTACCGCGAGCTGACCTCGGCGCGCCCCCACCTCGACGCTCGCGATCGCACCGACCTTCTCGTAGGGGGACTCGGGCCACCCGCCGGCTGAGGCCATGTTAGCGTCGGCGACTGGGGATGCCGCCGCGCCTCGTGCTCGCCGCCTTTGTCGCGCTGGTCGTGGCGTGCTCGACGCAACGATCCAGTGACGCCCCCCTGCCGCCGATGGATCCCTCGCGGATCTCGCATGCGCGCCACGCGCAGCTGCCGTGCAGCGGCTGCCACCGCACCGCCGAGCGGCCAGGCAAGGACGATCACAAGCCGTGTGACGACGGCGCCTGCCACCGCAAGGACTTCCTCGCTCCGCCCGGTCCGCTGTGCCAGGTCTGCCACACGAAGGTCGAGGCGCAGCCGCTGAGCGCCCCGCTCAAGCCGTATCCGATCGAAGACGCATGGCAGGCGATGCCGTCGCGGTTCTCGCACAAACGCCACCTCGACAAGGGCCTCATGGAGGCGCGCGTCGGGTTCAACGTCTCGTGCACGGACTGCCACGAGCGCGATCGCAAGAAGGTCGCCCCCGATCACGCGACCTGCGCCCGGTGTCACTCGGCCGAGGCTGGCCTGCCCAAGGCCCCGCGCATGGATCAGTGCAGCGCGTGTCACCAGCCCGAGGCCCGCGAGCGTACGCGGGCGCGGCTCATCCGCGACGATCTGCACTTCGATCACGAGCGCCACCGCGTCGATCGTCGCGGCAGCGCGATCCGCTGCGATACCTGCCACAAGGAAACCGCGCAGTCGGCGAGCTACGCCGTGCATGCGCCGCCACGCGTGAGCACGTGCGTGACATGCCACGACGACTCCGATCGCACGCCGCCCGAGATGCGCATGCGCTCTTGCGAGGTCTGCCATAGCTCGCGCGCGAGCTCGTTGACGGTGCTCGCTCCACGCAGTCACCTGCCGGCGACCGAGCGCCCACTCGATCACACGCTCGCGTTCCGGCGCGATCACGCCGAGGTCGCCGACCGCGACGCGAAGCGCTGCGCCACCTGTCACACGAAGATGTCGGGCAACGCGCGGCAGGCGTGCGACGAGTGCCACCAGACGATGCAGCCCTCCGACCACCGCATCATGTGGCGCGAGCTCGATCACGGGCCCGAGGCGGCGACGGATCGCGGCCGCTGCGCGCGCTGTCACGTCGTCGAGTTCTGCACCTCGTGCCACGCGCAGCGCCCGCGCTCGCACGGCATGGTCGGCACGTTCATGGGGGAGCACGGACGGCTCGCGCGAATCAACGTGCGCTCGTGCACGACGTGCCACGGCGACTCGTTCTGTGCGAGCTGCCACGCGGTCCCCGCGGCGAGGTTCGAACGGTGAAGCGGCTCGCGCTCATCCTGGTCGCGTCGTCGGCAGCGGCAGTCGCGGATCCCCCCGCGCGCCCGATCATGCTGACGCTCACGCACGAGCCGCCGCCGCGCTCGCTCAAGATGCGGCGCCCCGTGGCGCAAGCCGCAGCGCCGCCGGCACGCACGCCGATGCCGATGCCCGCCGCACCTCCGGCGCTGTCGTCCCGAGCGTACGTGGCGCCCGTCGACGACCAAGTCGCGGCGCGCCGCGATTTGACGAGCAAGGTCTCGTTCAGCCTCGATCTCGGCTATCAGGTCGACAGCGCGAGTACGAGTGGCAAGGCCTCGCTCGATGCGCGTGCGCCCACCGACGGCCTGGATTACGCCGCGTTGCGGGCGTACGGCTTCGGCGAGCTGTTCGGCAGCACGCGTGGGCTCGGCCTGTCCAACCTGTCGACGTACTTCGCGGTGCGGTTCCAGGCGCTCCGCCAGCTCAAGCTCGACGGCTCGTCGATGGTCTCGGGCAACGTGCCGACGCCGATCGCCACGTGGTTCGAGCGCACCGGCGTCGACACGCGCACCGGCTGGGCGGAGGTGGTCGACTTCCTGCCCAAGACGTGGGGGCTGCGCAAGCTGCGGGTGCGCGCCGGTGTCCAACACGTCTATGCCCCGTGGGTGGTGCACCTCGACGGCCTCACCGCCGCGTGGGAGGGCGCGCTGCTACAGACTGCGATCTACTCGGGGGTCCGGCACTCGGACTACACACGCACGCAATCGGATCGCCGGCCCGCAGTGTTCGGTGCGTCGCTGCGCATCGACCTGCGCGGCCTGCCCCGCCCGCTGCCGATCGCGGTGCAGGGCGAGTTCCTCGCGCTCGGTGAGAGCGTCGAGGCTGAGCAGCCAGCCACGCAGAGCGCGATGCTGCAGGGTGACTGGCGCCCGCGGCGCGACATCGCCGTGATCGGACAGGTCCGCACGCGCGACGGCAATGTCGCCAGTCAGCGCGTGGAGGTCCGCGCGCGCTACAAGCAGGTCACGAATCTCGTCTTCGATCTGATGCGGCGCACCGAGAACGACTGGCGCTGGGACCCGTCACTCGTCGCTCCCGACATCGAAAACGGCACCGCACGGCGCTACCTCGATCTCGGGCCCGTGGTGCCACAGGTCATTGGCTCGCTGCGCGCCGGTACGCTGATCGCCGAGAACGTCGACCTCTACCTGCGCGGTGCGTTCGCCGCAGACGTGGACAAGGACAACCCCGAGGCGCTGCGGAACACCTTCGCGTCACCCTACGCCGAGATCGGCGGTGCGTTCGAGGTTCGGTTGCGACGCGCGATCGCGCTCGGGGCGAGCGTGCTCACGCGCGATACCAACCGCGCCGATCCGCAGATGCCGACGCGCGATGCCGCGGGAACGACGCAAGCGCTGCCCGTCAACGAGATGCGTGGCGAGGAGAGCTTCACCGAGGCAGGCGCCAATCTGAAGCTCACGCTCGGCGCGCGGCAGTTCTCGACGGGCGTCGAGGTCTACGGCCGGCGCACACATTACGCGGTGCTCTACGAGGACCCCACGCTCGAGATCCCGAGTACCGACGTGCGCGTCGGCGGGCGCGTCTCGCTCGACGCGTGGATCGGCCCCAACCTCAAACTCTACGCCGCGTACGACGCGACGAGCCGGCTGGACATGTCCCCGCAGGTGACGGGCTACAAGAGCCTGCGCCTCATGATGTCGGGGGTGTACTGATGCGCGCGCTCGTCTTCGCGCTGCTCGTCCTCGTCGGGTGGGACGGGCGCGTGCACGCGCAAGCCACCGAGCCCACGGGGTTTGACCACAACCTCCACAAGCGGAACGTCGACCTCGAGAACAAAGATCCGATTCCGTGCGCCAGCTGCCACCCGATGAAGAGCGGCGCCCTCGTCGGGCGCCCGGGCCATGCCGCGTGTTTCGGCACGTGCCACGGGCCGCCGCCCGCCAAGGCCAAGCGCGGCGACAAGCTCGCGATCGCGCCCGAGGCGATGCGCGTGTGCGTCAACTGTCATGCCGAGTCAGTCCTCGTCGCGCCGATGGGAGCGGCGATGCCCGTCACCTATCCGCCGTACGTACCCACGGACTTCCAGCTCGAGGTCCCGCACAAGGCGCATCGCAGTGCGAGCTGCACCTCGTGCCACGTGAGCGCGAAGCTGCCGCCGCACCGGCGGTGCATCACCTGTCATGACGGTGCGACCGCAGCCGGCCACGGGCCGCCGATGACCACGTGCGAGAGCTGCCACTCGCCCGGAAGCGGTGCACCGCAGCCTCCACGCATGGCGGTCCCGAAGAACACGGTGACGTCGACGTTCTCGCACGACAAGCACGCGGCGCGCGGCACCACCGGTGGAGCGTGCATCACGTGCCACGCCGAGATTCGCGACACCAACGACACGATCCTGCCGCGGCCCCGCGCGCCCTCGTGCGCCGTCGGTGGATGCCATGACGGGGCCCCGGTGTTCGCGATCACCACGGCCTGCACGCGATGCCACACCAAGCCCCCCGACGGCAAGTACGACGTCGATCGCACCACGCCCCGGTTCACGCACCTGCGCACGGAGCACGCCCAAAGCCCCTGCGCCACGTGTCATCCGCTGACGCAGAGCGGCGAGGTGCTCGTCGCGAACCACGCGCCGTGCGCGACGTGTCACGCCGACGACTTCGGCAAGCGGGAGCCGCAGATCTGTCGCGCGTGCCACAACACCAGTGACCCGTGGCGCAAGCTCTCCCCCGATCGCCTGCCGCGCGAGGACACCGAGTTCGGCGCGTCGCTGCCGCACGCGTCGCACGGCACCGACTGTAAGCGTTGCCACAGCCTCCGCACGCAGACCGCGCAGCTTCGTCCGCCGCGCGGACATCGCGCGTGCATCGGCGGCGGTTGCCACACCACTGCCGGAGGCCCCGCGCCCCAGCTCACGGCGTGCGATCGGTGCCACACGCTCGAGCTCGCGAACCAGCGCATCCTCGCACGCACGAGCGCACCATGGTCCACGCGCGCGACGTTCGACCACGGAACCCACGCGCGTGGCCAGGACGGCAAGGAGCTCGCGTGTACGAGCTGCCACGACGATCTCGCAGCGCGCGACCTTCTCGGGCTCGGCGCGCCCAAAAAATCGGCGTGCGCCCCCTGTCACGACGGCACCACAGCCTTCAAGCTCACCGGCACCACATGCACGCGGTGCCATCCGGGAGCGAAGCGATGACGCACGCACCGATGTCGCGCGCGCACCGTGCGTATATCATGGCGATGTGCGCGCTCATCGGTGGCGCGTTCGCCTACGCAGCCTGCGAGTGGGGACGCTGGCCACGCCTCACGTACATCCCGCTCTCGGGCGAGCTGACGTTCGCGCGCACATCCCAGATCTCGATCCAGTTTTTCGGCATCGTCGCGTGGGGCCTTGGCGGTGCCATCTGTGGTGCGGCCACCGGCGCCCTCCTCTGCCGCATCGTGCCGCGCACCTGGCCTGACCGTATCCTCCACCTCTTCGGCGCCTGGGCGATCACTGCGATCCTGTTGGCTGGCAGCTACTTCACGTGGACGCTCTGGCCGTGGTGACTTCTCCCCTGTAAGCCGCGGCGTGGCGCCTGCGTTGGTTGGGCATCATGACGAAGCCCGCGCTGCTTACCGGCATCACACCGTGGCTCGCCTCGCTCGCCCTCGCGGCCACTGCCTCCAACGCAGCGGCCAACGTGGTCGCGTACGGTGGCGACACGCAGGCGCCCCGCGAACCCGCGCCGCGCCGCCTCGAGGGACGCTTCGGCATGTTGCTCGGTGGTAGCGAGGTCGGCGACGCAGACGGCTTCTCGCTCGGCTTCGCCACCGGCCTCGGCTACCGGATCGGTGACATCACGCTGCGCGGCCTGATCGACTACTACCGCGTCGGCGACGGCGGCGACGATGCCATGCAGCGCCGCGGCCACGCCACGCGCGTCGGCGGCGCCATCCGTTATTCGCTGCTGAGCACGCACGACGAGAACCGCGCGCGAGGTGGCGTCGGCCTCGACGTGTGGGGTGAGCTCGGCATCGGCATCGAGCACGTCGCGTGGCGCGAAGGCGGCGTCCTCGATCGCCCAAGCGGCGAATTCGCGGTCGGCTTCGAGCTCGATGGTCGCGGCGAGCGCCGCAACAGCCGCCGCCGCCACGGGGGCTACTACCTCGCCTTCCGCACCCACGCCGGTCAGGGCCCCGAGATGAACGTGCCCGCGGTGTGCGGTGGTCCGTGCACGCGCGCCACCAAGCCCTCGCGCCTCGACACCAGCATGTTCTTCGAGTTCGGCCTCCACGTCGGCCGCTGACCCTTTCCCCCGAGGATCCAACATGACTCTCTCTCTGCGGGTGATGCGTCACCCATGGCTGTGCTCTGCCCTACTGCTCGCCGCGTGCGCGGGCGCGCCGCAAAAGGCCGCCTACGCCCCCACCGCCGCGAGCGGCGGGAGCTACCCCGTCGCCGTCGGCGCACCGCCGACTGCCGAAGCCCACGCGTCCATCTCCACGAGCCCGCCCGGCAACGGCGGGTACATCGCAGAGCCCGTCCCCGATCGTCCGGGCCTCGGCACGTCGTGGGGCGAAGCCGTCTCCGCCCCCATCTCGTTCGCGCCGTTCACGCGCGCCGCCGGCAGCCCGTGGGCCGAAGTTGCCCTCCACTACAACGACGCCGAAGGCGCCGCCGCCCACGCCGCCTACCTCGGCTCGGCCCCTTCGCCCCTCGAGGTGTACGCTGGTGACGGCTCCCTCTCCGTCGCGCTCGTCGACGACGCGGGCCGCACCCTCCCCGGCTACGCCGCCAACGGCCGCTCGCTCGTCATCGGCAACGACGGTGCGCGCTATCGCATCGTCGTGCGCAACGCGACCACCGCGCGCTTCGAGATCGTGGCCTCGGTCGATGGCCTCGACGTCATCGACGGCAAGCCCGCGGACCCCAACCGACGCGGCTACATCGTCGATCCGCACGACTCGCTCGTCATCGATGGCTTCCGCACCTCCGACGACGCCGTCGCCGCCTTCCGCTTCGGCCGCGTCGCCGACTCCTACGCCGCCCAGAGCTCGGGCGATCATAATGTCGGCGTCATCGGCCTCGCGATCTTCGCCGAGCGCGGCGCCGTCTGGTCCCACGCGGAGCTTGGCCGCCGCGATTCGGCCGATCCATTCCCGAACCGCGGCTACGCGATGCCGCCACGCTGACCGCGTTTCACGCCAGCGCTGAGACGAGCGTCACGCGGCAGCGTCTCGAGCTCGCGCACACACGGGGAAGAGCCGTGTATCTTCGTCACATGCGGAGCCTCGTGTCCCCAGGTGTGTTGTTCGTCGCGATGACGGGTTGTGGAAGCGTTTCGACTCAGCCCGACGCGTCGCCGGTCGATGACGTAGCCATCGACGCGCCATCGGAGTGTCCACTCGGTACGACGACGATGTGTTCGGGTGCGAACGAAATCACGTGCGACGGTCAGGGCAACATCACGAACACCAAGGCCTGCGCGCTCGGCTGTGATGGCACATCCGGCCAATGCTCGAAGGTGGCCCCATCCAACGATCTGGCGCAGTTCCTCGACGATGCAGAAGAGGCGCAGGATCTCATTCTGTCGGGCCAAGCGACCATCGACACGGATGCAGGCAGTGTCACGGACCAGAGCGGGGCTCGCTCACCGCTGACCTCAACGGTGACAACCGGCGTCCCGGTCGGCATCTTCGTGATCAAGGTCAAAGCCTTTACCACGGGCGGCTCCATTACCGTCCAGGGAAGCCGAGCGCTTGCGATCGTGGCCTCGGGCGATGTGACGATCGGCCACAACCTCTCTGTGAGTGCGCGCAATGAGGTCAATGGCCCTGGCGCGCTGCCCAACGATACGACATGTACCGGCAAGGCGCCCTCCGCCGGCAACAACGAGGGCAAAGCGGGGGGTGGCGGCGGCGGGTTCGGAACCGCCGGCGGCCGAGGAGGGAATGGCGGTAGTCCATCGGTGAACGGCGGCAATGGAGGAGGTGCCGCGGGGACCGTCGAGCTCACGCCCTTGCGAGGTGGATGCCCTGGCGGAAACACCAACCCCGCAACCGCGAACTACTTCCCAGGGGCGGGTGGCGGGGCCATTCAGGTCGTGAGCGCGACGTCGATCACCGTGACTCAGAACGGATCGATCTCGGCCAACGGCACCGGTGCGCGCGGTCCCGTGGGCCCTCTTTTCTGCCTCGCCGATACGCCATGTGGTTACGGCATGGGTGGAGGCTCCGGCGGTGCCATCCTGCTCGAGGCGCCCTCGATTACGGTCGCGGGCGGACTCTATGCGAATGGAGGCGGCGGTACCTGTTCCACCTACGGCAGCGCATCGAGCGGTGCGAACTCGGCGACGCCTGCGAGCGGCCAGACCTGCAGTGGACAGACGGGAAACGGCGGCGCAGGAGCGGCAGGGGCTATCGGCGCGCAGCCCGGCGTGAACAAGAACGGCCTCGACGCCGTCGGCGGCGGGGGCGGTGGTGGTGCGGGCCGGATCCGGATCAATCTGCCCACCGGGCAGACGTTCACGCCCACGGGCACGATTTCGCCGGGGCAAACCGCGGGCGCGCTCGGCATCCGCTAGCCTGCGATATCACCACCTGTTCGCGTGCTGCACGACGAACGGCTGATGCTCGGGATCGAGTGCGAACGCGGTCGCGCTGAGGAGGAAGTCGTACCAGAAGTGCATGGCGACCGGGACCTCGAGCTTGTAGCCGCGCGCCCGGTATGCGAGGCCCATGGTGGCGCCGAGGGCGGTGATGGTCGGGATGGCGATCGCGGCGGTGCGCGCGTCGTCCGTGAAGTTGGTGATGTGGACGGCGCCGAAGATGATCGATGACAGAGCGAAGCCGCCCCAGCCCCAGCGCTCCTCGAGCTCGGTCTGGATGACGCCGCGGAACAAGGCTTCCTCGCCGACGCCGACGGAGGTGAACAGGCCAGCGAAGTAGGCGCTGCCGAGGGCGAAGCCGCTGCCGCGCGAGAAGTTGCGGCCGAGGACGTTGACGCGATCGACGTCGAAGATGGTGGGCGGCGTCGTTGCGGCTTCGCCGCGCGAGGCGAGGTACGAGATGGCGATGCCGCCCGCGAGCATGGCCGGGACGCCGGCCCAGACCCACGGGCTCTTGAGGGTAGACGGGCGGAACGGAGCAGAGGCGAGCGTGGAGAGGGGCTCGCGCGAGATCGGGATGCGATAGCCGAGGTCGCCGCGCGCGACGCGCGCATCACGGTAGGCGTCGAAGATGGAATAGAACCAAAGGTTCTGCGCGAAGGCCGCGAGCCCGAGGCCGATGGGGACCTTGGGCGAGGCAGAGGGGCCGTCGAGGGAGACCTGCTGGTCGCGCAGGGCGACGTAGGCGCCGCCGATGAGGGAGCCGGTGGTGAGGAGGTAGCCCCAGCCGTCGGGTTGATCCAAGTAGAAGTGTCCGCATCCCGGACACAGGACGGCGAGGCCTGCGGCGGTGCCCACGCGCTTGCGGAACGGATGGAGCTTGCGGAAGGCGGCCGCGGAGGCCGCACGCACCGACGGGTCGGGGTCGCGCTGCGCCGAGGCTGCGAGCGCGGCGTCGAGGATGGGATCTCGACGACGCTGGATCGCGTCGGCGGCGTGTGCGCGCACGGTGGGATCGATGTCGCGACCGTGGAGGGTGAGCAGGAGCCGGGCGGCGCTCGGGTGTGGATCGTGGACGAGCTCGTCGGCGGCGGAGGCGCGCGCTGCGGGATCGGGGCTGGCCGCGCGCGCGTAGCGATCGGGTGCCGGCGGCGACGTGGGCGCGGGCATGCGTGGTGTGACGCATGCCGCGAGCGACGCGGTACCGACGAAGAACGCCGCGAGAGCCGACCTTGACCGCATTTGGCGACGGATTGTATAGGGCAACGATGCTGCGGGCTGGAATTGTCGCGATGGTGTTGTCGGGTTGTTCGTTCGCGCTGGTGAGCGGACCACCCGCGAATCATCAGCAGATGTATTCGTTCGACTGTACGACGTCGCGGCTCGGGCCCGGACTCGACACCGTGTGGTCGGTGCTCCAGGTGTTGAACCTGGCCTCGGCAGCTTCGCGGTCGGATAGCGAGTGGGACGAGACGTTCGACGGCAAGGCACCGTTCTCGCGCGCGACGGCAGTGCCGTTGTACGGATCGCTCGCGGCTCTCGGTATCGCGGGCATGTATTACGGCTTCACGCGCACGGCGAAGTGTCGGAGCGCGAAGGACGAGCTGAACACGCGCATGATGGGCGAGCGATTCGGCGCGCCGATGCAGCCAGGGGTTGGGACGTGGCCGCCGCCTGGGCCAACCGCGACCCCGCCGGCGCCGACGCCACCACCTGCCCCGCCGACCGCGCCACCCGACGCGCCGATCACGCCCTAGGCGCCCAATCGTGATCTCCGTCGAGATCACCCGAATGCATCTCATTGTTTGCAGTGCGATCGACGGTGCGCACGCCCCTCACGCGCAAGTCGCGAGAACTGCACGCGACGCGCATTCGTCCTCGAAAACCGGCACCTTGCCGAGCCGGCAACTCGAGTCGCCACCTGGGAAATATCGCTCGATAGTTTGCGTCTTGCGCGAACTGAGCACTAGCTATTCGTCGATGGGCTTGATACGAGCCGCGACATCAATATGAAGAACCCGCTCTCGCTTAGCCTCGCTCTCGCACTCGCTGTTACCGGCTGCGCTGCCGACGCCCGCACCAACGACGGTGATGGGGACGGAGACGGCGACGGCAGTGGCTCTGGATCCGGATCGCAGGAACCGCCTGCACCGGAACCCAAGATGCAGTACAGCGGTGGCTACCGCATCTCCAGCACCTTCGACCTGCTGACGAACATGCCTGGGAACTCGGGCTCGTTCCTCAACGGCCTCGTCGAAGCGACCGACGATCCAGACGACCCGATGTCGTGGCTCGTCGACAAGATGCTCGAGCAGATGCAGCCGGGCACGCTCAAGGACGTGCTCACCACCGCCAAGCCGTTCGTGATCGGCTACCTCAACGACGAGGTCACCAACCTCGCCCCCGAGCTGTTCGACACGCTGATTCAGATCGGCCAGAACATGGAAGACGTGACCAAGCACATGGGCCTCGAGGAGAAGCTCTGGGTCGACGTCGTCGACCAGTCGCACGTCGGCAAGGTCACCGTCGACGGTCTGGCGTTCACCATCGCCGGCACGACCACCAAGCACATGTTCGCCGACCACGACATCGACAATGTCGAGGCGACCGGCGTGTTCGTCTCGCTCGACGCGCAGTCGCGCTTCCGCATCGGCCAGCACACGCTGCCGCTACCGTACGGCAAGATCGCGCGCGTTGCCCTCGACGCCGCCGTCATCCCGGCCATCGACCCGTCCGCCACCAGCCTTGGCCAACTGCTCTCCAACGCCGTCAACTGCCAGGGCGTCGGCCAGAGCATCGCGGACGCGCTCGACATCGGCAGCGCCTCGTTCTGGGCCGGCGCCTGCACCGGCGGCCTCGGGCTCGTCGCAAACGAAGTGTACGAGCAGCTCCTCGATCAGGACGCGATCCTCGGCCTCACCATCCAGGGCGAAGCGCGCGCGTCGGACACGGACTCCGACTACAAGATCGACAAGCTCTCGCTCGGCGAGTGGGACGGCACGATGAACTACTCGGGTGAGGACGCGACGCTCGCCGACCCGGCGACGTTCATTGGCTCGCGTATCCCTTCGTTCTAAGATCGAGTACCGCCCGCACCCGCCGCGCGAGCGTTTCGGGTGAGAACGGCTTGGCGAGGAAGTGGGTGCCGGCAGGCAGGCTCCCCTGCTCTGTCGCTTCGTAGGCGTAGCCCGAGACCAGCAACACCATCAGGTCCGGGCGGCGCCGCGTGAGCTCCGCCACCATCTGCGTGCCGCTCATCTGCGGCATGACGATGTCACTGATCACGAGATCGATCGGCCCCGCGTACGCAGCCTCGACGGTGAGGCCCTCGAGGCCCGATGCGGCCTGGAGCACGCGATAGCCGAGCTCTTCGAGGGTACGCTCGGCAAGCGCGCGGACCTGCGGTTCGTCCTCGACGAGCAAGATGGTCTCGCGACCGCCCTTCCCTACCGGCTCTGCGGGCTGCACCGGAACGAGCGAGCGCGTCCCCGTCGACGGCAGCAACACGAGGAAGGTCGTGCCGGTCGCCTCGCTGAACACGCGGATGTGGCCGTGCGCCTGCCGCACGATGCCGTAGCTCGTCGCGAGGCCAAGGCCGGTGCCTTCGCCGCGCGCCTTGGTCGTGTAGAACGGTTCGAAGATGTGCGGCAGTACGTCGGCCGAGATCCCCGCGCCGGTGTCGCTTACACGGATCGCGATCCAGGTACCGGGCTCGACATTCGCGAGCCCGCCCGCTTCATCGGTGCCGGTCACGACGGTCGTCGTCGAGATGGTGAGCTTGCCGCCGTTGGGCATCGCATCGCGGGCATTGATCGCCAGGTTGAGCACGACATTCTCGAGCTGCCCCGGATCGACGCGCACGAGCTCGAGGTCCGGCGACGCGAGTGTGACGAGCTCGATGTCGGCGCCGAGCACGCGACGCAACATGCGGTCCGCCCCGAGCACGAGCTCGCTGACGTCGACGAGCGACGGCGCAACGATCTGCCGGCGCGCGAAGGACAGCAGCTGACGCGTGAGCCCGGCTGCGTGGGTCGCCGCCGAGTCGATCTGTGCAAGCTCCGCGCTCGCTGGATGCTCGGGGGGCAGGGTCCGCCGCGCGAAGACGACGGACGCAGAGATCACGGTCAGGAGGTTGTTGAAGTCGTGGGCGACGCCACCTGCGAGCCGCCCGAGCGCTTCGAGCTTCTGCGCCTCGAACAGCTGCTGCTGCAGCCCACGCACTTCGCCGACGTCGCGCATGATCGTCGAGAAGTACTCGGGGCGCCCCGCCGCATCGCGATGCGCGAGGAGCACCTGCGAGACTGAAATCTCGCGGCCGTCGCGCCTGCGGAGCGCGATCTCGCCCTCCCAGACACCGTCGCGCGCCGCGGCCGGCATCGCCTCTTCGACCTGGCGTCGCCCGATCGCAGGCGAAAAGAAGTCGGCGATCCGCATCCAGGTGATGTCCTCACCCGCGCCCAACCCCACCATCCGGCGACCAGCGGCATTGATGTAGAGCACGCGGGCATCAGGCGCCGCGATCGCGACGAAGTCCGTCGTCGCCTCGAGGATCGCGACGAGCCGTCGGTGCGTGCTCTCGGCGGCCTCGAGCGCCTGCAGGTCGGCGAGCAACTTCGCATTCGCACGCGCGAGCTCTTCGGTGCGCTCGGCGACCCGCGCCTCGAGCTCGGCGTTAGAGCGGACGAGGATCTCCTCCGCGTGCTTGCGCTCGGTGACATTGCGCGCGATGCCCACGGTGCCGACGACCTCGCCATCCTCATCGAGGATGGGCTCCTTGATGGTCTCGATCCAGAAGTCCGCGCCCGTCGGATCCAGATGCCGTTCGACGACACGCCGGGTCGCGCGCGTCGCCATCACGATCTCGTCGTCTGCCCGATAGCGAGCGGCGAGCTCGACGGGCGAGAGGTCATAGTCGGTCTTGCCGACGACCTGCTCCATCCGCTCGAGCCCGTGGGCTCGCAGCAACGCGCGGTTCCCTGCGAGGAAGCGCCCCTGGCGATCTTTCATCCACGCGATATCGGGGATGCTGTCGATCAGCGCGCGCTGATGAAGGTGCGCCGTGCCGAGCTCGCGCTCGAGTCGCTCGACCAGATCACGGTCGAGCGTACGAGTATCTCGGCGGTCACCTCCCATTCTGCAGATGTACCACCGGCAGGCGGCCAGGCGGCCCGCGGAGCTGCCCTACCGCGAGCGCAGGTGCGGAGGCGAGCACGGCGTCCCGTGCGCCGATGTCGCTTGGCGATCGCGTACGGGTGTCACGCTAGAGTCGATACGTGCGCGTCCTTCTGGCCCTCGCCGCCGCGCTCGCCGGTTGCGCTCCGTCGCCGCCATCGGCGGGCGCCGAGCTCGGGACAAGCCGCAACCCGGCGCCCGTCGAGCCGCAGGGGCACCAATGCCTCTCGCACGCAGACGTCGCGCCGGTCCTCGAGACGCTGCGCCGGTCGGCCGCGGCGGGTGTGCCGCAGCTCGTGGCGGCCGACTGCCTGAAGCGCACCTACGTCGCCGGCCCCGTGCGCTTCGTCATCTGGGGCCCGAGAGGCCAGCTCCACGGGAAGGGCTCCTCAGCGACCGATCCACGCCCCTCGACCCGCTGCATCGATCGTGCGCTCGCTCTCGCGCACGAGCTCGCGCCGTTCGCGGCCACGATCCTCGGCCGCGAGGCCGTACGCAACGCGGCGATGTGGCGCGACCCCGAGGTCGGTGCCGTCTCGTACGTCCGGTGCGACCCACTCGACGAGCCGATGTTCACCAGCGTCGGGACGATGCTGCACGAGACCAACCACGCCCTCGCACAGGGCCGGTGCATCTTCGACTTCGCCGCCGAACGCGAGCTATGCCTCGACCTCGATCCTGCGCTGCCACGCGGCGTGATCGCGATCTACGCGCGTCCACCTGTCACGCTCGACGCCAACGCCCGCAAGTGGCTCGCGCATGTGCAGACGCTCTACCTCGAACGCAACGGACAGGGGTTACTCGAGCTACTCGACGAGGTGGTGGCCTACCGCGCCACCGCCGAGTGGACCGCGATTGGCCTCGAGACGAACCGGTTCGGCGCGACGGGCCCTCCTGCGTACATCAACCTTCCGCTGATGATGGCGCTCATCACCCGCTATGTGAACGAGCTCGCGGTGCGCGACCCCGCTCTCGCCGCCAGAGAGTTCGGGCCCCACGGGCGCAATCGCGCCGCCGTGCTCGACATCCTCGATGGTGCGGAGGTCTCGTACCAACGCTGGCTGCGCGCGACCAAGAAACCGTCGAGCTTCGAGCGCACCTTCTGGGACGACTACCAGCGCGGGCGTCAGCGCTGGCTTCGGCCCTGATCGCGCAGCGCGGTCTCGAGCGGGACCAGCAGCTCGTCGTCGAGGCGCGCCTCGCGCAGGGCATGAAACCGCGCCTGCGCCTCCTGGAGCTGGGTGCGCAGCTCGTCGATGTGCCCCAACTCCCCCCGCGCGCGCAGCTCGGTCCGCAAGACAAAGCACGTGTAATGCACGCAGCGGCCCGGGCGATGCGCCGCGCTGAGCGTGCAGCCGGTCTCGCCACGGAACGCACAGCCAGCGTGATCGGTGCGAGGCGCGTCGAGGTGACGCGGGCGTGTGCCGCTCTGCACGAGCGCGGCGACCTCGTCGTCCGAGAACAGATCCGCGGTGACCGCGCTGCAGCAGTCGCCGCCCGGGAATGCGCCGCGTGGCCAGCGCTTGCCCACCGCGCACGTCGCGCATGCAGTCACCGACGCCAGCGCGTGCGAGAGCTTCTCCTTGAGCGCGAGGATCTCGGCGGCGGTCGCGCGCTCCTCGACTCCTGGATTTGCCGAGCGCTCGGCGCGCACGCGGCGGCGGAGCGCGATCAGCTCGTCGGCGCGTGACGGAACCTGGCGGACTCGCACCAGCAAGCGCTCGACGGCGATCAACACGCCGTCACTTTAGTCGTCACTCGACCACTCGACAAACACGCCCACGCCACCACCCACGCGATCGCCAGCGCGGACGCCAACTCCAACGGCGGTGCGATCTGAGTTGATCAGCATGCGGTCGACCTGCACCTCCGCGCTGCTGCGCCCCGGCGTCAACGGGCGCACGACGCCGCGAATGCGCGCCTTCTGATCATCGGAGTAGCGCTCCACCTCGGCGTTCTCGATCCGGCCATACACCGCGGCCCCTCGATATTGGTCGGAGTGCGCGTCGGCGCGATCGAGCACGAGCAAGTGGGGGAGGTTCTGCGCCATGAACGAGATCACGCCGAGGCCATCGCCTCGTGGCGCCACGACCGTCGTGCTCGCCGGGAGATCGGGCGCGCTGATGTACAGCGGATAGCCACGGCCGTTGATCGACATCGCATCCTGCAGCCCAGCGTTGCTCGCGCCGCCGAACGCCTTGCCGAGGTTCGCCATGTTGCTGGGCGAGCCGGAGAGGATGAACTTCGCGCCACCACCCGCGCTCTCCAGCGACAGCTGGCGCATCACGGGGGGCGGAAGGGGGCGCTCGAATGTCACCGCGAGCGTTCCCTTCGGGTGCGCATCGTCATACACGAGCGAACCGTCCACGACCTTGTACTCGCGCCCCATGATCGAGAGCTGGCCGCCGGTCACCGCGAGCCCGCCGCGCAGCATCGTGCCCTCGTCGCGGATCTGGATCGCGAGCTCGCCCTCGGCCATCACGTCGATCGGGGCCTGCTCGACGCGAATCGGCGCGGGGATGCGGACGCGGATATCCATCGGTCGGCGCTTGCGCGGCGCGGTGGGCGCGGCCGAACGGACGACGACGGGCAGCTTGCCGGTGCGGACGTTCGGGCTGTCGAGATACATGATGTCGCCCGACACGGACGCGACCTCCACGGCGTGCGCGCGATCGTGTCGATCCGGGATACGCAACTCGAACTGCTTCACGGTCGCGTCGACCGCGAGCACGGGCGCCATCAGGTCCACCTCGACGCCAATGTCGAAGTTCGCGGTCGCGCGTGGTGCGTCGTGCATGCCGAGGAGCGGCGTCCCCGACAGCAGCCAGTTCTCGCCGGAAAGGGTGAGCGTCACCTTCTGGGGCGTGAGCTTCGCGAGCGATACGAAGCCCGAGACCTCCACCTTGCGATCGGCCACCTGACGATCGCTCTCGTGCACCGCGAGCGAGTTGATGCGCAGGCCGGTCGGCTCGCTCGCGATCGAGAGGGCGATGTCGTGCCAGCGCCGCGTGCTCTTCGGCACCGCGAACACGCCGCCCTTCACGTCGAGCGTGCCCGTGATCGCCGCGGTCTCGAGCAGCAGCCCGCGTTCGCCGTGGACGAGCACCAGCTTGCCGGTCATGTTCCAGTCGAGCGCGCCGGTCTCGTGGCCCGCGAGCTTCGGCGCGAGGAACGCGGGCAAGAGCGGCAACAGCGGGGCGTGGTCGGCATGGGCGGCCACGTCGACGGCGATGCGATCCTTCGTCGAGCGATCGATCGCCGCGGTGATCGAGACGCCGGCGCCCGCGAGCTTGGCCGTCAGCGCGGTGGGCGTCCCCTGCGCGGACAGCGTCGCGCGTCCCGGCGTGCCGGCGGCGGTGGGAAAGCCGTGCACGGCGAGGTTTGCGTCGAGCACCGGCTTCGCAAGCGGCCCCTTGACCGCGATCGTGCCGTCGAACGTTGCCTCGAGCTTCGCGAGCGTGTCCGTCAGGAACGCGAGGCTCGCGAGCTCGCGCTCGGGCACGGTGATCACTGCATCGACCTGCGCCGACGCACGCAGCGCCCTGGGGTCGAGCTTGCCGTTCGCGAGAGGCAGCGCCGTGGTGATCGTGCCCGCGAGCGTGGCGATCGGGGCCGCCTCGTCGCGCAGCCACACCGTGCCGGAGGTCGCGACCGCGATCCCGCGTGCGCTCGACGTCAGATCGGCGTGGAGCTGCACACGCTGTTGCTCGCTCTTCAGCTTGCGCGCGGTGAGCGCGACGTCGATCGTCCCCGTCGGGCGCGCGGCCGTGCCGCCGAGATCGATGTGCGCCTCGACGGCTCCCGGGGGCAGCGTGCTCCGCAGGCGCGCCGGCAGCAGCTCTGCGAGCTCCCCCAGGGATTGCTTGGCGACGTCGATGTCGACGTCGAGCTTGCCGGTGGTGTGCAGCGCGAGCTTTCCGTTGCGCTTTGTCAGCGGCACCGCCGCCTTCACAGTCGCGACGACGACGCGGTCGCGCTTGCGCATCGCCGTGAGCGTCGCGACCGCGCCAACCTCGGTGGCCGTGCCCCTCGCGTCGATGGCGAGGCCGAGCTTGTCGAGCGCCAGCGCTAGATGGAAGGCTGCGCTCTTCGACGTCGCCGTCCGCTCGAGCTCCAGCGTGCCCGACACCGAGCCGGTGATGGTGGGCCGCTTGCCGGCCAGCCGCGCGAGCGACGCGAGGTCGAGCCCGCGCAGCGTGACGTCGGTGGTCGCGTGGGCGAGCTTCTTCGCGTTCAGCGTCGCGTTCCCCGCGATCGAGACCTCGCCCCCGGCGACCTTGACGCGCGTGGGGTCGAGCCGCACTGCGAGCTCGCCCTCGAGGTTGCCGGTCGCATGCAGCGTGAGATCGAGCGTGGGCGGCAACGGAACCTTCGTCGGCAGCTCGATGCCCGCCGCGGCGAGTGTCGCCACGACCTCCGCGGGCGTGCCGCGCACCGCGATCGCGCCGGACACCTGCATGTCCGCGGCAAGCGTACCGCGTGCATCGATCGCGACGCCGGGCGCAGTTGCCTGCAACATGCTCAGTGAGAGCGCGCCCTGGTGTGCGGTCGCCGAAACGAACAGACCACTGACAGATAGCTTGCCCACCTTCGTCGGCCCCACCGCTATGCCGATCGTGGCGTCGATATCGCCGCGCGCCGCGCCCTCGCCTTCCACGTGCACCGCGAGCGAGCTCTCGACGAGCGGGCGTTCCTTCGTGGTGACGACGAGATCCGAGCGCAGACCGGCTCCCGTGAGCGACACGCGATAGCGCGGGCGCTCCGGGGTCGAGAGATCCAGCGTGCCCTCGAGGCCGGGCTTCGCGCCTCCCGACGTTACCGTTCCGTCGACGACCAGCGCCTGAGGTGGACCCGCGATCGTGATCTCGGCGGTCGAATCCTCGGCGAGCAGCTCGCGCCCGAGCAGCTGCTCGAGCTTGGTGTCGTCGAGCGTGACGCCCGAGAGCTTGATGTCTTGATGTCCTGCGAGCGCGCCCCCGTCGAGCTTCAGGTGCGCGCCGAGCGCGTCGATGCCGAGCGCACCGGCGGCGACCTTCTGCATGTCGAGATCGACCGCATCGAGGCGGCGGCCTGCGGTGATGCTTCCGACACTGACCACGACCTCGCGCGCCTGCCCGCCCTTCGGCGTGATCGTCGCGATCGCGCCGAGGTCGCGCAGCACGACGTCGAGCTCCTTGGCCACGGGGCGCGCGGCGAGCGAGCCCGCGAGCTTCAGATCGCGCACCGCGATCGTGGTGCCGTTCGGATTGATGATCGTCGCGCTGCCCGAGACCGTAATCTGGTCGACGCGGATCGACGCGAGGGGCTTGCGGTTACTCGGCTTGAACAGGCCCTTCAGGTTCGAGCCGCCGCCGGCGCTCTTCACGAGACTCACGTCGAGGCCGGCGACCGCGAGCTGCTCGATCACCGGCTTCCCCTCGATCAGACTGCCGCGATCGAGCGCCACGCGGAGCGACGCGAGCCCGAGCGTGGGCGTGCCCTGGGCGTCTTCGATCCGGAGGTCGCCGAGCTGGATGTCATGGAACAGAAAGCTGTAGTCGACGGAGCCGAGGCTGACCTTGCCGTTGACCATCGCAGCGAGCCGCGCCTCGATCCGCCCGCGCACGATGTTCTTGCCCCACGAGGTCTGCAAGAACCCGAGCGCGAGCAGAACGAGGACGACCAGCGACACCAGCGTGATGGCGAGGCCACGCAGAATGCGACGCCACAGCGGGCGACGGGGCCGCGACATCAGAACGCCTCTCCGAGGCGGAACAGCACCAGCAAGCGCGACAGGCCCGGCGGACCGAGGTCGCCATGATCGACCGCGCGATAGCTAACGTCGATCGCGAGCGGGAGGTACCAGGTGCGTAGGCGCGCCCCGAGACCTAACGCGGCGGACACCCCATCGACGAACGGATCGAGCGCAGCCCCCGCCGCGCCCGTGTCGACGAACGCGGTCAGGCCGTAAAACTGGCGGAACGGCAACCAGCGCAGCTCCACGTTCGACTCGACGAGGCTGCGCCCGCCCACCTCGAACCCATCCGCGGTCGGCGACAACCGATCGCGCCCGAACCCGCGCATGCCCCAGGCACCGCCGCCGAACAACCGTGGCCCGAACGGCACGCCGCTGTCGTCGGCGAGCACCACCGCTGCTCCCGCCACGCGCGCGCCGAGCGACCAGCCTGCCTTGAGCGGAAAGAAACCGCGCACGTCGCCGGCCAGCTGGAGCCAGCGGTTGTCACCGAACGCGCCTCCCGGTGCGAAGGACGTGCGCACGCTCGCGAACCAGCCGTCCATGGGCTCCACGCGATCGTCGCGGTGATCCGCGATCAGCGACGCGGTGAGCTCGGGGCCATCCGAGCGCTCGCTCTCGGGGAGCTCGACCGCCGCGCGCGTCATCGCGTCGAGTGCGGGCAGGTTGCGCGTGATGCCGACGCGGTACCCGAGGTCGATGTCGACGAAGCTGTGCTGCGAGAGCGTACTGCGCACGCCGGGGCCCACCGTGATTTCGCGAAGGACCGCGGCCGGATAGATCACGTCGCGCCACCTCGCGGTGATGCGCAGGTCGAGGTTGCGTGTCACCCAGCCCGGGTGGTGGTATTGCGCGCGCGCGCTGCCGTAGACGCCGTCGACCGGATCCTGCTCGTCGCGTACGAGCCAGCCGTAGCCGACATTCCCCTCGAACACGAGGTGATGCTGCGCGCCGAGCGCATTGCGAAACACGGCGCGCGTGCCGACGTAGCCATCGATGCGCGTCGGGTCGGCTTCGACGCCCACCTCCGCGCGCAGCTGCTTTGACGGTGCCTCGACGACGGTGAGGCGCAGCGCGAGCTCCTCGCCGAGCTTGCGCGGCACGAGATCACCATTGGCATCGACTTGCTCGGGCGCGAGCAAGCCGCCGGTGTCGGGGTGCTCGGGCGGGCCGGTCATGATGTCGGCATCGGTGGTGATCACCGCCGATGCGAACGCCCCCGTGTCGAGCAGCGCCAGCTCCGCGCGTCGCTTCTCCGCGGTGGAGTACGGACGCCCGGGCGTGAGGCCCGCACGCTCGAGGATCTTCGGCGACGGCACCTGCTTGTTGCCCGCGACTTCGATCCTCCCGATCCGCGTCCGCGGCCCGGGATCGAGATAGTAGAACCACGCGACCGACTTCTTCTTGCGGTCGACGAACAACCGGCTGTAGCCACGTGCGTGGCCGTATCCTTCGTCTTGCAGGCGCTCGGCGAGCGCGCGGCGCAGCGGGCGATACACTTCGAGGTCGACCGGGCTCCCCGCGTCGAACGGCACCATCGCACGCAGCATCGCGGCGTGCTCGGGCGGTGCACCTACGATGTCGAGCGAGCCGACCTTGTATTGCGCGCCTTCGTGGATCTTCCACGTCACGGCGACCGACGTGCCGTTGGCCGCGTACACGACCTTGGGCTCATCGACCTCGGCATCGAAGTAGCCGCGGTAATGGAGGAAGCCAACGATGAGGCGGCGATCTTCTGCCAGTCGGAACTCGTTGAGCTTGCGCGCGGGGAACAGCACGTTGCCCGGCCGCAGACCGAGGTTGTTGCGCAAGACCTTGTACGCGACCACGAGCTGCTCGCCATCGCGCGGCTCGAGGTTCACCTGCGTGACGGCGATGTCCGTGGCACCGGGCACCACGGGCGCAGGCCGTGCCCGACAGGCCGCCAGAACGGCGGCCACGATCCAGGCGAGCCGACGGGTCCGCACGTCGGCGATCATGCCCGGCGAGCCCCGCTCCAAGTAAGCCCTACGCCACCAGTTTGATAGGTCACGCGCCGGCAGAATGTGAGATCGCCCACGAATCGACCGCCAGCCGTAGCGCTAGCCGACGCGTATGGCATCGCCGGGGCGCACGGTCCCGCGACGCACGACGGAGGCATACATCCCGACGGTGGCGAATCGCCGGCCACCGAACCGCGAGCAGGGCTGCTTGTTGTGCTCGGCGGCAGCGCGCAGGATCGCAGGCTCGGCGGGGAGCGCGCCCTGCGCGAGCGTCGTCATCACGCAGCGCGGGCACGTGAACACGACGCGCAGCTGCGCCTCGTCGCCGACCGAGAGCACCTGCTCGTTCCACACGTTCTCGACGAAGCCAACGTCTGCGCCGGTGTCGATCACGAAGTTCGGCCGGAACCGCGCGCGATCGATGTTCGCGCCGGGGACGAGCTCGTGCATCCGGGCGAGCGTGCTCGTCGTGACGAAGTGGATCGGCGCGAGATCGAAGAACGTCCCGCCGCCCTCGCCCACAGCGAGCGGCTCGATCGTCGCGGCGCCCGTGCTCGCGTTGAATTCCTCGTACGTCGGCGCGGCGGGTGGAGCCGACGACAGCCGGACCGCGCGCCCGAACGCCAACGACAGCCGCGCGTCGAGATCCGGGCGAGCACTGTCGAGCTCCGTACCATCGGGGAGCACGATCGTCATGCGCTCGGGTGCTTGCAGCGAGGCGCGGCACGACAGCAGCTGGCTCCACTTGCGCGGATGTTTCGCGCTCGCGACCGTACCGGTCTCCACATCGACGATGGCGAACGCGCGATCACCGACGACGCCGGCCGTGCCCAGCTCCGCCACGGCGAGCGCCTCTCCCGCCATCGACTTCACGGGATAACGCCAGATTTCAGCGAGGCGACCGACCTGCATGGGGCGCGTGTTCTACCGCGCTCGGCCGCTTGACGGAACACCACCGTGGGACGTCCCTCGGGCATCCTCCCATAGACTCAGCGGTCGAGCTTATCGATCATCTTCCGTACGCGCTTCTCGTTCACCCGCTTCTTGAACTTCAGGGACGGAAACGTCGCCGCGATCGGCCCCTTCTTGCAGACGTGCAAGCAGCTGACAACCTCGACATGGACGCGAGGATGCGCCTCGGTGGTGTACGCACGTGCCGCCTCCACGACCGCGCGCGACTCGACCTTGGCGCAGCACTTCTTACCGACACAGATCACGACCGATGGGTCCTCGGCCTCGCGGTCGCGCATCAATTTTCGGAGTTTCGATTTCTTCCCCATGACACGCTAACGACACCGTACCGCGACACCGTGCGGGCGCACGCGCAACGTGGCATCGTGTAACGTCGCACGGCGTGCGCGCGTTGCTGTTCTCGTTGGTGCTCCTCTCCGCGTGTGGACGCGGTATCGAACCCGCCGAGCCGGCCGCGCCGTTCACGGAGGTGACGCTCGCGACGAAGCCAGGGCTCTCGGGGCTCGCGGTCGACGAAACGGGGGCGCTGTGGACGGTCGCCGAGCGCGACAACATGGTCTACCGCATCACGCTCGACACGCAGCTCCGCCCGGCGCTCGAGGAGCTCCCCGTCGAAGGCGTACCCAGCGGCGTGGACCTCGAGGGCGTCGCGATACTCGGGAATGACCAGTTCGCGCTCGGTACCGAGGGTCGCACGGACGGCGCGGCGACCATCTTGCGCGCCGAGCGCCGCGGTCCTGCCCTGGTGGTGACCGGGGAGCTCACGATCTCCGAGCGTGAAGCAGGTTTGCCGCTCGAGGCCAACCGCGGCGCGGAAGGTGTGTGCGGCCGCGGCAACCAGATCATCACCGTGCTCGAGGTCGCGGGCACCGACCAAGGCCGGCGGTGGGCCCCGTTACTCCGCATCGTCGATGGCAAGGTCGCGAGCACGCATCGCGTGTGGCTCACGTCGACCACCGGCAAGCTGTCAGGGCTCGACTGCGTTATCGATCCCGACGGCACGGTGCATGCGTGGGCGATCGAGCGCCACTTCGAGGTGAGCAAGGTCCTCGGCTTCACGCTCGCAGCCGGCGCGACCGCACCGATCACGCCTACCGTGCTCGCCGACCTCGGCGCCGCGCTCGGCGGTCGGGTCAACCTCGAGGGCATCGCGCGCCTGCCCGATGGCCGCATCGTGATGGTCACTGACAATCAGTGGAAGTCGATCGAAGGCCCGAGCCTCATGCTCGTGTTGTCGGGTCGCTACTGAATAACTCCGCGTGCACGACGCTCGCCGCGACAGCGGCGCACGCAGCCAGATCGCAGTCTCGCGAACCTGCCGAGGGCGCGGCGCTTGCTTGATCGAGGGCCGTGCGCGCTCTCGTCCTCGTCTCGTTGTTGGTCGGTTGCGGATCGTCATCACCCGAGCGTGCGCAGCCGCTCGAGCTGGAGCGAATCTCGCCACCACAGTTCACCAGCCACGATGTCTTCGTCGGTGCACGCGGGAACATCGTGGTGCTCGCGAAGCGCCTTTCGCGCGATGGCGGCGCAACGTGGCAAACGATCGACGGACGGCTCGGCGCACTCGATCGCGTAGCGATCGACGGTGTGGTCGTCGCTACCTATTCCGACGGGCTCGTGCGCTGGAACCTGGACACCGGCACGGTGACGCGCATCGCCGGCGCCCCGGCGTTCGCGACAGATCGCACGTGGCGCACGCGTCCGGGTGGACGCTTCATGGCGTTCGATCAGATCGAGAATGCGATCGCATTCGAGGGGATGAACGGCTGGGCGACGAGCTCGCTTCCTCAGCATTCACCGACGGATACCAAGCCTTACATCTTCGATCTCGCGAGCAATGGCAACGTCGCACTGGTCGTGTCGGCGTGGGGTGTCTACCGGTCGACGGATGGGGGCGCGAGCTGGCAGCGGATCCTGCAGCCCACAGACGCGGGGCGGGTGCTCGTCGCGCTGCAGGATGGGCGGTTCACGCTGCTCGGCGGTGCGACGACGTATCGATTCGATGCGAGCGGCACGGCGGCCGGCACCGCACCGGGCATTACGGTCGAGCGTGCAGAGGTCGCAGCGTGCAGTGACGGCGCCGTGATCGCCCGCGGTGCGATCAGCCGCGATGCCGGGGCGACGTGGACATCGTTGCTCGGTGGTGGTGCGCTCGAGCTCAACGTCGTGCGCGTCAGCTGCGGCGAGAGCTACTGGGTGCTCGGCTACAGTGATTCCTGGGGCTATCGCTTGCTGCGCTACGACCCAGCGACGGCCACCGGCACCGTCGCCGGCAACTGGGAGCTTGACGGAGATTCGCCGTGGACGAGTGGCGGGCCGCCGATCGTGCGCGATGCCGACGGTACATTCTTCACGTCGGGCCTCGCGTGGCGCGAAGGCGAAGACACATGGACGCTGCGCGAGCTGCCTCCACGTGCGTGGGCGATGGCCGGCGCGCTGCACGGGTTCGTCGGCCCGCAATACGTGACGAGTCGCGACGCCGGGCGCACGTGGACCGCGCCGGCACAGCTCTCGCTCGACGAGGGCGTGGAGATCGAAGCGTTCGCGGCGACCGACGATGCGTTGCTCGCGTCGGTTTTCACCGGCGGTGAAGCCGAGGGCATGGACGTGTGGCGCTCGCAGGTCTGGATGTCGATCGACGCGGGCGCGACCTGGAGCACCCGCTACGACGGCGTCGCCACGCGGCCCCTCGGTGGCGGCGACATCACGGGCAGCGCGCACCGCTTCGTCGGCGTGATGCCGGATGGGACGTGGGTCGCCGCCGGCGCCATCTCGCGCGACGCAGGCTTCACCTGGGAGCCGACGGCGATCGAAGGTGATCGCGGTCTCGCGTTCCTCACGCCGCGCGGCGATCTGGTGATGACGCTGCCGGACGAGGAGGTGTGGCGGGTGTACCCAGACGGTGGCATGGGCGATGCCGTCGCGACCTGGGCCCTCGAAGCCGAGGAAACGCCGGTCCCCGCGTCGTCGGTGCGGTCGGTCGCGTTCGACGAGGCAGGGTATGCCTACGTCGCACGCGGGGCTCCCTACGTGCAGGTGTGGAAGACGAAGATCCCTGTGCAAGAGTAGGACAGTGGCTGGGCGCCTTGGGTTACGCTTGAGGGGATGCATCTACGTTTCGGGGTTCTGGTCCTCGCACTGGGTGTGCTCGGTGGGGTGGCAAGAGCGGCGCCCTGCCCGTCTGCGGGCGGCGACGTCGTGCTCACCGACACGACCTGCCAGCTTTCCGGCATCCATACCTACAACTCGCTCACGCTCGTCAACAGCACGATCGAGGTGGTGCCGTTCGACGGGACCGACAAGATCGGAACCGGCAACCTCGAGCTGCGAGCGAACACGATCTCGATCGACGCAACCTCGAAGATCACCGCGCGCGGATCCGGCTACAAGACCGACCTGTGCGGCAACGGAAAGGGCCCCACCGCCATCGCAGGTGGCCGCGGCGGTTGCTCGCTTCGCGACTCGGGCGGAGGTGGCGCGCATTTCGGCGGAGGCGGTCGTGGGACGATCGACTCGCCGGGCTCGTTCCCCGCGGGCTACGAGGAGGACTGCAGCCGGCCCGTCGCCGACGGTGGTCTCGGCATCATCGTCACGTACAGCGGAACGCTCGCGAAGTGCGAGCTGCCGAGTGCCCCCGGCGTGCGCGCGCCGGGTAGTACGAGCTGCCGGGCCGGCAACGATGGTCTGCCGACGGTCGCGGGCCAGGGCTACTACCACTCGATCTACGAGCCCGAGTTCGGTGGCTCCGGCGGTGATAAGGGCTGCCTCGACGGTGATGGTTGGGATCCGGCCGCGGGCGGCACCTCCACCGGCCTGATGGTCGCGGGCAGCGGCGGCGGGCGCATCGTGCTGGCCGCGGTCAATGCCGCGAAGACCGGCCAGATCACGATCGCGGGCACGATCGACGCGAACGGCAAGCGCGGCTGCGGCATCGGTAACGACTCCGGTGGTGGCGGCGCTGGCGGCACCGTGCTCATCGCGGGGGATAACGTGACGATCGATGCGACCGCTACCGTCAGCGCGGCCGGTGGCCTCGGAGGTGACACGCAGGGCCTGAGCACCGATCCGACGGGCGAGTGCGTCGCGCCTTACCAGCAGAATCGCAACGCCGACGACTGCGGCGGCGGTGGCGGCGGTGGCATCGTCTCCGTGCTATCGGGCACGTCGGCGCTCATCGACGACCGCGCCGTGTTCAACGTGAACGGCGCCGCCGGTGGTGTCAGCACGATCTGCCGCGGCGAAGCGGGCGGTGGCGTGGGCGAGCTGCAGATCAGTGGCGCATACGTCGGCGAGGTGTGCGACGGCTACGACAACGATTTCGACGGCACGGTCGACGACGGCCTGCCCACCATCAACTGCGGCACGATGACGATCCAGTCGTGCATGAACGGCGAGCCACAGCAGTGCCCTGCCGTCGTGCCGACGTGCCAGGGCCCGGTCACCGACAGCCGCACGCGGTTCACGGTGATCCTCGACACCTCTGGCTCGATGCTCGGCGACCTCGCAGGCTATCCGACGTTCGGCGATGGCTCGTTCGATCATCCGGGCCTCGATCACAACAACAACAGCAGGGCCGACGACTCGCGCCTGTTCAAGGCGAAGGCGGCGCTCACCAACGTCATCTCCGCGTACCCCAACATCGACTTCGCCCTCGCGCGCTACCACCAGGATCAGTCACTCGACCGCAGCTGTCAGAACGCACATAACTTCGAGTGCAACGCGATCTGCTGCAGCTACGACAACCCGAACAACAACACGGGGGCCGCGCCGACGCCGGCGTGTACGGTCGTGGGCGTAAATCCGCCCACCCGCGATCAACCCGTGCTCGTCGACACCCCCGGAGACGAATGCATTAACTACGCGGGTAGCTGTGGCCCACCTCGCCGCGGCGCCGACGTGCTCGTCGGCTTTGGTGCCGACATCAACAATTACCTGATGTGGCTCGACGGCACCGAAATGGCGTTCGACGACACCGACACACCAGGCGCGTATTGCAACTTTGCGGGCGGCAAGGACTGCGAGCTGCGCGGCACCGGTCCGACGCCGCTCGCCAACTCGCTGCAGGCGGTGGAGGACTACCTGACGCCGATCAAGGCGTGCGACCTCGCGTCCACGGGCGGCTGTCGCAAGTACGGCGTCATTTTGCTGACCGACGGCGCGGAGAGCTGTCAGGGCGATCCGGTCGCAGCCGCGGCCGCGCTGCGCATGAAGGGCATCAACACCTACGTGATCGGCTTCTCGACCCTCGCCGGCGAGCGCGCGCAGCTCGACGACATCGCCGCCGCAGGTGGCACGGGCACGGCGTTCGTCGCGACCGACGAGGACTCGCTCGCCAACACGCTCGCAACCATCGTCTCGTCGTCGATCGTGTTCGAGACCTGCAACAGCCTCGACGACGACTGCGACGGCCGCATCGACGAGGACTTCCCGCAGAAGGGTGCCGCCTGTGACAACGGCCTGCTCGGCGCGTGTCGCAGCACGGGCACGCTCGGCTGCTCGATGAACGGCGCGGGCCTCACATGCAACATCTCGATGACCGGCCCCGGCTCGTCGCCCGAGGTCTGCAACGGCATCGACGACAACTGCAACGGCGCGATCGACGACGGCATCTCGTGCACTCCGGGTTGCGTCAAGTCCAGCGACACCGACCTCTGCAATGGCCTCGACGACGACTGCGACGGCGCGTTCGAAGAGGACGATCCGGAGGTCGGCCAGCCGTGTGGCACCTCCAACATCTCGCCATGCATGTTCGGCACGAACGCGTGCATCGGCGGCGACATCGTGTGCGTCGGCGAGCTCGATCCCAACCCGGAGGTTTGCAACGGCCTCGACGACAACTGCGACGGGATGCCCGACGTCGACGCTCCCTGCCCGTCACCGACGTCGTGTGTCGAGGGCGGCTGCCGGCTGCGCTGTGCGGGCGGCGAGTTCCCGTGCCTGGCGGGCTTCCGCTGCGAGACGACCCCCGCCGGCGACTTCTGCGTGCCCAGTGCATGCGCGACCTGCGCGCCCAACGAGATCTGTCAGGACGAAACCTGCATCGATCCCTGCGCCGGCATCACGTGTGCGCCGCTCGAGGAATGCCGGTTCGGCACCTGCGTCAATTGTGACGTCCTCGGCTGCCCTGCCGAGCAGGTGTGCTCGAATTCGATGTGCATCCCGGATCCGTGCAAGGACGTCGACTGCGCGGCAAATTGCGCCTCCGAGTACGGCTGCAGCTGTAACGACGGCACGTGCGTGCCCAACTGCGACGACACGCGCTGCCTTCCGGGTCAGCGCTGCGACGTCCAGGGCAACTGCATCGAGGACGTGTGCGCAGGCGTCGAGTGCGACGAGTTCGAGGTCTGCGTCGATGGCCAGTGCATGCAGGACCCGTGTGTCGGCATCGCGTGCCGCGCCGGCCAGGTGTGCATCGACCGCACCTGCGTCGAGGACCCGTGCAAGCTGCTCACGTGTAGCGACGCGTTCCACTGCGAAGTGCGTGACGGCGCCGGCTACTGTGCGCCCGACACGCCCGCGGGCCGGGTGGAGCTCGTGCAGGCCGGCGGTGGCGGTGGCTGCAGCACTAGCGGCGACGGAGGTGGCCTCGCGGGGCTCGCCTTCGCGGTACTCGCGCTCGTGAAGCGGAGGCGGTCGTGAGGCGGGCGTGGATCCTGCTCGTCGTCGTGCTCGGGGTCGTTGCGTGCGATCTAAACCCGTACGACCTCGGCGGCCGCAACACCGGTGACGGTGGCGCCACCGGCGACGGCGGCACGAACGACGCCGACGACGCAAGTGGTGACATCGACAGCACGACGTGCGTGCCGATCGGTGTCGACGACCAGTGCAACGAGATCGATGACGACTGCAACGGCGTCACGGATCAGGCGTTCAACAAGCAGAGCGATCCGAGCCACTGCGGTACGTGCAACCACCGTTGCGTCGGGGTGGGTGCACTGCAGACCTGTCAGAACGCGCAATGCGTGTTCATGGCGTGCCAACCCGGTTTCGCCGACCTCGACACCGACCCGCTGACCTGCGAGTACCAGTGCCCGCTGTTCCCCACGATCGCCGAGGACTGCAACGGCGTCGATGACGACTGCGATGGCCGCATCGACGAGACGCTGCCCGCGCCCCCTACCGGCCAGTGCCGCGTGATACCGAACACGCCATGCGCGAACACGACGATGGTCTGCGAGACCCGCGGCACCGTCACGCGCTGGTGGTGCAACTACGGCGCGGACGTCGAGTTCGATCCGAGCATCCCTAACGGGATCGTGCTCGAAGAGCAGCTCTGCGACGGCGCGGACGGCGATTGCGACGGCGTCATCGACGACAGCTTCTCCGACCTCGGCCAACAGTGCGATGACGGCGGTATCGGCGTCTGCCGCGATGTCGGCCAGCGCGTGTGTGACCCAGCCGATCGCACGCAGACCATGTGTGATCTGTCCGTGCTGCCCGATGCGCAAGCGCCCGGGCTCGAACAGTGCGACGGCCTCGACAACAACTGCGACGGCACCGTCGACAACGCCAACGGCCCCGACCGCGTGATCGACGCGATGACGGAGGTCACCATCGGACCGAGCACGTTCTGGATCGACACCTACGAGGCCTCGCATCCCGATGCGACAGCGTCGACCACCGGCGTCGGCAGCGCGCGTGCGTGTAGCAAGATGGGCGTGTTGCCGTGGCGTGGCGCGACGTTCGCGAGCGCACAAGCCGCGTGCGCCGCCGCGGGCAAGACGCTGTGCACGGGAACGCAGTGGCAGAACGCGTGCAAGAGCGCCGCGCAGACCGTGTGGCCATACGGCGACACCTTCGAGCCGCAGCACTGCAACACGGAGTCATTCGACGGCATCGCGGGTGGCGTCGATGACGATGTGCTGATCACGACCGGCGCGCGCCCCGCGTGTATAGCGAGCTGGGCGAGTGGCGGGCAGATCTTCGACCTGTCTGGCAATCTCAAGGAATGGACGAACGACATCACGGGGCAGACCGCGGGCATCGACATCGCCGTTCAGCGCGGCGGCTCGTATGCAACGCCGGAGGTGGGCTCGACGTGTGAGTTCCGGCTCACCCGTGCGGCCGTCAACGTCGTCGAACAAGAGACGGGCTTTCGCTGCTGTAAGCTGACCGCGCCATGACGTTCCGGCGCGCCGCCGTCGACCGCGAGCTCGGGCGGTAGGTTGCCGAGCGCGAATGCGCACCGTGCTTACTCGCTACTCGCGAGAGCATGTGGGGTACGTGCGGGGATGCGTTATCCGGTGGTTCGACCGGGCACGTGATCTGCTTTCGGTCAGGAAATGCCGCACGCAGCACACGCCCTCGAGCCGGCCACTCGCGCCACCCTCGACGAGGCGATCGCGCAGGACCGCGGTGCGGACCCGATGCTTTGCATCGCGGTAGGGATCGCGATCTGCGATGCCCTCACGAGAGCGCACGCGCGCAGTCGCTTCTGTCACGACCTCGCACCCTCCACGATCGTGCTGCATGGCGATGACCCGAATCATGTTGAGGTGGACCTCGAGCCCGCGCTCCAACCCGAAGATGATCACGCGTTCCCACGATCGCTCGCGCCGCTGACGAGCCCCGCATACATCTCGCCCGAGCGCGCGTGTGGTCTCGAGATCGATGCGCGCAGCGACCTCTACTCGCTCGGCTGCATCCTGTTCGAGCTCGCGACCGGGGTCCCGCCGTTTCGCGCCAGCTCGTTGCACGACCTCGTCCTCAAGCACGTGATGGTCGATCCGCCGCGAACGAGCGCGCTGCCGTCGCGGCTCGGCGCGATCATCGCTCGCCTGCTGCGGAAGGAACCTCGCGAACGCTTCCAGTCCGCGAGCGAGCTTCGGTCGGCGCTGAAAGCCGCGCGCGACGCACGACGCCAGCGACAGGTCGCGCGGCACCAGCTCCGCGATCAAGCCTAGGTGCAGCCGAAAGGTAGAAAACCCGGCAAATTCGCCGGGTTCTCTTCGAGGTGCCACCCAGATTTGAACTGGGGAATGGTGGTTTTGCAGACCACTGCCTTACCACTTGGCTATGGCACCAGGAGGCCTAGCTTCTAACACAGCCTAGGCGTCGCGAACAGGTCGCACGGCTCCCATGTTAACGCCACGATCCCGCAGGTCCTTGGGACCGCAGGGCTTTGCGGGCGAGGCCAGGTGCCGATGTAGCTCCAACACGCCGAGGGCGATTGGCCTAGGGTCGGTTGTCTCCATCAGGGCTTATCGTCCCGAAACTGCACTGCCACCCGCAGGTGGTTCGCGGGCATAGCTGTTGCTCACGCGTGCGCATATGGGGATTCGCGTCGTAGCGATGTGTGCCTTCCTGTTCGCGTGCGGACCGCGCAACACCGGGGACGACCAAGGTGGCCTCGATGGCGACCCAGGCTTCGCGAGCCTGCGCGTCACGATTGCCTCTCCCCAGATCCACTGGAACAACGGCACCGCCGATCGTCCCGCCGTCGTCGCGACGCTGATCGCCTCCGACGGCACCGAGTCCGTGGTCACAGACCAGACCGCATTCCAGCTCGCCCCCCTCGGCATGGGCGACGTCCAGAACGCGCAGGTCGTGGTCAGCGGCGACGTAGCTGGCCCGGGATCGGTCAACGCGACGTATGAAGGGCTCACCGCGAGCGTGCCGTTCGAAGTTACCGTTAGCCAGACTGTCACGGGCACGGCCGATCCGAGCGTCGAGGGCCTGTTCGCGAGCGCGACGCTCGATTCGTCGGCGTCCCTCGCCCTCGCCTACCCGCCGGCAAACGCGCTCATTCCACCCAACCTCGGCGAGATGGACGTCCACTGGCGCGACACCACCGGGAAGGACGTCTACGAGATCAGCCTCTCGGGCGCGTTCGTCCACATCAAGACCTATGTCAACGGCATGGGTGCGGCGACCTGGCACACGCTCGCCGCCGAGTACTGGTCGAAGCTATCGAGTGGCGCGCGCGGCGTCGATCTGACGGTGCGCGTGCGCGGTCTCGCGACGGCATCCCCCGCGACCTACGTCGAAGGCAGCGAGCAGGTGCGCATCGCGAGCGAGGACGTGCGCGGTGGCGTCTACTACTGGAACACGGTGCAGAAGGCCGTCATCCGCTTCGACATGACGAAGCCCAATGTCCCGCCCGAGAAGTTCCTGCCGCTCGGGGGGACCGGGTGCGTCGGGTGCCACGCGGTCTCGCGCGACGGCAGCAAGGTCGCCTACCGGCGCGAGGGTGGCAACATGAACTACGGCAACGCCGTCGACGTCCAGGGTCAGACGAAGCTGATGACCGACAACACCGAGCAATGGAACTTCGCGGCGATCCACCCGAACAACGTCGACATGTTCATCACGAAAGAAGACGGCATGCACCGCACCGACCTCACGACCGGTGCGACCACGCCGTTGTTCACCACCCATCGCGTCTCGCACCCGGACGTCTCGCCCGATGGCACGAAGATCGTCGCGACGCAAAACACCTCGGGCAGCGAGGTCTATACGACAGCCAGTAACCTGGTCGTGTTCGACTACGACCCGACGGCCAAGACGGTGAGCGCACCGCGCACGCTCGTCCCGCAGAACGGCGGACCGTACGCGTTCTATCCGTCCTTCTCCCCCGACAACCAATGGGTGCTGTTCAATCGCGCGAGCGGAGGCGATAGCTACGACCACCAGTACGCCGAGATGTGGGTCACGCGCACCGACGGAACGGGCACGCCCATTCACCTCGAAGAGGCCGAGGTCGCGGGGACCTACAACTCGTGGCCGAAGTGGACGCCGTTCTCGGTCAACGAGATCACTGCGACGGGCAGCGAGCCCGTGATGTGGTTCACCGTCGCAACGCGGCGCCCGTTCGGTGTTCGCTCGACCGGCAACCAGCTGCCACAGCTGTGGATGGCGCCGTTCTATCCGCAGCGCGCGGCGAACGGTCAGCCTGCGACCGGTCCCATGGTCCGCCTACCGTTCCAGGCCCTCAACGAGGGCAACCACATCGCCCAGTGGACCGAGCAGATCATCGTGCTTCAGTAGTTGATTTGCGCCTGCAGGCGCACGAGCGTGCCGGTCTCCTTCACGCCGTCGAGCTCGCGACTCGCCACGTCGACCTCGGCCGTTAGCTCGAGCACCTCCTTGATCTGCCACTCGGCGCCGACGACGAGCTCCTTCACCACGGAATGCGGCGCGAGCTCGAAGTGCTTGAGGCCGCCGTTGTACGAAGAGACGCGCAGGTACGGAAAGACGTCACCGACACGCGCGATCAACATCGCGTAACCACCGTGAAGGTTCTTGACCTCGACGGTGTTCGTCGCGAGATCGAGCTCGGGCCCCTTGCCGATGTTGTACTCGGCCTGAAAGCCGATCGGCTGCGGATATAGAATCACCTGCGCCTCGACGCGCATGTCGCGGAAGTTACCCGCGCTGCCGGTCTCCGCGGCCACCTCGAACTTGCCGATGTAGCCGGCGACGCCGAGTTCGAGGATCTGGGTGCCGAGCGTGAGCGGATACGAGACACGCGCGACGAGGTGCGGCTGCCCGTTCAGGTCGTCGGTGTTGAGCGTTTGCCCGTTGTACGCGCCGAAGCCCACGACGCCGTAGTCGCCCGAGCCCTTGAGGCCGCTGTCGACGAGGTACTTGAACAACTTGCGGATCCTAGCGGGCTCCCAGTACAGCATCAGGCCGAGGTCGCGCTCGCTGGGAGCGCCCGAGTTGATCGCATCCGAACGATCGAGCGGCGCGCGATTCTGGCTCGACTGCAGGTTCTCCCAGCCGTACGGAATCTTTTGCTGGCCGAGGCGGAACCGGAGCGTGCGCTCTTCGTCGAGAAAGATGTCGCCATACCAGTCGCGCATCTTCACGTCAGCGCCGGCGAACTCGGACTGCAAGTAGATCGCGAGGAGCGAGGTCACATCGCCGGAGACGACGAGACGCGCACGCCGGAGCGTAAACGTGCTGCCGTCGACATTGCCGGTGTCCGCGAGCTGGTTCTCGAGGTCCGCGTTCGAGGCATACAGCCGGTTGTAGCGAACCTGCGCGTAGCCGCGAAGCGCGTACTGCTCGTACCAGGGCTTGTCCTCGCGCTCGGCCTTGGCTGCCTCCTCGTCCGCGCGTGCGTCGGCCGCGAGAGCACATACCGCCGAGACGGCGACGCAAGCCAGCGAGTTCATTGCATGAGCTCTCTGCGACTATATCGTCGCAGAGAAAGGTCACTGTGCGACGGGAGTGTAACCGTGGCAAGGCAATTACCTCACCTTGACGGTCACTCCTTGTCGTCGGCGATGTTGATCGTGAAGCCGAGCTTCTGCAGCGCGGTCTTCAGCTCGGCCTTCTGCACGGCCTTCATGTATGCCTCGACCGGGTCGACCTTCTTGGCCTTCACGAGCTCGATGAGCGAATCGTTCAGGGTGATCATGCCGACGTCCCGTCCGGTCTGCATCACCGACGGCAGCTGGAAGGTCTTCGCGGTACGGATGAGGTTGCGCACCGCGCTGGTGCCGATCAGCACCTCGTACGCAGCGACCCGGCCGCCGCCGATCTTCTTGCACAGCGTCTGCGCGATCACGCCACGCAGTGACTCGGCGAGCATCTGCCGCACCTGCGACTGTCGGTCCGATGGGAACTGATCGATGATGCGATCCACCGTCGACGGCGCGGTCGTCGTGTGCAGCGTGCCGAACACGAGGTGACCGGTCTCGGCGGTCTCGACCGCGATCGAGATGGTTTCGAGATCGCGCATTTCACCGACGAGCACGATGTCCGGATCCTCGCGCAGCGCCGCGCGCAACGCGTCCTTGAACGAGCGCGTGTGCACGTGCACCTCACGCTGGTTGACGAGGCACTTCTTGTTCTCGTGCACGAATTCGATCGGATCTTCGATCGTGATGATGTGATCCGAGCGATGCGTATTGATGTAGTCGACCAGCGTCGCGAGGGTAGTCGACTTACCGGAGCCCGTCGGACCGGTGACGACGACGAGGCCCTTGGTCAGGTAGCAGAGCTCCATGACCTTGGGCGGCAAACCGAGCTGCTCGGGAGAGAGGATGTTGAACGGAATCGCGCGGAACACGGCGCCAGGGCCATGGCGGTCGCGGAACATGTTGGCGCGGAAACGCGAGAGGCCTTCGATCGCGTGTGCGAAGTCCGTGTCGCTGCGCTCCTCGAACTCCTTGCGGTTCTTCTCCGGCGCGATCTCGTAGAGCAGCGACAGCATGAAGTCCGGCGTGAGCACCGGGAACCCCGGCACCGGCTTCATCTCGCCGTCCTTGCGCACGAGCGGGGGCATCGTGCACGACATGTGGAGGTCGGAGGCCCCCATGTTCTTCATCGCGCGCAGCATCTCGTCGATCTTCGGACCACCACCGCTGACGCGCGGTGCGGCGAGGGGGGCGGGGGCCGGGGCGGGCGTGGGCGCGGGTGCAGGCGCCGGTGCCGGGCGCGCGGGCTCGGTGCGCGGCACCCCCATGGCGGGCGTCGCCGTCGGCAACGGGCGATCATTCGTGTCGGGCACCGCGATGACGAGCTTCATCGTCGTCGTCGACGACGTCACGGTGCAATGCACGGGCTGCGGCCCGCCCTTGTAGTCGAACTCGGCCGTGCCGGTGACGAGGAGGTCGGCGAGCACGCTCGCGGCGGCGCACTCCTCGACGAGTGCCTGCAGGGCCGGCAGGGTCAGCGTCTGCGTCGCTGCGCGGTCACCGCTGGGCAGACGCACGACGACCTGCTTGCCGCTCTCGAGGATGATCGCGGAGGCACCGAACTTACTGAGGTACCCGATATACACATCGATTGCGGCCATCCAACATCTATCTCATGTGGACGAGGTAGATTCGAGCGACCGGAGGAGTAACTCCGAGGAGCTTAACCTGCCGCTCACCCATCGCGTCCGCCGCAGACTCGGGTGGGATGCCGAATGGGGGCTTGGCGACTCTGATGGGATGTGTCCCTGTTCTTCGGCGATCCCGGCACCGGCAGAACCGCCGCGGCCTCGGCGATCTGCGGAGAGCTCGACGTTTCGCTCGTCCGTGGGAATGTCGCCGGCAGCTTCCAGGCCGCCATCGGCGCCTGACCTAGCCCCACGCACGGGCACGCGCGTTGCTCGCCGAGGCTGATGATGACGCGCGACACGATCGTGATCGCCGGTGCGACCGGCTTCGTCGGCCATGCCGTGGCAGAGCGGCTCGCTGCGCGCCGGGCCGACACTCGGCTCGAGGTCGTCGGTCTGACCCGCGGTCGCCGTGATGCGAGTGGCGCCTGGGACCGGCTCGTCGCGTGCGACTTGTTCTCGCTCAAGGATGTCGAGCAGGCGCTCGCCGGGGCACGCTACGTCGCCTATCTCGTCCACTCGATGTTGCCGTCAGCGCGGCTCGTCCAGGGTACGTTCTCCGACCTCGACCTCATCTGCGCAGATAACGTGGGGCGCGCCGCCGCCGGACTCGGCATCGAACAGATCATCTATCTCGGCGGCCTCATCCCCGAGAACGAACGCCTCTCGGCACACCTCGCGAGTCGCCTTGAGGTGGAGCGCGCGCTCGGTGCCCACGGCGTTCCCGTCACGACACTGCGCGCGGGCTTGGTGATCGGCAAGAATGGCTCCTCGTTCGAGATCCTCGCGCGCCTCGTGCGCCGGCTGCCCGCGATGGTGCTGCCGAGCTGGACGGAGCGCCGTTGCCAGCCGATCGACCTCGCCACGACCGCGAGCCTGATCGACTTTGTCGTCGGGCGACCCGAGACGTACGGGCAGACGTTCGACATCGGTGGCCCCGATATCCTGTGTTACCGCGACATGCTCGCGATCGTCGGCGAGGAGCTCGGCACGCGACGGCCTTCCTTGCCGGTGCCGCTCCTCTCGCCACGCCTCTCGCGGCTGTGGATCTCGCTCATCACCGGCGCCCCCGCCACGCTCGTCGCGCCACTCGTCGAGAGCCTGCGGCACGATCTCGTGTGTCGCGATCGCCGTCTGCAAGCAGCCGCCGCCCTGCCCGGCCTGCCGTTCCGTGACGCCGTCACCGCCGCTATCGGCGAACGCGGCGGCCAACCGCAAGCGTATCGCGCCGCACCGCACGCACCCGTCACCGGTGTTCGCTCGGTGCAGCGCATCCACCTACCACAAGGCCGCGATGCGGAGTGGGCGGCGCACGAGTACATGCGCTGGCTCCCCGACGGTGCGGGTCCGCTCCGCGTCGACGTCAGCGATCATCGCGTATGCCGGTTCTATCTCCTCAGCATGGCGCGCCCGCTGCTCGAGCTCACGTTCGCCCCTGATCGCAGCTCGCCCGATCGCCAGCTGTTCTACGTCACGGGTGGCATGCTCGCGCGGCCGACGGAGCGCGGGCGTCTCGAGTTCCGCGTCACCCCTGACGGTGCGCACCTGCTCGCGGCGATCCACGACTTCGCGCCGCGCTTACCGTGGCCGATCTATCGCTGGAGTCAGGCGCTCGTGCATCGCTGGGTCATGCACCGGTTCGACAGGCACCTCGCGGCGCTCACACCGGTGCCTCCTCCGCCGCCCTACCCGCGCGCGACGGACGCATCGGGTGACGTGGTGGCGGCGACGGGATCGAGCGCCCATTCGAGCGCGTAGTCGGCGACCGCTTCCCAGCCCGGCGCGCCACACGTCCAGTGATCGCGCCCGGCAAACTCGTGGTACCCGACGATGCCGGACTTGTAGTGCTCGAACGTCCAGCGGTTGAGCCTGGCGGGCATGATGTGGTCCTCGGAGCCGGCGATGAACAACAGCGGCGCGCGGTCCTCCTTCTCGAAGTCGACCTTGTTCGCGGTTTGCGGGCGGAAGTTCGCGGTCGCTCCTTCGAACACCATCCGACCGGGACAGGGAATGGCGTAGCGGTCGTAGATGCGGTCCGACTCCTCGCGCGACAGCGTGTTGGTGAACGCGTAATGAAATTCTTCGGGCGAAAACGCGACGGCGCGATGGCGATTCGCGGGGCTGCGCAGTATCGGCCACACCGACTTGATCGTGGTCAGCGGCAGACGAAGCACGCCCTTCACCTGAACGGAATCGATCGCCACACCCGCGGCGCCGAGCCCACGATCGAGCAGGATCTGCGTCAGCGCGCCACCCATCGAGTGCCCGATGATGATCGGCGGCGACTCGAGCGAACGAACGATCGTCTCGAAGTGATGCGCGACCATCGCGGTATCGAGCTTCTCGAGGATCGATGGATCAGCGCGGATCGCCTCGACCTCTACCTCGAGTCCCGGCCATGCGGGTGCAAGCACCTTGAACCCACGCTGCTGGTAGTACGGAATCCACGCTTCCCAGCAGCGCGGGGTCATCCACAGGCCGTGGACAAGAACGATGGTCTTCGGCAGCTTGGAGGGGGGCGTCATGAGCAGCGAGGCTGCAGCTCGTGTGCCGTACGCAGAGTGTCGCGCGCGCGCTGCGCCCCGATCTCCACGCGCGTCGGAGCACGGATCGTCCGCACGTGCAGTCGGAGTACGGATACGTGATCTGCTGCGTGGCCGAGAGCGTGTCGCCCTCCAGCGCGAAGTACGCGCAGCACGCGACGATTGGCCATGCCGGAGAACGCCCCGGCGCGGTGTTCATTCCGTCAGGGCTCGGGGCTGAGCTGCTCGACGTAGGCGAACTCGACGTCGGCAGCACTCGCGTTGACCTCGAGCTCGGTCGGCGCGGTCGCCTCGGCCAACGTGGTCATCACCGTTGCCGGTGAGAGCCCACTCAACACCGCCACGACATCGAGCCCGGAAATATCGACGCGGAGCGTGTAGGTGCCCTGCTGGAGGGTAAGTGCGGAGTGCGCCACGCCCATGGAGCCCGCGACGTACAGGCGATCATTCGTGACCGTGACCTTGATCGAGGATCCGTTGCTGAGGTTCAGCGCGAGGCCGAGCTCGAACCCGCTCGCTACGGCATTGATGAGCGTGAACCGCGTCGCGTAGCTGCCCGCGAGGACCGGCCGCGCTTCGACCTTGCCGTGCGCCACGCCGCCGAGGGCGTTGAGATGCAGCTGATCCGCTTCCAGCGCAACCGTCGCTTGCCCCGATGCGAACGTGCTCAGGCCCGCCTGCGAACCGAAACCGACGAACACGCGCGTGGTGGGGCCCGGCACATTTGGATCAGAGCCGCCCTCCGCGCAGGTGTCGCCGATGCGATCGCAGTCCGCGTCGAGCGCCGGTTCCGGCGCAGCGGGACACAGGTCGCACGCGTCACCCAGGGCGTCGCCATCTTCGTCGTGTTGATCGGTGTTCGGGATGTGCGGGCAGTTATCCTGCTCGTCGGCCACCGAGTCCTGGTCGTCATCGACGGGCGGTAGATCCACCGGCTCCGTGCACGTGCCCATCGCATCGGCGGAGTCGTGCGCTTGCGAATCGGGGACGAGCGGATCGTCCGTGTCAGCCGCGACGCCGAACACGCGGTGGCAGCCCCCACTCAGTACCAGCCCGAGTAGGAGAGCACGCACGCCCACGCCGCGTTGACGGTCCTCTCTCACTCCGGTGCGTCGCCGCCGAGCTTGACGGCGGGGAACTGCGACGCGACGGCCATCGCTGCATCCATCTGCTTGTCGTTCAGGTCGAACGTCTTGCGCAGCGCCGCGAGGAACTCGATCTCCCGCCAGTCCTGCGTACCGTCGGCGAGCGCGATGATCATCGTGTAGGCGGTGACCCAGTAGCGGTCGGACTGCGAGGTGACGTCCTTCGCCACCTCGGCGAGCTCGGCCTTGTTGTCCTTGCCCTTGATCGCTTCGAGCGCGACGTCGATCGCCTCGTCGATCTCGGCGCTCGTGAGCACCTGCATGTCGGGAATCGCCTTCAGCACGCTGCGCATGCCGAGCCGTTCCTCGTGATGAATCTCTTCGTCGGCGGCCGCCATGAGCGCCATGCACTTCACGAACGCCGGCATGAGGTGGCGGACCTTCTCCGACTTCTCCTCGAGCGTGAGGAGGCCGGTGTGCTGGCGGGCGGCCTCGAACACCTCTTTGGCCTCGTTCTCGTCGAGCGCGAGCGCGGTCTGGAGACCGTCGAGATACTCGATCTCGGCCTCCGCCAGCTCCTTGTCGGCGACGCAGATCTCGCACGCCATCGCGTACGCGGCGAGGCGCTGGCTGCGCGACGGCAGCCCCTTCGCGATCGCCTCGAGCCGCTTCTTGCCACCGCCCGCGTCACGGATCGCGTCCGCGGCGAGGTCGGTCAGGCGTGAAATCTCGTCTCCCGACAGCCCATCGAACAGGGTGTGGTTGCCGAGGTTGCCTTCGAACGTCGCCATCTCGGACTCGGTAACGTCACCGTCGGCCTCCATCGCGCCGAGCATCGCTTCCACCAGGAAGCGGCGCGGATCGTCGGTGCTAACCTTGCCGCTAAACATCTTGCGCAGAAAGCTCATCGTGCCCCTCTCGTGAGGCCACGACGATATCACCACCCTAGGCCGCGTGCTGCCTGACGGTGTCGAGCAGCGCATCCATGTCGATGGGCTTGCGCACGCACGTACGCGCACCTGCCGCCAGCGCCTCCCGCGCCCCGCCGAGGTCGCCGGTGATGACGACCACGGGAATATCGCGCTGGGTGCGGTCGCCGAGCGCCGCAAGGAACTCGGTCCCATTCATTCGCGGCATCCGCAGATCGAGCAGGACGAGCGTCGGCTTGGCGCCGGCTTCGATCTGGCCGAGCGCGTCCACCCCGTCGACCGCCGCCTGCGTGCGATAGCCGTGCGCCTCGAGCACGAGCGCGATCATCTCGCGGAGGTCCTCATCATCGTCGACAACCATCACCAGCTGTCCGTTGACAGGCGCCTTCACGCGGGCACTCCCTGACGCGGCAGGACGATGGTGAACGTCGAGCCAGCGCCCTCCTCGCTTCGCAGCGTGAGCTTACCGCCAAGGCCAGTAACGATCGTGCGCACGATGTAAAGGCCGAGGCCCAGACCGCCGTAGTGCCGTGCGGGGACGGCGCGCTCGAACGGCTCGAAGATCAGGCGCTGCATATCGCGTCGGATCCCGACGCCCTGGTCGGTGACCTCGAGCACGACGCTGCGCTCGGTGCCGGTGACGGAGATCTCGATCGGCCGACCGAGCCCGAACTTGATCGCGTTGGTCAGGAGGTTCACCACCGCCTGATCGAGCCGCAGCCGGTCCCAGCTGCCGATGGTGGAGCCCTCGGTGCGGATCGTGAGCGTAGATCCCGCGCGCGCGAGCTCCGACGCCATGCGCGCGCCGATCTCGCGGACCAGCGCGCCGAGGTCCACGGGCTCGAAGACGAACTGCAGCTTGCCGGCCTGCATGCGGCCGACGTCGAGCAACTCGTCGACGAGCTGGGTCAGCCGGCGTTCCTCGCGCTCGATGACGCCGATCAGTTTACTCGCGGGCGCGAGCTGCTTGTCGAGCGCCTGCACGGCGAGCCGGATCGACGCCACGGGGCCGCGGATCTCGTGCGCCGCGACAGCGAGGAACTCCTCGCGCGCCTTCACCTCCTCGCGCGCCGCCCGGTACAAGCGTGTGTTTTCGAGTGCGACGGCGCCACGGCGCGCGACCTCTTCGACGAGCTCCAGCTCGACGCGGGTGAACCGGCGCGGCGCGGTGACCACCACCGTGATCACACCGACGACGCGCCCGACGGCGAGGATCGGCACGGCGATCTCGTTGGCAACTTCGGTCTCGCGCAGGTGTGACCCGCCCGCGAGGACCTGGAGCGACGGCTGCGACGGCGCGGGAACGCTCGGGTTGCGCGCGACCGCCACGATCCTGCGAGGGATGCCGAGATCGACGAGGTCCACCGCGCAGGCATCACCGACCACCGGCACAGCGAGCTGCGCGACGCTCTCGAGCGCCTGGTCGGCGTCGAGCGTGGTCAGCAACCGCCCCGCATCGGCGAGGAACACGGCATGCCGCAACAGGCGTTCACGCTCGCTGACGTCGCGAAAGCTCCACACGCGGCCGGCGACCACACCCTCGACGCGTTGTGGACGCGAGTAGCGCTCGAACACGCGGCCGTCCTTGAACCGCAACACGTCGAGGCGCTCCTCGTCGGGGCACGAGTAGAGGGCGCGCACGCCGCGGAGAAACACCTCCGGCTCTTCGAGCTGATCGAGCACGTACGCGAGCAGCGCGCGCTCGTCGCGTCGCTCGGCGAGCTCGAGCGGGATGTTCCACAGCAGCGAGAAACGGCGATTGAGTGCGACCACGTTGCCGGCGAGATCGACGACGAGGATGCCGTCAGCCGTCGACTCGATCGTCGCCTCGAGCAGCGAGATGCTGCGCTCGAGCTTGCGCTGGGTGTCCGCCCATTCGGTCAAATCGAGGCATGCGCCGATCATCTTGACCGGACGCTGCGCCTCGTCGGCGATGACGATCACGCTGGTGTGTAGGGTGCGCCGCATGCCATCGGGTCGCGCGATCTGCAGCTGCAGCGCGAACGGCCCCGAGCTGCGCAACGCCGATGACACCACCGCCTCGAACCGCGGCAGATCCGCGGAGATGATCCGATCGCACAGGCCCTTGTACGAAGGCACGAACGTCGCGCGGTCGAGGCCGCAGATGCGATACAGCTCGTCTGACCACGTCATCGAACCACGACCGAAATCCCACTGCCAGCTACCGACGTGTGCGAGCTGCTGTGATTGCGCGAGCAGGGCCTCGCTCGCCACCAGCCGCTGCTCCGCGGCGGTCCGGTCCGTGACGTCGAGCGCGGCCGCGACGCAACCGATGATGACACCCGCCTCGTCGCGTAGTGGATCGACGTGGATCTCGTACCAGCGGTCGCGCAGCTGGTAACGAAACGACGCCGACTTGCCGCGCAGCGCTTCGAGGTGATGCAGCACCGCGGGATCCGCAGGGTCCGGCGTGCGCGCGAACTGCTGCACGGTCATCCCGACGATGGTGGGCTCGGGGATGCCGAGGCGATGCTCGACGCGTCCGAGCCAGTGCGTGATCCGCAGCTCGCGATCGGTCGCCCAGGTCGCGACCGGCACCTGGCGAAACATCAACCGCGTCTCGCGCTCGTGCTCGAGCGCCGCCGCGTCGATCCGGGCGTGTGCGGCCACGTCGATGGCGACCAGCGCCGCGTGCGGGGAAGCCGTGCCCCTGGCCATGCGCTCTTCGATCTGGCGCAGATCCGTCTTGCCCGCAGGCGCGCGCTGCAAGACCTCCGCAGGCGTGTGCCCGATCAGGCGCGCATCGTCGAGGCCGGTAAGCGCGTACGCATCGCCCAGCGTTCCGACGATCTTGCCCCTGTCGTCGAGCAGAAAGACGGCGAGCGCCGCGCCTTCGAGGATGCCGCGTGGCGTCGGTCCACTGGATGGTCCAACGACGACGCCCATGGGGTCACCGTATCAAGGGGAACACAGGCAGCAAGCCACCATGCAAGGCGGTACAGCCCTCGCATGACCGTCCGTAGGACCGCTTCATGGTCCAAGGAGTACGTAGCCATGATCAAGCTGGTCACGATCGTCGCCCTGGTGGCGGCAACCCTCGGAACGGGCTGCAAGAAGAAGGAGCGCACCGAGCGCGACAGCATGGGAACTGCGCCGAAGACGACCGAGTCGATGAAGCGCGAGGAAAAATCGCCTGAGGCCATGGCGCTCCCCGCCGAGTGCAATGAGTACAGGGCGACCATCGAAAGAATCCGCACATGCGAGGCATTGCCGCAGCCGACGCGCGACGCGCTGGCGCAGGCCTACCAGCAGGCCTCGTCGGGATGGGCCACCGCGACGCCCGAGGCGCGCGAGTCGCTCGCCGCATCCTGCCGCAGCGCGAACGACGCGATCAGGCAGTCCGCATCGGCGTGCCCCTAAGCAGGGACACCCGACGCTGACCGGCAGCTGGTTGTTGTCTTCGCGGCACACGAGGGTGGTGCCGGCCGCGTCGTCGTCGATGATCGCGGTGACAAGACCCGGCACGCAGGCGCCGGGGAACACGCGCTCGGAGGTCGCTGCGATTCAGCGAACGTTTGATGGTGGAGCATTTGCGTAGACCGCGACCGGCAGGCCTGCCGCGACGGCTCGGTACCTCGGTTACAGATATCCGCGGTGACTCCACGCCCGTCGTCGCGGGCTAGCCTTCGCGCGTCCGGGTTCGCTACGTGCAGCCCTTGGCGAGGGAATTGTTCTTGCACTCCTCGCTGATTTCGAACCTCTTCACGCGAACCGCTTTCTCTTGGGCGCGGAGAGCCGCCGCGCGTCGCTCCTCAGCTGCGCGCTGTTCATCGCGCAGCTTCTTGAGGTTTGCCGCCGCCACCCGCTTCTCTTCGGCGGTACGAGCTGCATCGAGATCGACGAGCGCGCGATCGATCTTCCCGCCGAGACCGGCAAGCTCGGTCTGCGCGGATTCCAGCGCGAGCCGCGCCTTCTCGCGATCTTGAAGTGCTCTGTCGCGGGTCAGATCGGCGGCCGCCTTGGAAGCGACCGCCGCCTCAGACGCATTCATTCTCCCGATCGCGAACCACGCGAACCCGCCCGTGGCGAGCACGGCGGTGACGGTGAGCGCCACCATCCACGTTGGTCGCTTCTTCGCCACCTCGGCCCGGCGCAGCTCGAGCTCACCTGCGAGCCGCTCCTGCTCGAGTGCTGCGACGAGGCGCGCGCGCTCGGTCGCCTCGGTCGCCTCGACCCTCATGCGCGCCTCGCGCTCCGCGGCCTCGCGCGCGCGCTCGATCGCGATGGCGGCTTCGCGCTCCGCCGCGACCCGAGCCGCCTCGTCGGCGATCCGCTTCGCCTCGGCCTCTTCGGCGGCGCGGCGCTTCGCCTCCGCCGCGGCGATGACCGCTGCGCGCTCCTGTGCGATGCGCTCCTCCTCGATCGCACGAAGCTCTGCGAGAGAGGACATCAACGAGCCTTCGAAACGAGCTTGCATGCTCCTTCGACACGGACTCGTGAACACGATTGCAGCCGAAAATTCGAAGGGCGCCGTGGTGTGCCCCAGGCGCCCTCGCTAGCCGATACGAGCTAGCCGATACGAGCTAGCGGTTACGAGCAGCCCTTGGCGAGCGGGTTCGCCTGGCACTCGGCCGAAATCTTCACGCCCTTGAGGCGCTCGGCACGCGCGGCGCGGGCCTTCGCCTCCGCGATGCGCTGCTCCATCTCCGCCTTCTGCTTCTGCAGCTCCTTCAGGCGGGCCGACGCGGCAGAGCGGTCGGCGTCGTTCTGCGCCGCGACAACGGCGTCGACAGCGCTGCCGACCTTCTTGTCGAGCTCGGCGAGATCGCGACCCATGCGCTCGACCTGCTCGAGCAGCTCCTGGGTCTCCTTCTCCTTCTGGCGCGCGATCTCTTCGGCCTTCGCCTTCGCTTCCTGGTCGGCGTCCGACTTCCGCATGCTGTTGATCGCGAGCACGATGCCCACGATCGTCGCAACGACGGCGAGGCCGGTCACCGCGAGCATCCAGGTCGGCCGCTTCTTGGCGACCTCGGCGCGACGCAGCTCCATCTCCTGCTGGAGACGCTGCTGCTCGAGCGCAGCCTGTTGACGAGCACGCTCGGCGGCCTCGGCGGCCTCGACGCGCATCCGCGCCTCGCGCTCAGCATTCTCGCGGGCCTGCTCGATCTGGAGCTGGGCCTCGCGCTCAGCACGGATACGGGCCTCTTCGGCTTCGCGAGCAGCGCGCTCCGCAGCCTCCTTGGCGCGGATACGCTGCTCCTCGGCAGTACGTACTGCCGCTTCTTCTTCCTGGACGCGGTTCTCCTCGATCTGGCGGAGCTCGCGCAGGGAGAACAACACCGAATTCTCACGCTTCTCGGACTGGGCCATGGACGTCCTCTAGACCTGGGGCCAAACCACCCTCAGGACTCTTCGATCAGTATCACGCAGGATCCCCCGCGGCAACGCGATGTTGTGCACGCGTGAGCCTTGCGATACACCCCCGCCATCGATGGGATACGTCGATCTCCACAGCCATGTCCTCTACGGCTTGGACGACGGCGCTCCCGACCAGGCGACCGCGGTCGCCATGCTCGATGGGCTCGCGGCACTCGGGATCTCCGAGCAATGCCTCACTCCGCACCAGAAGGCGAACCAGTACCTACCGGCGTGGGACCGCATCGAGGCCACCCTCGCCAGCCTCGAGGCTGTGCGTAAGCCGTCCCACCCTACGCTGCGGCTAGGCGCGGAGAACATGTGGGATGATGTGTTCTTCAAGAGAACATCCGAGAGCGCGATCCCACATTATCGCGGTACACAGGCGTTCCTCGTCGAGATCCCCCCGCCGCTCATGCCTCCGGGGATGCTCGACCAGCTCTTCAAGTTCCGTATGGCCGGCAAGCTTCCCGTTCTCGCCCATCCCGAGCGCTATCACGTACTCTGGGACAACGACGAGCTCGCGCGCTCGCTCCGTCGCGTGTGCGCCTTCTTGATCGATCTCGGTGCAGTCGGCGGGTTTCACGGCCGCCGCGAGACCAAGGCAGCGCGTCACTTCCTCGAGTCGGGGATGGCCACGGCGGTGGCGACCGACGCGCACCAGATCGGCGATCTCCAGCAGGCGCAAGCGGGCCTTGCATGGATCGACAAGAAGCTCGGCCATGCCGCTGTCACCCGCCTCTTCGACCACGCTCCCCGGCAGCTCCTCGCCGGCGAGCTTCCGGACTAGCGCATGAAGCTCGCGATCAATCTCTTTCTCTCGTTCGCGATGCTCGCGCTCTGCCTGTGGCTCGTGTGGCCCGGTGCGGCGGAGCGTCACGAGCTCGCGCTGGCCTTCGAGCGTCTCGAGTGGGCGTCGTTCGCGCCGTACCTCGCCGCGTACATCGGACTCCAGGTCGTCGTGCACCTGTGCCGCTCGCTGCGCTGGAACCACCTGCTCGCACCGCTCGGCGTGAAGGTCCCCGCCGGCCCGCTGCTCGCGATCTCGTCGGTCGGGTTCATGATGATTCTCGCGCTACCGGCGCGCCTCGGCGAGTTCGTCCGCCCAGGGCTGTTGCGTCGCCGCGGCGTGTCGGCGTCGGCCGCGCTTGGCACCGTCGCGGTCGAGCGCATCCTCGACGGCCTCATGGTCTCGCTGTTCGTGTTTGGCGCGTTCTTCGCGCTGCGCGGCCCCAATGCGCCGACCTGGATGATGCCGACCGCCTACACGGTGCTTGGCGTGTTCAGCGTGGCGCTCGTCTTCCTCGTGTTCTCGATGTGGCGCCCGGAAGCGACGGTGCAGTTCTGCTTGCGCGTATCGATGCTGCCTCGCTTCGCGCCGCGGATCTCGAACGTGATCGAGAAGAAGCTCCTCGAGATGATCCGCGGCTTCGCGGTGCTCAAGGACACCAAGAACCTCATCGCCTTCTGTACGTGGAGCCTCGTGTACTGGACCGCGAACGGCCTCGCCGTGTGGGTCCTCGCGCGCGCGTTCGGGCTCGACTTGTCCGTGATGGGCGGGTTCGCGACGATGGCCCTCGTCGCCGTCGGGATCAGCTTGCCGAACGCACCAGGCCTCGTCGGTCAGTTCCAGTGGTTCACGCTGCTCGGCTTTGGCCTGTACCTTGGCCCCGCCGTCACCGACAAGACGACGGACCTCTACGCGGTCGCCCTCGCGTGCGCCATCAGCCAGCACCTGCTCCAGGTCGTCTGGTACGTCGCCATGGGCGCCCTTGGCCTCCTGTCGCCGTGGGTCTCGCTCGCCGACCTCCGCGTCGCCCGCAAGGGCGGCGGTAGCACCGAGACGCCGACGAACATCCCGGTCATCGCGTCGCGGCCCGAGCCCCGGGCCGAGCCCGGCCAGAAACTGGCCCCGCCCCCGCGCACCGGTGACGATTCGCCCGATGCGCCGCCTCCTGGCTAGCCTCCTCGCCTTGGCCCTTGCGACCGGTGTCGCGTCGGCGCGCTCCGAGAAGACGCTCGCCTACCCGCGCGATCAGGTGTGGGCCACCGCCGTGCGCTTCCTCGTCGTCGATGAGCGCGTGAAGGTCACCGAGAAGGACGCCGACGCGGGCTACGTGATGTTCGAGCTACGCGAGGACGGCAAGGTGTACCGCAGCTCGCTCGAGGTCATGACCGTCGTGCGCGAGGGCCGCCACCACGTCCGCTTCGTGCTCCAGATCGAGGACCGCCCGGACTGGATCGAGGTCGCCATGCTGACTCGCCTCGAGCGCAAGCTGCGCTCCGAGCTCGGCGCGCCCTCCCCGGCACCGTCGGCTCCTCCGAAGGCCAAGGACGAGCCCAAGCCGGCCGAGCCGCCGAAATCCGACGACGGCGGACCTCCTATCTCGCCGACCCCATGAAATGGGGTCAGCCCCCGTTTCCTTGCTAGGCTGCCGCGCATGGCCGTCGTTGACCTGCGCTCCGACACGGTAACCCGACCCACGCGCGCGATGCGCGACGTGATGGCGAACGCGGAGGTCGGCGACGACGTGTTCGGGGATGACCCGACGGTGCGCCGCCTCGAGGAGCGCGTCGCGGATCTGGTTGGCAAGGAAGCGGCGCTGTACGTGCCGAGCGGGACGATGGCCAACCAGGTCGCGCTGCGATCGCACACGCGTCCTGGCGACGAGGTGATCATTGGCCGCGACACGCACTGCTGGCGCCACGAGTCGGGCGCCCTCGCCGCCCTCGCTGGCGTGCAGGTGCACATGCTGAGCGAGCCGCGGTTCACGGGCGCCGACGTGCGCGCCGCCTTCAAGCCGAGCTCCGATCCGTACGTCGCGCCCACCCGCGTGGTTGTCGTCGAGAACACGCATGGCAAGTCGGGCGGCACGGTGTGGGATCGCAACAAGCTCGCCGAGGTCGTCGCGGTCACTCACGAGCTCGGCATGGCCGCGCATCTCGACGGCGCGCGCCTGTGGAACGCCGCCGTGGCGTCGGGGACGACGGAGAAAGAGCTCGCCGCCGGCTTCGACTCGGTGTGTGTGTGCTTGTCCAAGGGCCTTGGCGCGCCGGTCGGGTCACTGATCGCGGGCACGCGCGACTTCATCCGCACGTGTCATCGGTTCCGCAAGATGTACGGTGGCGGCATGCGTCAGGTCGGCATCCTCGCCGCGGCCGGCCTCCACGCGCTCGATCATCACCGCGCGCGCATTGCCGACGACCACGCCAATGCTCGCGCGTTCGCCGAGGTGCTCGCGAGCGCGCCGAACGTGAAGGTCGATCTAGGGAGCGTGCAGACCAACCTCGTCATGTTCGACCTCGTGCGCGGCACCGCCGCCGCCCTGATCGCCGCGGCCAAAGATCGCGGCATCTACCTCGGTGCCGACGGGCCGACGCGCGTGCGTGCGGTCACTCACCTCGATGTCGATCGGGACCACGTGATGAAGGCAGCGACCACTCTCGCCGAGCTCGCGGCGACGCTGGGGTGATGCGCCGCGCGCATGGCCTCCTCGTGCTCGTCGCGGCGTGCTCTGCGCCGGCGACGCTGTCCGAGCTCCAGACCGCCGAGCGCCGCGAGGCTTCCGGTGACATCGACGGCGCGATCGCCGCGTACCGTGACGCGCAGACCACGTGTGGTGCGCTGAAGCCGCGCCGGCGCGCGCAGGCGGCATGTGCCGACGCGCTACTCGGCGAGGCCGAGGTGCTCGAGCACGCGGGGCGCACGAAACAGGCGATCGACGCCTACCTCGCGATTCCGGCGCGCGTGCCGGACGACACGGCGACCTCATCGATCGCGACGTTCCGGGCGGGCGAGCTGCTCTTGCGCGCGGGCGACGCCGAGGCCGCGTGGACCGCGCTGTGGCGCGTCGTCACCGATTGGCCCGACGAGGCGACCGCCTCGGACGCCCTGCGCCGCCTCCTCGAGGACGGTCGCGCCCGGAACGCGCGCGCACTCGCCGACCAGATCGCACGCGTGCTCACGGCACTCGCCGAGACTGGCGTCGCCGACAATCTCGTGTGGTCGCTCGCCGACCTCACCGAGCACGAGCTCGCCCATCCCGCCGCCGCCCGCGCCCTTTACGATCGTATCCCGGTCGAATATCCGAAGAGCGGCCTGCGTGACGACGCGCGCTGGCACGGCGCCCGGATCTCGCGCGAGCTCGCAGACCCGCAAGGCGCGGTGACGCGGCTGCGCGGCCTCCTCGCCACGCGTGAGGTCGCGTTCGGCGCGGGCTCGTACTTCTCGATCTGGCTCGACGATGCGCAGCTCGAGCTAGGCCGCGTGCTGCGCGACGACCTCCATGATCTCCCGGGCGCGATCGCCGCGTTCCAACGCCTCCCCATGGATTACCCTGCCTCGATCCTGCGCGACGACGCGCTCTACGAGCTTGCGCTCACCCAGGCCCGCGCCGGCGATCCGAAGGCTGCATGCGCGACGCGGGCGCAGCTGAAGCGCCAGTCCCCCGACTCCAAGTACGTCACCCGCTTGCAGGAGCTGGCCTGTGATTGAGGGTCGTGTGATTGAGGGTCGGACCCTACTCGCGCAACTTGGAGCTCACGTACGAGGGGCCCGCGCGTGACGGAGGGCAAACAAGTTGGGCAAATAGGGTCCGACCCTATCTCGCTGGTGGGTGTGCACAAGCGGTTCGGCCGTCGCGTCGTGCTGTCGGGTGTCACGCTCGAGATCGCGCGCGGCGCCCGCGTGGGGCTCATCGGGCCCGCGGCGTCGGGCAAGAGCGTCATCTGCAAGCTCGCGTGTGGGCTCGAGCAGCCGGACAAGGGGCGCATCGCGGTCCTCGGCGTCGACCTCGCCGGCAAGCGGGAGGCAGAGCTCGGCGAGCTGCGGCGGCGGATCGGATTTCTGTTCCAGAACTACGCCCTGTTCGACTTTCTCTCGGTCGAGAAGAACGTCGCGTTCCCGCTCGAGCAGCGCGGCGGGATGACCGCGGGAGAGATCGCGAGCCGGGTCGCCGAGCGCCTGCGCTCCGTCGGTCTGGTCGGCAGCGAGCACAAGCTCACCGGCGAGCTGTCGGGTGGCATGAAGAAGCGCGTGGGCACCGCGCGCGCGCCCGTGGCCGACGCCGAGATCGTGATCTACGACGAGCCGACGGCCGGCCTCGATCCCGTGACCACCCAGAAGATCTACGACCTGCTCGCCGCCGATCAGGCGCGGACCGGCGCCACCGTGCTCGCCGTGTCGTCGGACGTGGTAGCGCTCGCGCGCTTCGTCGACGAGATCGCATTCCTCTACAAGGGCACCATCATCTACCGCGGCCCCGCGGCGACCATCGCCGATGCGCCAGACCCGATCGTCCGCCAGTTCGTGCGCGGCGAGCTGGAGGGCCCGCTCGAGGACCTCCAGCAGGAGGCGCGCGGGTGAGTAACCGGCTGGTCACGTTCGTCGCGAACATCGGCGCAGGCGCGACACGTATCGCGCAGGAGACTGGCGGCATCGTCGTGCTCACCGGTCAAGTGCTGCGCGCGCTCGTGCCGCCGCGCATCGATCGCCGCGAGCTGGTCAAGAACCTCCACAAGATGGGCAACCGCTCGGTCATGATCGTCGCGCTCACCGCGTTCTTCGCGGGTGCGCTGATGACGTTGCAGGCGGGCCCGTTCGTGAAGAAGTTCGGCGCTACCTCGATCGCGGGCTACGGCGCCGGCTACGCGGTGCTGCGCGAGATCGGGCCGATCCTGATCGCGCTCATGTTCTCGGGCCGCGTCGGCGCCAACAACACCGCCGAGCTCGCGACCATGACCGTCACCGAGCAGCTCGACGGCCTGCGCTCGCTCGCCATCGATCCGATCGCGTTCCTCGTCGTGCCCCGCGTGATCGCGATGGTGGTCATGCTCGTCGCGCTCACCGCGATCGGCGACCTCGTCGCTCTCGGCGGCGCGTCCGTGGTCGCGCGCGCGATGCTCGATATCGAGTGGTCCACGATGTACCACTCGTTCGCCGACAACCTGAAGCCATGGGACTTCCTCCTCGGCATCTACAAGTCGATCGCGTTCGGCGGCGCGATCGCGATGTCGTCCTGCTACTTCGGCATCGCCGTGCGCGGCGGCGCGGTCGGCGTTGGCAAGGCGGTCAATGCCGCGGTGGTCGCCGCGGCCGTGTCGATCATGCTGCTCGACTTCCTCATGACGTACCTCATCGGATGAAGGCCTTCGTCGAACGCATCGGCACCCGCGCCCTCGACGGCGTGCTCGCGGCCGTCGAGCTGTGGATGGTGTTCGTCGGCACGCTCGCCGGCATCATCCGCGGCTTCTCGGCGCGCAAGGATCGCCGCGGCCGCCCGACGGGCGAGCTCGTGCGCCAGCTGCACCAGGTCGGCAACAAGAGCCTCATCTTCATCGCCGTCACCCTCGGCTTCATCGGCATGGTGATGACCTACGAGGCCTGCAACCAGCTCTCGCGCATCACCGGCGACTACTCGCAGGTCGGGAGCCAGTACATTCGCCTCGTCGTCTCGGACTTCGGCCCCACGCTGACCGCGCTGATGCTCGCCACGCGCGTCGGCGCTGGCATCGCCGCCGAGATTGGGTCGATGAAGGTGACCGAGCAGATCGACGCACTGCGCATGAGCGGCGTGTTGCCGATCGACTACCTGATCGTCCCGCGTTTCATCGCGTGCGTGATCATGACGCTGATGCTGTCGGTGCTCGGCGGGCTCGTGATGTACGGCGCCGGCGGTCTTACCGCGCAGTACACGTTCGGCGTCAATCCCAACATCTTCTTCGACCTCGACCTGCTGCGCCCGCGCCACCTCGTGCTCGGCGTGATCAAGGCCCTCGCGTACGGCGCCGCGATTCCCGTCGTCGCGGGGTTCTGCGGCCTGCGCGCGCGGGGCTCGTCCGAGGGCGTCGGCTGGGCGACCACCGCCGCCGTCATCGGCAGCTCGTTCGCCGTCATCATTCTCGACTTCCTGATCTCCGCCGCGGCCCTGTTCCTCACGGGTGGAGATCTATGACGGCGTTTCTCGAGTTCAAGGACGTCAAGAAGGCGTTCGGCGGCAAGCCGGTGCTGAAGGGCATGAACCTCGCTGTGAACAAGAGCGAGGTGATGTTCATCATCGGCACTTCGGGCGTCGGCAAGAGCGTCACCATCAAGCACTTGATCGGTCTGCTCCGCATCGACAGTGGCGAGATCTGGTTCGATGGCCAGCGCATCGACGGCCTCACCGAGCGCCAGCTCGCGCCGTTGCGCAAGCGCATCGGCATGGTGTTCCAGGCGTCGACACTGTTCGACTCGATGACGCTCGCCGAGAATGTGGCCCTGCCCCTGCGCAAGCATCAGCGCCTGCGCGCATCGGCCGCCGAGGAAGAGGCGCGCAGGCGCCTCGCACAGGTCTACATGGCCGAGTTCGCCGATCGCTATCCCGCGGAGCTCTCCGACGGCATGCGCAAGCGCGCCGCGATCGCCCGCACGCTCGCGCTCGGTCCGGAGCTAGTCCTGTTCGACGAGCCAACGACCGGCCTCGATCCCGTGAGCGCCCGCCGCGTCGATCGTCTGATCCGCGAGCTCGCCGACACGCACGGCGTCACGGCCATCGTCGTCTCGCACGATCCACCGTCGATTTTCGGCATCGCCGACCGCGTCGCATTCCTCTATCGCGGCGTCGTGCACGTCGTCGCCACCCCGGCCGAGCTGCGCGCTTCCGAGGATCCCGTCGTCCAGCAGTTCATCACCGGGCAGTCGTCCGGCCCGATGGAGACGCCCGGCTTCTAGGGCACGCTCGGGTCATCTAGTGATCGTCCGGTCGGCCGTTCTCGCGCTCACGCGCTTGCCGTCGGACGCATCCGGTGTCCGCGTATGCCCTGACGCGCCATGACCTTGCGATAGACGGCGAGCGTCAGGGGCAAGAGCGACACGATCCAGCGCAGCTTGTGGTGACGGCCGAACAGGTACGTCGCGACGGCGATCAGGAATCCATCTTGTTGCTTCATGGCGACCTCGCCTGGAAAGCTGCAAGCCACGCGCCGTGCTCAATCCCTGGGGCGCGCGATCACCTTCCACGGCTTGCGCTTCAAGATCTTTCCCAGCTCCTTCGCATCCTCGGGGAACTCGGGATCCTTCATCAGCCGGCCGAGCGAGCCCTCGCCGCGTTCGATGCGCTGACGAATCTCGTCGAGCTTCACGAGCATGGGGTCGATCTTGTCGGCGGCCTTACGGATCTGGGCGAGAACTGCCTCGCCGCGCGCGATGGGGTCGTGTGCCTCGAGATGCCCGCGCACGCGTCGCGCCTCGAGCGCCAGGCGCGCGACGAGCGGCGCGAGTTGATCGACGGTGCGCCGCAGCTGCGCGACGGTGCCACGCGCGGAGGCGAGCGTCGCGGCGATCTGGTCGAGCCCGTCGGCCCCACCGAGGTTCGTACGCAGCGTCGTTGCCTCCTCGACCAACGCGCGCGCTTCGTCGGCGATCGACGGCGTTAGCACGAGCGGCCGCAGGGCATCGACGTCCGCGGCGATCAGATCGAGCTGGACGCGGAGCGCGTCGAGAGCACGCTGGAAGGCCTCCCACTCTGGACGCACCTGCTCGGCGAATGCCTTGAACACGGCCATGTTCGCCCATGTACGCCGCAGGACGCTGTCGAGCGCCGGGGGATCCGCGCCACGCAGCTCGAGGCCTTCGGTGACCGGCGGCCCGGGCTCGCCCACCGGCGGCGCGACCTCGAGATAGCGCTCGCTGAGCATACCGCGCGACGACACGAAGATCTGCGCGGAGGTGGGGACCTTCCACGTCTCGTCGCCCTCGAGCGCGACGACCGCGACGGAGCCACCTTCACCCCCGAGAGGATCCGCGCCGCCACGCGACACGGTCTCGATCGACTCGATGCGGCCGACCGGCCGACCGGCGACGATCACCGGTGCGTTGGGCTTGAGCCCGGTCGTGTGCGCGAAATAGACGCGAATGCGCACGCGCGCGCCGAGCTCGAGCCGGTCGAGCACGAACACGACGAACCCGATCGACGCCGCCAGGAGCAGCAGCGTGATCGCGCCGACCTTGCGGGTCAGCTGTTCGTCTTGCGCGAGCAGGCTCACGCTCTACTCCTTCCAGGAGAACTTCCACGGATTCCGCTTGAGGTCGCGGATCAGCTCGCGGATGTCGCTGTACAGCTCGTCGCGCGAGAGCAGCGAGCCCACGCTCCCCTTGCCCGCGCGCAGGTCGGTGACGATGCCGTTCGCGTTGTCGAGCAGCGTGCTGGCGCGCCCCGCCGCGGTGCCCGCGTTGTCGACGGCCTTGTCGATACTCGCGAGCCGCTCGTCGGTGATGAGTCCGGTCACGCGCGTCGCGTCGGTCATCAGCGCCGCGGCGCCGGGCGTCAGTGTCTCGAGCGATGACTTGGCGGCAGCGAGCGTGCCATTGGCGTTCGAGATCATGCTGGCGAGCGGCTTGCCATCGCCGAGCCCGGCGTTGACCTTGGCGAGCGTGGTCTTGCCCTCGCGCGCGAGGTCACCCGTCGACACGATCAGCTCGCCGAGCGGCTTGCGGTTCTCGACGAGCAGCTGATTGATCTCCGCGACCGCGCTCGCGCCGTTGGCGAGCAGGTGCTTGATCGCATCGCGGTCATCGCGCAGCACCGACGACACGCCGTCGAGCACCTCGTACAGGCGCGCCACCACGAGGTCGGTGCGCGGCGGATTCTTCACGCGCGCGTCGTGCACCACCGTCCCTGGCTCGATGCCCGGCTTGTCCCAATCCTTCCCCGGCACGATCTCGACGTATTGCTCGCCGAGCACGCCGGCGGTGTTGATGAAGAACTCGGCGTCGCTGCGGATCGCGTCCTTTACCTTGTTCTCGACCCACACCGTCACGCGGACCTGGACGCGCTGGTTGATCGAGGGGTCGATCTTGCCGCCGAAGAACTCGACGTCCTCGATCTTGCCGACCTTGATGCCCGAGACTTTAACCGGCGCGCCCTTCTGCAGGCTGCCGATGTAGTCGTAGTCGAGCTTCAGCGTGAACCCCGAGCGCAGCGAGAAGTTGCCGAGCACGAAGATGAAGCCGACCAGGATGGCGCTCGAGACGAGGATCAGGAGGCCGACCTTGAACTCGAGGCCGCGTTCGCGCATGACCGCGAGCGTAGCTGATCCCACCCGCATGGGCGGCTACGACTTCCTGCTAGGCGTCAGGACGGCGCGTCGATTTCAGGCGCATCGATGGGTGCGTCGATTTCGGGGGCGTCGATCGGGGCATCGACCGGTGCATCGATCATCGGCGGCGCGTCGACGCGCGCATCCGCCATCGGTGCATCGCTGACCGCGGGGGCATCGTCGGCAGGAGCATCTGCCGCTTGCGGTGCATCGACGACCGGGGAGCCCATCATCGAGCACACGCGAGTCACCTGATCGCAGAGCAAGCCCTGCGCGCACTCCGAGCTGGCGACACACGCCTCGCCTTGCTGCTTGGCGGAGCCTCCGCCACAGGTGAACGACAGCGCGGCGGACGCGATGAAGGCGAGGTGGCGGGCGACGCTCATGGCCGCATCGTAACTCGCAACGCCCCCCAAAAAACGAAAAGCCCGCAGATGCGGGCCTCATCCATCAGATCAGGTGATCGAGCTTACTGCCCGCCCCAACCGCCACCGCCTTGCGGCGGGTAGCCTCCACCCTGCGGCGGGTAACCACCACCTTGCGGCGGGTAACCACCGCCCTGCGGCGGGAAGCCACCTCCCTGCGGGGGATAGCCGCCGCCTTGCGGAGGATAGCCGCCACCCTGCGGCGGGTAGCCACCACCCTGCGGCGGCTCCGCACCACCACCCGACGAGCCCTTGCCTCCGATCATGCGCATCGCTTCCTCGTAGGCCGCTGGTGCCGCCATCATCAGCACACCGAAGTACGCGAGGATCGGCAGCAGTGCATGTGCGAGCATGAGGATCGAGCTGACGCCACCCTTCATGTGGATGAGCGCCGCGAGCGCCAGCAGCACCTGCTGCAACGGGAGCCACACGATCAGAATCGCGGCGAACAGCGGTCCGAGCGCGTCGACAGCCTGCAGCGCGGGCGGCAGCTTCTGCGGCGGGACCACGAACACGAGACAAAACACGCCCAGTGCGAGCACCAGGAACCAGAGCAGGTTGTGGAGGATCAGGAACACGGGGACGTGGCTGAACTTGAACGCCATGTCGAGCCCGTCGATGAACGTCGGGATCAAGCATCCGGCGCCCACCGCAATGATGATGCGCGCCGTCTGATCCTGCGGCTGGGCGATACGCGCGAGCAGGCCGAAGACGAGCGTCGAGTAGCCGAGGATGTAGAGGCCACCGGCACCAAATCCACCGTACGCACCGAAGCCCATCTTCGAGATGAAGATGCCCGCGTATGCGACGCCGAATGGAATCCACTGGAGCACGACGGGCGGAACCTGCTGCTTGATGTGCGGCGGCGCAGCTGTGAGGAGGAGATACGCGCCGCCGGCGATGATCGGCCAGATCAACGCCTCGAACTTCGAGGGCATGCTCCACGCGAAGACGAGCGGGCTGAGTCTGTACGGCACGACAATCGACGCGACGAGCGCGATGCCTGCGAGGAACAGAATCATCTTCTGGAGGCCGGGGTCACGCAGACGCGCGACCGGGAACCCGAAGAGCGTGCCTGGCGCCGACTGCGGAATGCCACGCGCGATGTTATCGAGCGGGCCCGGGAGATCCTGCTGCGGAGCACCGTATGCGGGCTGCGGCTGACCGAAGCCCTGCTGTGGCGCGGGCTGGCCGAAGCCCTGCTGCGGTGCAGGCTGGCCGAAGCCACCCGGCGGCTGCTGCGGCTGACCGAATCCCTGCTGCGGCGCGGGCTGGCCGAAACCACCCGGCTGCTGCGGTGCAGGCTGGCCATAGCCACCTGGTGCGGGCTGCGGCTGACCGAATCCCTGCGGCTGCTGCGGCTGACCAAAACCACCCGGCGCGGGCTGCGGCTGACCGAACCCTTGCGGCTGCTGCGGCTGACCAAAACCACCCGGCGCGGGCTGCGGCGGCTGACCATAAGCCCCCTGTGGTGGAGCGCCAAAACCAGGTGCCGGTGTGCCCGCGGGCGGCTGACCGAAGCCGGGGGGCGTCTGCGGTGCGCCATAACCCGGCGCGGGCTGCGCAGCGGGCGGCTGCCCGAACCCGGGCGCGGGAGGCTGCATAGACGGCGGCGCGCCATAACCGGGCTGCGCGGCAGGCGGCTGACCAAAACCGGGCGCCGGAGGCTGCATAGACGGCGGTGCGCCGTAACCGGGCTGCGGAGCCGGTGCTTGCGGAGCCGTCGCCGGCGCAGCGCCTGGACGCGGCGCCTGCACGATCGGCGGCGCGACATAGCCGAACATCGTCTTCGCAGGCTGTGGCGCGGGCGCGCCCTGCTGTTGCATCGGCGGCATGGGACGACCGCACGTTCCGCATGCGGGTGCATTCATGAGCACGGCTGCGCCGCAGTACGGACACGGTCTGGTAGGTGTCGCCATCGTGAGAGTTCCCCTGTCCTTTCGAGGCTCAACGGTATCGCAGGCGTCGACGGTTCCGCAACGAAGTGAGGCCGGTTTGGGGGACAGAGGATCTTCGAGGTGATAAGCAAGGGCGTGGCTCGACGCCTACCTGGACACGACGCTCTACGTGGTGCGGCGGTCGAGGTCCGGATCGCAGACAGCACCGTCCGCGCGTTCTCGGATGAGTCAATCGCGGCCGCTGCGCTCGCCAGTGGCACGCGCGTGTTGTCGCGCTCGCTGAAGTATCACCGCCCGCGCACGTTCTTCTGTCTCGAGGGTCACTGTAGCGGCTGCCTGGTGCGCCTGGGCGGCGTGCCGAACCTGCGCGCATGTCAGGCACCGTGCGAGGCGGGTGTCGAGGTCGAAGGGCAGAACGCATTTCCATCCGCCGAGATCGATCTGCTCGGTGCCGTCGATTTTCTGTTTGCGCGTGGCATGGATCACCACACGCTGATGACGGGCTCGTCGGTGCTCAACAAGCTCGCGAACAAGGTGGTTCGCCAGCTGTCGGGCCTCGGCAAGCTCCCCGAGCGCGCAGCGACGGAGCTGCCCGAAGTGCATCGGCTCGAGATGGACGTTTGCGTCGTCGGTGGTGGCCCTGCCGGCCTCGCTGCCGCGACCACCACCGCGCGCGCCGGTCGCTCGACGGTGTTGATCGATGATCAACTGCGCCCCGGCGGCAGCTTGCGCGCGGATCCACGCACCGGCAGGCGCGAAGCAGAAGCGCGCTGGGCCGCGGCTGCCCAGGCGAACGTGCTCGTGCTCGCGCGCTCGACGGCGATTGGCTTCTTCCCCGAAGACGATGGCGGCGTGCTCGCTGTGGCGGCACCGGATCGGCTGTATCGCGTCTACGCAAAGCAGTGGGTCTGGGCGACCGGCGGATACGTCGTCAACTTGCCGTTCGCCGACAACGATCGCCCCGGCGTAATCGCCGCGCGTGCGGTCGGTCGGCTGCTCGTCGATCACGGGATCTTGCCCGGCGAGCGCGTGTGCATCGTCGAGGTGCCACCCCGTGTCACAGAACCACCGGGTTTGGCCTGTCCAAGCGCGGTGGTCGCGGGTGACGTCGACGCGCTCGCGCTCGCGCTGCGCACCGCCGGCGCCGACGTCACGCGGGTCGCCCTCACTGATATGGTGCGCACGCGCGGGCGCAGCTGGACCAACTGTGTCGAGACCACGCGCGGCAAGGTCGACTGCGATGTCGTCGCCGTCGCCGCCTTGCCCGCGCCCGCGTCGGAAGGCGCGCGCCAGCAAGGCTGTCAGGTCGTCCTCGACGCCGAGGCCGGCGGCTTCAAGGTCGTCGTCGATGCACGGGGCATGACGGCCGTGCCCAACGTGTGGGCGTGCGGCGATGTCACGGGTTACAAGGGTCCCGTCGCGGCCGCCGCCGACGGCGAACGCGTCGGTGACGCCGTCGCGGGAGCGCTCTGATGGTGGGCAAGATCGTCCTGTGTCGCTGCGAGGACATGACGCTCGCCGATCTCGAGCACAGCGTCTCGCGCGGCTACACCGACATCGAAGAGGTGAAGCGCTATACCGGCTTTGGCACCGGCCCGTGTCAGGGCAAGGAGTGCCTCGCCGTCGTCGCGCTACAGCTCGCGCGGCTCACGGGACAACCGCCCGCAGCGATTCCTCCGTTCACGTCGCGCCCGCCGATCGCGCCGACGCCCCTCAAGCTGCTCGCGCGCGATCCGGGCGCGCATCGGTTCCCCGACGATCCCGAAGAAGGCGGCACCTGATGCAGCCGATCATCGACGACGACGATGACGGGATCCCGGGCGACGTGCGGCTGCCGACCACGCTCGAGGGACACCAGGGTCCCCTGCCCGCGCGCGCCGAGATCGTGATCGTCGGAGGTGGCGTGATCGGCCTCTCGATCGCGTATCACCTCGCACAACGCGGCCTCACCGATGTCGTCGTGCTCGAGCGCGGCTACCTCGCCGAGGGTGCATCGGGGCGCAACGGCGGCGGCATTCGTCAGCAATGGTCGACGGAGATCAACATCCGTCTCATGCAGGACTCTGTCGAGCTGTGCCGGCGGTTCGCCGTCGACCTCGGCGTCAACGTGTGGTTCCGTCAGGGCGGCTATCTGTTCCTCGCGCGCTCCGCGAACGAGGTCGCGCGCCTCGAGAAGAACATCGCGCTGCAGAACCGGTGCGGCGTGCCGACGCGCATGCTCGAGCCCCACGAGGCGAAGGACATCGTCCCCGAGCTCGACCTCACGGGTATCGTCGGAGCGTCGTACAATCCGAGCGACGGCATTCTGTTTCCGTGGCCGTTCCTGTGGGGTTACGCGCGGCAGGCCGCTACGCGCGGCGTGAAGATCTTCACCCAGACGTCGGTCACCGGCCTCGACCAAATTGCCGACGGCGGCTATGTGGTCCATACGCCGCGCGGTCAGCTCCGCGCCCGCCGCGTGATCAACGCGACCGGCTCGTGGTCCCCGCAGCTCGCGAAGCTCATCGGGGTCGACGTTCCGACCTGGCCGATCCGTCACGAGATCTGCTCCTCGGAGCCGCTCAAGCCGTTCCTGCGTCCGATGGTTTCGGAGCTGGCGAGTGGCCTGTACTGCAGCCAATCGATGCGCGGCGAGATCGTCGGTGGCGTGTCGTTGCCGGGCCACGGGTCGACGTATGCGATGGGGTCGACGCTCGAATTCCTCGCGACCTACGCGCGCCGGCTCGTACGCCTGATGCCGGTCCTCGGTGACATCAAGGTGCTGCGCCAATGGGCCGGCCTTTACGATCAATCGCCCGACGGCAACCCGATCCTCGGCCCCGCCCCCGATCACCCAGACTTCTTCTTGGCATGTGGCTTCGTCGGGCACGGGTTCATGATGGCGCCGATCGTCGGCAAGCTCTACGCCGACTGGCTGACCGGCGGCACGCCGCACGAGATCTTCAATCGCTACACGCTCGGCAGGTTCCGGGACGGTAGCGGCGCGCATCACGAGAAGGAAGACTTCAACATCGGGTAACCTCTCCCGTCGTGGGAGACGCACTGCGCGTAGTGTGCTTCGAGCTTCGCGGGCAGGAGCTCGCGATCCCGATCGCCGAGGTGCGCGAGACCGTGCCGATGCAGCCGATCACGCGCGTGTTCCTGACGCCCGGGTGCCTGGCCGGGGTGTTCAGCCTGCGCGGCGAGATCGTGCCCGCGCTCGATCTCGCGGTGCTGCTCGGGCTGCCACGCACCGAGGTCGGCGACGACAGCCGCATCGTCGTCGTCGCGCACCCCGGGGGCACGGCGGGCATCGTCGTCGATCGCATGCGCGAGCTGCGCACGCTGACCGGTGCGCTCGAGCCGCCTCCCGCGAACGTCACGCCCTCTGTCGCCGCGCTCATGCTCGGCGTCGCCGCCACCGAAACCGGGACGGTGCGCGTGCTCGATACCGGTGCGGTGCTCACCGTCGATGCGCTGCGCGCACTCGCGCGCCCCGAGGCTGAAGAAGGTAGGTCGTCATGAGCAGAAGGCTCCGCTTCCCGATGTTCTTGAAGTTCTTGCTGGCCTGCCTCTTGCTGGCGGGCCTCCTGATCTTCGGCGGGACGATGGTCGTGAAGAGCAAGTCGACGTTCGGCAATCGCGGGAACTTCCTCGCGAAGCACCTGCGTCGCTACGAGTTCTATCAGGAGCGCGTCGGGCGCGGCATGACCGGCATCGTCGAGCTGCTCGTCGGCGAGCCCGCGCTTCGCAAGGCGCTCGGTGGCGGCACCGCGCCCGCTGCCCCGCCATCCCCACCGGCGGAAGGTGCGCCCGTCGCGCCTGCACCGGCGACCGACGCCGACGTCGCGACGATCGGCAAGTCGATGTTCGAGCGGCTTTCGTCGAAGAACAGCGTCCAGCCCGACCTGTTCGCGATCTTCTCCGCGACCGGCAAGCTGCTCTGGGCACCACCCGGCTCCCCGCTCGACCCTAGCGCGACCAGCAGCGTCGCCGCGATCGAGAAGGCGCGCGCCGGTTCGACATTCGCGCACCGGATCCAGATTATCGACAACGTCGCCTACCAGGCGACCGCGTTGCCCGTGCGCGCGCCTGGTGGCGACGCCGTCGTCGGCGGCGTGCTCGTCGGCGTGAAGTTGCAGCGGATGATGCAGGAGTACGCGGATCAGACGGACGACAACTCCGACCTACGCTACCGCCCCACGCTCGCCGACGGCATGACCGTCTACGCCACCGCCCTCCCCGGCAACCTCGGCGAGGTCGCGCGTGCCCTGCAGCCCGACAAGCTCGTCGAGGTCACCGTCGGTGACGACACGCGCCGGGTCATCCGGCTCAAGGACAACGACTACGACTTCGACTTCGAGGAGATCGACGGCTACAAGGGCGCGGACCCAGTCACTGTCGGCAAGCTCTACATCACGCGCAGCCGCGCGCAGGTGGTCAACCCGGCGAACAAGCTGCCGTGGACGGAGATCTTGGTCGGCATCGTCCTGTCGCTGCTGATCGCGAGCGGCCTCGCGTTCTGGGTCACGCGCCCGATCAAGCAGATGGTCAAGCAGTCGCGCGACCTGCTCGCCGGCGACACCGACCTCACACAGCGCATCAAGGTCAACTCGACCGACGAGACCGCCGACCTCGCCGACAACATCAATCAGGTGTTCTCGCGCGTGCACACGCTCGCGAGCGGCGTGCAGAACGCGGCGTTCCAGGTCGGTGCATCGAGCGCGGAGATCAGCGCGGCTTCGCGCGAGATGCTCGGTGGGCTGAAGGATCAGACGCTCAAGATCGAGAGCTCGACGACGGCCGTCACCGAGCTCTCGGCGTCGATCCAGCAGGTCGCCGGCAACGCGGCCGAGGCCACGCAGGTCGCCGAGCAGTCGAGTACTGCCGTCAACTCGGCGGTGATGCGCATGGACCAGATCCACCGCTCCGTCGAGGATGCGGCGGCCAAGATGCGCGACCTCGCCGAGAGCAGCAAACGCATCGGCAACATCGTCGAGGTGATCCGGCAGATCAGCGAGCAGACGTCGATGCTCGCGCTCAATGCCTCGATCGAAGCCGCGCACGCGGGCGAACAAGGCCGCGGGTTCGCGGTGGTCGCCGACGAGGTATCGTCGTTAGCGCGCCGTGTCGGGCAATCGGCCAAGGACATCGAGGCGCTGATCCAGACCGTGAAGGAGCAGACGCAGGCGGCGATCACGTCGATGGAGCACGGCACGCGCGAGGTGGGTAACGGCTCCGCGCTCGTCACCTCCACGCTCACCGGCCTCGGTCAGCTGATCACGGTGGTCAAGGACACCGCGACCGCGGTCCAGGAGCAGGCGATGGTGTCCGACGAGATCGCGCGCAACATGGACGCGGTGCGCGGCATCGCGAGCGAAGTGCTGGCGGGCTCCGAGGAGTCGGTCGTTCAGGCCGAGCGCCTGCACGAGCTGGCCTTCGAGCTCGAAGAGTCGATCGGTGGCTTCAACCTCGACGGTACCAAGATCACGAGCAAGGCCCCCGCGAAGAAGCGCAAGGAGCTCGCCGCGGCCCCCAAGCGGGCTTTGCCGTCGGGCAAGCGCGCGATCGGTACGCCGCCGCCCGCACACCAAACGACGCACTCCGACGTCGAGGCAAGCGACTGACGCGTGGCCCTTCCATCCGACATCATCACGCGCATCTCGCGGCGGCTCGTCGATCACGCCGGGCTCGAGCTACCGCCGTGGATCATCGAGGCCCGTGCCAGCGCCCGGATGGCCACGCTCCAGCTCGCACCCGACGCGTATATCGCCTTGATCAACACCTCCCGCGGCGCGAGCGAGCTCTCCGAGCTGGTCGAGGCCGTGCGCGTGGGCGAGAGCAGTCTGTTCCGCCACAAGCAACAGATCGCGGCGCTCGTCGCTGACGTCGCTCCGGCCATCGCCGCGCGGGGCCACCGAGCGATCCGCGTGTGGAGCGCGGGCTGCGCGGCCGGCGAGGAGCCGTACACGCTGGCCGCGGTGCTGACGCGCGCCCTTCCCGACTGGCCGCTGCAGATCCTCGCGACCGACGTCAGCACCGAAGCGCTCGCCGCCGCGCGTGCCGCGAGCTACCCGGTTGCCGAGCTCGAGGACGTGCCGGCAGAATACCGCGACGCTTTCCTCGTCGATGGCGACCGCGTGCGCGTGCACCCGAACATCGCGCGCCTGGTCAAGTTCGAGATCGCGAACCTCCTCGATGCGCCGCGCGCGAAGAACTTCGATCTCGTGTGGTGTCGCAACGTCCTCATCTACTTCAGCGCCGACGCACGCCGGCGCGCGGTGGAGAGGCTGATCGGTGCGACGCAGCCCGATGGGTTCGTGTTCGTGGGCTACAGCGAGTCGCTCCGCGACTTCCCGGATCTCGAGGCGCGCACGACCGGCGAAGCCACCTATTACATCCGCACCGGCGGCGCGGTGCGCGCCACGCCGCAGATGGGCATGCCCGACGTACTGTCGCGCATCGCCGCGTCGGTGCCTTCGCCTCCGTCGTTCCCCAAGGCGTCGAAGCACAAGCTCGTCAGCCCCGAGATCGCCGCAACACAGCGCCCCGGGGAGAGCCTGCTCGCCCTCCTCGGTGCGCCCACGGTCGCCGACGTGACCACCAAGATCGGGGAGCACCTCTCGATCGAAGGCCTCAAGAAGCTGACGATCGACCTCGACGGCGCCTCGCTCCTCGACGACGAGCTGGCCCCGGTGTTCCGGCGCGCGCAGGCCGTGTCGCGCGGTGCAGGCCTCGAGCTCGAGCTGCGGACCACGCGCGTCGGCACGAAGCGGTGGCTGTCGCGGCATGGGCTGATGGAGGAACCGACGCCGTGACCGTGACCGGGGGCCAGCTGTGGGAGCAGTTCGTGACCGCCGGTGTCGGCGATGCGCGCTTGCTCGCCGGGGCCCTCGACGCCCCCGAACAGCGCGCCGGTCTGGCCCACGTCGCGTTCCGCATCGGGCTCTCGTGCCTGCTGATCGGTGCCGATGAGCTCGGGCGGCTCGCACTCGCGATCGAGCGTGGTCTCGACGCAGCGGATGCCGCTGCGTGGCCGCCCGTCGTCACGGCGATCGGCACCCTCGCCGCAGCGTTTCATCAACTCGCCAACGCGGACAAGTCGGGCGCGCGCGTCGAGGGCTTGCCGCTCGCCGAGCACGCCGCGGCGATCGAAGCGGTAGCGCCCGTGGGCGGTGCCTCGGTGTCCAGAGCGCGCCCCCCCGCGCCACCACCCGCACCGATAACCGCTCCGCCCTCCGGTGCGCCGAGCTTTGCGTGGACACCGGCCGTCGACGAGGACATGATCGAGCTGTTCTTCGACGAGGCCACCGAGCGCGTCGAGGCGCTTGCCAGCAAGCTCGTCGAGGTCGAGCGCAGTCCCGACGACGCAGACCTCCTGCGCGACGTGTTTCGCGACATGCACACGGTGAAGGGCAGCTCGGCGATGGTCGGTCTCATCCCGGTCAACCAGCTGGCCCATGCCGCCGAGGATCTGGTCGGCCAGATCCGAGATACCGGCCGCGCAGCCGATGGTGCGGTGATCGACGCGCTGCTCGCCGCGCTCGATGGCTTGCGCGACATGCTCGCCCAGGCGCGCGCGCGCGTCGCGATCACCGTCGATCCCACGCCGATCGTCGCGCGGTTACGGAACCCCGGCGCGACGGTCGTCCCGGCGCCGCGTCCCGCCGTGGCGACGCCGAGCGCGCCCGCCGCCGCGCATGCCGACACCGCACGCGCCACGATCCGCGTCGATTTCGACAAGCTGGATCGCCTGCTCAACCTCGTCGGCGAGCTCGTGCTCGGCCGCGACAACATCCGCACCGCCGTCGGCTCGCTCGGCGCGGTGGCCTCGGAGCTGGCCGCGGATCGTGGCGTCGCGCGCCGGCTCACCCACGCGCGGCGCGCGACTGGCACCGACGGACTCACGTCGCTCGCCGAAGAGCTATCGCGAGTCGAGCGCGTCCTCGGCGACGTCACCACCGAGCTCGACCATGGCACCGATCGTCTGTATGCAATCTCGAACGACCTCCGCGATCAGGTGATGCGGCTGCGCATGGTCCCGGTCGCCGGCGTGTTTCGCAAGCACGTGCGCACGGTGCGCGACTTGGCGGCCGCCCTCGGCAAGCGGGCCCGCCTCGAGCTGGTCGGCGACGACACCGAGCTCGACAAGCTCCTGGTCGAAGCAGTCGACGAGCCGCTCATGCACCTCGTGCGCAACGCCGTCGACCACGGACTCGAGCTGCCCGACGTGCGCACCACGCTCGGCAAGCAGGCCGAAGGCGTGATCCGGCTCGCCGCCTCGCACCGCGGCAACCACGTCGAGATCCGCGTCAGCGACGACGGCAAGGGGCTGGACCCTGGCGTGCTGCGCGACAAGGCCGTCAGCAAGGGCCTCTTGACCCGCGCCGAGGCCGAGGACCTCGACGACCGCGCCGCTCGCGAGATCATCTTTCGCGCCGGGTTCTCGACGGCCGCCACCGTCAGCGAAGTCTCTGGCCGCGGCGTGGGCATGGACGTCGTGCGCCAGACCATTGTCACCAAGCTCAAGGGCACGATCGATGTCGAGTCCACACCCGGCCAAGGAAGCGCCTTCGTGCTGAAACTGCCGCTCACGCTCGCCATCATCCAGGTCGTCGTCGCGCGCGCCGGCGGCGAGACGTTCGCGATCCCGCTCGACGTGGTGCAGCGCGTGATCACGATCGATACCTCGGAGATCCAGCTGATCGGTGACCGCGAAGCATGCGTCGTGCGTGGCAAGCACGTGCCGATCATCCGCCTCGAGCAGACGCTCGAGCTCGACGACCACGCGGACGCACCGAAGCTCCAGCTCGTGCTCGTCGAGCACGCCAACGCGAGCTACGCGCTCGTCTGCGACCAGCTGCTCGGCAAGCGCGAGATCGTGATCAAGTCGCTCGGGCCGCTGCTCGCCAGAGCTGCCTGCATCGCGGGCGCCACGCTGATCGGCGATCGCGTGGTGCTGATCCTCGACATCCCCGCGATCATCGCGCGCGCGCTCGCGCAGCCTGGTGGCATGCGGCGTCCGCGGCCGGTAGCCGCCGCCACGAGCAATGGCGCGCACATCCTGCTCGTCGAGGATGGCGACATCGTACGCGAGACCCTGCGCCGGCTGCTCGTCGATGCGGGCTATGTCGTCACCGTCGCGGTCGACGGCGCCCATGGCCTCGAGCTCGCGAAGACGCGGCGGTTCGATCTGGTCTCGACGGACGTCGTGATGCCCAACCTCGACGGCTACGAGCTCACGCGTGCGCTCCGAGCGATGCCCGATTACGCGGAGACCCCGATCGTGATGGTCACGAGCATGGGCGAGCGCATCGACCGCGTGCGCGGCTTCGACGCGGGCGTCGACGAATACATCACGAAGCCGCACGACCGCACGTTGCTGCTCAAGGTGGTGCGCAAGCTCCTCGGGCACGTCGTAGCAGAGGAGACGACGTGACCGAGGTCATCCGATCCAACGCGGGGTGGGGGCTCTGCGTCACCCTAGCCCGAGGAAATCCACGCGGATGAACATCGTCATCATCTCTGACGAGCCAGTGCTCGGCGTGCTGGCGCGGCGGCCGCTCGAGCCCCTCGGCCACGTGGTCAGCGCCGTCGCGTCGGTCGCCGAGCTCGAGCAGCGCCTCGGCGAGCTCGCGCCCCAAGCCGCCCTTCTGCCGCGCCGGCTGCCCGATCGCAGCCTCGCCGACACCATCACGATGCTGCACGGTGCCTCGGTCGCCGCCGTCGTGATCGGCGTGACCGCGGCCGACCGCACCGCGGCGCGCGACGTCGACGCCGACGGTTTCTTGCTCGCGCCGTTCTCCGACGCCGAGGTGCTCGACGTGTTCGGCGCCACCACGCGCGCACGGCGGGTCGTGCTCGTCGCCGACGACTCGCCCCTCATCCACCGCCACACGGTGCCGATCCTCGAGGACGACGGCTACGAGGTGCACTCCGTGTTCGACGGCGAGGAGGCATTGGCGCGCGCTCGCGAGCTGCTCCCCGACCTGGTGATCACCGATGTCGAGATGCCCAAGCTCGATGGCTACGGCGTGTGCAAGGCCCTCAAGGGACATCCGGCCACCGCCCACCTGCCGGTGCTCATCTGCAGCACGCTCGGCGAGGCCGCCGACCTCGAGCGCGGGTTCGATGCCGGCGCCGACGACTATCTGGTGAAGCCCGTGGTCCCCGAAGAGCTGTCGACGCGCGTGCGCGCGCTCGTGCTCGGCTCGCTGCCTGCATCGCGCGAGAAAGTGCTCGTCGTCGACGACTCGCCCGCACAACGCCACTACGTCGCGGACTGCCTCGCGCGCCAGGGCTTCGTGGTCACCACCGCTGAGAACGGCAAGATCGCGCTCGAGAAGGCACAGGCCATCCGCCCTGCCCTCGTCGTCAGCGACTACGAGATGCCAGTGATGACCGGGTTCGAGCTGGTGCACGCGCTGCGCCGCGATCCCGAGCTGCGCCAGATCCCCGTCATCATGCTCACCGCACGCGACTCCAAGCGCGACATGGCGCAGATGCGTGCGGCCGGCGCCTCGGCCTACCTCGTGAAGCCATTCTCGCAGGACAAGTGCATCGCCCTGGTCGAGCGCACGCTCGCCGAGCGCCGGCTGATCGCATACAAGGAAGCGTCGGCGCTATTCATCTCCGAGGGTGCGCGCGCTGCCGCGGAGGAGCGCGCACTGCGTGGCGAGACGCTCGCGTTCCGCGCCGACCACTGCGAGGTCAGCGTGATGTTCTCCGACCTCGTCGGGTTCACGCCGATGTCGGCCACGATGAGCGCGCCCGAGCTGATCACGCTGCTCAACGATTACTTCGATGTGATGTGCCCGATCGTCAAGGAACACGGCGGCGACATCGACAAGTTCATCGGCGATGCGATCATGGCGATCTACGACGACGTGCGCGGCCAACCGCCTCCTGCAGAGAGGGCGACCCGTGCCGCGCTCGCCATGCAGGCCGCGATGCCCGCGTTCAACGCTGCGCGCGGCTGCAAGCTCGCGATGCGCATCGGCATCAACACGGGCCCCGTCGTCCGCGGCGACCTCGGCTCGCGCGTGGTGCGCCGCGACTACACGGTCATTGGTGACACCGTGAATCAGGCCAACCGCTACGAGCAGAAGTGCCCCCACGAGGCCGTGCTGGTCTCGGCGTCCACGCGCGCGGTGCTGGGCGATCGCGTGCGCGTGCGTGAGATGCCGGGACTTCAGCTCAAGGGTGTGGCCGAGCCGGTCGTCGGCTACGTGATCGAGGCCTTCGTCCAGGAGCCCGCATGAGGAAGACCCGCGTCCTCGTCGTCGACGATTCGCTGTTCATGCGCGCCGCGATCGCCAAGACGCTCGCTGCCGGTCCGTTCGAGATCGTCGGCCAGGCCAAGGACGGCACCGAGGCGCTCGCCCACATCGCGAAGCTCCGGCCCGATGTCGTCACCATGGACTTCAACATGCCGGGCATGAACGGCGCCGAGACCGTGCGCGAGGTGATGCGCACGCACCCGACGCCCGTCGTCATGTTCTCCGCGCACACGCGACAAGGCGCGAAGGAGACGTTCGACGCGCTCGCCGCGGGCGCGGTCGACTTCGTGACTAAGCCTGCCGGCGAGGTCTCGACCGACCTCAGCAAGATCGCCGACGAGCTGATGCGCAAGCTCGCCGATGCGGCGCAGTCGCGCCCACGCGTCGCCATGGCGCCGATTCCGGCGCGGCCCTCCGGTGTCATGCAGGCGCTATCGCCGACCGGCGCGCCCACCCGCCCTACCATGTCCACCCTTACAGGGGCCTTGCCGCGCGTGTGCATCATCGCGATCTCGACGGGTGGCCCCGCGGCGCTCTCCGAGGTCATCCCCGCGCTGCCGGAGACGCTCAAGCTCGCGATCGTCGTCGTGCAGCACATGCCGGCCGGGTTCACCGCGCACCTGGCCGAGCGCCTGAACTCGGCGAGCATGGTCATCGTCCGCGAGGCGCAGGCAGGCGATCGCCCGCTCCCCGGCACGGTCCTCATCGCACCCGGTGACAGGCACCTCGAGTTCGACGAGCGCGGCAACGTCGTCCTCACCGTTGGAGCCCTCGTGAACGGGTGCCGCCCCGCGGCCGACGTGACCATGCAGTCCGCGGCCAAGGTATTCGGCCGCCGCACGCTCGCTGTGGTGATGACGGGCATGGGCAGGGACGGCGCCGCCGGTGCGCTCGCGATCAAGCGCGCCGACGGCAAGACGCTCGCGCAGGATCAAGCGACCAGTGTTATCTACGGTATGCCCAAGGCCGCCGTCGATGCGGGCGCGATCGACGAGGTCGCGGCACTCGGCGATATCGCGGCCTGGCTGCGCTACGCGTAGGTCATCACCAGGTACATCAGCGCCTCCACGTCGCCGGGGTTCCGATAGACGTGGGGAGCGTCGGCGGCAAACAGGATCGAATCGCCGGCGTTGAGCGCGTGGGTCGCGCCATGGATGTCGATCTCGAGCCGGCCCGCGGCCACGGTCAGGTTCTCCATCGTCCCCGGCGCGTGCGCCTCGGCGTCCTCGCGGCCGCCCGCGGCGAGCACGAGCTCGTAGAACTCGACCCGGCGCTGATCATCGAACGGGAACAGCGGCCGCGAGGCGAATGAACCATCTTGGCTTGTCATCGGTCGCGTCTCGATCGCGCGCAGGATCTGCGCGCCGGTCGTGTGCCGCTTGCCCACCAGCGCTGCAAACGTGACCCCGAGTGCACTCGTGATCTTCCACAGCACGTTGATCGTCGGCGAGCTCTTGCCCAGCTCGATCTGGCTCAGCATGGCACGCGAAACGCCCGACGACTCCGAGAGGCGCTGCAGTGAAAGCCCGCGCTTGGTGCGCAACCTCCGCAGGTTCGCGCCGACGAGCGCCGGAAAGCCCTCCTCACTCACGCAAGAACATCATCCGTTATAACGGACGAGGTTGTCAATGCAACGGATGATGCCGCGGCGTGTTACACCCCAGCCGTGTCGATCCTGGCTTCTCACACGATCGGGTTCATCGGCGGCGGCAACATGGCCGAGGCGTTGATCCGCGGTCTCGTTCGCGGCGGGCACGTCCCTGCCGCGCGGGTGCATGCATCGGGACCGCGCCGCGAGCGCCTCGACGAGCTCGCCCGCGACTACGGCATCCACGTCACCACCGATAATCGCGCCGTCGCCAAGCTCGCCGGCTTGCTGGTGCTGTCGGTGAAGCCGCAGATCATGGATAAGGTGCTCCTCGAGATCGCCGATCTGCTCACGCCCGGGACGCTGGTGGTCTCGGTGGCCGCCGGTGTCGATACCGAGTTGCTCGAGAGCGCCCTGCCGGAGGGCGTGCGCGTCGTGCGCGCGATGCCCAACACGCCCGCACTGGTCGGTGCGGGCGCGACCGCGATCTCCGCGGGGCGACACGCTGGCGAAGCGGATCTCGCGATCGCGCGCGCCGTGTTCGATGCCGTGGGCATCACCGTCATACTCGACGAGAGCCACCTCGATGCGGTGACCGGTCTCTCGGGCTCGGGCCCCGCGTACATCTTCCTCATCCTCGAGGCGCTCGCCGACGCTGGGGTGAAGGTCGGGCTCTCGCGCCGCAACGCGCAGCGGCTCGCCGCGCAGACGGTGATGGGCTCGGCGAAGCTCCTGCTCGAGACCGACGAACATCCTGGCCGCCTCAAGGATATGGTGACCTCACCCGGGGGGACCGCGATCGCGGGGCTCCACACGCTCGAGCAAGGCGGGCTGCGCACGACCCTGATCAACGCCGTCGAGACCGCGACCAAGCGAGCCCGCGAGCTCGGTCGCGGGGGCAAATGAAGATCAGCGAACACGCCGGAGCGGTCACGTTCGACGTGCTCGTGCAACCGCGCGCATCTCGCGCGAAGCTCGGCCCCGTGCACGATGGTAGGCTCAAGGTCAGCGTCACCTCTCCGCCCGTCGACGGCGAGGCCAACGCCGCGGTGATCGCGCTTCTTGCCAAGACGCTCGGCGTCGCCCGCGGCGCCGTCGAAGTGATCGCCGGTGCATCGTCCCGTCGCAAGACCGTGCGCGTCACCGGCGCGACCGTCGCGCAGATCGAGGCGCTCGCCGCATGAGGCGCACGCTCGCGCTCGCCGCGCTGCTCGGAGCCTGCGACGGCACGAGCGGGACGATCAACCTCGACCTCACCACCGCCCCCGGCTCGACGGTGCTCGATAACGTCGAGCGGCTCCGGCTCAGCGTCTCCAACCCGTGGAGCGTGTTCGAGACGCCCCGTGGCGCTGACGGTGGCTTCGACCTCGCGGTCGACGTCGAGGCCGGCGTGAGCGCAGCCCTCATCGTCGAGGGCTTCGATGCGAGCGGCGACCTGGTCGCCACGGGCATGTCGCCGGAGGTTGCGTTCGCGCCGACCAACGCTCGCCTCGTGATTTACGTGGCACCACCGATGTCGGTCGCTGCGGCGCCGATGACGCTCTCACCGCCACGCGCCGGCGTCTCGATCGACGCCCTGACGTACGGCGCGGTGTTCGCCGGTGGTGAAGAAGCCCCCGACGCACCGAGCGACAAGCTCCAGATCTACAACGCCTACGATCACTCGCTCGTGGCCGGCCTCCCCGTCCCCATGCCGCGCACGGGCGTCGCCGTCGGTGGCGCTCCGTCGAGCGTGTACCTATTTGGCGGCACCGAGGCGGAGGGCGAGACGTCGGGCGAGCTTACGCGGTTCGACACCACGGTGAGCCCGAACGGCGCGTACCAGGCGCTCGGCGAGACGCCTAGCCTCGCGCGCACCGGCGAGCGGATGGTGCGCATTGCGGCCGAGACGTTCCTCGTCACCGGCTCGCCGCCGATCCTCGTCGACAACTTCACCTTGTCTGCCCGCACCGATCTCGCGACGCTGCCAACCGTCGGCGCGGCGCGCCCTGACGGTAGCGCCGCCATCTTTGTCGGCGGCGATACCGGCCTCGTGCGGTTCCGCAACAACACCTTCGACGCCCTGCCCGGCGAGGTAGCGCGCCAGCGCGCGGCGATCACCGTGCTGCCTTCGGAGCAGTTCCTCGTCGTCGGCGGCGGCCCCGTGGATGCGCCGCTGCGCTCGGTCTTGCTCGTGGATGCGGCTACCGGAATGGTGATGTCGCGTCCCGATACGCTAGCCGTCGGCCGCTACGCGCCGGCCGTGGCGGCCACGCCGCGCCACGTCGTCGTCGCGGGCGGCGTCGATGCGTCCGGGGCACCGATCGCGACGGCCGAGATCCTCGACGCGACCACGCTCGAGCGCGTGGCCACGCTGCCGATCGCCCCACGGGTGGGCACGGCGGCGATCGCGCTGCCCACGCATCAAGTGCTGATCGGCGGCGGCATCGACGCGAACGAGCTCCTCGAGCTGTTCACGCCGCCACCGCTCGTGCCCTAGCGATCAGGTCGGCGCGCTGAGGTCGAGCGCCGCGACCACGGTCACCATCCCGCCGTCGATGCGCGCGGACAGGCGGCAGTTGCCTTCGAATGCGATGCGCACGAGCCCGAGCCGGCTGAGCTCACTCTCCTCGTCGCCCTGCGCGATTTGCAGCATGCGCGCGCGATACGCGGCTTCCGGCTTCGGGAAGCTGTTGATCCACTCGATCTGCGACATCAACGCGTTGGCGTCGTCACCGCCCTTGAGCGGGTTCTGGACACTGACCTCGACGATGTCGTTGCGGCTGCCGTTCACGCGGAGGCGAAACTGCGCCCGGTCACCGGTAACCCAGTCGCCGTACTTGAGCGCGTTCTCGAGCAGCTCGCCGGTGACCATCGCGATCGCGTGGCAACCATCGACGTCGGCGAACACTGCCGTGAAGCAGTTCTGAACCGAGGTGCGCAGGAGATCGACGTTGCGCCATTCGTTGCGAACGGTCATGTCGATCGAGAAACCGAAGTCGTCTTGGCCACCGCTCATGCGAACCTCAGGGCGAACAGCTCGTCGTTCTTCTCGAACACCCGCAGGGCATCGAACGACAGACGCTGCCACTTCAGCGTCTGGTCGTAGACCATCACCAGCTTGATGTTGGCCTTTCGACAGCTCTGGATCAGCCGGATCAACGCGGTGATCGTCGAGGAGTTGAAGTGCTCGATCTTCTCGAAGTGCATCTCGATCGAGCCCTTCTTCTCACCGACGGTGGAGAGCAGCTTGTCGAACCACGGACGGAGAATCTCCGGCGGGTTGCGCTCGTTGCTCTTCCCCTTCCACGTGCACTGATGCACGGAGTCGGGCGTCACCGCGACCTCGATGGTCAAATCCCCTGATTGCAAGTTCTCCATCGTGTTCCTCTTGGCTCCTTACGGATCGCGCGCCAACCGGACGCCGACGCGAGCTGAGTGTTCGAACGCGAGATATCGCCGACGCGAGGCCAGCCGGCAGTCGATCGGCCAGTCGCACCACGCCCCGCCGCGCGACACGACCTCTCGAGGCTCGCGTGCAGCGGTGCGCCGCGAGTCCGGCACGCACCAGTCCGCAACCCCGCCCGCCAGGTCACACACGCCGTACGGCGAAACATCGAACGGGAAGGCACCGAGCTTCTCCGCGAGCGGCAGGCCCGGGCGGCTATCGCGCATCTTGCAGAACGTGGCGTCGAACTGATCGCCCCACGGGTAGATGCGCCCGTCGGTGCCACGCCCGGCCTTCTCCCACTCGTTCTCCGTGGGCAGGCGCCACGACTTGCCCTCCCGCTCCGACAACCACCGCGCGTACGCCTCGGCGGACTCGGCGCTGACGCCGAACACGGGGAGCGTCTGCGGGTCGTGCAGCTCGTCGGGCGGAACCGCGATCGCCGGCAGCGACCCCGGGAACCCGCTGGTCGCCACCCAATGCTTGGTGGTGCGGCTGTACTGCCACGCCGGCATGCCGAGTGCGGTCCGCGGGACATGGACCTCGGCGAGCGCAGGGTCCTGCTCGCGCAAGGCGTCGAGGAACCGAAACCACTCGCCGAACGTGACCGGATACTTCTGCATCACGAACGTGTCGAGGTCGACGATCATCGGTTCGTCAGCCTCGGTGCTCAGCGGATCACCCTGGAGACGCGCGGGACCGCCTGGCACCAGCACCTCGTTGGGCCCGAGCTTCTCGAGCGGCAGCGAGATGTTCACACGGCACGACGTCCCCGCCTCGACGCTGATCGGCCACGCCACGCTCTGCCCGTCGTTGCAGAATGCGGCGCGCAGGACGTAGCGGCCCACCGGCAGCGGCTCGTGGTGCGCGGGCCGGCTCGTGATCACCACAGCGGCGCCTTCGACGAGGCGACGCTCGCGCTCGACGAGCTTGGCGAGGGTGACGTGCTTCGCGTGCTCGGAGATCTCGAGCTCGAGCGTGCCGTCTCGCGCAAGCTCGCGCGAGAGCTCGCCGTCGTCGACCTCGCGCAGGAGCTGCTCGTACGCGATCTCGTCGAGCGAGTTACCGCGGCGCCGCGCGCGCTTGAGCTCGGAGAAGTAGAGCCGCGCTAGCCCGCGCCGCCCGCGCACGTGGTTGGGCACCGCATCGAGCGCGCGCTCGTACGCCGACACCGCGGACTGAAACGTGCGCACGGTGAGCGCGTCGGTGACGCGGATGATGTCCTCGGCGTCCCATAACTCCTGCTTGTCGTCGGCCTTTGCCCACGGCACGACGTCGGCGCGCAACGCACGAAACACGGTGAGCTTCTCGGGGCGCGACTCGATGAACTCGTGGTACCGCTCGGCGAGCTCGTCGCCGGCATCCGCGCTCGCGTCGGCCTCGATGCGCTTGCGCTCCTTCTGCTTGGAGCCTTCGATGAACTCGTCGATCGCGTCGGCGAGCAGGCGCGCACTCGTGAGGCGCTCGTCGCGGTTGATCGCGATCGCGCGCATGCAGATGTCCTCGATCTCCTGGATCTCGAGTTCGGGCCGGAGCACCGTCGGCAGCGGCGGCACGGCGTACAGCGCCAGGCGATCCTGCACCGAGCTGTGAATACCGATGCTCCGCTCCGTCGAGGTCCTTACTTCGGGGAATGCAGGCTGCCCGGCGAGGATCTCGTAGAGAATGGCGCCGAGTGCGAACACGTCGGTGCGCTCGTCGAACCGTTCGATCGAGGCGTCCATTTGCTCGGGCGCCATGTAGCCGAGCGTGCCGCCGCGAACGCCGAGCGGATGTTGCCGCGACTGTGCGAGGCCCCAGTCGACCAGGAGGACCTCGCCGTACTCACCGAGGAGTATGTTCGCCGGCTTGATGTCGCAGTGGATGACGCCGCGGTGGTGCGCGTAATCGACGGCGTTGCAGATCTGGAGGAAGTAGCGCAGCAGGCGGCCGAGCGTGTACTCGCGCGGATCGCCCTCGCCGAGCCGCCGGCGCCGCAGGATCACCTCGAGCGAGGTGTCGGTCACCTGGCGCATCACGTAGAACGGACCACGCGTCGGATCCGTCCCCGCGTCGTAGATCGGGATGATGTTCGGGTGCTCGAGCGACGAGATGATCCGCGCCTCGCGCGCGAGGATTACCTTCGAGGAGTACGAATCGACGTCGCCGCCCATGTGGCCGGCCTTGACCGCGACGGTGCGGCCGAGCACGAGGTCCTCACACGCAGTGACCTCCCCAAGGCCGCCCGCGCCGAGTGGGAACAAGCGCTTGTAGCGCGCACCCAGCATGTCTTGCGGCTGCGCCGACATGATCGGCGGCGGCAGCGTCGCGTCGGGAGACGGACGAGGAAGCGGCGGGACCAACGAGGCGTCCGTGGGCGCAGTCGCCGTGCCGATCGGCACGCTCAGGAGCTCGAGCTTGTTGAGCCCAGGCGTGATACGGCCCGGCTGCGTCGCAGGATCTTGCGGAATCGTCCCGCCCGACGGTTTCGGCGGCTCGGCGACGAACAACATGGTGTCGCGCCCGGACGTCGGGCCGATGGCATCGAGCACGGTGGCGAGCTGCGCCTCGTCGAGCCCATCCGGGCCGAGCCATAGGTCGCGCACCGACACCGCGCGCCCCTTCTTGGCGAGGGAGTCCATGCCACGCGCGAACGTCTCGAGCGTGATGAACCCACGCGCGAGCGCAACGATACCCACGTTGATGTGGATGTCGGCCATTACGAGTCCCGGCTGCTCCCAACGGAGTAACGCAGAACCATAATAGTAGCGTCATCCTCCAGCGTCGGGGAATGCTTGATGAGCGCACTGAACAGGGCGTCCCGAATTGCCCCCACAGGCTCGCCCGAATGCCGCTCGACGATTTGCGTCACGCCCATGTAGTCGAAGGGCTCCCCCTTGGAGCTCTCGGCCTCGGTCACGCCGTCGGTCAAAAGAACCAGGATGTCCCCGTCCCGGAGGTGCCACGTGGCCTCCTGATTCACCTGGTCGATGTCCTCGGTGATCGCGAGGAACGTACCCGGCGTGGGCAGGAGCTCGGTCGACCGGGTCGCGGCCCGCCAGACCACGGCATCCATATGCGCGCCGGCCAGCACGATGTCGCCGCCGCGCCGGTAGCGGAGCAGTGACAAGGTCATGTGCCGGTCGGCCTCGAGGCGGTCGTGGATGATGTCGTAAAGGACGCGGTTCAGCGAGCGCACCACGTCCTTGGGGCTCGCATCCGGGTTCGCATGCACCAGCGTCGCGACGCCAGTCTGCACCATCATCATCACGAGACCGGCGGTGAGGCCGTGGCCTGAGGCGTCGCCGACCGCGATCCAGCAGCCATCGTCGGCGGGCAAGACGTCGTAGTAGTCGCCACCGACCTCGGTCGCCGGCATCATCCTGGCGGCGATCGACAGGCCCTCGACGTTCAGGTTGCGCGGGAGGATCGAGGTCTGGATGCGGGCCGCGATCTCGAGCTCGCGCGCCAGGCGCTCCTTGTCGGCGAGCGACTTGCGCGACTCGTCGAGCTCACCGGCCATCTTGTCCATCGCCGCGCCGAGCGCGCGAACCTCGGTCGGCCCTTCGATCGACCGGGGGCCGAGGTCGCCGTGCGCGATCGCGTGGGTGCGTGCGACGAGCGCGTCGATCGGGCGCGCTAGGCGACGCGCGAGCCCGAGCGCGAGGATGGCCGTAGCGATCATGGCGGCAACGACGAGAATGGCGAGGAACCGGATCGCCTTGCGTGCGGGCGCGAGCGCCTCATCGATCGACTGCAGCAGCACGTAGTCGGCGCGCGTGCCCGCGCTGGTCCCGGGCACCTCGACGACCTGCGCGAACCAATCGGTGCCGCCCGCGGAGACCTCGCGCTGCCCTGCCCCGACGGCATCGATGGCGGCGGCGATCTCGGCGGTCCCGACCTCGTCTGGGGTCTTCGTGACCGCGCCTTTGTCGACGGTGACGATTACCTTGCCACCTGTGTGCTTCTCGATCGTCTGCGCGAACTTGTCGTCGAGCGCGTGGCCGACGACGAGCGCACCGACGACGCGCGCACCGAACTCGAGACGGCACCCCGCGACCTGGTAGAGCTTGCCGTCGGCGGTCCACGTGCCCGAGCTCTCCCCTTTTTCGAGTGCCGTCGCGACCACCATGTTGCCGCGCAGCGAGTCGCCTGCGGCCTCGGGGGCGGCGTTGTCGGCGAGCAGGTTGCCGTCGGCATCGACGATCAGGAACACGCCTGCATCGAGCGTCTTCGCGAGGTCGCGCACCGCGTCGATGATCGTCTCGCGCGCGATGTCCTCGGTTGCGACCACCGCCTTGAGGCGCGGCTCTTCGGCGACCACGCGGCACTCCTGCCGGTGCAGCGACTGGCGATCGGCGTGCAGATCGAGCGTGACCTCGCGGCTACGGACGGACTCCTGGGCCAGGCGCTCGCGGGTCGAGCGATCGAACACGAACGCGATGGTTCCGATCGTCGCGCCGAGCAGCACGATCACCAACCCCAGCACCCACACGAACATCGTCGTCCGCAGCTTCACGGCGTGCCCTTCTTGGCGGGCCGCTTCCCGGCCGCGGCCGGCTTCACGGTGACGGTCTTCGGCAACTGTGCGCGTCCTGTGGCGCTCGCCACGCCGAACGGGAGCTTCGCCTTCGCGAGCTGCACCCGCTCGACCTCCTTGACGCCGAGCTGCTGCGCGATCGCGGGATCGAGGCCCTCGTACAGCACCTCGACCTCGATCGCGCCGGCGCTCTTCGGCGAGAACTTTACCTGGTGCGTCCACGTCGCGCCCGGCGCGATGCGCGAGTCGCTGACCACCTGCGTCGCCTGCCAGAACGGCACCAGCGCGCCGCTCGCATCGCCGAGCACGCGGCCGAGGTACGCGGACGTCGCGGTGGACTGGTTCGGCGTACCGCTGGCGTCCAGCTCGCGTACGCGCACGACGATGCGGCGCTCCGGCAAGCCTGCCGGGATGTAGTGGCCGGCGGTCGCGTTGGTGACCGCGAGATCGACGACGACCGCGCCGGCCTCATCCCTGGCCGTGACCTCGAGGGCCACCGCGCGCGTGCGCAGGTCCTTCGCGAGGCCGAGCAGGCCGTGGTGCGGGACGTTCGTGCGCATCGGCGATCCAACGGCGATCACGGCCTTCTCCTTCGGCATGTGGCAGCTCTGGCAGGACTCGTTGTTCTTCGCCGCCGGACCGTCCCGCCAGTCCTTGTACTCGGTGAACACGGGCAGGCCCTTGGGCTCCCACCAGTGACACGAGCCGCAGATCACCGCCTGCGAATGCTCGGGCGAGCACCCCATGCGGTGGAAGTAGTGATCCTTGAGGTCGCAGCGCGGCCCGAACTTCACCATGTCATCGATGGCGAGCCGGAACTCACCACCGTTGGCCGACGGCACCGCATCGCGCAGCGTGTGGCAGACATCGCACGTCACGCCTTCCGACGCGACCGAGTCCTTCCCGATCGCAGCTGCGAGGGGCGCGTGACAGCGATCGCAGCTCGCATCGTTCGACTTCGTGCGCGACAGCCGGTAGAGGTCCGAGTTGTCGGCCTGCGCGTGCGCCGAGACCTCCCACTCGTCGAACATCTTTTCGTGACATTCGCCGCAGCGCCCGGCGCCGGTGACGAACGTCTTGGTCGCCGCACTCGCCGCGGCATCCACCACGGACACGGCGGCATCGGGAACGCGCGACGCATCCGACCCGCGCGCTTCGCGTGTGGACGCGAGCGAGGGAGCATCCTTCTTCGCGGCGGGCTTCGATTCGCACCCCGCGACCACCACGAGCACCGCCAGGGTTACTTGTAGCGCCCGTATGGCGTCCCGTCCTTTCGGGTGTGGGTCGTCTTCTTGGCGACTTCGGTGACCTCGAGCTTCACGTCCGTGATCGCGCCCGCCTTCACCGTCGCCATGCCCTTCGCTTCGTCGCCGGTGGCGAGCCACGCGACGATCGGATATTCGCCGGGCGGCACGTTGTCGATCGTGAACCCGCCCTTCGCATCCGTGATCGCGTAATAGGCGTTATCGAGCACCTTCACCTTCGCGACCATGTCGGGGTGAATGTTGCAATACACGTCGACAACGCCAGGGCGCTTCATCTCGACCGACTTCGCCGAGCCGCTCTTGTAGAGCCCCAGGTCGAAGCGCGCCGGACGCGAGACGCTGAACACGTTGTGAAAGATCTTGTCCTCGTTCGGGAAGTCCACCGTCGTGCCCTTCACGACGATGGTGAGCGGCGGATCGAATTGCTTCTCGACCTGGCGGATGCTCGCCTTCTTCCCCTTCGGCGGGTCACCGGGCACGCCCTCGAGGTACACGACGACCTTGCTCTTGTCGGCCTTCGGCGCGCCCTTCACGAGCACGTTGATCGATCCCTTGACGGTTCCGGCCCGAGGTGTGATCGACGGTGCGGAGGTGGCGACACCGGAGAACAGCAAGGCCACGCACGCGTATGGAAGTGCTCGAAGCATCGTGTGGTCCTAATACTTGATGACGAGGGACGACGTGACCACGTCGTTGGGGAACTGCGGGACCCTTCCCAGCTCGCGATTGAGCGTACCTTCGATCTTCGCGATGACGCGCGTTCCGATCTCTGCACGAATGCCTGCCGTTACGCGCATCAAGTCCGAGATGTAGACGAAGTCGGCGCCCTTTTCATGCAACGCGTCGCGCCAGTCCACACGCGCGTAAGGAATGAAGGTGTTGGTGAGCCGATACCCCAGGAGGCCGTAGGCACCCTGGTAATCCAGGCAAGGTGCGAGGTCGCAGTTTGCGAGGTTGCCCTCCGTGGTGTCGCCCGAGGCCTTGCCCTTCACGTATTCGGCCGTGAAGTCGATGCCCTTGTACTCGAGGTGCACGTCACCGCCCACGTGCCACTGGGTGACGTCGTCGGACGGCTGGAGGTCCTGCGCGCCATACGCACCCGACGCGCCGATCTCGAACACGTCCTTGAACACGTACGAGAGGCGCCCCGCGACCGTCTTCATCTGGTTCGCGTCGGTCTCGTTGGAGAACGTGAACGTCTCCATGAAGTGGCTGCCGTTGGTGACCGCGACGTTCGCGATCAGCTTGCCATCGATCTTCGCGCGCGCCTTCACGCCGATCGGGCGGCCGCACGTGTAGCGACAGATCAGCGACGGCGTGACGCCGAGGCGATCGGGCGCCTCGAGGCTGCGGTATTCAAACCCGACCACCGAGTCGAACTTGCCGGCCTGCAGCGCGAGGTCGAGCTTCTCGAGCCTGGGCTTCCACTCGCCGTACGCGAGCTTCACGTCGATGAAGTCGCCGGTGAACAGCCCGCCGACGTCGGAGATGTCGCGTGCGCGCGGCAAGAAGTCGATGCTCACCGTCGCCGACCCGGTCTCGCCGATGCCGGAGAACAGCGCGAGGTTGACCGCGTTGACGAGGGCCGTCGAGTTGCCCTGCGAGTTGATCGGATCGAACACGATCGCGCGCGACTCGCCCGTGTCGGCGACATCGCCACGTGAATTGATCATCGTCGACAGCGGGTCGCCCATGAACACCCACGAGCCCGGCACGCCCGCTGCCGCGTATTCCGGGAAGTAGACGCCAGCGAGATCCGCACGCGTGCCGGCCCCATTACCGCTCGTGACGAACGCGCCGACGTCGACGTAGCCCGAGACCTTGCCGGTGAGTGGCAAGAGCGCTTGCAGCTTCTCCTCGAGATACGTGTTGTCATCCTTGGTCTGCGCGAGCTCGTCCTCGACGTTCGAGAGCCGCTCCTCGAGCTCCTTCAGCTTCTTCGCCTGCACCGCGCGCTCGAACGCGCCGGGGTCGGGCTGGGGCTCTGGTTCCGGTTGTGGCGCCGGTGGTTGCTCGTTGTCCCCCGGAGCCTGCGCATAGGCAGGCACACCCAGCCCCAGGATCAAGGACAGCGTGGCGAAGCGAGTCACAGCGTGGAGATCCAATTCCTGATGAGGGTTACGCCTGCGTCGTCGATGCGCTCGGTGGCGAGCGGCGGCATCTGCGTGCCAGACGTCCGCTGCGTCATGCGGTACAGGAGAGCGCTCGCGTCGGGATCGCCGGGGACGACGCGCTGGGTGAAGCCGTGGCCGACCCATTGCTGGAGCGCGACGCCGACGGTCGTGCGCACGGCGGCAGTGGTCGCCGCGTCGCGATCATCCGCACTGAGGCGTAGCTGCATCGACGACGACACCCACGCGCTGCCAGCCGGGTTGTGGCAGTGGCCGCAGTTTGCGTGCAGGTAGCCGAGCGCGGCGTTGGGCGCCGCGAACGTGGTGTCCGGCGCCAGTGGCTGCGCGAGCGGCACGTCGGTGACGTCGCCGAGTTGGAGCGCCGAATAGCCAAGGGCGCGCCCCGGCTCGCCGATGTGGCACTTCCAGCAGTCTTCGCCCGACGGAACGTCGTGCTCGGTACCCCGCACGTTCATCTCCCCATTCGGTGCGAGGATCGCCTCGGTTTCGACGTCGTTCCAGACGTAGGCGCCGAACAGTGTGTCCCGCTCGCGATCACCGGTGTCGGACACGCGCCAGATGACGCGCGTCTCGAGACGCTTGCCGTCCTTGGCGAACTCCTTGAACCAGGTCGTGCCGACGGGAAACAACCAGCGATCGTTGTCGCTGTTGTCGACCTCGGCCCCCGCGGGCAACCGGATCCATCGCGTCTTCACCGCGGCATCGGACCACAACACGTTGGCCGGGGCGAACTCGCGGAGGTCGGAGGCGAGCTGCTTGGTATCGAAGTCCTTATAGATGCCGGTATCGGCGAGTGAGCTCGGCAGTTGTGTCGGCAACGGGCGGGCATCCAGGGTGCTCGCATCATCGGAGCACCCCGCCAGCCAGGTAGCGACAACCACTGCCGGGTAGCGCACTACGGCACCGGGGGCCCCGCGCAGTTGTCACCGGTGTCGTTGTCCAGGGGTGGCAACAGCGACAGGTAGATCGCGATGTCCTCGAGGTCTGTCGGATCGAGGGCGGCGTACGGCGAGATCATGCTGCCGTGCGTCGCGGCGCACACGGCGTTGCCGTCGCGATCCTTGCCGCGCGCGATCGCGTCGGAGATCTGCTCCGTCGTCCAGCCCATGAGCCCAGTAGCGCTCGGCGTCAGGTTCCGCGTGAAAATCATGTTCGGGTACGACGGGTCGACGAGGCCGAGCTGCTCCCTGAAGAACATGCGACCACCACCGAACGGCTTCGCCATATTGATCATGGACGGGAAGAACGGCGGAATCTGCGACCCCTGCGGCGGCGGGAAATCGGGCGTGTGACAGTCGATGCACAGGCCTGCCATGCTCGAGAGGTAGCGGCCACGCATCGCGCGCGTGGTGTTCGGGCCGACGGGCAGCGGGATGTCGTCGGGGTTGATCGGCGTCGAGCGACACTTACCCGTCACGTGGGTCGCGCCCGTACAGATCGGCGCCGCCATGTTGTCGTTGTTGATGTCGTCCCACGGCGGCTCGTTTGGCGGGACCGTGTTGTCGACGCCGGGCACCGTACGCAAGTACGCGACGATCGCGTCGAGGTCCTCGTCGCTCATGTTGTGGAATAGCCAGTACGGCATCACGGGGACGAGGCTCTTGCCGTCGGTGCGCACGCCGTTGCGGATCGCGTTCTTGATCGCCTCGTCGGTCACGTTCATCAACCCCGTGGGGTGGTTGGTGAGGTTGCGCGCGTTGAGGCACCCCACTCCCGCGGTTGTCGGATCGGCGTCGAGGAACGGGATCGTGTCGTTGCAGCTCCAGCCGGCGAACAAGCGCTGCATGTTGCGCGAGCCGTCGGGGTTGAGCGGCGTATGACAGAACGTGCACGCGCCGAGCGTGTTCATGATGTATTGCCCACGCTCGACGAGATTTGTCTCCTCGGCGTCCGGCACCGGGGCGTCCGGCTTGTCCTCGTTGTCACCACAACCTGCCAAGGCCGCTCCCACCACGGCCACGATGCTCCATCCACGCGCGCTGTTCATTGTTCGCTTGTCCGTCTCTAGGTTCAGGCTAGTTAGAAGGCCGATGCCGGCGGAATGACCGGCGTCGACGTGATCGAGGGGTCGAGGGTAGAGGTCAACGTCTCGAGGAACGCGACGAGGTCGTCGATCTCCTGGTCGCTCAGGTTGAGTGGCTTGATCTTCTGGTCGAGCGTGCCGATTTGCTCGCCGCCTTCGACGAGGCCGCCCTTGTTGTAGTGGACGATCACATCGCGCAGCGTCGCGTACATGCCCGTGTGCATGTACGGCCCCGTGATGGCAATGTCGCGCAGCCCCGGCGTCCGCCACGCGCCCTTGAGATCGTCGGTGAGCGGCAGCGCGTAGTACTTCACGCGGCCATCGCACTCCTCGGGGTGGTTGGCCGCATAATTGACGTCGATGTGGTTGACGAAGTTGCGCTGGCACTCGGCGTCGTCGCTCCAGGCGCCATCGCGGCGGAACTTGCTCGCATGCAGCTTGCGAATACCGTCGCGCGCGCCGATCGGCAGACAGTTTGTCGGCTCGAAGCGATCATCGCTCACGCAGTCGCACCACCCACCGGCCGGACAATCCGTCGTCTTGGGGACGTAGGTTCCGATCTGCGGCACGCCGATCTGGTGGAACTGCTGATCCATGAACAGCGGGCCGGAGTGGCACGTCGCACACGCCGCCTTGCCGACGAACAACCGCGCACCGCGCTCGGCCGACGCGCCGAGGCCACCCGGTACGAAGCCGCCTGCCGCCCACCGATCGAACGGAGAGTCGCGCGAGATCAGCGTGTACTCGTACGCTGCGATCGCCTTGGCCCAGTTCACGTAGATGCGGTTGATCAGCAGCTGATCCGCGAGCTGCATGCAATCCCACGCGTCGCCGTACGGCTGCAGGATGTCGTCGGCGTTCTGTGGATCGCAGGTCGCGAGCTGGCCGGGCTTCACGAACCCGGGCCGCCCTTCGAGCGGAAACCGCGGCGTGCATCGGCCGTAGGTCATGTGGCAGTGGTCGGGAGGGCAGGTGCCGTTGTCGAGCGTGCAGGTGCCGTCCGGTTCGAGGCGCGCCTTCGCCGCCGCGATCGAATCGAGGCCGGCGGGGAGCGGGTACTCGGGGAACACCGCGGTGTACTCGTCGCGATACTTGTCGATAATCCGCCACGCGACGCGCAGGCGACTCCCGTTGACCGAGACGTGGCTCTCGGCGACGGCGACGATCTGTGACCACAGCGAGTCGTTGCGACCGTTCCAGTAGACGAGCTCGGCGTACGCCGAGTTCACGGACTGCTGGCCGTTGAGATCGTACGCGCCGCCGCCGAACGAGACGATGTTGCCCGGTGGATCACCCGTATGGTCGGCGCCGCCGCGCGCGACGTCGTGGCAGCTGTTGCACGAGACGTTGATCTTCTCGCCGAGCGCCGCGCGGCCGGGCGTGGTCATCTCGCGGAGCAGCATGTCGGCGTGGACCGCGCGGCCCGAGAAGTCGGGGTCGAAGTAGAACCGCTTGCCGAGCGCGATCGCGGCCGGGTCACCGACGTACTTGTTCGAGGTGTCCGGCCCCGGATCCGGAACGTTCGCGTGTTTCTCGAGCAAGGGAACGAATGGATCTGCGAGGTCCTCTTCGCAGCCCCCCACGAGCAAAGCGATACACAGCGCGACTCCCCGGTGCACTGCTCGGGATAGTTCCATGGCCACCGTCGAGAATCAACGCCGGTACCGGCCCGGGTGTGACGAGATCAGCAGGCATGGCCGAGCCATGGCCGAGGCCACCTGGCAGGATGTAGGTGGTAACGCAGGATCGTTTCAGTGATCATCCGCCACGCAGGTACTGTGCGATCGCACGGACGAACGCCGGGGACGCCGTCGCGGCGGCACCGGAGCCCGAGCGCTGGAGCTGGAGCCCGAGTGTGATCGGGATGGTGCCCGCCGGCGTCTCGACGCCGAACGCGACGACGAACAAGCTGTCGTCGGCGGGTTGCTGGCCGCACGCGAGCTGCGCGCGCGGGCCGTGGCTCGCATTCCAGCTCTTGCAGGCCGACCGCGAGCGTGCGACGTCGGCAAGCGAGTCGATGGTGCCGGTCTTCGCGCCATAGAGCGTGACGTGCGGCTCCGCGAGGAGGCTGCCGGCGCCGGCGTGGGCCGTGCCTCGTGGGCGCAGCACCGCGCACAGCCCGCCGTCGGCGCCGAGCACGGTGGGCGTCTTGCCGGTCGCCGCCGCGCACGACCACGCGGGCAGCGTCCCGGTCACCGGCGCGGGGAACCACGAGGCCGCGAGCTGCGGCTGCGCGCGCGGATCGAACACCACACGTCCGAACGCATCGGTCAGCTGGGCGAGCGAGCCGATCGGGTGCACACCCGAGCCGCGCAGGAGCTGGAAGTACTCGGCGATCGGAATCCAGCGCTGGTCCGCGCGATCGTCGGCGTATGGGACCACACGATCGGGGCCGAGCGCGACGAGGTACCGCAGGTCGGGCCCCGCAGCGACGGGAAACGCACGTGCGGCGCACACGTCGGCGCGGGCGGCGGCGCGCTCGCAGGTGGCGCGATCGCCCAGCGTGCACAGCGGCCGACCGAGGAGTTGCTCGACGGAGCTCCACATCGGCGTGCGGCGGAGGCCGTCGATGGACAGCGTGCGCTTGCCCAGAATCGTCCCCGTGGCGTCGGTGATCAGGAGCTTGCGATCGGTGGGCCAGCTCGACAGGTCCGACGCCAAGACGTCGTCGAACGTGACCTCGGTGTCGCCCGCGAACAGCTTGCCCGCGGGCGTGGCGAGCCCGAGCATCCCGAGCGCGGCCTGATACCAGTTGGGCGAGCGCGCGAGGAACTCGTGTAGATCGGCCGCCGCTGGTTGCCCGGCGAGCGAGGTCGGTGGGCAGTGGCCGAGCAGCGGGTGCACCTTGGCGCGCGGACAGCCACCAACGGAGCCGGCGGCGCTGAGCGCGAGCAGAGGCGCCTGCTGGGGCGCGGCCAGCTCGAAGGCGCGCGCGAGGATCGGCTTGAACGTCGAGCCCACCGCGATCGGGAGGTTCCATTCGACCCGCTCGCGATCCGCCTCGCCGCGCTCCTCGCGCAGGCGCATCAGCTCGGCCTCGGCGCGTGGTCCCGACGGTGCGTACGCGAGCGCCGCGCGATCGGGAACCACATTGCCCTGTGCGAGCAACTCGCCTGTATCACCGCGCAGCACCACGTAGGCGGCACGCACGGGTGTGCTCGCCCGCCCCGTGAACCGCTTCGGATCCGCGAGGAGCGCGTCCACCACCCCGCGCAACGATTGCGCGAGCTCGGGTTGCAACGAGACGCGGCACTCGAGCACACCGTCGACGGGGCTTGGCGTGCACACCTGGTCCCGCGCGATCGGCGGCGGCGCGAGCGTGCCGCAGGCGGGCTGCGGAGGCGTGCGCTGCGCGAGCGCGGCGTGGATCCAGCCGTCGAGCCCGAGCGAGCGCTCGACCGTGAACGGGTTCACCCAGCCGAGCTCGGGCAGTGCATCGCCGTACGGATACAACCGGCGCGTGCGATCGCCCAGCCGGCGCGTATCGTCGGCGAGCAGCGGATCGACGCTCGCAGCGCTCGTGCCCCACGTGCGCGGTGGGCGAAACATCACGACGGTGCGGTGCTCCGCGGGCCCGCTCGCGATCAACGCCATTCGCGCGAGCACGAGCTCGCCGCCATGTGTGATGCGGCGCCATGCATTGCCGTCCGTCACGAACAGCTCCGCGCGGCCACGCAGCAGGGCACCACGCGCATCGGCCTCGACGGAGATCCCCGGCGCCAGCACGAGCTTGCCGGCCGCGTGGCTGCCCTCGCGCAGGCCCGCGAGCTCGACGGCCGGGGCCCCCGGGCGTAACCGGATCACGCGACCACCCGCGATCAGCTCGCCGATGTCCGCGGCGGCCGCGCCCATCGCTCGCGACACGACGCGGATCCGCGGCGCCGGCTGCGTGGGCGCGCGCGTGCGCAGGACGCCGATCGCGGCGTCGTCATGAACGACGCGACAGCGCGCCCGAGGCGCCGCGAACGCGACCTCGATCGCGGGCCAGCCCACCGGCAACCGCGCCACACACGCACCGTCGCGTTCGGCCAGGGCCCACGCGCCCACCTGTCCCGTGCACGTCGAGCGCGAGGCTGCCTCCACGAGCGCGGGGCGTGCCAGCGCGAACGCAGCGCGCAGCTCGTGATCGAAACGCGCGGTGGCGTCGTCGGTGGGGGTACCACCGACCGCGGTGGGCAGCGCGCCTTCGCTCACGTCGCAGGCGAGCGTGTCCGCGTAGCGCAGCGCCGCGGCGATCCGGCTGTCGTCGGTGGCCACGCGCTCGAGCGCGCAGGCGCCGGCGCGCCCGACCAGGATCACGGCGGCACCGCCACCCACCGCCAGCGCGGCGAGCACGAGCCGGCGCGCACGCACGAGGCGCGGCGTCGCGCGCACGCGTTCGTCGTCGGGGGGCACCTCACCGGCCAGCACACACCACACGCCACCGATCACGAACAGCCACAGGTCGGTCGGGCTATCGATGCCAAGGCCCGGCCAGCTGATGCCGGTCAGCGGCACCACGCCCAGCGCGGCGAGCGGCTGATACAGCGCGAGCACGCACACGATCGCGACCGCGTGCGTGCGCAGGCGATGTTCGCCGCTCGTGTGCGGCAGCCGCGCGCTCGCGATCGCGCCGGCGCCGACCGCGAACAGCACGAGCAACGCGATGCCCTGCGTTAGGCCACCGACGCCCAGCTCGCGCGCGACGAGCACCGGCAGGTAATCGTTGTCGAGCGAGCGCACGACGCCTGCATCGCGCAGGCGCGCGCCAAAGTAGCCCTCGCCCTCCCACACATTCACATCGGCCGTCGGCGCGAGCGCGGCCTCGCGCCACGCCGAGACGCTCGCGGCGAAGGCGCGTTCGTCGACGAGCAGCGCGTAGCCCGGATCCACGTGCGCCGCGACGCGCCGCGCGCTCGTCGAGGCACCCTCGATCACGCGCGTCACCAGATCGGCGCGAGCGCCCCACAGCGCGAGCGCGGCGAGCGAGGCCGCGACCCAGGGGGCCCACCCACGGCGATGCGAGCGCGCGACCACCGCCGCGAGCGCGAACATCGCGGCCATCACCAGCGGCGCATGGGTCACCGCGGTCGCCCCGCGCACGAGGAGCTCGCGATCGGTCGCGGCGATCGCCCACGCCGCGATGGCGGCAAACAGCGCGATCGCAGCGATCGCCTGCACCCACACCACGCGCGCGTATTCGCGCTCGAGTAGGCCAATGCGCTCGGACTTGGTCGCGTCGTACATCGCGTCGTGGCCCGCGACGAGGAGCGCGAGCAGGATGCCGGTACCGGCGATCGCGAGCGCGATGCCCGTGTCGTAGCTCGCTACGGCGACGGCCGCCGCGACGAGCGCGACCACCAGCCGCCCCCGGCGCCCGACCGACGTCTCCGCCGCCAGGAGTGCCCGTAGCGCCCCGCGCGCCGCGAGTGCAACCACGTACGCGAGCACGAGCTTGCACAGCGTCACGCGCGGCAGCGCCGCGCGCGCGACCACGGCGCCGATCGCCACGACTCCGAGGACCAGCTCCGGCGGCACGTTCGCGAGGCTGCGCGCGGGTCGCTTCAAGAGGGGGAACAACGCCGCGACGACCGACAGGCCGAGCGTGCCCACCGTGGTTTTGTCGACCGCCGGCACCGGCACATCGGCGACCAGCCAGCTCAGTACGAGCCAACCCGTCCACGCGCCCATCGCTCCCCCTGCCCGCTGCACGGACACGCCCGGGACCACATCTGCTCGTGGGCGCGCGAGCACGAGGAGCGCATTGCTCGCGCAGGCGGCACCGATCGCGAGCACCGCGAGCTGATTGTGGGCGAGGAGCGCGTGCGCTTCGCGCATGGCGTCGATGCGATAAGCCCACATCAGGCGCCAGCAGGCGACGGCGGCGAGTGCCGCCCCGAGCACGCCGAGGCGGAGCGCATGTGCGAACACCGGCGTGCGTCGCCGATGTCGTGGCCAGGCACCGAGGACGATCAGCACGAGCAACGCAGGCGCGCCGACGACCAGCACGGTGCGCACGCCACGCGCGAGCACGGCCGCCGCATCGGGAACGAGCGGCGTCACCGCGAGCGTGAACGCGCCGGTGGTGACGCTGCACGTCTCGCTCGAGACATGCCTACCACCGCCGTCGATCGACCACGCCGCGCAGTCCGTAGGGTCGACGGGGATCGCGACGATCGCCGATGCTCCGTTGGGTGCGATCGTGTCCCAGCTGGCGAGGCCCGGCACCGGCTCGCCCGCGCCCACGCGCACCACATCGCCAGCACGCGCGATCAGCCGCTCGGGGACGAACCGCCCGCGCCAAACGAGCGGCGCGACCTCGACGACACCCGCGCTGGCATGTCTGACCTCGGTCGCCTGTCGTGGCCGCCCCGCGGCACATTCGGTCACCACCACGGTCGCGCCGACGGGCACCTCGAACGCCGCTGCGTCCGCGGTACACCCGCGGCCGGTCGCGATGTATGCGGCCTCTGCGCCCGCCGGCACGCTCGCTACGACCACGTTGTCCGACCGTGGCGCGAGCGCGCGCACGACGAGTGCGTCACCACGCGGCTCGATGCGCGCGACCTCGTCGGCGCCCTCGCCCACCAGCTGTACGCCCGCGCGCGGGCCGCGGCCGACCGTGATGCCGGTCTTCACGGGCACGCGTACCCCGTCGAGGACGACGCGCACCGGCGCGCCCTTCGCGATCAGCGCAGTACGCCCCTTCGACGCCGTCGCGCCGCCCCACGTCCACGCAGCGGCGACCACGATCGCCGCATACGCGATCGCGGCACTCGCGATCACACCCCGCCCGACGATGTCCGCGGGGGCGCGCCGCCCCTTCGCCGACGCCACGACGGCCGCGACGACGAAGCCGAACAAGCCGACGAGCCACAGGGCGACCGCCATCACGACCTCCTGGAGTGGGGGCTGTGCCCGGTTTCAGCCCGCATCAAGGCTTTCGCGGCGGCAAGCGCTGGGGCGCCGCCTTCGAGGGTTGAACCTTCGCTTTGGTTCCGGCCGCGGGGCTCGAGGCGGAGCCTGCATTCGGTGGTGGAGCTGCGTCGCGCGGAACATCGACAACGGCGGCATCGGGTGGCATCGCGGAAGGTGTGCTCGGCGCACTCGGGGGCGCGATTGCTGGCGCCGGGTCAGGCGGCGCGACCTCGACGCGCGTAGCCTCGGGCACCGGCGCGACGGCGGCCGGGGGCGGGCGGAGCAGCAACATCACGAGGAGCGCGTTGGCGACGAGCACCCCGAGCACGAGGCCACCGAGGAGTCGCCGATCGTGCGTGCGTTCGTCGGAGATCGCCTTGGCCGCGGTGCGGGCGCGGTGTTCGAGCTTCGTTATCTCGGCAGTCAGCGCCGCCATGCGCGCGGCGAGCTGCTCGGGTACGGCGCGATCGATGCTGGCCCCGACCGCGCGGGCCACGGCGCCATCCACGGCCTGCGAGACCGCGGTCCCGACGGTCGAGGCCTCGCGCTCGACCTGCGCCTTGACCTCGGCGCCGAACGCGGACCATTCCGCGAGCAGGCCATCGGCCCGCCGCAGGACCTCCGCGAGATTCGCGCTGACATCGTCGAGGGCGAGCTCGGGGCGTTGTTGTCTGGCTTCACGCATGCACATCTCCTGCGATCGCGCGCAGCGACGGGTAGCGCCGCGAGCACGTCTCGAACAACGCGGCGCGCCGCTCGCTCGGCAAGAGCGCGTGCCAGCGCGCAGCAGCGAGATGCGGCGCTGGATCGCGATCCGCGATCAGACTCGACAGCACGCGCAGCGCGAGCTGATCGGAGATGTCGGCGATGCTGCGCTTCGTCCGCCCGCGGCCCCATGCATGGAGCGTCGCCGCGAGATCGATCCCGTCGAGCGTGGCGAGCCGTGCCGCGACCTCGTCGACGCTGCGCTGGGTGGCCGTGGCGAGCTCGCACAGCAAGCGCCAGCCCTGCCCCGCACGCGATGCGGGCGCGATGCACGCCCGCGCGACGAGCAGCGCGACGCGATCGGCCTCCCGCGCAGCCCCGGAGGCCAAGGCGCTCCACACACCGCGTCGGGTGCGTGCGTGGACACCGGCAGGCAGCAACACCTCGAGTGCCGCGATCGCCGCGGGCAGCGCGTCGAAGTAGCCCGCCCCGATGTTCGCCGCATGCTCGCCGCCGTCGGAGAGCAGCGTGCGCGCGAGCCACGCGAGGTCGGAGGCCGCGAACGCGTCGAGCGCCGCGACCGAGCTCACCGGAGCGCCGTCGGACCACGGCCCGGCGGCAGGCAGCGCGAGCTCGTCGAGCAGGTCGGCGACCGAGGCGCCCGCGCGCTCGACGACCGTGAGCACCAGCCCGGTGTAGCGGCGGTGGTCGTGTGGTGCCGTGGCCGTGAACGTCTGCGCCCAGCTCACGCGCCCCGGCATCAGCTCCCAGATCACCGACGGTGGCTCGACGCCGCGCGCCCGCTCGACGAGGCTCGCGCGCAGCTCGCGATCGTCCGCAGCGGGATGCCAGTGAAACTCACCGGCGCTCGCGCTCGGGCTGGGATGTTTCTGGAGCCACGCGTGGCGAATCATCGGTGCTCCTGCCCCTGCGGACGGGCCCAGATCTGCGGCGGCGCATAACGGTTCTCCGGCGGCGCGACGACCGGGGCGACCACAGGCGCAGCCACAGGCGCGACAGCGGCCTGCGGCACTACGGGTTGCCACGACGCGAGCGAGACCACCCAGTCGAGGAAGTGCTGATTCGCGTCGCCACTGAACGCACCGGGCCCGTCGTCGAACTCGTAACTGATCGCGGCCCCCGCACGATCGACCTCGATCGTCGAGCGAATGGCCGTGTCGTAGCGAAGGTAGGTCACGCGGACGCCCTTCATGCGCCCGCCTTCAACATCGAGGCAGTGCGCGCGCACCTGCTCTCGCGCGACGACGACCGGCGCCTCGACCGCCTCCCCACGCGCGCGGACGAGCACCGACACCGCCTCGTCGCGAAGCGCACCGCGCTCACAGATCGGGTCGACCACCGACCAGCGATTGATCACGATCAGCGCGCGCGCGGCATCGCGGTCGAGCGCGGAGAACAGCGGCAGGAGCTCCCGCAGGCGCTCGTACGGGCAGCCCTCGACGCCCGTGCCCAGCGCGAGCGGATTGCAGATCAAGATCGGCACGAACGCATAGCTGCGGCCGAGCGCGTGCGCACGCCGTCGGCGCGCGTCGACGAGCCGCCCCAGCAGCGTGTAGTAGCTCGCTGCCGCCGACGAATAGACCTGCTCGCCGGCGATGTCCCAGAACGCGACCTCGATATCGGCGAGTTGCTGGATCCTTCGGCGCGCGACCAGCGCTGCACATGCGCCCGCGATCGCTCCGGTGCCGGCGAGGAGCACACCGCCGGATGCGGCCCCGCGCACGGCGGCGACGAGCCCACACGCGAGCAGTGCAACGGTGATGACGACCAGGCCCGTGATCCGCCCTGCCCGACACGCGAGACGAAACGCGCGCATCCCGCCAAGCCGCTCGAGCATGCCGGCCATGCGCACGCGGAACGTGAAGTGCGGCACCACTCCCGGCGGCGTCGCTTCGGGACGTGGCGCGCGCGGATCGAGGACGAGCCGCATGAGGTCTTCGTTCAAGCGCTGCTCGACACCACTCAGCGCCGGTGCATGCGCATGCAGGGCGCGGACCGCGTGGACGATGAACTGCGTCTTGCCGTCCCCGCGGGCGCCGATCACCGCGAGATCGACGACCGAGGCAACGCCATCAACCGGATCGGTCAGGGTCCCCAGCCCACGCAGGCTGGCGACCGGATCGTCGGAGAACAGCGCCTCCCGCCGCGGGACCGAGAGCTCCATGGCTCTCTGGATGCGCGAGGCGGCCCCCCGGTGGACAGCGGTAGTGACGTGACCGCCGCGCCCCCGTCCACCGGCCAGATATCGCTTATTCCGCGAACGCTTCCGCGCGAACGTCCATCATCGCCAGCCGCGGAACCTTGCCGAACAACCGGTAATGCTTGACGAGCTCGCGCGGGGCCTGGCCGAACAGGTGCTTGCGGAGCGCCCGGCCGCTCGGAAACGCGTCGAAGAACCCGAAGTCGCCATTCTCGAACTTGAGCCCGAGCCACGCGGTGGTATCGGGCTCCGCATCGACGATCATCCGCGTCGACCGCACGAAGGCCTCGAGGTCGTACTCGCGTCCGGTCTGCGGCGTCATGCGCACGAACAGCGCCTTCTGATCGCGAGGCAACATCGTGGTCGGCGGCAGCTTGTATGCGAGGACCTCGACCGCGTGAAAAACCGGCGCGCGCGCGAACAGTGAGCGGCGCGCGGCGAGCGCTTGCGCGACATAGCCGGCTCGGTGAGATTCGCGCGCCGTTTCGTCGGGAAATACGTCGAAGATTCCGTAATGGAAGCGGCGAAACCGCACCGCGAACCAGGCCGCGGTTGCGTGCTCGGCCCGGACCATCGGCAGCGCCTCGTCGAGAACCCGCTCCACGGAGGTCTCCTGATCGCGCGCTGCTTCGAGCTCGACGAAAAAGCCGCAGGTCATCATGGCCTCGAGACTTGCGAGATCGAGACCACGCCTCTGGCGTGGTACCTCGCCACCGCGAGGGTTATGCGGAGCCGGCGCGCTACCCGCGCTCGAGGCCCAGCCGCAGCCCCGAACGCAACGCGCGCTGCGGACGCTCCGCGAACCAGGCCAACGACGCTTCGGCTTCCTCGATGAGCGGACGTCGGGTGGCGAGCCACTCCTCACAGAAACCGTGGAGCCTGTGGTCGTTGTCGCGGAGCGCTACCTCCGCCAGCAACCGCACGACGCCGACCCCGTGATGCACGCCCAGCAACGTGGCGCGATACGAGCGCTCGAGGTCGATCAGGCGATCCGCGATCGCGAAGCGGAGGAGCGAGAACGTTCGCCCGACGAGGCTGCCCAGGCGAAAGCCTTTCGGCTGCCGCCTCACGCGCAGCGCTTCGAGCCGCGGCCACTGCGCTTCTGCATGCGCGGCGATCGCGAACATGGCGTCGGCCGCGCGTCCACCACGCAGGCGGCCCGCTTCACGCCGGCAATGCTGCATCGCCGAGCGTTCGGTCTGGGCCAGCTCGCGCCCGAGCTTGTGCTTGAGCCGGGTGAGCTCGTCCATGCCCCTCTGGAGTGCACAGGATGGACCGCCGAGATCTCGCGCTCGCTCACTGCAGTGCGCCCGCCGCTTGAGCGCCGAGGTCACCTTGCGGCGCCCGCGCACGCCGCCGCTTGTCCGTTTGTATCGAGAGGCAACGTGGCCACCGAAACCCGAGTAGCCAGTGCCAACGCGAGTGGTTACAGAAGGTTGCAGTCGGCATGCGGGATGCTCCTGGGTCCCTCGCCATGCGGACCACCCTCCTCGCCCTCGCGACGATCGTTGCGGCCACGACGACCGCGCGCGCCGAGGAAGACCCGGCGTGCAGCGAGACACAGCTCTCGCAGGAGGCGCTCGACGCGCTCGAGGACGCGCAGGAGAGCGAGGACAGCAAGGCCGACGAGGCCGACGCGAACTATCACATCCCGGTCTATCTCCACATCATCCGCCGCGCGCCCCAGGGTGAAGGCGACATGCCGGTTGCGCATGCGCGCGCGATCACGGTCGACCGCATCAACACGCAGCTCGCCGAGATGAACATCCCGTTCACGCTCGACCTGAAGAAGATCGATTACACGACCGCGACGCCCGAGGAGTACAACCTCAAGCAGAACTCGCCTGAAGAGAAGGGTCTGTACGACGCCCTCAACGTGAGCGGTCGCCGCAACCTCAACATCTATGTCGTCGGGCCGCGCGCCGACACCACGGTGACTGGCTGGGCCGAGTTCCTCGTCAACCCCGCGCTCTACCGTGGCGACCACGTCGTGCTGCGCTACTTCCCGGCGAAGAAGGACTTCTCCGACGCCCTCACCCCGATCCACGAGCTCGGGCACTGGATGGGCCTGCTCCACACGTTCCACTTCGGCTGCGGCACGTTCAAGCACGGCGACTTCATCTACGACACCGCGACGCAGGAGAAGGGCACCAGCACGTGCTCGGCCGGTTACGACAGCTGCCCCAACGATGACGGCGTCGATCCGACCGACAACATCATGGGCTACTCGCACAGCTGCCGGAGCAAGTTTTCGCCCGGTCAGATCAAGCGCATGAAGTTCCTGTGGCGCACCGCGCGCGGCGGCAAGAGCGATGACGAGCTCGTGGACGACGAGCTGATCGTCGAGGACGACGCCGCGGAGAGCACGGGCTGCGCCGCCACGCCGGCGAGCTCGCTGTTGCCGATGCTATTCGCCTTCGGCCTGCGCCGCCGCCGCCGTCGCTGAGCGCGCGCCGACGCGCTCGGGCAACATCCGAGGCCGCCCCAGGGAACGATTGCTGCAGCAGCAATCCTCCGGCGCATGCCCGACGCACTGCCTCGCCTCGCGCTCACGCGCCCGGTGCCCACGACGCTCCTCGTCGAGCTCTCGGGTGCCTGGCGCATCGGCACCATGACGCCGGCGCCGCTGCTCGTTCGCCGCGAGCTCGCTGCGCAGCGCACCGACCGTCTCGACGTCGACGCGCGTCGGGTGGAAGCCTGGGACTCCACACTCGTCGCGTTCGTCGCGCGGCTCGCGGCGATCGCGACGGCCGCCAACGTGGCGTTCGATCGCAGCGGCCTCCCCACCGGTGTGCGGCGCATGCTGGCGCTCGCCGAGGCCACGCCGGCGCGCGAGGCGCTCAGCCCCGAGCCTGCGCACCGATCGCGCCTCGAGCGCGTGGGGGATGTGCTGCTCGGCCGGCGTGCCGGCGCGCTCCGTATGCTCGCGTGGATCGGCGACCTGTCGATCGCGTTTGCGCGCCTCTTCACCGGCCGCGCCAAGTTCCGCCGCAGCGACCTCGTCGCGCAGCTGCACATCGCCGGGCCGTCCGCGCTCGCCATCCTCCTCCTCGTCAATGCGCTGGTCGGGCTCATCATGGCGTTCTCCGGCTTCGTGCTGCTGAGGACGTTCGCCGCCGGCCTGTTCGTCGCGGATCTCGTCGGCGTCGCGATGGTTCGCGACATCGGCGCGCTGATGGTTGCGATCGTGGTCGCCGGCCGCACCGGTTCGGCGTTCGCGGCCGAGCTCGGCACCATGCGCGTCACCGAGGAGATCGACGCGCTCGCCACATTTGGCATTTCGCCGAACGAATACCTGGTGCTGCCACGCCTGATCGCGGTGACGCTGGTCTTGCCGCTGTTGACCGTGTACGCCGACCTCATCGGCGTGCTCGGAGGCGCGGTCGTCGCGATCGGGCTGATGGACCTCCAACCGCGCCTCTACTTCGAGCGGGTCCTCGACGTCGTGACGATCGCGCATGTGGTCGGCGGCATGTTCAAAGGCATGATCTACGGGTTCTTGATCGGTGCCATCGGCTGCTACGAGGGCCTGCACGCCGACCGCACGCCGGAAGCCGTGGGGAAGGCGGCCACCTCGGTCTCGGTCGTCAGCATCGTGGCGACGATGACCGCGTGCGGCGTGTTCGCGGTGATCTTCTACCTCCTGGGGCTGTAGCGATGGTCGCGACCACCCATATCGACGTCACCGGCCTCGACCTTCGCTACGGAGACTTCGCGGTGCTGCACGACGTGACGTTCGCGGTCAAGCGAGGGGATGTGTTCGCGATCATCGGCGGCAGTGGCAGCGGCAAGAGCACGCTCTTCAAGGCGCTGATCGGGCTCCTCGAACCGGTCGCTGGCGTCGTCGCCTATGACGGCCAGGACTTCACGCACGCGTCGCCCTCCGAACGCGAAGTCCTCGCGCGCAGGTTCGGCGTGATGTTCCAGTTCGGAGCGCTCTGGCGCAGCCTGACGCTCGCCGAGAATGTCGCCTTGCCGCTCGAAGAGCTCACGCGGCTCCGGCCGCGCGAGATCCGCGAGCTGTGCGAGCTCAAGCTGGCCCTCGTCGGGCTCCAGGAGTTCGCCGACTTCTACCCGGACCAGATCAGCGGCGGCATGATGAAGCGCGCCGGTCTCGCGCGCGCCATGGCGCTCGACCCGGAGATCCTGTTCTTCGACGAGCCGTCTTCGGGCCTCGACCCCGTGAATGCGCGCCGGCTCGACGACCTCATCCTCGAGATCCGCGACAGCTTGAGCGCCACCATCGTCGTCGTCAGCCACGACCTCGCGAGCATCTTCACCATCGCGAACGACGCCATCTTCCTCGACGCCGAAGCGCAGACGATCACGGCGCAGGGAGCGCCGCACGACCTCCTTGCCCATCCACCGAACCCGCGCGTGCACGCCTTTCTCACCCGCAGCGCGAAGGAGGCCTCATGACCAAGCGTAGGTCCTCGGCGACCCTCGGTGCGTTCGTGCTCGGAGCGCTCGCGCTCGCGTTCGGTGCCATCGTCGCGATCGGCGGCGGGTTCCTGTTCCACGACACGTTCCAGGCCATCGTCTACTTCGACCAATCCGTCGTCGGGCTGAAGGTCGGCGCCCCGGTGACGTTCCGCGGGATCCAGATCGGCCGGGTGCAGAAGATCCGGATCAACCTGAAGCACGCCGTCTTCGACCCGAGCAACGTGCACATCCCCGTGATCCTCGAGCTCGACGCGGAGACGATGACGGAACAAGGCGTGCTGGCTTCGGACTTCGACAACCGGAACGAGCTCCGCATGCTCGTCGATCAGGGCCTCCGCGCGGAGCTCGCGACCCAGAGTCTGGTGACAGGCGTGCGCTACATCGCGCTCGACGTAAGACCGGGGACGCCCTCCGCCTTGGTCGCGGATCCCGCGGTGACACTCCCCGAGATTCCGTCGGTCCCGGGCTCGTTCCAGCAGCTCCCCGAGAAGGTGAGCCACCTCCTCTCTCAGCTCGAGAGGGTCGACATCGAGAAGCTAGCGACCGATCTCGATGCCACCCTCGCGGATACCCGCGACCTCCTGCGCTCGGCCGATCTGCGGCGCGCGTTGCGCGGTGTCGACGAGCTAATCGCCAACCTGGACCGCACCGTCGTGGAGCTGCGCGCCATCGCCAAGGACGTGGCCCCGGTGACCTCGGCTGCCGAGCGCACGGCGAAGAGCGCGCGCACGCTGTTCGCGCCCGAAGGCGCTCTCGCGACGCAACTCGACGCGACGCTGCGCGAGATGCGAGCCGCGGCGCGTTCGCTGCGCAGGCTCACGGAGCAGATCAGCCGCGATCCGGGTTCGCTCGTGCGCGGAGGGCGGCCATGAGAGCAGCGCTTTTCCTCTCCGCATGCCTGTGCGCATGCTCGCTCGGAGGCAAGCAGCCGACCTACGACTACTACGTCCTGACGCCGACGCGGCCCCTCGCCGAGGAGGCGGACCGCCCGAGCGAGGTCGCGCGGCGCCCGAGCGTGGTGATCGCGCAGGTGACCATTCCCGGCTACCTGGACCGCGACGCGATCGCCACGCGCCAGGCCGACAATCACATCTCCTACTCGTCGCGCGAACGGTGGGCCGAGCCCCTCGACACTGCGATCGAGAGCACGCTACGGCAGGAGCTGGCGGCGGAGCTCACGCCCGAAGGCTTCAACGTTCCGGCACAGAGCGGCGCGCCGACCTACGACGTGCACGTCGACATCCTGCGCTTCGAGCGCAGCGGTCCCCAGACCGTCGAGCTGTGGGCGCGCTGGACGCTGCGCAGCGAGGCGAAGCAAGTCCACACCGCGGAGACACGCCTGCGCCTGCCGGTGGAGAGCGCCGCGGAGGGTGCCGCGGCCGCGAGCCTCAGCCGCGCCCTCGCGCAGCTCGCGACGGCGATCGCGCAGCAGGTCGAGGCTGCGGAACCCGAGCTCTCTGCCGCGCGGACTCGGCGAGCGAACGAATCACGCAGCCCTCGAAGTGATCGTTGACGAGCCCCATCGCCTGCATGAACGCGTACACCGTGGTCGGCCCGACGAACGTCCAGCCGCGGCGCTTCAGATCCTTCGACAGGCGGATCGACGTGGGCGACTGGCCGACGAGCGCAGCGCGCGTCATCAGCTTCGGCCGCTCCTCGGGCGGTGGTACGAACATCCACGCATACGCCGCGAGCGAGCCGTGCTCAGCCATCAGCTCGAGCGCGCGCTTCGCATTATTGATCGTCGATTCGATCTTGCCGCGATGGCGCACGATGCCGGCGTCCTCGAGGAGCCGCGCCACGTCGCGCGCGCCGAACTTCGCGACCTTGGCGATCTCGAAGTTTGCAAACCCGGCACGGAACGCCTCGCGCTTGCGCAGGATCGTCAGCCACGACAGCCCGGCCTGGAACCCTTCGAGGCAGAGCTTCTCGAACAGCCGCCGATCGTCGACGACGGGGAAGCCCCACTCGGCGTCGTGATAGGGCACGTAGTCCGGCGTGGAGACGCCCCACGCGCAGCGGGGCTTTCCATCGGGTCCTAGCGCGAGGCCTGCAGGCAACATCCCTTCACTGTACGACGCGCGCATGGACAAGCTGATCAAGCGACGCGAACGATCGCGGGCGCGTGCGTGGCGACGAGGTCGGGGAACAGCTCCGGCTGCACGCACGCCGCCATGATCTCGAGCGACTCGACAAGCCGCGGTCCCGGGCGATTGAAGAAGGCATTGCCGTCGGTGACGTAGACCCGCGTGCCCTTCGCCACCATCGCCACCACGTTGCGGTCGATGACGTCCCGCTCCGCGAGCGTACGTTCGACGGTGAAGCCGCACGCCTTGATCACGACCACGTCGGGTGCCATCGCCCCGAGCTCGTGGGCCTCGATCGTCGGGGCAGGTCCGCCCGTCGTCGCCCCGAGTGCCACACCGTGCGCGAGCTCCACGAGCTCTGGCATCCACGTGCCGCCGACCATCAGCGGATCGATCCATTCGAGCGTGACGACGCGCGGTCGTTTCACCGCCGTCGACGCACGCACCGCGATGCCGCGAATGCGGTGTTCGAGGCGCGCCCGCACGGCCGCCCCCGCCCCGAGAACGCGCGCGATGCGTTCCAGATCGCTCATCACCTCGATGATGCGCGTGGGCCTCAGGCTGATCAGCTCCACCGCCGCGCGGTGTGCGGCGCGCGCCAGGGCCGAGCGCACGTCGACGAGCGACACGGCACATACCTCGCACAGGTCCTGCGTGATCACCACGTCGGGCCGGAGCGCGCCGAGGCGGTCGACATCGACCTCGTAGATGCTGAGCGCGCCCGCGAGCACACCGCGCACCGCGCGATCGATCGCGCGACTCGAGCCGTTCGGATCGATCAGCGACCGCGTGAGTACCGGGCGATCGCGAATCTCCGCGGGGAAATCACACTCGTGCGAGATGCCGACGAGCGACGCACCCTCCCCGAGCGCGCACACCATTTCGGTGGCCGAGGGGAGGAGTGAGATCACGCGCATCGCGACGCATGTAGCACAGTTAGTGCGCCAAGCGGCCCTCGTCGGCCACCACGTGGGCCTCGCCGAACCACAGGCGCCCGTCGCGCAGCGTGGTGTCACGCAGCGTGATCGAGAGCGCCTCGGCGAGGGTATCGACGGCCGACACCGTCAGCTTGTCGCGCACGTCGACCGGCAGGTCCTCGAGGTCAGCCTCGTTGTCCTTCGGGATCACGATGTGGGTGATACCCGCGCGCACGGCGCCGAGGACCTTCTCCTTGAGCCCACCGATCGGCAGCACGCGGCCCGACAGCGTGATCTCGCCAGTCATCGCGACGTCATGGCGAGCGGGGCGCCCCGACAGCGCGGACACCATCGCGGTCGCCATGGCGATACCCGCCGACGGACCGTCCTTGGGAATCGCACCCGCCGGCACGTGCACGTGGACATCGCGCTCGAACACGCGCGCGTCGATCGAGAGCCAGTCCGCGTGTGCACGGGCAAACGTCCATGCGGCGCGCGCCGACTCCTTCATCACGTCGCCGAGCTGGCCGGTAAGGATGAGGTCGCCCTTGCCCTTCATCGGTGCAGCCTCGACGAACATGATGTCGCCTCCCGCGGGCGTGTAGTACATGCCCGTCGAGATACCGATCTGATCGGTGCCGGCGGCCTTCTCCGGGCGCACGCGCGGTCGTCCGAGGAGCGGACGCACGTCCGGGCGTTCGAGCGTCACGCGCTCGACCTCCTTCGCCGCGATCCGCCGCGCGACCTTGCGCGCGAGACGTCCGAGCTCGCGCTCGAGGTTGCGCACGCCTGCCTCACGCGTGTAGTTCGTGATCACCTCGCGCACCGCGTCGTCGGTCAGCTTCAGGTGCTCGGCCTCTAGCCCGTTGTCCTTCAGCTGGCGCGGGACGAGGTAGTGCTTCGCGATCTGGAGCTTCTCGGCCTCGGTGTAGCCGGCGAAGTCCACGACCTCCATGCGGTCGAGCAGCGGCCCGGGAATGTTCTGCAGGAAGTTCGCCGTGGCGATGAACATCACCTCCGACAGATCGAACGGGACGCCGAGATAGTGATCGGTGAACGAGTCGTTCTGCGCGGGATCGAGGACCTCGAGCAGCGCGCTCGCCGGATCGCCCTGGTACGAGACGCCGAGCTTGTCGACCTCGTCGAGCAGGAACACCGGGTTCTGGCTGCCGGCCTGCTTCATGCCCTGCAGGATGCGCCCGGGGAGCGCGCCGATGTACGTGCGCCGGTGCCCGCGGATATCCGCCTCGTCGCGCGCGCCGCCGAGCGCGATGCGGACGTACTTGCGCCCCATCGCACGAGCGATCGACTTCGCGATCGACGTCTTGCCGACGCCGGGCGGCCCCGAGAACAGGAGGATTCGGCCCTTGTTGCCGGTGCCCTTCGCGAGCTGGTGCACCGCGAGGAACTCGAGCACGCGGTCCTTCACATCCGCGAGTCCGTGGTGATCCTCGTCGAGGATCTTCGCGGCCTCGGAGACATCGAGCTTCTCCTCGGTGCGCACGCCCCAGGGCAGCTCGGCCACGGTCTCGAGGTACGTGCGGATCATCTGCGACTCCATCGACTCGCGGCCGCTGCGCGTGAGCCGCGACCACTCCCGCGAGACTTCCTTGCGCGCTTCCTCGGGGAGCGGGAGCTTGTCGAGCTTGGCCTTCAGCTCCGCGAGCGCGGCGTCGGCCTTCTCGTCGTCCTCGCCGAGCTCCTTCTGGATCGCGCGCATCTGCTCGCGCAGGTAATGCTCGCGTTGGCGCTCGCCGAGCTCCTCCTTCACCTTCGACTGGATCTCTTCCTGCGCCGACAGCACCGCGATCTGCTTCTGCATCAGGATCAGGACCTGCCGCAGGCGATCATCGATCGCGAGCGCTTCGAGCAGGGTCTGCCGCTCGGCGACGGGCGCCTCGAGGTACCCCGCGACGAGGTCGGCGAGCTGCCCCGGCTCCTTGATCTGCGCGATCATCTGGGCCACCGCATCCTCGGGGACGCCGCGCTTGGTGGCGAGCTCGCTCGCGCGCTGCCGCACTTCACGATAGAGCGCCACGAACGTCGGATCTTTGGCGTCGAGCGGCTGCAGCTCGACCGCCGGTGCGACCGTCGCGACCAGGTAGCCGTCTTGCGGCGCGATGCGCACCGCGACGCCGCGCTCCTGGCCCTCGAGCGCGACCCGGATCCCTCCGAGCCCACGCTGAACGGACGTCAGGGAGGCGATCGTTCCGACCGCGTACAGCCCCTCGGGCGATACGTCATCGGAGTCTTCGCGCTGAGCAACCACGAACACCTCGTGCGTGGGGTCGCGAAGGGCGACCTCGATCGCCTTGAGCGTCGGAGCGCGAGCTGCCGTGATGGGTAGGCTCATGCCGGGGAACAGCACGCCGTTTCGCATCGCAACGACAGGAATGGATTTGGACATGCGTCTCGATGTGGCGACCCTGCGCCCTCATCGCAACTCGTCCAACGACCAGGTAGAGCTACCGCAAGAACCGGGGTCCGCCGGAATCGGACTCCCCATCGACGGTGCTCTCGGCCCTGGGCGTGGGGGCCGTCGGCTGCGGCACCACGATGATCGGCGAGGGCTGCGACGGGCGCGGCACGGACTGCGCCTGCGGCTGCGGGATCTTCGGTAACGACGGCTGCGAAGCGCGCGGCGCCGCCGCCTCACGCACCACCACGGTCGCCGTCGGCAGGTTATGGGGCTCGTTGACGAACCACGCCGCGTCGAACAGGAAGCGCTGCAGCTTGATGAGACACCAGACCGCGTAGCCGGCGACGAGCAGGCTCGCGATGAGGGCAGTGAAGCCGTTGCCGCCGCTGCCGAGACCGTAGGTCAGCTGATAGAAGAGGTCGCCGACCACCATCACCATCAGCGCGCGGCCCATGCTCGCCGCGCGGTCGCGCAACGCGAGCTGATCGTTGACGGCAGCCGACATCTGCACCGTGCGAGTCAGGAAGTAGAGGCCCGCGCCGTAGGCGAGATCCTTCACGACCGCGACCTCCCCCATCGACGCGAACCGCTCGGTCGCGGTCTCGAAGCGATCGCGCTCGGCCAGCATCCCGTCGAGGTCCGCAGCGTTTTCGAGCCGCTGGAAGTGCGCCGCCAGGGCGTCGAGCATTTCCGACAGCACGTAGTACGCCCACAGCATCGCCAGGGTCGCGACGACGAACCCGCACATGGAGATGAGCATCGTGCGGAGGTCCATCCTCGCGCGCTTGAGCTCGGGGAGCGCGCGCCCGACACCGAACGTCATGGCGCCGAACGCGACGACGTTCGCGAGCATCAGGTACTTGACGTAGTCGAGGTACTTCCGACTCTCGTCCGGCGAGTCCGCCGTCACGGCCATCACCGTGACCACGATCGTGGCCACGCTATGCAGCAGCATCCCGATGACGCCGATGCGGACAATCTTCAGACCGCTGGAGAACCGAGGGAGCGTCGAAGCCACGCCCGACACTATCGCGAAGCGTCCGTGATGGTTACGGCTTTGCCCCCGACACCACGACCATCCATTGCCGTCGGTCATTTAACGGGAAAGCGTTGGTATCGGACGGCCCGTGGCGGCAGCGCGGAGCCGTGCCCGGAGTGCCTCGAGCTCCGCGCGCAGCGACTGCGCATCGGCATCGCCGGCGTGTCGCCCAGGCGCGCGATGGCGTCGTCCAGCCGGTCCTCGACGGTCCAGCGGCCTTTCGATTCGTCGTGGAGGTTAGGGGGATTGAACCCCTGACCCTCGGCTTGCAAAGCCGATGCTCTCCCGCTGAGCTAAACCCCCGTCGAGGGCACGTGGGTAACGCGCCCCAGGCCCGGTCGTCAAGGGTGAGTTTCGCGATCCGAGGTAGGCTGCCCCCATGATCGCCATCTTGGGCACGGGACTCCTCGGGACGGGCTTCACGCAGGCGCTGCGCGCGAAAGGCGAAGAAGTGCACGTGTGGAATCGCACGCACGCGCGCGCCAAGGCCCTCGAGAAGGACGGCGCCAAGGCGTTCGAGGATCCGGCCGAGGCGATTGCCGGCGCGTCGCGCGTGCACGTGGTGGTCTCGGACGACGCGGCGGTGGATGCGGTCCTCGCAGCCGCGCGCCCACGCGCGGACGTGTGGGTCATCGATCACACGACGACGTCGACGGAAGGCGCTCGGCGGCGGACCGCACGCGCGGACCTCACGTACGTGCACGCCCCCGTGTTCATGGGGCCGCAGAATGCGCGCGATGCGACGGGCTTGATGCTGGTGTCGGGCGCGCGGGCGCGCGTGGAGCACGTGACGCCGATGCTGGCGACGATGACCGGCAAGGTGATCGATCTCGGCGCGCGGGTGGACGCAGCCGCGGCGTTCAAGCTGATGGGCAACACGTTCTTGATGGGCTTCACGACCGCGATCGGTGACATGATCGGACTCGGTGTGGCGCTCGGGATTGCCCCGGCCGAGGCGATCAAGCTGTTCGAGAACTTCAACCCCGGGAGCTCGACGATGGCGCGCGCCACGCGCTTGGCGTCGGGGAGCTACGGGGCACCATCGTGGACGCTGGACATGGCGCGGAAGGACGCGCGGCTCGTCGAGGCGGAGCTCGCCCAGGCGAAGGCGAACGTGGCGCTCGCGCTCGTGCCCGCGATCGCGGCGCGGATGGACGAGATGATCGAGCGCGGCCACGGCGCCGACGACTGGACCGTGATCGCGCAGGACTTTGTTTCGGCGGCGAAGAGCTGAGCCGCTAGGCCTTGCCGTTGGGCGGCGCCTCGTCGAGCACGATGTCCTCGATGTCGGCCTGTGGGCGAATGAGCGGCTTCTCCGGGTCCTTCTTCGGGAACAGCGGCGGCGGATACATCGCGCGCGCCTTCGCCGAGGCCTGGCCCCAGATCAGGAACATGATGCACCACACCGTCGGCATCCAGAAGCAGATCTCCGGGAAGTGCATCGCGAAGCCGCAGATGTAGCCGGTGACGACGAGGGTCAAGAGAAACGCCGAGAGGGCCTTGTTCTTCGTCATGCCGACCTTCGGCATCGGCAGGCGCGAGGCCATCAGGTAGCCGAACACCGCGACGGCGATCGGGAAGTACTTCCAGGCCGCGACGGGCGTCTTGAACGACTCGCCGAACAGCTTGCGCCCGCCGAAGTCACCTCCGTACGCGGCGATGTACGGATCGTACTTGAGCAGGAGCAGCATCCAGATCGCGAGCATTCCGCCGGCGAGCGTGGTGGGGAAGCCGAAGAAGATCTTCGTCGGCACCTGATCGTCCGTGAGGATGTTGTAGCGAGCGAGCCGGAACACGGCGCACAGCATGTAGCCGCCGCACGCGATCCAGAGCAGCGTCTTGCCGGTGCCGTCCTGGAACGGCAGGTCGGGACGCGACGAGAGGTAGCTGAGGACGAGGTAGGCCGGCGCGACGCCGAAGTTGAGGAAGTCGGCGAACGAGTCGAGCTGCATGCCCAGCTCACTCGTGCCCTTCACCGCGCGCGCGACGAGGCCGTCGAGCCGATCGGTGAGCACCGCGTAGATGATCATCCACGCGGCGAGCGCCGGGTTGCGGTTGGCGGCCGCCCACAGGGAGACCAATCCGAAAATCATCGACGAGAGCGTGATGAGATTCGGCGCGAGGTAGCGAAGGAACCGTGCAGAGGCCATCTAGCTGCGCTTCTTGTTGGCGTGATCCATCAGCTTCGCGTAGAGCCGCGGGCCTAGGCTGTCGGTCATCAGACCTTCGACGACCCGTGCGATTTCTGCCTGGGGGTCGCCTTCTCGGTAGACGAATCGAATGGCCATGCCAGCTTCGGCTTCGTCGCCCTCGCCCGTACCATCGATGATGCGCTGGACCTCGCCATGGATCGTCAGCGGCTGCTCGCGGCCGGGCACGAATAGCTTGAACAGGAATTCCGTGCCGACCGGCAGCGGTCTGCTTGTCTTGATGAATGTCCCGCCGCGCGAGATGTTCTTGGTGTAGTCGGCGAAGAACGTGTTGAGCCGCTTGTATTCGACCTTGAGCTCGATCGGACGTCGCGAATCCTCGCGTCGTTCGGGCTGGGCGTCATCGGCGGCCACGCCGCTTGACCATACCAGGAACTTCCCGTGAGCGCGGGTTCTCAGGTCGCGGCGATCCGCTCCATGGCCCGCCTCCCCCGCCCGGGTCGGCTGTGGTCGCGCCGATGGACGGTGGTCGCGGCCATCGCGGGCGTCGCCGGTGGCACCGTCCTCCTGCGCGGGTTCCTCGACCCGCTCGGGGCAGGTGCCTTCGCCGTGGCCGTCGGCTGCGCGATCGCGATCTCCGCCAAGCTGGTCGGGCGGCTCTGGACGTGGGTGGCCGTGATGACGGGCTTCGGCTTGCTGGTCGGCGTGGCGCCGCTCTTCAACGTCCTCGGCTACGAGCTTGCCCTCGCCACCACGGTGCTCGCCGCCCCGCTCGGCCTCGATCTGGGGAGCGCATATGCCCGCGAGCTCGCGCGCGCTCCCGTCAGCGACAAGGGGGGCGTGTTCCCCGTCAGTGCCCTCGCCCGCTCCACGCTCACCGCGATGGCGCTGGTCGCCGGCCTGCTCCTGATTCCGGCCGCGATCGCCGCCGCGCGCGGCATCTGG
>JANRKM010000179.1:0-2013 GCA_033763475.1 Kofleriaceae bacterium
GCGGCAGTAGTCGCAGATGAACGTCAGGATCGATTTGTTGGCGAGGATCTTGGGGAACTTCTGGAACAGCGGAGACTCTTCCGGCTTGTCGATGTGCTCTTCGACCTCGTTCCTCGGCTTGGAGCGCAACTCCCGCATCAACGCGTAGAGCACGCCGAGCAGCTCGAGATATTCGGCCGGCTTCGGCACCTTGCCCATGAACGCCTCCATCAGCCCCTTGCCGGTGTCCTTGATGACCTTGAAGGGGTTGGCGACGACGAACGTTCCGGCCGCAGCGCCGCAGATGATCACGTACTCCCACGGCTGCCACAGCACGTCGACGTGGCCGCCCATGGCCATGAAGCCGCCGAGCATGCAGCCGAGGGTGATGACGAGACCGAGGATGATTGTCACGGGGGCGCGGCTCCTGGCCGGTTCACGGGGCCTCGCCAGTGATAACCCGGTCCCCCTTGCGCGAAGCTGATGCGGGAAGGCCGCAACGGCCGCCGTCAGCTTGGGACAAGCCGAAAAGAGGAGAGTTGCGGCTTCCAGCCAACTATCGGGGGCAATTCACCCGTGCTCACAACGCTCGCGAGCTACAGTCTCATCACCAAGGACCTGACGCGCTCGCTGGAGAACACCTCCGAGCAGCCGGTGGTCGCGCGCGAGACGGCCTACTACCTCGAGAACATCGAGAGCGTGAAGTCGATCGAGGAATTCATCGGCAACGATCGGCTGTTCCGCTACGCCATGAAGGCCCACGGGCTGAGCGACATGGCCTACGCCAAGGCCTTCATGCGCAAGGTGCTGACCGAGGGCGTCGACAAGAGCGAGAGCTTCGCCAATTCGCTCGTCGATACGCGCTATCGCGAGTTCGCGGAGGTCTTCAACTTCGCCCGCTTCGGCGAGACCACCACGGTGTTCGACAAGACCCGCCAGGGCACCGTCGATAAATACGTGCGAGCGACCCTTGAGGAGGACGCCGGCGCCCAGAACGAAGGCGTGCGCCTGGCGCTCTACTTCGCCCGCAAGGCAAGCGGCATCACGAGCACGCTGCAGCTCCTCGCCGACAAGGCAATAATGACGGTTGTCGATACCGCGCTCGGCATCCCGGACAGCGTCGCAGCAGGCGACATCGACAAGCATGCAGCCCTGATCGAGAAGAAGCTCGACATCGAGGATCTGCAGGACCCCGAGAAGCTCGGCAAGCTGCTGAACCGCTTCGCCACGCTGTGGGAGCTCGAAAACCCGTCACAGTCGGCGACGAGCCCGGCCGTGTTGCTGATCGGACAGCCGATCGAAGCGAGCATCGGCGTCAACCTGCTCGCCACGCTCCAGAACTTGAAGCTCGGAGGCAGTTGATCGGTCATGCAGTCAGGCCTTTACGTCGCGCTCTCCGGCCAGATCGCGTTGCAGCGGCGCATCGACACCATCGCCCACAACGTCGCGAACGTCTCGACCGCGGGCTTCCGCGCCGAGGAGATCAAGTTCGAGACGCTTGTTTCGCAGGTGCCGCTCGAGCCGACCGCCTTCTCGACCCTCGGCGAGACTTACCTGTCGCGCCGCTCCGGCGAGTTCACGCGCACCGACAACCCGTTCGACGTGGCGGTCAACGGCGACGCCTGGATGGCCTTCCAGGGTCCGGCCGGCACCGTCTACACGCGCGACGGCCGCATGCGCATCACCCCGACCGGCGACCTGCAGACGTTGAACGGCTATCCCGTGCTCGATGTCGGCGGCGCGCCGATCACGCTGAACGCCAACGGCGGACCCCCGGTCATCGCCCATGACGGCATGATTACCCAGGGCGGCACGCAGGTCGGCGCCATCGGCCTCTTCTCGATCGCCGAGGACGCCAAGCTCTCGCGCTTCGAGAACTCGGGCGTCGTGCCCGACCGCCCCGCCGAGCCAGCGCTCGACTTCAGCCGCGTCGGCGTCTCGCAAGGCTACATCGAACGCGCCAACGTCAATGCCGTGATGGAAATGACGCAGCTCGTGATGATGTCGCGCAGCTTCGACGCCGTCACCAACTCG